>JAOEWO010000006.1 GCA_028383925.1 Winogradskyella sp.
CAGAAATAGTATTTATATGCTCTATAGATATGTTATGAGATTCTAAAAAGGCTGTCGCTATGGTAACACTTTCTTTTTCATGGTCTTCAATGGTTTTTGTAAACCCAATATCATGAAACCACGCGGCAATTTTAAGTTGTTGTTTTTCGGTATCAGTTAAAGTACTTTCGGTTGTTAATTCATCTACTTTTTTAACAACACGTTGTGTGTGTGCTACATTATGATATACAAATGAGGCATCTAAATTGTTATTTAAATATGTGATTACATATTTTTCAACCGCTATTATTATGTTCTCCATACGCTTTTATATGAGCCTAATTTAAGAATTATTTATAACCTTTTTTAATTACTATGTAGTAACTTAGCTAAAGTAGATGTCTCTTGTAAAGCCAATGCTGTTTTTACGACTACTTTATAGACGAGATTTGTTTCAAATAATTACTAATAGCACCACGTAAATTTACTTTTTCTATGTGCCAAAGCCAAAAAGCATTTGCAAATGCAGTTAAATATAAATAATACCTTTACTACAGAATTACCTTCAGACCCTATCACTGAAAACACAAGACGGCAAGTTTTTAAAGCCACACACTCTTACGTAACACCAAAAGTCCCAACGCAACCAAAACTAATTCATGCGTCTAAAGACATGGCAGAAGCGATTGGGTTAGACGAAAATGAAATCCATTCAAAAGCATTTTTAGACCTCTTTTCTGGTTCAAATGTTTATCCTAAAACAAACCCTTATGCTATGGCTTATGCTGGTCATCAGTTTGGTAATTGGGCAGGGCAGCTAGGTGATGGTAGAGCAATTAATTTATTTGAAGTCAGTCATAACAACAAGCGTTGGGCCATACAACTCAAAGGGTCTGGCGAAACTCCATACTCGAGACAAGGCGATGGTTATGCTGTTTTAAGATCGTCTATTCGCGAATATTTGTGCAGCGAAGCCATGTATTATTTGGGTGTGCCAACTACTAGAGCGTTAAGTTTAATGCTGTCTGGTGACACTGTGTTAAGGGATATGCTTTACAACGGTAATGCAGATTACGAAAAAGGTGCGATTGTGAGCAGACTTGCACCAACATTTATTCGTTTTGGTAATTTTGAATTATTTGCTGCACGTAAAGACACTGAGAATTTAAAAAAACTAGTAGATTATACCATCACATATTTTTATCCAGAATTGGGTGCTCCTTCAAAAGAAACCTACATTAATTTTTTTGAAGCTGTAGCTAACCGAACTTTAGATATGATTATTCATTGGCAACGTGTAGGTTTTGTGCATGGTGTAATGAATACAGATAACATGTCTATTTTAGGATTAACCATAGATTATGGACCTTATGGTTGGTTAGAAGATTTTAATTTTGGGTGGACACCAAACACAACAGACCGTCAAAATAAACGCTATAGATACGGTAATCAGCCCAATATTGGACTTTGGAATTTGTTGCAACTCGCCAATGCACTATATGTTTTAGTTGATGAGGCTGAACCTTTTGAAACCATTTTAAATCAATACCAAACCGATTTTGAAATAAAATCTTTAGATATGATGCGCTCTAAATTAGGCTTGCAAATTAAAGACGATACAGACGCTAAGTTAACATTAGATTTAGAAGCATGCCTATTACTTACAGAAACCGATATGACTCTGTTTTTTAGGCTACTATCTAATTACAAGCACGGTTTTGCAGCTAATGGTATAAAAACTGTTTATGATGCATTCTACACACCAGAAGCGCTTAAGGATGAAATTTTAGACCGCTGGAAAGTTTGGTTCCTTTCTTACGACAAAAGGCTTAAGAAAGAACAGCTAAAAGACAGTGAGCGTCAAGAACTAATGCGCACGGTTAACCCAAAATATGTGCTTAGAAATTATATGGCACAATTGGCTATAGACGATGCTAATAAGGGAGATTATAAATTAGTTGACGACCTATTTCAACTTCTTAAAAATCCATATAGCGAACAACCAGAAAACGAAAAATGGTTTGCTAAACGACCAGATTGGGCAAGAGATAAGGTAGGGTGTTCAATGTTATCGTGTAGTTCTTAAAACTTAAAATAAATAATTATGAAAGCCATTTGGAATAATAAAGTAATAGCAGAAAGTAATGAGACCGTTGTTATAGAAAACAACCATTATTTTCCGTACGATAGTATAAAAAAAGAGTTTTTTAAAACTAGCAATTTACACTCTGTCTGTCCTTGGAAAGGTACAGCATCATATTACACCTTAGAGGTAGATGGAAAACAAAATACGGATGCAGCTTGGTTTTACCCAGAAGTTTCAGAATTAGCAAAAGGCATTAAAAATAAAGTGGCTTTTTGGCGTGGTGTAAAGATTGAAGACTAATAGTTTGGCTGTATTGTCTCCTTGAATGGACTTTATGGGTGTTTTTGAATTAAAACAGTATAAGATTACTACAAAGCAACATGAAAAATACCAAGCTTAAAATAAAAAACAGAAAAGGTTTAACGCTAAATGCACATTTAGAATTACCAGCAAATCAAAAACCAAATTACTATGCCATTTTTGCTCATTGCTTTACATGTAGCAGTAGTCTCAGTGCTGTTAGAAATGTAAGTAGGGCATTAACACAAGATGGTTTTGCTGTTGTCCGTTTTGATTTTACAGGTTTAGGTCGTAGTGAAGGAGAATTTGCGGACAGCCATTTCTCTGCCAATGTAGACGATTTAATAGATGTACATACGTTTATGGCAGACAATTATAAAGCACCATCACTGTTAATTGGCCATTCACTTGGTGGTGCAGCCGCTTTAGTCGCAGCCTCAAAAATTAAAGCTATAAAAGCAGTGGCTACTGTTGGTGCACCAGCCACGGTAAATCATTTCACCCATTTGTTTTCGCATCAGGTAGAAGCGTTAAAAGAGAAAGGTGATGTTGAGGTAAATATTGGTGGACGGCCATTTGTTATTAATCAAGATTTTGTCACTGAATTTCATAAAACAGATTTACCAAAAGTTGTAAAAAACTTAAGGAAACCATTACTAATAATGCATTCTCCTTTCGATAAAATTGTGGGTATAGAAAATGCAGAACAATTATACCACAATGCACACCACCCTAAAAGTTTTGTAACCTTAGATGATGCAGATCATTTATTAACAGAAGCACATGACAGTAACTATGTGGGTGCTGTTATTGGGACATGGGCAAAACGCTATTTCCCTAAAGTAGAGAACGTAATGTTAAGCACCGAAGGTGAACAATTAGTTGGGCATTTAAATATTTTAGAAGATAATTTTACAACAGCAATTCAAACCAAAAACCACGCTTTTATAGCAGACGAACCTGCTAGTATTGGTGGTAGTGATTTTGGCCCCTCACCATACGAATATCTTAATGCAGCAATAGCCGCGTGTACCGTTATGACTCTAAAAATGTATGCAGAGCGCAAACATTGGGATTTACAAGAGGTATTTGTTTATATATCGCATTCTAGAAAACACAGTGATGACTTAAACCTAGAGGTTGATAAACCAAAATATCTAGATCATATTAGTAAAAAATTAAAATTTGTTGGTAACTTAGATGCTATTCAAAAAGAAAGATTAAAGGCTATTGCATCGCGTTGCCCAGTGCATAAAACCATTGCAGGTACTGTAGTTTTTGAAACTAATATAATACAAGATTAATTGTGCAAATAAAAACACCTCAAACAATTACGTCAAAACAATTTTTAGAAATTAGATTACAAACCGAAACTATTTGTAACGGTTTAAAACCTGAAGATACAGCCATTCAACCTATAGATTATGTGTCTCCTCCCAAATGGCATTTGGCACATACAACATGGTTTTTTGAGCAATTTGTATTGTCAGAATTTAAAGACAACTATAAAGTGTTTCACCCAGACTTTGGCTATTATTTTAACAGCTATTATAATTCTATTGGTGATCGTGTGGTTAGAGCAGACCGTGGTTTAATGACAAGGCCAGCGCTAAGCGAAGTTTTAACGTACAGAGCTTACGTTAATACACAGTTGGCTCAACTTTTAGATAAAGGAGTTTCAAAAAAGATAGAGCGTATTATAGAAATAGGGTTGCAGCACGAGCAACAACATCAAGAATTATTGATCTACGACATAAAATATATTTTTGGACACCAACCGTCATTTCCTCAATTAGAGTATCACATCAACTTAATTCCAGAAACCGATAAACATAATTTTATTAAAATAGCTGAAGGTGTTTATGAGATTGGGCATAAGGGCGATAATTTTTGTTGGGATAATGAGCTAGGGAGGCACAAGACGTATATTCATAATTTTGAAATTTCAAACAGATTAGTCACCAATAAAGAATATATTGAGTTTATAGACTCAGGTGGCTATAAAGATTTTAATTTGTGGCATGCAGATGGGTGGGATTTTATTCAAAAGAACAATTTAACGTGTCCAATGTATTGGCATAACGTTGATGGTAAATGGATGTATTATACACTGCAAGGTTTTAAAGATGTAGATGAGAACTTACCCGTAAATCATGTTTCCTTTTACGAGGCTTTTGCTTTTGCACAATTTAAAGGCATGCGTTTACCAACCGAGTTTGAGTGGGAAGTAGCCGCAAGTCAATTTAACTATGGCCAGCTTTGGGAATGGACAAATAGTGCATATTTGCCATACCCTAATTACTCAAAACCAGATGGAGCAATTGGTGAGTACAATGGCAAGTTTATGATTAACACCATGGTCTTACGTGGCAGCTCGGTCGCAACTGCCCATAATCACAGCAGACTAACATATAGAAATTTTTTTAACCCTGAAATGCGTTGGCAATTTTCGGGAATAAGATTAGTAAAATAAATGGTAAATACCTTTGCACAAGATGTGCTTAATGGCTTAACTGCCAAAAATAAACACCTCTCTTCTAAGTATTTTTATGATGATAATGGCAGTCGCATATTTCAAGAAATAATGAACATGCCCGAGTATTATCTCACAAATGCAGAGTTTGAGATTCTTTCAATGCAATCCAAACAAATTATTGATGCTTTAGGGTTTTCTACACCATTTAATATAATAGAATTAGGTGCTGGCGATGGTTTAAAGACCTTTAAGTTGTTAGAATATTTAGTCAATGCTAATATTCAATTTAATTATGTGCCTATAGATATTTCTCAAGAAGCCATAGATATTTTAACAGAAAGATTAAAAGAACGCCTCCCTGGCCTAAATATAAAACCTAAGGTTGGTGATTATTTTGAGATTTTAAAGGTAAATAAAGAAAGTGCATACCCAAGTTTGTTATTGTTTTTAGGTGGTAATATTGGAAATTATCAAGAAGAAAAAGCTAGTGAATTACTAAGTTTATTTAATGAAAACATGAAGACTGGCGATAAGCTTTTGGTCGGTTTTGATATTAAGAAAAATCCAATAATTATTCACAATGCCTATTTTGATAAGCATGGTGTTACAAAACGCTTTAACCTTAATTTATTGGTAAGAATTAATAGAGAACTCGATGCAGATTTTAAAATAGATGATTTTGATTTTTATTGCCATTACGACCCAATAAGTGGTGATGTGAAAAGCTATATTGTAAGTCTAAGAAAGCAAACTGTAGTTTTAGGTGCGTTAAATAAAACAATTCATTTTAATTATAACGAACTCATTTGGACAGAACTTTCTAAAAAGTATACTATTTATGAAATCAGTAACTTAGCAGAAGCCACAAACTTTAAATTAACCTCCAATTTTTTAGATTGCAAACACTATTTTACAGATAGTCTTTGGGTAAAGTAAGTATTGGTACATAGGTGTTATCATATCTTTTTTTTAAAACGGCTTTTGCTAAAAGCAACCTTAAAGACCTTTAGTAGTAGTAAACTAAACTTTACCATTAAAGACCAATAGACATAAACACATGAAGTTATTTTACAAACTCCCACACCTTATAATCTTAGTTTTAGTTTTTAACGGTTGTGCAACACTAAAAAAACAAGTTGTTCAAAATGCAGAAAAAGACTTTCCAAAAACCAAAGAAATTAGTCATAGCTTTTATCTTATTGGCGATGCTGGTAATTCAGAATTAGGTAAAACAGATTTAGCAATTCAAGATTTTAAAAAGGCTTTAAATGCTGCTTCATCAAATAGTATTGCTATTTTTTTGGGTGATAATATTTACCCTAAAGGGTTTAGTAATAAAGACAAGAAAACTAAAAACTTAGCCGAGCATCGCTTAAAAGTACAAACAGATGCAGCAAAGAAATTTAAGGGTACTACTGTTTTTATACCTGGTAATCATGATTGGTACAGTGGTTTAAAAGGGTTAAAAAGACAAGAAAAATTTATTGAAGAAGAACTTGGTAAAAACACCTTTTTGCCAGAAAATGGATGCCCAATAGATAAAGTTAAGATTTCTGATGATATCGTTTTATTAATTATAGATTCTCATTGGTACATTACCAATTGGGATAAACACCCAACTATTAATGACGACTGTTATATAAAAACACGTGTAGATTTTTTAAACGAATTAAGTAGCGAAATAAAAAAAGCACGAGGAAAAACAACCGTCATTGCATTGCATCATCCTATGTTTAGTAACGGTCCGCATGGTGGTCAATATGCTTTTAAACAACACATGAAGCCCCTACCTGTTTTAGGCACAATAAAAAATATAATAAGAAAGACAGGTGGTGTTAGTAATACCGATTTACAAAATAAAATGTACAACGAATTAAAAAACAGAGTTGTAAGTCTGGCACAAAATAATGACAAAGTAATTTTTGTTTCGGGTCACGATCATAATCTTCAATATTTAGTAGAGGCTGGTTTGCCACAAATAGTGAGTGGTTCTGGCTCTAAAAAATCTGCAACCCGTTTGGTGGGTAACGGTCAGTTTTCTTATGGTACTAATGGTTTTGCCCGTTTAGATGTTTTTAAAGATGGGTCTTCCTTTGTTCGCTTTTATAAAACAAATTCTGATGCTGTTGTGTTTCAAACCGAAGTTTTCAAACCTAACACATCAGAAATAATAAATTACACTAAAGATTTTTCAGAAAAAAAAGCAGTCTCTATTTATACTAAAGAAGAGGTTGATAAGTCTAATTTTTATAAATTTTTATGGGGTGAACGTTACAGAGCTCAATTTGGTACCCATGTAAATGTTCCATCGGTTAATTTAGACACACTTTTTGGTGGTGTTATTCCTATAAGAAAAGGTGGTGGTAACCAATCAAAATCATTACGATTAGAAGACAAAAAAGGACGCCAATATGTAATGCGAGCGCTAAAGAAACAAGCTCCTCAGTATTTGCAGGCTATTATGTTTAAAGACCAGTATATAGGTAATAAATTAGATGATGATTTTGTTTCTAACTTAGTTAAAGATGTATTTACAGGGTCGCACCCTTATGCGCCATTTGTTATTGGTGATTTAGCAGATGCTATCGGTGTTTTTCATACTAATCCGGTTTTATACTATGTGCCAAAACAGAATGCGTTGGGAGAATTTAATACCCATTTTGGTAATGAGCTTTACATGATAGAAGAGCACACCTCACAAGGTCACAGTAATAAAGCGAGTTTTGGTTTTAGCAATACGCTTTTGAGTACTGCAGATATGATGAAGAAGATTCATAAAGATGAAGACATTATAATTGACGAAGCTTCGTATATAAAAGCACGTTTGTTTGATATGCTCATTGGTGATTGGGACAGGCACCAAGATCAATGGCGATGGATTGAGTTTAAAGAAAATGGTAAAAAAGTGTATAGACCAATGCCTCGAGATAGAGACCAAGCCTTCTCTAAAATGAGTGATGGGTTTTTATTAACTGCTGCAGTAGCTTTAATACCAACGGCAGGTTTGTTAAGAAAATACGATGGTACGCTAAACGATGTAGAAGCTATTAATGTAGAGCCTTACCCTTTAGATATGGAACTTATTGAAGAATCTAATAAAGATGTTTGGGATGCACAGGTAAGCTATATTAAAGCTCATA
This sequence comes from Winogradskyella sp., assembly GCA_028383925.1. Classification (GTDB taxonomy): domain Bacteria; phylum Bacteroidota; class Bacteroidia; order Flavobacteriales; family Flavobacteriaceae; genus Winogradskyella. The sequence continues at coordinate 7,982 of JAOEWO010000006.1, forward strand.
TAACTGATGAGGTTATTGAAAAGGCTTTTCTTAATATACCTAAAGAAGTTAGAGATGTAACCATAGATGAGATAAAGAATACGCTAAAAGAAAGGCTTGGTAATCTTCAAGATATCTCTGACCGTTACTATAAAGTCATTAATACATTTGCGGTTATAAAAGGTACAAATAAAGACGATTGGTTTGATGTTGAGCGTTTACCCGACGGAAAAACTAAGGTTGTGGCCTATAGAATTAAAGAGGGTAAAAAAGCAGATGTTTTTCATAAACGTACCTATGCCAAAGATGAGACAAAAGAAATTTGGATTTACGCTCTAGACGATGATGATGTTTTTAATGTTTTTGGTGAAGGTGATCACCATATAAAAGTTAGGCTAGTTGGTGGGCAAAATAATGATACCTACAATATAAAAAATGGTAATAAAATAATATTCTACGATCATAAGTCTAAAAAGAACACAATTATTACCAATAAAGGGCGAAAAAAATTAACCGATGATTACGAAACTAATGTTTATAACTACAAGAAATTAAAAAATAGTACCAATCAGCTTTTACCTACTATTGGTGCAAACCCAGATGATGGCTTTAGAATTGGTGTTGTAAATACCCTAACCAATTATAATTTTGATCGCAATCCGTTTTCGTCACAACACACACTTTCTGCTGGTTACTTTTTTGCTACTAATGGTTTTGATTTTAGTTACAATGGCGAATTTGCAAATACGTTTGGTAGTGCTAATTTAAACATTGATATAGATTTTACAAGTCCTAATTATGCACGAAATTTTTTCGGATTTGGTAACAGCACACCAAACCCAGAATTTGAAGAAGCTGATGGTTTAGATGTTGGTTTTGATTATAATAGGGTTAAAATTAGAACTGTAAGTGCTGCGCCTTCTTTACTATGGAAAGGCCAAAGTGGCTCTGTTTTTAAAATAGGTATTTCTTATGAGTCTAATGAAGTACAGCGTACCTCTAACCGTTTTTTAGAAAGTATTACAACCGCAGATAATAGGTTATTTGACAAGCAAGATTTTTATGGTGCACATGCTAAATATGTGTATAATGTAAAAGACAATCTTACGTTTCCTACACTTGGGATGCTTTTTGGTTTGGACGCAGGTTTTAAACACAATGTAAGTACCTCAAATGGTTTTGCGTATCTTATTCCAGAACTTAGTTTTGATTATAAAATGCTACCAGAAGGACAAATTGTATTCGCCACAAAATTGAGAAGTCATATTAATTTTGGTGATAATTTTGAATTTTATCAAGCAGCAACATTAGGTGATCAAACGGGTTTAAGAGGTTATAGAAGAGAACGTTTTACTGGTAAACAATCGTTTGTACAAAGCACAGATATACGTTTTAATTTAAGACGAAAATCTTCTAATTTCTTGCCTTTTAATATTGGCTTTTATGGTGGGTTTGATTATGGTCGGGTTTGGATTGATGATAGTGTAGTACTAGACGCTTCTTTTAACACTAATAACTGGAACACCTCTGTAGGTGGTGGCCTTTTTATAACAGCATATAATTTAATTACTGCAAATGTGTCTGCATTTAGTAGTGACGATGGTTTGCGTTTAGCATTTAACTTAGGCTTTGGTTTTTAATGTATGCATACTTAACATTTTACAAACTCTCAATTAAGCGTATTTTTAGTTTAAATTGAAGCTATACATATTTCCACCTTTAGATTTATTGCGCTCATCCGTAATAAGTACTGTCGTATTTGTTTTAAAACAAAGGCCTTCTTTCTGAGAATTGTGCTTAAAGGTTATGTTTTCTATGCTGCCAGAAAAGAAATCATCAGTCTTGTAATCTGTAAGTTTCCATATTTTATTATGGTTTAATAAAACTATTGTTTTTCCGTCAGCACTAATATCAGCAGCAGTAATTTTGTTTTTATCACCATTAAAGTTATAACTAGATTTTAAGATTGCTATGTGATTACCAGTAACGTTAGGTACTTGTAAAACACTAAATGTTTTGGCTTCTTTACTAAAAATATAGTAGGCGTTGTTATAAAGAAAAAAGGCTTCAAAATCTCTAGACTTTAAATCTTTTGGTAATTGAAAATTTATAGCTGAGGCTTCTGCTTTTTCTTTAGATAAATCATTATAATTTATTTTATAAATCGTAAATTTTTCTCTCTTTTTATTGTTGTTTCCAAAGTCGCCAATGTAAATATTCCCTTTACTGTCGGTGGTTAGGTCTTCCCAGTCCTTATTTAGTGCATTAGTGATTTTTACAGTTTTTACAATTTGGCCGTCAATGTTTAGACCGTATAAATTAGTGCTGTTTCCTGCATCTTCAATAACCCAAATTAGTTTAGAATAGATGCTTATTTCTGTGCCAGAAACTTCTTTTAAATTAGAAGCTAAATCTGCTTCAAAACTAAGTTGTCCTGTAGATTGGCAAGATGTTGTAATAAGTGTTATAAATATTAGTCTTTTGAGGTATATCATTGTAATTTTATCGTCTATATTTTCTTATTTTGAATAAACGTAAAGATATTATAATTATTGGCGGTGGTGCTGCTGGTTTTTTTGCTGCGGTTAACATTGCAGAGCAACATCCTGGTATGTCTGTGGCAATTTTAGAGCGCGGTAAAGAAGGTTTGCAGAAAGTTAAAATCTCTGGTGGTGGTCGCTGTAATGTTACCCATGCTGAATTTATACCATCAGAGTTGGTACACAATTATCCAAGAGGTGAGAAGGAACTTTTGGGTCCTTTTCATAGTTTTATGACAGGTGACACTATTGCTTGGTTTGAAGAGCGTGGTGTGGCATTAAAAATAGAAGAAGATGGGCGTATGTTTCCTGTTTCAAATTCATCTCAAACCATTATAGATTGTTTTTTAAATGAAGCACAAAAGCATAACGTAGAGCTTTTGTATAACCATGCCGTAAAAGCAATCCGTACTAACCAAAGTGTCTTTTTTATTGAAACGTCTCAAGGTATTTTAGAATGCGATAAATTGGTGGTGGCAACAGGTAGCAATCCTAAAATGTGGAAGGTTTTAGAAGATTTAGGTCATACTATTGTACAGCCAGTACCGTCATTATTTACATTCGATATTAAAGATAAACGTATTAAAGGTATACCTGGTGTTGTGGCTCAAAACATCGAGGTTAAAGTTAGAGGTACAGATCTAGTTTCTGAAGGGCCATTGTTAATTACACATGTTGGTATGAGTGCGCCTGCAATTTTAAAACTATCGGCTTTTGGTGCAGTAGAACTGGCTAAACGAAACTATAATTTTAATATAGAAATTAATTTTATTAGACAAGAAGCCGATAGTTGTTTAGATTATCTTAAGAATTTTAAACAAGATTTTGCAAAAAAACTTGTGGTTAATTCTACACAATTCGACTTACCAAAACGCCTTTGGAAACAACTCGTTTTAGCGTCAAATATTAATGAATCTCAGCGTTGGGCAGAACTCAATAAACAGCAATTAGAAGCGTTGTCTCTTCAGTTAACTGAGGCTGTTTTTAATGTTACAGGTAAAAGCACTTTTAAAGAAGAGTTTGTTACTGCAGGTGGTGTAGACTTAAAAGAAATAAACTTTAAAACTTACCAAAGTAAATGCATACCAAATTTGTATTTGGTGGGCGAGGTTATTAATGTAGACGCTGTAACAGGTGGTTTTAATTTTCAAAATGCTTGGACAGGTGCTTATATCGCATCTAAGTCTATCGTTGCTGTATAATGTTTTCTTTTATTACCAAAAGAAGAAATAGTAGCTTTAAAATCTTCAAAAATAAAGGGCTTAGTTATTATTTGATTTATACCAGCTTCTTCTGCTTTTGTAGATATCTCTGCAGAATTTAAAGCTGTTAATGCTAAAATAGGTATGTCTGGATTAAACATTCTTATGTGTTTTGTTACATCATATCCGTCCATATCGGGCATGTTAATATCCATTAAAATCAAATCAAAAGCTTTATTTTTAATTATAGATATAGCTTCTTTGCCGTTAGAGATTACCTCGCAGGTGCAACCCTGAATTTTTTCTATATTCTTTTTTGTAATAAGTAGGTTTATTTTGTTGTCATCAACTATTAAAATATGCATTTCTTGTTGCAACTCAATTACAGGTATTGATTCTTTGAGGTTTAAAGCCAATACAATATTAAATGTAACTTCAAAAAAGAATGATGTCCCTTTACCAGGTTCAGAAATAAAATCTATATCAGCCCCATGACTCTTTAGCAAGGTTTTTACAATATGTAATCCTAGCCCAGAGCCACTGCTGTTTTTGTGTAAAAAAGCTTTGTTTTCAAAAGCACTAAACACAACAGACCTGTGTTTTTCTTTAATGCCAATACTTGTATCGTTAACTTCAAAACGTAATGTTACATCTTTAGATGTACGTGCTTTTTCAACAACTAATAGCGTTATATGGCCTTCTTTTGTGTACCGTATAGCGTTATAAGCCAAGTTAATTAGTATTTGGCTAAAAGCGACTTTATCTATTAAGACAAGTTCTGCTTCTTCTGATGCGTCAATTTTTGTTATTAATTCTAATCCTTTGTTTTTAGCTGCAATTTTTACAGTACTTAGAACATGGTTAATAATTTTATGAATTTTATCTGGTTTTAGTCTCAGACTTTTTTCTTCAAATCTTAGTTTATTAGCTTGAAGAATATTGTCTATAAGTATAGATAAATAGTTGCTAGACGAAATTAAGGAATCTAAATACGATTGACGTTTTGTATCGTCGTCTTCTTGGTTTACTAAAGTTGCCAAACCTGTTATGCCATAAATAGGTGTACGTAATTCATGACTCAAAATAGTAAAAAACTCTAATCGATCTTTGTCTATCTCTAAGAGTTTATTGTTAGAGACTATGAGTTCTTCATTGATAAAAAGTTGTGATGCTTTAGTGTCTTTTTTGCTTATTTCTTTAGCAAGGCTTAGTCGCTGTTCGGTATTAATTATTTTATAAATGAGCGCCCCATTTCTAGAATTTCTATTTTCATAATTTGCTAATGCGGTATATTTATAAGTATCTGACTTTAATAAATATTTATTTGCAGAATCTAAATTTTTATTGGCTTCAGCATAGTAGAGGTACTTGTAATAGTTAAAAGAAGCTAATTTTCTATAGAAATCATTATCGGTTTTAAACGCGGTTTTTAATTCGTTTTCGTTTAGTTTAAAGAGTAGTTTAAAACCCTCTGCTTTATAATCTGCAAATTCTATATTAGCTATAGAATTATAAAATTTATAAGATTGTAATAATGTTTTTTTTGTATCGCTTTCAATTGGTCTGTCTGAGTAGTTTAAACTCGGAAAATCTACCTTTGTTAACGTATCAATAGCAAAGTTGGTAGTATTTAGTAGTGCTTTGTTTTGTCTTGTATAGTAGAAGCGCTTAATTTTATGCTCTAAATTAAAAAAATAAAGTTCGCTATTAAGTTGTTTAGAAATTTGCTGCGCTTTAGGATATAGACTATCAAATTTTTTATAATTTTTTTCAGATAAATAATTGTGTATTAAATAAGAGAGTACAGCGTTTCTCCCTTCCTCGTCATTTAATGTTGTGTAGATATCTAATGCTTTTAAATGGTAAATTTCTGCATTTTTATAGTTAGACATTTTGGTTAAAACCTTAGCTAAAGAATAATAGGCTTTAGCTTGAGTGGGTTTAAGATTGTGTTTCTCAGAAAAAGCAATGGCTTTATTTAAAAGTGTAGTCGCTTTATATAAACTATCATTTTTAACGAGCAAGTTTAATTTTATAGTGTTAAAAGAGCAAGCTTTTGAGCTGTCGTTAACCCTAAGTAAGTGGCCTTGACTAAAACTTAGGCTTACGGTAAAAAGAAGTGTTAAGCACGTTATAATAATGCTAGATTTTGGGGGTTTCATATATTTTATAAATATCTGAAAGTCAAATGTAGCGCTTTATTGTCGATAAAGGGTTGTTTTATTCCGATAAAACATATATTTAAATGCGTTGAAATGTGTTTTAATCAGTTTTTTTTTAAAAAGTATATAAAATGCGTTCTACTCTAAGGTATTATAATTTTTTCTATAGAATTAGTGAAGCTAAATTTAATTTTATTCTTTTTAGATTAAGAATTAAAAAAATCAATACAACCTCTATAATCTACAAATCAATGGTAAAACTATTATCTTTGTCACTGAATTAATTGAAATGACAGAACAAGATTTTATCCTCAAATCATACAATTCCGATATAAAAGAAGGCTTTGTAAAATGGTCATCACCAAGTAATATTGCGTTGGTAAAATATTGGGGTAAACGAGAGCATCAAATACCAGAAAATCCTTCAATAAGCTTTACACTTTCAGATTGTAAGACGCTTACCGAGGTCACTTATACTAAAAAAGAAGGCACTGATTTTAGTTTTGATATTTACTTTGAAGGCGAAAAGAATGAAGCTTTTAAGCCAAAAATTCAAACTTTTTTTGAGCGTATCGAAGTTTACATGCCGTTTTTAAAAGATTACCATTTTAAGATTGAAACCTCAAATACCTTTCCGCACAGTTCTGGTATTGCCTCTTCAGCATCTGGTATGAGTGCCATAGCGTTGTGTTTAATGAGTATAGAACAAGAACTTGCAGTTAGTTTTTTAGCTACAGAGCAAAGCGTTAGCGAAGAAAAACCGCATAGTAAAGAGCATACCTATTTTAACCAAAAAGCATCCTTCTTAGCACGTTTAGGCTCTGGCAGTGCTTGCCGTAGTATAGAAGGTGAGCTTGTGGTTTGGGGTGAAAATGAAAGCACAAAAAGTTCAGACCTATTTGGTGTAAAGTTTGATGGTGATGTACACTCTAATTTTGAAGACTACCAAGACGCAATTTTATTAGTAGATAAAGGCGAAAAGCAAGTTAGTAGTACTGTTGGACATAAACTTATGTACAACCATCCGTTTGCAAAAGAAAGGTTTGCGCAAGCTCATAATAATATGGCTAAGATAAAAGATATTTTAGCCACTGGAGATTTAAAAGCGTTTGTTAAAATAGTAGAAAGCGAGGCCTTAACATTGCATGCAATGATGATGACAAGCATGCCATATTTTATCTTAATGAAACCAAATACATTAGAGATTATTAATAAAATTTGGGCTTATAGAGCTGATAATGATTCTAATATCTGTTTTACTTTAGATGCTGGTGCAAACGTACATGTTTTGTTTCCTAAAGCAGAGAAAGCACAAGTTTATGAATTCATTAAGAGTGAGTTAGTTGCATATTGCCAAAACGGTCACTATATTTGCGACAGTATTGGTAAAGGTGCCAAACGGTTGTAACCCCTCCAGCCAAAATAATATTATGAAAGGACCACTATTTTATTCTAAGATTTTACTCTTTGGAGAATACGGAATCATTAAAGATTCTAAAGGTTTATCAATACCTTATAATTTTTATAACGGAGCTCTAAAAGTTGATAAAAACCCAACTGACGTTGCCATAAAATCTAACCAAAGTTTAAAGCGTTTTGTAACCTATTTAAGAGGCTTAGACAAAGCATTAGTGTCTTTTGATATTGAGACATTACAAACCGATGTAGACCATGGTATGTATTTTGACTCGTCAATACCACAAGGTTATGGTGTTGGTAGTAGTGGAGCTTTAGTTGCTGCTATTTACGATAAGTATGCTGCAGATAAAATTACGGTTTTAGAAAATTTAACTAGAGAAAAACTCTTAAAGTTAAAGACTATTTTTTCTGAAATGGAATCGTTTTTTCATGGTAAATCTTCTGGTTTAGATCCTTTAAATAGTTATTTAAGCCTTCCTATTTTAATAAATTCTAAAGATAATATTGAAGCAACTGGTATTCCGTCTCAAAAAGCAGAAGGAAAAGGCGCTGTCTTTTTATTAGATAGTGGTATAGTTGGTGAAACTGCACCAATGGTCAGTATTTTTATGGAAAACATGAAAAATGAAGGTTTCCGTAGTATGCTAAAAGATCAGTTTATAAAACACACAGATGCTTGTGTAGATGATTTCTTAAAAGGTGATATTAAATCGTTATTTAAGAACACAAAACAATTATCAAAAGTGGTATTAAACAATTTTAAACCAATGATTCCAAAACAATTTCATGAGCTTTGGAAAAACGGAATAGATACTAATGATTATTATCTAAAACTTTGTGGGTCTGGTGGTGGTGGTTATATTCTTGGTTTTACAGAGAATATAGATAAAGCAAAAGAAGCCTTAAAAGGACAAAAATTAGAAATTGTATATAACTTTTAAAAAGCCTCACTCTAATACGTTTTTATTACAGCTTAATATTACAAATGTTTTATGGTAAATTTTTAATTGTATTGTAGCGGTTGGCTGTATTTACATCATTTACAAATTCTATAAAGCACTTGTGTCTAAAAAATAAATAAATACGAGTCATGCTATCTCGCAGACAGAAACACATCCTTATAAAATTTTTCGGCCTGTTTTCTGTGGTAAGAGGCTACAATATTCTTGTAGTAGTTATTGCACAGTATTTGGCATCAGTTTATATTTTTGCACCTTCTAAAACTATAAAGTCAGTTCTTTTTGATCCTAACCTTTTAATGTTAGTATTAGCGTCTTCTGCAACAATTGCAGCGGGCTATATTATTAATAATTTTTACGATTCAGAAAAAGACTTAATAAATAAGCCCACCAAAACCATGTTAGATCGGTTGGTAAGTCAAAACACAAAATTATCTTTTTATTTTGTGCTTAATTTCTCGGCTTTAGTGTTTGCGAGTTATGTGTCTTTTAAAGCGGTTGTATTTTTTGTACTTTATATATTTGCTATTTGGTTTTATTCTCATCGTTTAAAAAAGCAGCCAATGATTGGTAATATTGTTTCTGCAATACTTACCGTTACGCCGTTTTTTGCCATTTTTATTTATTATCAAAATTTCGAATTGGTCGTTTTTGCGCATGCTATATTCTTGTTTTTATTAGTTTCTATGAGAGAATTAACTAAAGATTTAGAAAATATTAAAGGTGATTTGGCTTTAAATTATCGCACGGTTCCTGTTGTGTATGGTGTAAAAATTTCTAAAATTATGCTGACTATTGTTGCGTTATTTACAAGTGCTACAGCTATAGCATTAATTTTGTTTTTTAAAATAGGGCAGATGTATTATTTCTTTTATTTAAGCATATTTTTACTAGTTGTTTTTATGGTAATTTTATGGAAGTCTAATACCAAAACACACTATTTAATACTACATAATATTCTCAAATTTATTATAGTAGCAGGCGTATTTTCTATTTTACTTATAGATATTTCTATCGTCTTAAATCGAATATAAACAAACGCAATGTGTTTTTAGTTTACTAGAAACCTTATGTGATAATAAAAATATACCTTTTCAAATGCATAGTACCTTAAAAATTGCAATGGCGCAAATTGCACCAGTTTGGTTAGATAAAAGTGCCACTTTAAAGAAGATTGAAAATTCAATAATAGACGCAGCAAAACAAAAATGCGAACTCGTAGTCTTTGGCGAGGCATTACTGCCAGGATATCCGTTTTGGTTAGCTTTAACAGGTGGTGCAGAATGGAATACAAAGTTAAATAAAGAACTACATGCACATTATGTACAAAATTCTATTTGTATAGAAAAAGGAGAATTAGATAGTGTTTGTAAATTAGCTAAAACACACAACATAGCCATTTATTTGGGCATTATAGAGCGCCCAACCGACAGAGGTGGTCATAGTATATACGCATCTTTAGTGTATATAAATGAAGACGGATTTATAAAATCGGTACACCGTAAATTGCAGCCCACTTACGATGAGCGTTTAACGTGGTCTCCCGGTGATGGTAATGGTTTAAAAGTACACGACTTAAAAGCATTTAGGGTTGGTGGTCTTAACTGTTGGGAAAACTGGATGCCTTTGCCAAGAACTGCGCTTTACGGGCAGGGTGAGAATCTTCATATTGCAGTTTGGCCAGGTAGCGATCATAATACAAAAGATATTACTCGCTTTATTGCAAGAGAATCACGCTCATTTGTTGTCTCTGTATCTTCCTTAATGTCTAACGCCGATTTTCCTAAAAACACACCACATATAGATGCTATTCTTAAAAATGCACCCAAAGTTTTAGCTAATGGTGGCAGTTGTATTGCAAGACCAGACGGAGAATGGCTTGTTAAACCCGTATTACATAAAGAAGGTTTAATTATTCAAACTATAGATTTTAACCGTGTTTTAGAAGAGCGTCAAAACTTTGATGTAGTTGGGCATTATTCTAGACCAGACGTTACAAAGCTTACTGTAAATACTGAAAGACAAACTACTGTAGAAATTAAATAGTTAATAGCAACTATATGTTATACATTTGCAAAAAATTGGGAATATGAGCACACAACGAAATAGCAAGTCTAAAGGGAAACCTCAAGGTAAGAGAAATGCTGATAGCAAAACGAAGAGTTTTGTTAAAGGAAATGCTCCAGTTAAAAAGAAAACCGCACCTAAAAAATCGTCTAACCCAGATGAGATGCGTTTAAATAAATACATATCTAATTCTGGTATCTGCTCGCGTCGTCAAGCAGATGAGAATATTGCTATTGGTTTGGTTTCTGTAAACGGTAAAGTAGTTACAGAAATGGGTTATAAAGTAAAGCGTTCAGATGAGGTGCGTTACGATGGTCAACGTATTAACCCAGAGCCAAAAACATACGTGTTACTTAATAAGCCAAAAGGTTTTGCAACTACAACTGCAGAAGGTAAGGGCAGAACGGTTATGGATTTGGTAGCCAACGCATCTAGTGCAAACATAAAACCTATAGGACGTTTAGGTAGAAATTCTGTTGGACTTTTGTTATTTACTAATGACGATATTGTAGTGCAAAAATTTACCAATTCAAAAAATGGTGTAGCGCGTTTATTTCAAATAGAACTCGATAAGAATTTAAAATTCGAAGATTTTAAAAAGATACAAGACGGCTTTAAAATAGAAGGCAAACAAATAGAGGTAGACGAGATTAGTTACATACAAGGTGAGTCTAAAAATCAACTAGGTGTTAAAATTAAAAATACAGGGAATACTATTCTTAGAACTATTTTTGATGAGCTTAAATATGATATCGTGAAAATAGATTGTGTGGCTATAGGGCACTTAACTAAAAAAGATATTCCTCGTGGACACTGGAAACACTTAACAGAACAAGAAGTAAGTACCTTAAAAATGCTTTAATAATAAAGTTTTGTTTTCCTTTTTTTTAAATTAAAATAGGCATTGATTAAACTTTATGGCCTTTAGCCTACTAAAGGCTATACAGTCTTGTGTTAAATTCTTAAAAATTCAATAAATTTACACCAATAATAGTCCTTACAGCAGCATAAATTGAAGAGTAGAAATATCAGATTTTCGATTGTGGAATGAATGATATTATCTTAAAACCATACGATATAGATCTTTTTAAAAAGACAATCATTGCTGATTTTAACAAAAGCGAAGCAGACAAACTAAGAAAATTGGCTTAAATAACTTTTATAGTATACGTAGATATTAAATCTTTACCAATATAAACATGCAGGTCATAAAAGCCAGTAGTTTTAAAATAATACTCTAATTCTAAATTTGTTTTTTTAATGGTAGTTTGTGTTGGTTTTGCTATCCAATCACTAAAACCGTTAGCAATTATAAAATGTACCTCTTTTGCTTTAGTCATGTCCTTTAGTTGATAATTAAAAGTGATACGCTCGTGTTTTTTTATAACCTGATGCAACTGTTTTGGTGTATTATGTAATACCAAATGTTTATAGGCTTGCCCATATATAATAGGATGCTTTAAAAACCCTTTAAGGCTGCTATTATCACCGTTTAATAAAGACCATTTAGCTTCAACAGGAAAGTGGTTTATAGCAAATAACTGAGGGTCGGCCAAAAAGAAACCGTCATTATACTTAAAGGTAAATTGGTTGGTTTCTGTATTAGGAATACCACTTGCCCAAGTAGGATCGCACAAATACCATTTGTTATTTAGTTTTACCACATTCCAAGAGTGGTTAGGCCGTTCTAAGTTTTCAATATCGGTACTGCTAACTCTTCCGTAACCTTGTACTATTTTACAATTTAAGCCAGCAAATTGAGCTAGTTCTTTTAATAGATAAGCATAACCCGTGCAAATGGTGCGTTTGTCTTTTATGAGTGTTTTAAATAGTGTTTTTTTAAATGTCGTATTCCAAGCTTTAAGCTTTAGTGGATCGTCTTTAAAGCGGTTGCGTTTACGATTGTTTTTAGTGTACAAGCTGTAATCATTAGCAATGTTGGTGCAAACCCATTTGTAAATGGCTCTAAAGCGTTCCACGTCTGTATTAAGACTAGAGGTTAATTTATAAGATAAGTCTGGTAGATGTGTTAGCTCCTCACCTTTATAAGCTAATGCTATGCTATCTGCTTTTTTAAAATTAATAGATTTAAAATCAGAGATTTGTGCAGGGCATTGACAGGCAAAAAATAGCCATAATATGAGTTTTATTGATTTCAAAAAAAAGAGATGTTAAATTAATATTAGGCATAGTGAAGCGGTACTTAACTATGCCTAGTTAATGAGTTGCCTACACTAATTTTTACGTTTAGATTTATAAGGCTTTGCACTATCTAAAGCACCTATAATTTCAACAGCTGCAGTAACCATTTTAATTTTAAGAAACGTTCGGTCTTTATTTATTACAACTTCTACTTTTTCGTAACCTAAATAAGTAAAAACGAGTATGTCTGTAGCTTTTAGTGATTTTGGAAACGTAAAGTCACCATTAAAGTCTGAGACAATACCCATTTTAGTGCCTTTTAAAATAATATTTGCGCCAGGTAATGGCCCATCTTCGCTACTCACATTTCCTTTAACTGTAAATTTCTCTTTAGTAACTTCTTGTTGGTTTTGTGCTTGTCCGTAACTAGAATTAAAAACGAATAAAGTAAGCATCATAATGCCAACAAAACTCAGTGTTTTAAATCCTTTTTTCTGTGTTAACTTTAGTTGTGTTTTCATAGTATTGTTGTTTTTATTTTTATCAAAATTAGAAACTTCTCTTATGTTGTAAAACTAGCTTTGAGTAAACACACCAGTTAACTTAGTAAACGCCTACTTTCGGTTAGGTAATATTTAAGAGTTACTAAAATAGCATACTATTTAATATTTTAATAGCTTATTAAGTTACTGTTAGTCAGATTTTTGTGTGTATGTAAAATAAATCATAAAAAAGTTTTGCATATCAAAAAATAAATTAAATTTACATCGCTTTTTTAGCTGAACAAATTGAAACATGTTTATATGTTCGGGTTCTTGAAAATTAGGAAGTCATATTCAAGAGCAGCTTATAAGATAAGTAACCGAATTTTAGAGCTAACTTCCGTTTCTTCTATTGCTGCAAGTCAGCATATTTACGGTTTTGTGCCTACCACACAACCTCAAATTCAGGTATGATATAACGTGAGATTTTTTCGCATACGTTACTATTTTTAATTTTCACTTGAATTTTTATTTCACAAAATGAATACAAAATACATTGATCTTATCGATCAATCTTTCGACTTTCCTCAGCCCGAATTTAAGCTAGAGGACAAAACACTACATTTTCATGATATAGACCTTATGAAATTAGTAGAGCAATACGGTGCACCTTTAAAATTCACCTATTTGCCTCAAATATCTAACAACATTCAACGCGCTAAAACGTGGTTTGCAGACGCGTTTAAAAAGTACAATTACAAAGGCAATTACAACTATTGTTATTGTACAAAAAGTTCGCACTTTAAACATGTTTTAGATGAAGCCTTAACTAATAATATTCATATTGAAACCTCTTCGGCTTTTGATATAGATATAGTTAAAAGTCTTAAAAAAGAAGGCAAAATTTCTAATGACACCTTTATATTAAGTAACGGTTTTAAACGCGATAAATACGTGTCTAATATTGCAGACTTAATTAATAGCGGACACAAAAACTGTATTCCTATTATAGATAATTACGAAGAAATAGATTTGTTGTCGCAAGAGATAAATGGCAAATTTCAAGTAGGTATTCGTATTGCATCCGAAGAAGAACCAAAATTTGAGTTTTACACCTCGCGTTTGGGCATTGGCTATAAAAATATTGTACCATTTTACAAAAATCAAATTCAAGATAATGAAAAGGTTGAGCTAAAAATGTTGCACTTTTTTATTAATACTGGCATTAGAGATAATGCGTATTACTGGAACGAATTAACAAAATGTCTTAGAGTTTATACCGCTTTAAAAAAAATCTGTACCACCTTAGATAGTTTAAATATAGGTGGTGGTTTTCCTATAAAAAACTCTATGGCATTCGATTTTGATTATGCGTATATGGTTGATGAAATTGTTAACCAAATTAAACAAGTTTGTGAAGAGGAAGCGGTTGATGTGCCAAACATTTTCACTGAATTTGGAAGTTTTACAGTAGGCGAAAGTGGTGGTGCTATTTACAAGATATTGTACCAAAAACAACAAAATGATCGCGAAAAATGGAACATGATTAACTCATCTTTTATTACAACTTTACCAGACACTTGGGCTATAAATAAGCGTTTTATTATGTTGCCAATTAACCGTTGGCACGAGAGTTATGAGCGTGTTTTGTTAGGTGGTCTTACTTGCGATAGTGATGATTATTACAACAGCGAGCAGCACGTTAATGCCATTTATTTGCCAAAATACAATAAAGACAAAGCACTTTATATTGGTTTTTTTAATACTGGTGCTTACCAAGAAACTATAGGTGGTTTTGGCGGCTTACAACATTGTTTAATTCCGTCACCAAAACACGTTTTAATACAGCGAGATGCTAATGGTAAACTCATTACCAAAGTATTTGCAGAACAACAAAAAAGTGAAGATTTACTAGGTATTTTAGGCTATAAAAATGAGGCCCAAGTAGAAGTCGAAGCTAAAGTTGAAACTGAAATTCAAATTGAGGCCTAACAAAAATTAGAATGTTAGGTTAAGCGTAGTCGAGACCTAATTAAAGCATTTAAAATTAAAAAATCATTTCCATTTAATTGGAAAACACATAACAAATGAAAACAAAAACTTACGCTGGTATTCCAGAGCAATTTTCAAAATTAGACCAATCAAAGATTGTTTTAATTCCGGTGCCTTATGATGGTACAAGTACATGGCAAAAGGGAGCAGATAAAGGACCAGAAGCTTTTTTAGATGCTTCGGCAAATATGGAACTTTATGATATAGAAACCGATTCTGAAGTGTATAAGCAAGGTGTTTTTTTAGCAGACGCTGTAACCCAAAACACATCGCCAGAAGCCATAGTTGACGCCGTACACCAAGCGACTAAAACTTTCATTAAAAAAAATAAATTTGTAACTATTTTTGGTGGTGAACACTCTGTGTCTATTGGTACAATTAGAGCTTTTAACGATATGTTTGAAGATCTTACAGTATTACACTTAGACGCTCACGCAGACTTGCGCGAAAGTTATGATGGCTCGCCTTGCAACCATGCATGCGCTGTTTATGAAGCCAGCCAAACAACCAATTTAATCCAGGTTGGTATCCGTTCTATGGATGCTATCGAAAAAACGGTTATGGATACCGATAAAACGTATTTTGCTCACCAAATGGCAGTAGATGATAGTTGGGTAGATGCCGCCATTGACCAAATGACAGAGAACGTTTTTATAACTTTAGATTTAGATGTGTTTGATCCTTCTATTATGCCAAGTACTGGCACACCAGAACCAGGAGGTTTATTGTGGTATGAAACCCTCGAGTTTTTAAAACAAGTCTTTGAAGAAAAAAATGTAGTTGGTTTTGATATTGTAGAATTATGTCCTAACAAAGCTGAGAAATCTTCAGACTTTTTAGCTGCAAAACTATACTACAAAATGTTGAGTTATAAATTTAAAGACGAAGCATCAGACGAAAGTTTTGAAAGCAATTTTAATGATGATAATAAAGGAATAACTAAAATTTCAAAATTCAATACTCAAGATGACTACTAATAAAGGACAGATTTCACAATTTATAGAAAAGTATTATTTGCACTTTAATGCCGCAGCTTTAGTTGATGCTGCAAAAGGGTACGAAGCACAGTTAAACAATGGTGCAAAAATGTTAGTCTCGCTCGCTGGTGCCATGAGTACTGCAGAATTGGGTAAGATTTTTGCTGAGATGATACGTAAAGATAAAGTACACATTATATCTTGTACAGGTGCCAATTTAGAAGAAGATATTATGAATTTAGTGGCGCATAGCCATTACAAGCGTGTACCAAATTACCGCGATTTAACACCTCAAGATGAATGGGATTTGTTAGAAAAAGGTCTTAATCGTGTAACAGATACTTGTATACCCGAAGAGGAAGCCTTTAGAAGAATACAAGAGCATATTGTTAAAATATGGAAAGATGCAGAAGCCAATGGCGAACGTTATTTACCACACGAGTATATGTATAAATTATTGCTTTCGGGTGTTTTAGAAGAACATTACGAAATAGATATAAAAGACTCTTGGATGTATGCCGCAGCAGAAAAAAACTTGCCAATTGTTTGTCCTGGTTGGGAAGATAGCACCATGGGAAACATTTTTGCAAGCTACGTGCTTAAAGGAGAGTTACAAGCCAGCACTATAAAATCGGGTATAGAATACATGACATTTTTAGCAGATTGGTACACCGCTAATTCTAATCCTGAAACATCTAGTGGTATTGGCTTTTTTCAAATTGGTGGTGGTATTGCTGGCGATTTTCCTATTTGTGTAGTGCCTATGTTATACCAAGATATGGAACGTACAGATACACCATTTTGGAGTTATTTTTGTCAAATAAGCGATTCTACAACAAGTTATGGTTCGTATTCTGGTGCTGTACCAAATGAAAAAATTACTTGGGGAAAGCTAGATATTAATACACCAAAATTTATTATTGAAAGTGATGCTACTATCGTTGCACCTTTAATTTTTGCTTACCTCTTAGATATGTAATAGTTGTTAGAGTACTTTGTTTAATAAAAAAGATTAAATTAAAATATCTACGGATTATCCCCTTGAGGTAACTTTAGGGGTGTTTTTGAAAATAATGCTCACATACTTTATGGAAGACCAGAAAATTGAAAATATAGAACTAAAGTTTTTAACGGTTGATGATTTTGAAGAATTAAAATCTGCAACCCTAGAATCGTATGGTGGTGTTTTAGATTCTTTTTGGAAAAAAGAGCATATAGAACGCCTCACTACTATTTTTGCAGAAGGCCAAGTGGTTATAAAAATAGATGGCGTATTGGCTGGCTGTGCTTTATCGTTAATTGTAGATTACGATAAAATTGAAGATAACCACACCTATGCAGATATTATTAAGGGAGATAAGTTTAGCAACCACGATAGTAATGGCGATGTGTTATATGGTATAGATGTTTTTATTAAGCCAGAATTTAGAGGGTTACGTTTAGGGCGTCGTCTGTACGATTACCGAAAAGAAATTTGTGAAAACTTAAATTTAAAAGGGATAGTTTTTGGCGGAAGAATGCCAAATTACCACAAGTTTAAAGACCAATTAACACCAAAGGAGTACATAGAAAAAGTAAAACGAAAAGAAATACACGACCCTGTTTTAAATTTTCAGATTTCTAATGATTTTCATCCCTTACGTGTCATTAAAGGCTATTTAGAAGGTGATACTGCATCTAGCGAATATGCGGTTTTAATGGAGTGGGATAATATATATTATACCAAAAAAAATAAAAAGGCAAGTAGTGTAAAAACCATTGTGAGATTGGGTTTAATACAATGGCAAATGCGTACTTACAATAGCCTAGAAGAGCTAATGCAACAGGTGGAGTATTTTGTAGATAGTGTAGCGGCATACCGTTCAGATTTTGCACTATTACCAGAGTTTTTTAATGCACCATTAATGGCTAAGTTTAACCATTTGCACGAGCCAGACGCTATTAGAGAATTAGCAAAATACACCACTGTTATTGTAGAGAAATTACAGCAACTTTCTATTTCGTATAACATCAATATTATTTCTGGTAGTATGCCAGAGTTGGTAGATGATAAATTGTATAATGTGGGTTATTTATGCCGTAGAGATGGTAGCTTAGAACGCTACGAGAAAATTCATGTAACGCCAGACGAAGCAAAAGTTTGGGGTATGCAACCGGGTAATAAATTACAAACTTTCGAAACCGATTGTGGTAAAATTGGTGTGCTTATTTGTTACGATTCTGAGTTTCCAGAATTGTCTAGATTATTAGCAGATGAAGGTATGGATATTTTGTTTGTTCCGTTTTTAACAGATACGCAAAATGGGTATTCTAGAGTGCGTTTGTGTGCGCAAGCTAGAGCCATAGAAAACGAGTGTTATGTTGCTATAGCAGGTAGTGTTGGTAATTTACCAAATGTTAATAATATGGACATTCAGTATGCACAATCGGCGGTGTTTACACCATGCGATTTTTCATTTCCTAGTAACGGAATAAAAGCAGAAGCTACCACAAATACTGAGATGATTTTGGTTGCAGATGTAGATTTAAGTTTATTGAGAGAGCTAAATTCTTTTGGAGCAGTAAAAAATTTAAAAGATCGAAGAAAAGATTTTTATAACGTTATTCGTGTAAAAGAATAAATACTATATTTATTAAATATTAGCTCCAAAAAAAATTATAATTAAAGTAATGAAACCAAAAGACGCCCACTTAAAACGAGTAATTGTTGATTTTAAAAAATTAACACCCGAAATTTTAGCACTACTAGTAGAAAAATACCCTCATGGTTATGACGATGATCACGTGGTTTCATTTAAAAATGCAAAAAACGAAAAGGTACAAGCTGTTGAAGTTACCACCGATGATACTAAGTATTTAGTAAAAGTGAGTACAAAGCTAGAAATGACCATGGAAAATTATGATGAAGATGATTACGAAGATTTTCAAGATGATGATCCAGATGCTGTGCAAGATCCAGATTTGGAGCCAGGAGCAGAAGATGAAGAGTTTTAGTAAGGTGATGTAACGTCATCTAGATTGTTTGTTATGTAATAAAATTAAATGTTATAATTCTAAATGATTAAGCTATGGAAACGTTATTTCACATGTCATTACCCTGTTTAAGTGTAAAAGAAACTAAGAACTTTTATGTTAATAATATTGGTGCTTCTTTAGGACGGTCTGCTCAAACTTGGGTAGATATTAATCTATTTGGGCACCAAATTACATTTATTAAGGCAGATAAATTCAATTTTAATAGTCCAAATTACGTGTTTGAAGGTCATATTTTACCCTCTTTTCACTTTGGTATTATTATAAATGAAGACACCTGGAAATCTATTTACGAAAAGCTCAAAGAAAGCAATCTTAATGTTGTAAATAAAACGACATTTTTACAAGAAAAATCTGGCGAACATTCTTCTTTTTTTATAAAAGACCCGAATGATTATATGCTCGAATTTAAAAACTTTAAAAATTCTGATACTATATTTAAATCTTAAAATTAATTTTCGAAAAAGCAAAAATTATTTTTTGACCACGTGTAATTCAATTCTCTGAATATACTAAAAGCACTTTTGGACTTGTTGTGGTAAAACTCCGAGAAAAAACATTAAAAATTAATTTTAAAAATTTATTAATAATGAAAACAAAATCAATAGTAAATATTGGTGTTTTAATTTTTTCTTTTCTTGTTTTATCTTCAACAAAAAATAGCGATGAGAAGCAGGTTTTTGTTGGTATTTTTGATGGAAAGGAAGATTATGGTTATAGTTTTTTAGGTGAAGATGAAGAGGGTGATACGTACACTATGACATTTCAAAATATTGAAAGTGCTGCATTAAAATCTTTTAATTTAGACTCTGAGACCTTTATTGGTTCAAAATTTTCTGTAACCTATACCACTAAAATAGAAGTAGAAAAGGATGAAGATGGTTATGAGGATGAAACAGAAATTAACACCATTGTAGCTTTAAAAAAGTTATAACAGTATTTTTAAAAAAATGACTAAGCCAATTCTACTATTTTAGAGTTGGCTTTTTTTTGTGATTACTACTAACAATTTCCCAACTAAAAGCAGCAAAAACAATAAGATATTCTAGCCCAATAATCCATAAATTTTCTGAACTAGCGGCATTAGAATACGCCAAATAACTTAACACAACAACTAAAGACCAAGTTAGTGGGTATTTATAATTAGTAAACACACAAAGTATAATAAGTGTTGCAATATACCAAGGATGTATTGTTGTACTTAGAAATAAATAACAGGTAAAAGCTATTAAAATTGAAGTAGATAATTTAGTAATGGTATTATTTTTTCTAAAGAACGAAAATCCTAAAATAATAAGCACCGAAATAATTGGAAGAATTTTACTGATAATAGCAATTTGGTTGTAACCCGTTGTGACATAACCAATTTCTCTAAACAAATAATAAATACTTGCATTAAACTCAAAATCACCAAACCATAAACCCACAGTTTTAGAATAATTAGTAATAAATGCCATAGAGAAGAAGGGAAAGAAGAGGAGTAGCGTTGTAATTATAATAATACTGTAAAATAAGATTAACTTACTAAAGTTTAAATGTAAACGGTTGTCGCTTTGAGTGCTAAGGAACGGTCTTTTAGTTTTATCTATACTAGTGCTACCAAGCGCAGTAGAAGCCTCTTTTTTTTGCCTAGTAAACCAACCCAAAAATAAAGGTAAAAACAGTAATGGAATTAGTTTTACAGAAATAGAACAGGCCAAAACAACAGCAGCCCATTTCCATTTACCACAATGCAATAAGTATAAACTCCAAATTAAAAAGAAGATCATAACACCTTCAAAATGTAAATTACCAGTGAGTTCTATAATTATAAACGGATTTAAAATATACCAAAATATGCGATTAGACGGCAGCTTTAGTCGTTCTAAAAGCTTCTTCCCAAAATAAAGTGTGCCAATATCTGCAGCAATAATTAATAGGCGCATGGTTACAACTGAACCTAAAATACTTTTACCAGAAAATAATGCGGCTATTGCAAAACAGAGCTGGTTTATAGGCGGATAATTAGTAAAATTAGAGGCACTTAAAGCGCCCATACCACTGTGCAATGCTTTTGCTTGTGCAATAGGGAATGTACCATTTTTAATAAAAGAGTCTGGTGTGTAGAGGTAAGGATTGAGGCCTTCTAAAACCATACGGCCGTCCCATATAAAGCGATAAAAATCTTGTGACAAATTGGGTATTGCAAAAATAAATAACAGTCTAAATAGTATGGCGGCACTTACCAAAAGTCTAAAATAGAAGCCTGTAGTTTTTATAGTTTGAAAAGCAAATACAAATAGGGCTATGTATAATAGTAACAATTTTGTAGTGTCTGTTCTTACCAAATTATAAGCAAATGAAATATAAAAAATACTACTCAATAAAATAAAGAGTAGAGGGGCCTTATGATACTTATATAAGTTGGATAGTCCAAGCATAGAACCAAAGATAGCGTTATTTAGAAAATGGAACGATTATTTGGTTTGAAGATAGTTGCTAAATGCCTAAGGTGTTAAAAGCGGTATTAACACGGCTTAAATCTTTTACTATAAATAATCTACATTATAAACTTAGGTGTATTTTACCGTCAACGTTTGTTTTATAAAATAAAATTATTTTTTAAATACTAGGTAAGTGTCTGAATGTAATTTGTTTAGTTTAAAGTTTGCGTTAGTGATTGTAGTGGTATCCTTTTTTTTGAGGTACGATACAAAAAGATATAACGAAAAGCACGACCCTTGTGGTAACGCCCCAAAAGTTATATTTTACTACTTAAAGATTTAAAGAATACATAACCAAACCCAATAAAAAGCATCAGATGAAAAGGAAATAAACCAAAGTCTCCTCCTTGGTCACCAACCACAAAAGCACTGTATAAACCAAAGCCAAAATAGGCCATTAATATACCTTCTATAATGACATGTGGTGATACGTTTTTTCTGAGGTATTTATTGCCTTTCCAAGAATCTTTAATAGTACTAATATTAAATTTTGGTGTTCTTACAAATTCGCTACGTTTACCAATATGCCCCTCTATTACTGCAATTGAATTGTGTAAAGAAAAGCCCATTGCAATAGAGAAAAACGTAAAAAACATACCAACGTAGCTAAAGAATTTTTTAAAGCCACTACCATAAATGTTTTTATACATAAACCAGTAACAGATAAAGAAAATTACGGTGCTCATTACAAAGAAGCTCATTACATAAAAGTAGTCTCGTAAATGAGCATATTCGTTTTTTATGTATAGCATTGGAATACTTAAAATAGCTACCGTAAAAATGCTTAAAAACATAGTGCTATTTAGTAAGTGTAGTAGGCCGTGAATTTTTGTTTTTGTGTTTATGTTTTTAGATTTTAAAACACGCCACATCATTTTTCTAAAGTTTTCTGCTCCACCTTTGTTCCAACGGAATTGTTGCGAGCGCGCAGCACTAATAACAACTGGTAATTCTGCTGGTGTTTCTACGTCTTCTAAATATTTAAATTCCCAATTTTTAAGTTGTGCTCTGTAGCTTAAATCTAAATCTTCGGTAAGTGTGTCGCCTTCCCAGTTGCCGGCATCTATAATGCATGTTTTTCGCCAAACACCTGCTGTACCGTTAAAATTAATGAAGTGTCCTTTACTGTTTCTACCCACTTGCTCTAGCGTAAAATGGGCATCTAGTGCAAAAGCCTGAATTTTTGTTAGCAACGAGTAGTTTCTATTAATGTGTCCCCAACGGGTTTGGACTACACCAATTTTTTTGTTTTTAAAGTAGGGGATTGTACGTTTTAGCCAATTGGGTTGTGGTAAAAAATCGGCATCAAAAATGGCTATAAATTCGCCTTTTGCAATTTCTAAACCTTCTTTTAAAGCCCCTGCTTTAAAACCACTACGGTCTGTTCTGGTAATGTGCTTTATATCTAAACCTGTTTTTGCTAATGCATCTATGTGTGCTTTTGTAGTAGCAACAGTCTCATCTGTAGAGTCATCTAAAACCTGAATTTCTAATTTGTCTTTAGGGTATTCTAATAGAGCGATGTTGTTTAAGAGACGCTCCATAACATACATTTCGTTATAAACCGGTAATTGTATGGTTACATACGGAATTTCGTTTGCGTTAGAAAAATTAAAAGTTGGTGCTGTATCTCTCTTCTTTTTAGACGAAAGGTAATTGTAAAGTAGGTTGAGCTGTGCTAATGCATACATAAATATGAGCACAATGGCAATGGTGTAAATTACAATGATTGTATATTGAACGTATATCACTTAAAACTGTATTTAAAAATCCAAGTCAGAATTTTTACGCCTGCAAATATAGCACCTTTTACGGTTCCAGAAACTTTTGAGACACCTATTCTGTTTCTATAATTAACGGCTATTTCTTTATAGCTCATTTTCTGTTTTAGCGCTTTAAGTTGCATTTCTACCGTCCAGCCATAGGTTTTGTCTTCCATTTTTAAATCTAGAAGTTTACTGTATTTTATAGCTCTAAAAGGACCTAAGTCTGTAAATGTAGATTTAAAAAATAAGCCCATTAGTGTTGTGGCGAGCCAATTTCCAAATATTTGTGGCTTTGTCATTGCGCCTTCTTCGCGTAACTCTTTTACACGAGCACCAACAACAAAGTCTATATTTTCTTCTATAATAGGTTTAACAATTTTAGTAAGTTCTTCTGGGTAATCACTATAGTCACCATCTAAAAAAACAACAATATCTGGTTTTGAGTCTTGTTTTGCTATATAATCTAAGCCTTTTAAACACGCATAGCCATATCCTTTTTGTGGTTCTATTAACACAGTGGCACCAGCGTTTTTAGCATTTAACTCTGTATTATCGGTTGAGGTGTTACTAACCACAATAATTTCATTTACAATTGTTGGTATTGCTTTTATAACTAAAGGGATTGAGGCTTCCTCATTATAAGCAGGGATTATAACTTTTATTTTAGTCATTTAAGATCGCTAAATTTATTTTCTTTTCTAAATGTTGCCAAATCTGTCCACTCTTTTATGCGCGTTCCTTTAGCGTATTTAATAGCCGAAGTTAACTTTTTGTTTTTATACATTAAGCAATATCCGTTTTTTTGATTATTATCTAATTGGCATTTGTGATTTACGTTTTCATTTTTATCGTAAAACAACCACCAATTTATTTTTTTTCCGTTTTTAAAATGGCCTTCAGATAATTTTTTTCCGTTTGGGCTGTAAAATTGCCAATAGCTAGTGAATTTTCCTAACTTATACCAACCATCTTTTGCTAGTTGTCCGTTTTTGTGATAGAATTTCCAGTGGCCTATGGGTTTGCCATTTAAATACGGTCCTTTTTTTTCTAGAATACCGCTTGGGTAATACACCGTCCAATACTTGGTTTTTAGACCGTTATTGTAGTAGCCTTCTTCTTTTGTTTTTCCGTTTGAATGGTAAAATTTCCAATAATTAGAGGCTTTACCATCAATGTAATTACCTTCTTCTAAAAGCTTGGTGTTAACGTAAGTTCGCCAATAGCCAATCTTACGGTCGTTTTTGTATTGTCCTTTTTTATGAAGTCGCCCTTTGGTATCGTAAAACTTCCAATTACCGTTTCTTCTGTTTGCATTAAAACTACCTTCTTTAGATACATTACCGTTTTTGTTGTAAAATTTCCAATAGTCGGTTTTTAGATTGTTTTCTAACCAGCCTTCAGAACTAATGGTACCATCTTCAAACGTGTTTTTTTGATATGTTTGTTGTGCAAATGCAAAAGTAGTGAAGAAAAGAAGTGTTATAATTAATCGCATTATTTTTGATTTACTAAGTCCATTAAATCAACATCATTACCTAACAAAATTTCTGTTGGATTGATTCGTCCTTTTTCTGGTCCATTCTCTAATTTTAATACTCCACGAGGACAAACAGCGCTACAAATACCGCAACCAATACAGCTAGACCGTACAATGTTTTCGCCTTTTTGAGCATAAGCTCTTACATCAATGCCTTGTTCGCAATAAGTAGAGCAATTTCCGCAAGAAATACATTGTCCGCCATTAGTTGTAATTCTAAATCGTGATTTAAAACGCTGCACAAAACCTAAGTAAGCAGCTAGTGGACAACCAAAACGGCACCACACCCGATTACCGAAAATAGGATAGAAACCAGTACCAATAACTCCAGCAAAAATAGAACCAATCACTAAGCTATAAATACTTTGAACGGTTGAAGTTTTTATACCTAGAATCATACTTGAATCTGTAAAAAAGCTATATAAAGTCATGCCAGTCATAAAGAGAACAAAAACTAAAACAGCATGTATTAAATAACGTTCAACCTTCCAAGCAAATAAAGATTTGTCTGAATGTTGTCTATAAGGATCACCAAGAGTTTCGGCTAAACCACCACAACCACAAACCCAAGAGCAGTACCAACGTTTGCCAAAGAAGTACACCATTACTGGTACTACAATTAAGGTTAAAACGATGCCCCAAACCAAAATAAAAATACCGATGCCACCATTATTAATAAGGTCTTTTAAATTCCATTGAAAAAAGAAATCATAATCTAAAGGAAAAGCATTTTTAAAATCATAGTAAGGCATTTGTAGTCTTACCATTATTTCGGGAATTAGAAACGCAAACACAATTTGAAAGAATAAAACCGAAGTCGTTCTAAATACCTGATAAATATTATGACGGTATTTGATATACATTCTTACTGCCATTACAGTCATAACTGTACAATACATAAAGCCGTAAACAAACCAATGTCCAGCAGGATTACCGCTTAAAGCTTCACTGATTGGGTCTACTAAAAGTGTCCAGTTGGTTGCATATTCAGAAGCAAAATAAAGCACTAAATAGAACGAGACTAAAAAGATAAATACCATCCAGCCAATCCAACCACGATTTGTTGCACTTTCATGATAAATACCGTCGTTCTTAATTCCTTTTTTGCCTAGTAAAATTACATTTGGTAAAATGAACATTAAAGCTCCAATAATACCTAGTCCAAAAGTTAAAAACCACATTAAGCCTTTATTATTAGGGATAAATCCGTTGGCAGATTTTTTACCAATCATAGCTGCCATATCACTAGATTTGGTGTAGATTTTTTTATCCCATTCCTTATTCTTTGTGTGGGCCTCGTTAGCATTTTCAATGGCTTTAGAGATTTTGGGTGATAATGTTTGCATACCGCTAAAATCTTGACCTATTATATCAGATTTTATAGTGTTTATAAAAACCTCGCTTTTAATATTCTGACCTTTAATAATTGTATTAAAATCAGCTTCGTTTAAGTTGAAGGTTCCCAAAAGTGGTAAAGCGGTGAAAGTGGCTAATCCTATTAAGAATATTACTAAGCCTATATGTTTAATTGCTTTCATTTATATGTAGTTTGTTAGAATTGAAAAGATGATAAATTAGACTTTGCTAAAAATGCGTTTCCAACTCTTTTTATGTGCAGTAAGATTGGTGTTGAATTCTAAATTGTATTGCGTTAAAATATCGCTTTCGTAAGCTTTATAAAACTCTGGATCGAAATTGGCATCTTTGAGATAACTCATTACATAATCTATATTCCGTTTTTCTGTTAGCCATCTATCAAAAATTTCATGACGCATTCTAATACCGAAGGTGTTGATGCCTAAAAATTCTTTAGTGTCTTTATGATAAGCAACAGTAATGCAAATATCTTCTTTATCATGTTTCCAATGAAAATGTTGCTCGTAATCTGGTCGTCCTTTTTTACCAAAAACCCAACCATAGGTCTGGTATTCTATATCTAAAAACTTGGCAGAGTTAAACCAATGGCCTGGTTTGTACTCAATACGATTACCACAAATGGTTTGCGCTAAAGTTTCACCCATCATACGGCCTGTGTACCAAACGGCTTCTATTGGTCTTCTGTTTCCAATGGCTTCATGTTGTTCTGCACAATCACCAATGGCATACACATCTGTAATGTTGGTTTCTAAAAACCGATTCACTTTAACACCACGACCCGTTTCAATGTCTGAATCTTTAATAAAATCAATATTTGGTGTCACTCCAGCCGTTAAACCTACCACATTACATTCTAATTCTTCACCTGTTTCCTCAATGATGACAGATTTTACCTTGCCGTTTTCATCTGCTTTTATTTCTTTCAAATTGGTAGATAATCGTAAATCTATATGGTGATTTTTAATATGTCTATTAATCATTTCGCTTTCGCCTTCTGGTAAAACGCCATTCCAAAAACTAGATTCACGTACTAAAAATGTGACAGGAATACTTCTAGAATTCAACATTTCTGCTAATTCAATACCTATGAGTCCACCACCAACAATAACAGCGCGTTTACAAACGTCTTTATTAGGTGCTTGTTTTTCTAAGTTGTCTAAATCTTGTTTATGGTACATGCCCATCACGCCTTCTAAATCTTGTCCTGGCCAACCAAATTTGTTAGGCTTGCTTCCTGTAGCGATTACTAGTTTATCATATTGTAGCGTATTTCCTTCTGCAAAATGAAGTGTTTTTGATGTAGTGTCAATAGTTTTTACATATCCTTTTTTAAGGTCGATACGGTTCTTTTTCCAAAACCTGTTTTCGTAAGGCTGGGTGTGTTCAAACTTCATATGTCCCATATACACATACATTAAGGCGGTACGTGAGAAAAAGAAATCGGTTTCGGCTGAGACAATTGTAATTCTTTTATTAGACAGCTTTCTGATGTGCCTTGCTAGTGTAACGCCAGAAATACCGTTGCCAATAATAACGATGTGTTCCATATTGATTGTGATTGTTAATTAGTGCTCAGTCGCAAATAAAGATATAAACTTAATGCTACTTTTTAATTTAGATAGACTTTAAATTAAATCTTTTTGTAAGGTTTAGCTCTAGCAAGAGACGTTTAAAAACTTTATTGATTCTTGTAAGTCGCTAGTTTTTAGTACGACAGAAGTGCTGTAAACTAAACAAAATCATATTTATATTATGAAAATAGCAAGCCTTTATATTGCTCTTTTGGTTACGTTAGCTAGTGGTGCACAAGATTTAGAAACTTTCTTTTCTAAAACAGATACTTTCTTAAAAGCACATGTTACTAATGGTAAAGTAGCTTACGCGCGTTTACACAAAGCGCAATCGCAATTAAACGAACTTTTAACACTTGCCGAGACCATAACGATAGATGTCACTGACGCTAAAAACTACCAGGCTTTTTGGATAAACGCATACAATATTGCAGTTATTAAAGGAATTATAGATAGTTACCCACTAAAATCACCATTAGACCACAAAGGCTTTTTTGATAAGACAACGTATTATTTAGGTGGTAAAAAAACAACATTAAATTTTATTGAAAACACCTTGCTTCGTGGCAATTTTAATGATGCTCGTTTTCATTTTGCACTGGTTTGTGGCGCAATTGGCTGCCCACCTTTAATTGCTGAAGTCTATTTACCAAACACGCTAAATACGCAATTAGAAACACAAACAAAACTAGCTTTAAACGGAAATTTTTTAAAGGTAAATGCAAATAAGCAAAAAGTGGAAGTCTCAGAAATAATGAAATGGTATAACGAAGATTTTACAAGAAACGGAATGACAGAAATTAATTTTATAAATAGGTATAGAATAGAAAAAATACCAGATAATTATAAGCTTGGCTATTTTACTTACAACTGGAATTTGAATGAAAATTAAAAGATAAAGACCAACCAAATAAAAAAAGCAATGAAAAAAATTAGTTTAGTAATTATAGCTTTAGCTATTAGTTTTTTTTGGGTTTTCTCAAGAAGAAGACGTTCAAGAAAAAAGTGTTATTCAAGAATACACACCTTCAAAATTGTTAGATAAAGGGCAATGGGATATTAAGTGGTTTAACAACCTCTACACAGAAACCAAAGATTTATTTGGGCAAGACGGTAGTGAACGCAATATTCCTAGAAATACGTTTTTTACGTCTACGGTAGATATTTTTACAGGCATTTCAGAAAAAAGTAATTTTAATATTGGTTTGTTATTAGAATTTAGATCTAACGTCGTTGGTGGTAGAAATGGCTTAGATGTATTTTCTTTTGATGGTGATTTTGGTTCTGCCCGTTCTGGGTTTACATCTATTGCACCTGCGGTAAAGTTTAATCCTATTAAAAGTGTTTCAAACTTCACTATACAATCAGCTTTATTTATTCCTTTAGTTGATAATGAAAGTGAAGATTTTATTTTTGATACTGAAGGAAATCAAATTAATAATGGTGTTTTTTTAGATCAAAATGGGTTTGTTTTTCAGAATCGTTTTTTCTATGATTATACGTTTCCAAGTGGCGATTGGCAGTTGTTTACAGAGCTAAATGCTGAGTATAATTTTGGAAAATCGAATGCGAGTTTTGCAAATGACAGTTTACGTTTAACGCCAGGTGTGTTTTTAAGCTATTTTCCAAGTTCAAAATTTACGGTTTTAGGCTTGGTGCAACATTCGCAATTAATAGATATTAATAATGATTTCTCTCAAGATTTTACAGCTATTGGTGGTGGATTTAAATACCAAATCACAAAAGAATTAAACATAGAAACCTTGTACACAAATTTTGTAAGAGGAACCGATACCGGTTTAGGGCAAACATTTAATATAGGTTTACGAGCATTATTCTAGTAGATATTTATAAATTAGTCACTTAAACCAGTTTCTATGAACTATTTTAAGTGGCTTTTTTTGTGCGTTTTAGTTATAGCGCTAACTTCTTGTAATGGTCAAGTAGATAAAATGAATGGTGTTAGTTTTGTTGCAGCTCGAGACACTATAAATCAGCATCATATAAACCCTGTTGTTAAAGTTAATGCCAACTTTGCTGCGATTATGCCTTTTGGTTTTATAAAAGAGCTTTCTAATCCCGAAATAGTTCACAATACTGACCGTCAGTGGTTTGGTGAAACTAGAGCAGGTGCAAAACAATATATAGAAGAACTTAGAAAGGCGAATATTAAAGTAATGATTAAACCTCAAATTTGGGTTTGGCGAGGTGAGTTTACAGGTTTAATTGAAATGAAAACCGAAGAAAACTGGAAACTTTTAGAAGCGTCTTACACCAGTTTTATTTTAGAATATACAGAACTTGCTCAAGAGGTAAATGCAGAGGTTTTATGTATTGGCACAGAGCTTGAAAATTTTGTTAAAAACAGACCAGAATTTTGGAATCGTTTAATCACAAAAATTAAAACCATATACAAAGGTAAATTAACTTATGCCTCAAATTGGGATGAGTTTAAACGCACACCGTTTTGGGCGCAATTAGATTATATCGGTGTAGATGCCTATTTTCCTGTAAGCGATAAACAAACACCAACGTTTAGTGATGCTATGGAAGGTTGGCAAAAACATAAACCAGAAATTAAGGCATTGTCCAAAAAACACAATAGACCTATTTTATTTACAGAATACGGTTACCGAAGCGTAGATTTTTCGGGTAAAGAACCATGGGTGTCTTCTCGTAGTATGACTGTAGTAAATTTAGAAGCACAAGTCAATACCACAAAAGCACTTTATGAAACTTTTTGGCATGAAGACTGGTTTGCAGGTGGTTTTATTTGGAAATGGTTTCATGATTATGACAATGTTGGCGGTGTTAAAAACCCTATGTTTACTCCGCAAAACAAGCCAGTTGAAGAGGTTATTAAAACCTACTACAAAATAGAAAAGTAAAAACTTTAAGCTTAATTGGTAAGGATATGTGAGCTTAACGACCAAGTGTATTCATTGCCATGACATGAAACAGCTTTCAATTATATTTTTTCTCTTAGTTTCTTTAGCAAATGCGCAACAAAATAGTGTTGCAGATCTAAAAATACAGGGTAATAAAAGATTAAAATCTTCTTTTGTTAAAAAGATGTCATTAGTAAAACCAGGGGTTTTATTAGACTCTACACGTATTGAAGACGATATTAGATTATTAAAACGTTTGCCATCTATTGCGCATGCTTCTTTTCAGGTTTTTCCGGCAGATGCGCCCAATACCTATAATGTGTTTTATAATATTGAAGAGAATTTTACTATAATTCCTTCTGCCAATGTTTATACTACAAATGATGATGAGTTTGCATACCGATTGGGTTTGTATGATTTTAATTTATTTGGTCAAAATATTACCTTTGGTGTCTTTTACCAAAAGGATATTTACGATTCTTACGCACTAAATTTTAGAGCCCCATTTTTATTTACTAATAAATTGGGTTTGGCAGTTAATTTTCAGGACTTAACGACCCAAGAACCTGTATTTTTCGATAATACAACAGCAGATTATCGCTACAATAATAGCTCTATTGAGGTTTTAGGACTTTATCAAATAAATTTTACCAATCGTGTAGAATTTGGACTTAACTTTTTTACCGAAGATTACAACTATAAATCTGGTGCAACCAACCCAAGTGTGCCACAAGCTTTGGTGGTAGATAAGATGCTTTATAAGCTTATTTATGAATATAATAATTTGAATTATGATTATCAGTACGTTGAAGGATTTCGAAGTATTTTTAATTTTCAATATGTGCATTCATCTAACGCTAGACAATTACCAGATTTTTTAATTGGCTGGAATGATTTTCAATATTTTAAACGTTTTGGTGAAAAAGGCAATTGGGCAAATCGTTTGCGCATAGGTTTTGCAACAAATGACGACACCCCTTTTGCGCCTTTTGCTGTAGATAATAATCTTAATATTAGAGGTGTTGGTAACCTTATAGATCGTGGTACTGGCGCTATTGTACTTAATACCGAATACCGATACACACTGTATGAAAAAGACTGGTTTAGTTTACAAGGTAATGGGTTTATAGATGCTGGAAGTTGGAGAAACCCAGGTGGAGATTTAGGTGATTTTGTGGAGTCTCAAAATTTAAGAATATATCCAGGTGTTGGGTTACGTTTTATTCATAAAAAAATCTTCAATGCTATTTTTAGAATAGATTATGGTTTTGGTATTACACCAAATGCTACGCAAGGTTTAGTTTTTGGTATTGGTCAGTATTTTTAAATACCTGTTGCTGTAAACTAAATTAAGAAATATACCTCTTGTAATAGGCGTATAAAGTATTGGGTGAAGCGCCCAACCATTTTTTTACATAAATGGTCCAAAAGTGATATTGCAGTTTCCAAATACCATGTTTTTTGTATAAACGTGCTGAGGTTTTAATTTTATGCTGAATGACAGCAAACTCTTTTCTAGCATACAATTCATTTATTAAGATGTTATCTTCATAAATGATGTAATTTTCATCATAACCACCAATATCTTCAAATAAAGCTCTGGTAATAAATTGGCTTTGGTCACCACCTCTACAGGCACGCCAAGAAAATTGAGTGAGCCAACTCGCTAGTTTTAACCACCAATGGTTACTATTAAATTGCATTCTAAAACAACCTGCGTTATTGCCTTTTTTTACTGAGTTTATAATAAGCTCATCGTACTTTAATGGTGGGTATGAATCGGCATGCAGAAAATAAAGAATAGCGCCTGTTGCGTGTTTTGCACCCAAATTCATTTGTTTGGCACGGCCTTTATCAGATTTTAAAAGCTTTATTTTTAAGTCTAGTTTCTTAATAATTTTAACTGTATCATCGGTACTACCTCCATCAACTACAATTATTTCAGATATATTTTGAAGGTTTGCACAGTCTACAAGGTAATACAGTAATTCCTCAATAATTTTGGCTTCATTTAAAACAGGTATTATAATGCTAATCATTTAAATTCCAATTATAATCCATGAAACTTTTCTTTGCTTTACTCGAAATTTTAATGTCTGTATACAGGTTTAAAAAGTCAATTAAACTACCGCTATTTTCAAAGTCTCTTTTAAACCATTTAAATATTTTTGAAAGCTGAATTCTATCTTCAGAAAGCTTATTTTTTGAAGTATCATTTAGAAATTCTTTGGTTGCTTTAACGAGTTGTGCTTCTATGTTTAAAGCTGTAAAAGCCTCATTTTGAAGTTTAGGACAAGAAACAGAAGCACAAACTATGGCGAAATGAATACGTGGTTCGTTCATATTTCGTAAAATTTTGTGTTCAATATCATTGAGGTTTTGCCATTTGTTGCCAAATTTCCATAAACGTTGATCCCAAGGGTCTTTAATGTCTTTGATACTTTTTGTTGGGTAATTTCTAATAATCAAATCAATGGTAAGTGCGTTGTAGGCATTGATCCAGTAGGCGATTTTATCATTTTTATCCCAGTCTTCTGTTGGTTGATACGCCTTAAGTAAGTCGATATAGTTTTGTAAAGCCCTAGATTCAGATTTAAAACCTTTGTAGTTTACGCCACCTGAATCGGTCACATGCTTTTTTAACAACGTACTAAATAGGCCGTGGTCAAAAGCTTCGGTATAAATAATTTCTGTAGTTTCAGAAATTCCATTATCACTTATGGTTCCGTCTTCTCCTAAACTAATTTCAATAGAATTATTGTCTTCTGTAGTTTTTGGTATTTCGGGCTTGATAGGGTGTTTAATAACGTCAGGCGTTTGAGATGGGACTAGAATTTCTTTTGATTCAGGTTGCCCTTCAATAGCCTTTTTTGTGTTAGAACAAGATGCCGTAAATAATACTATTATTAAAATTGATACGTATTTCATGTTCAGTAGTTCTATTCATCAGATTCCCGCTTTTGCGAGAATGCAGGATACAATTCTTGACTCAAAAAGTCCTTCGGAAAGGTTTCATCACCTTTAAAACCTAATTCTATATCTCTACCATCATGCGGCACATGAGCAGTTTTAAATATGTAATCCCATAAACTTAAGGTTAGTCCGTAATTAACGCCATAACTTACATGCTCTGGTAATTTTTTAGCATGATGCCAAATATGCATTTTCGGATTGTTGAAGACGTATTTTAAAACACCATAATCCCAGCCTAAATTGGCATGGTTAAGATGTCCAATTACAATACTAAAGAAATAAACTATTGCTACATCTTGCGAGCTGTAATTGGCAATAATGGCTAATGGTATATAGCGTATTGAGTTGTAAACTACAGGCTCCATCCAATGGTAGCGCAAATGCGCAGCAAAGCCCATTTGTTTTACAGAGTGGTGTACTTTATGAAAATTCCATAACCAAGGTACACGATGCAAAAGGCGATGCGTATTCCACTGCACAAAATCATTAACTAAAAAGAAAATTAATAAGCCTAACCATTTAGGTAATTGAGTAGAATCGAACAGTTGAAAACTAGATAAAGATAAACCTACACTAGCTAAACCATCATTTAAGAATGCTGCAACCGTATTTGATAAAGCAATTAAAATAATAAGATTTAGAATAAAAAAATTGAAGAACATATAAAATGTATCTAACCAAAAGTCTTTTCTAAACAAACCTTGTTTTTTTCGCCAAGGAAATACGATTTCTAATAACCAAACCGCTAACGAAATTAGAATGAGGCCATAAAAATAGTTATCCCAATGGTTAAGGTTTATAAGTTCGTGTTTGAGATAATTCCAGTATCCCAAATATGAGTTTTTTATGATGTCTATATACTTTTCCATGTCATTTGCTGCGAAGGCAAGAATCTCATTTTGCTATCCTATAAGGTTTTAAACACCTTGTCGGTATTGTTTTAATTATACCTACAAGGTCGAAAAAAAGACCTTGCAGGACATTTTGCATTACTAATTTAGTTCATATTTATAAGATTCCTGCCTTCGCAGGAATTTGCCTAACAACAGCCTCCACCATCATAATGAAATGTAGATGCTGAGAAATAAATATCATCTCTATCTAAAGCTTGTAATGCACCAGCCGTTTTATCGCAAATAGCTAAAGGCTGATTTTTTAATAAAATATGACCAGCGTTATCATCAAAATAATCTTCATCACCATAATAAATAGCCGCTTTACCTGTAAATATACAAGGGCCATCTGCTGGCATTGGGTCTTTAATTGCTGCGACTTCAATAGATTCTATATAGATAAGCTCGTCTGTTGGGTAATTTTTAGGGTCAAGAATTCTGTAAGGTTTTCTTGCTCTAATTTCAATAGTCCCAAATCCTGCGTCAGTTAGTGCTTTTACATAGTCTGCAATTGGTAAACTTCCGCTTAAACACAAGGCTCTAAGACGATCGTCATTTCTTAAAGTATCGTTCATGGGTTGCTCACAAGTTGGGTCGCTCATTACCAATTTACCATGTGGTTTTAATACACGATACATTTCGGCAATAGCTTTCTTTAAATCTTCAGCTTTAAAAATGTTGAATAAACAGTTTTGCGCAGCAACATCTATAGAATTGTCTTCAACATTTAAGTTTAAAGCATCCCCTTTTACGAGGTCTACAAAGTCAGATTTAAACCAATCGTTTTGCTCTTCTGCTATTTTAAAATTCTTGCGCGATGCTTCTAGCATTTCATCTACTACATCAACACCAATAACGCCACCTTTTTGTCTATTGAAGTATGCGAATTGCAATAATTCCATACCACCACCGACACCAACATAAAGCATTTTTGGGTTGTTGGTTAAATCTCTTGCGTGCACTGTAGAACCGCAACCGTAGTTCATTTCTTGCATAATTTTCGGGATTTTTAAACCTGGTAATTCCCAAACAGGGTTTGTTGTGCAGCATAAGCCTACATCTGGTGTAAGTGCTGCTTCTTTATATAAATTGTTTGTAGCTTCTAAGTAACTCATAGTTTTTTAAGATAAGAGAAAAGAGAAGTTAGAAAAAAGACTAAAAAAACGAAGTCTTGTCTCTTTGTTCTGTTTTCTTGTGTCTAAATTTCTTTTATTAATTCTTTAAATAATGTAATCATATTAGGTTCTGCTTTTCCTGCCATGGCTATAATTTCACTTATATCTACCGGTTTTAAATTGTCAGGATCGCATTCATCAGTTAAAACAGACACTGCTGCGGCTTTTAAATTTAAGTGATTAGCCACAATAATTTCTGGTACTGTGCTCATGCCAACAGCATCTGCACCAATAGTTTTAAGCATTCTGTATTCTGCTCGTGTTTCTAATTGAGGCCCAACCACGCTAGCATACACACCTTTGTGTAAAGTGATATTGTGGGTTTTGGCAATGCTCTCAAATTTTGCATTAATTTCGGCATTGTAAGGCGCGCTCATATCTGTAAAGCGTTCCCCTAATTCTGAAACTCCTTTAAATGCTAAAGGTGATCCTCCTTGCAAATTAATATGATCGTCAATAAGCATTAATTCACCTTTCTTATAATCTAAATTAATGGCACCAGAGGCATTAGATACTAGTAATGTTTTAATACCCAATTTTTCCATAATACGCACAGGAAACGTTACATCTTGTAATGTGTAACCTTCGTAAACATGAAAACGGCCCTGCATTACTACTACTTTTTTTCCGGCTAAAATTCCATAGACCAATTTTCCCTTATGAAACTCTACGGTAGCAGTAGGGAAGTTAGGAATATGATTATAACTCGCTTCTGCTATTATTTCTATCTCATCTATAAAATGCCCCAAACCTGTACCTAAAATGATACCAATTTCAGGATTATCAAAACCTTTACTTTGTAAGTATTCTGTGCTTTCGGTTATAAATTTAATCATTAAGTTGTTGTATTTTTTCTTGTAATTTTAAATTCGATTTGTAAAAATCTGAAACTATTAAGTCTTCGTAATTATCTATATCGTTTAGTGTTGCTAAGGTACCTATTGTTGTATTATTGTTGTGTAACTCTTGTAACGTTACCTCTAATAAATTTGGTTGGCTCCAGGGTTTATTAGTAAAGATTGAAGCTACCATTTTAGACATGCCTACAAGGTAATAACCACCATCTTCTGCAGGCCCAAAAACAACATCATTATCTTTTAATACTTCCAAACCTTGTAAAATATGCGAGGCATTAATGTCTGGCAAATCAGAGCCAATAAGTACAATTTTTTTGTACCCAGCTTTAAAGCCGTCTTTAAAAGCATTAAGCATGCGTTCACCTAAGTCAGCTCCATTTTGTACTGTTTTAAAATCGTTTGGCCATTTTGTGCTTACTACAGTATCAGAAAAATAGATGTGTTTATCTACAGGTAAAGTTGCTGTTGCATTCTCAGTAATTTTAACCAATTCTGTATAGACTTCAAAAGCACTAATATCGCCTATGGTTTTTGCTAATCTTGTTTTAACGGTACCTAATTTTATATTTTTTACAAATACAATTACGAGTGTATCAGTCATAAATTTTATTTCCTTTTAAAAGCCATTTGCCCCATGTTTTAGAATAAGCATGTACATTTTCTGTTTCACCTTTAGCGTTGTAGACTTTAAAGTTATTATTTTTCCATTCAAAAATACCGCCAAAAAGGTTGAATACATTGGTGTACCCTTCTTTTTTAAGTTGTTCGGCAATGTCTTCCGAACGAATGCCTAAAGAACAATACACTACAATTTTTGTTGATTTATCTGTGATTGAATTTGTTATCGTTTCAA
The DNA here is from genome assembly GCA_028383925.1 of Winogradskyella sp. Lineage (GTDB taxonomy): Bacteria > Bacteroidota > Bacteroidia > Flavobacteriales > Flavobacteriaceae > Winogradskyella. The sequence continues at coordinate 45,369 of JAOEWO010000006.1, forward strand.
TATCAAATTCATCATATCCAACATGAATAGCATCTTTTAAATGACTCGTTTCAAACTCTATTAATTCTCTTGAATCTAATAAAACAGTTTCAGTTTTTGGCATCGCTAGTTCTTGAACAGAGATATAAGGAATACGCTCAGAATTGTATGTCTTTAGAACTTCTGAAATAGACTCTTGCGCGAAGCTAATGCTCGATAGAAATGTGAATAGGTATAAAATTTTGTTCTTCATAGTAATGAGATTTCTGCCTTCGCAGAAATTATGCGACACTCCCTTGGCAACTACTACCAGCACCAGCGGTACAACCATAACAATGTTGTGAGCTGACGATGTTTCGACCTTCTAATAAATCTTCATTAAATTCTGAAATGTGTTTTGCTTTACTATTAACAGGAAGCTCTAACATTTGGTTAAAATCACAATCATATAAATAGCCATCCCAACTTACAGATAATGTATTGGTGCACATTACATTTTTAACAGCTGCAGGATTGTAAGCTTCTACTAATTGATACATGTAATCTTCGTAGTTTTCTGAAGCAATTAAATAATCTAAAAAACGCGCTATTGGTAAATTAGTAATAGCAAACAGATTATGAAATTGAATATTAAAATCCTCTAATAATGCTTTTTTAAAATCCTTTTCCATAGCGGCTTGGTCTCCTGGTAAAAACGCCCCAGACGGATTGTAAACTAAGTCTAAGCGTAACGCGCTATTTGGCATACCGTAACCAACGGCATTTAATTCTTGTAAAGCTTTTATAGACATGTCAAAAACACCCTCACCACGTTGTTTGTCTGTTTTACCTCGCGTCCAGTGTGGCATAGAACTCACAACATGTACATTGTGTTTTTTAAAGAATTGCGGTAAGTCGTGATACTTTTTATTAGCTCTAATTATGGTTAAATTAGAGCGTACAATAAAGTCTTTAATACCAACTTTAGCTGCTGCTTCTACAAACCATCTAAAATCTGGGTTCATTTCTGGTGCGCCACCTGTAAGGTCTAGCGTATGTGCACCAGAGGTTTTAATAACTTCGAGACATTGGCGCATGGTATCTTTGGTCATTATTTCTTTACGGTCTGGTCCGGCATCTACATGGCAATGCTCGCAAACTTGGTTACACATGTAACCCACGTTAATTTGTAGAATCTCTAATTTATTAGCTTTTAAAGGAAACTGAGAGGTCTCAGAAATTTTAGCTTTAAAGGTTGGTAGTTCACCGTTTTTAAAGATACCGTTAGAGAGTATTTCTAATTGTTTATTGCTTTGTGCTAAATCGCTTCCTTGTTTTTTAAGGGACTTTGTTGCCATTTATTAAAATTTGTCTGGTCGAGCGCAGTCGAGACCTCATTAAAACCTCTCGACTGCGCTCGAGGAGACCTGTAATGTAAATATTGTAAAATTACCCGTCTAACTTATTAACCTTATTCATCATTTGTACACCATGTACTAAAGTAGCACCACTTTTTATGGCAGCACCAACATGTATGGCTTCCATCATTTCTTCTTTAGTAACACCACGTTGTAGTGTGTCTTTTGTGTAAGCATCGATGCAATAAGGACACTGTTCTGTATGTGCTACAGCTAAAGCAATTAACGATTTTTCGCGAGCAGTTAAGGCGCCTTCTTCAAATACTTTTCCGTAATAATCAAAGAATTTAGTGCCAAGTTCTTCACTCCATTCTGTGATTTTTCCGAATTTTCTGAGGTCGGCTGCGTCGTAATAAGTTTTAGACATAATGTTATAAAATGTATATAAAAATTAGTTTGTCGAAGATAGAACTTAAAGATTACAGAAAAAAATACAAAAAACGATAAAAACTAAAAAACGCGATGCGTTAGAATTGTGTTTTTTGTGGCGGTGCTTTTAGTACGTTTTATTGTTTTTTGTGTGGGCTTGTGTAAATAAATGGAAATTAGTAGTGTATTAACGCAGCTTTTAATGCAAATATAAAATATGGGCGGTGTATTGGTATTTTATAAAGTTGTTAAAACGGAGGTTGCTATAGTTGTCATTTCTTCCAAGTCCTACCATATCTGTAATTAGAGCTGTCTTTTGAATGTAACTAGACAAGAATTTGTTGATATATTAAATAAGGGATCAAATTTTAATTTAACCGTCAACGGTCTATGGTAAACACACTAAACAGTTTGTCTATTACTGATGAGGATACCGAATATTAACCCGAAGTGACCTCTCTAAGGTATTAAGTGTAACGATTCAAACAATTATAACTAAAGAAGAAAAGCTGTTTTAAATCTATTATAAATAACTGGTAGGTTGTTATATAGAAAAGAGGATGCTTATAACAACTCACTATTGATTGAATGCGTTTTTAACTAGATTTGGTTTTTGTTAGGTTATTTAGAACATAATAAAACTTTAATTTTCAAACGACCTAAAGCAACCAAAAAAGATTACATTTTAAATTTTAATACGTTGTTCATTTCTTGTGGACTTTTCCCTGTAAATTTTTTAAAGTTATTATAGAATGTTTTTTTTGATTTAAAGTGAGAATCACTAATTAAAGAACTTATAGTTTTATTTTGAAGGTAACCATCTTCAAGCAACTTTAAAATATGTATTACTTTACAATAATTGAAAAAATCACTTTTACTGTACACGCAATAATATTTAAAGATATAGTTTAAATGATACGCATTAATATTAACTCCTTCAGAAATAGATTTAAAGTCTAATGGTATATTATCGCGAAAATCGTAACTTTCTATAAAACGTTCAATTTTATTAATAATGTCTACAGAGTTTGGAGCAATTTTGTCATGTATTTTGTAATCGTATGCTTGTATTTTCTTTAAAGCGGTTAAATTCCAAGTGATTTTATTAGATAACTCTTCGGTACGTACAATTTTTTTCAATGTTTTAATACCAAAAAATATTTCTGGATTTACAAATAGGTAGGTCAAAGAAATCAACCAGATTATAGCACTAAAATTATAATATTTTAAATGTACATCGGATATGTTTTCTGAATATTTTAAAAGAAAAAAATTACTAATTATGTAAACTAAAAAAACTTGAAAAAACATGATATATAACCAATCTCTTTCTGATTTTAGCATGGTGTTCTTTTTAATAAATGTTATTTTTTGTAGAATAAATAACATGTAGATTGTAGAGAAAATAAAAAATATAATAAATTTTAACTTCCCATCAATTTCGAACAATAAATTTATCAGAATAAAGAAAGACGCCAATACAAAGTGATTTAAATTTTCTTTTTGGCTAATTCTATACTTTAAATAATCCTTTGTAAAAAGATAAAATAAAGGTGCATATAAATAGGCAACAAAAGAGTAGTTCAGTTTGTTTTCAATATTTTCAATATATAAAGTTGAAAAGGTAAAAAATAATCTTTGAGCTGTTAATCCTAATAAAATTAGTATAAAATAATAATTGATAGGTTCTTTATTTTTCTTTGAAGATTTAATAGTTATAATCATAGCAACAGAACCTAAGAATGCTACTAAAAAATTTAAAATTACAAAAATCATAGTGTCAAAAGTAACAAATATTATGTCAGATCATCAAAATAAGTAAGAATAGAAAAGTATCTTGTTTTTTTAACCAAAATTATTTTGCAAGATTTGTTTTTATTAATCTAAATAAAGTATATGAAAAAGATACATTTAGTTGTATTGTTATTAATGTCTTATGTCTCAATAGCACAAGATTTAACGGTAATAAGTGGTGGAAGTATTACAATACACAAAGATAATTATGTTTTTGTTGGAGGTGATTTTACCAACACAGCAGGCACCGTAACTTTAAATTCAGCTTCTGATCAATATTCGTCTTTGATTATAAACGGTACAGCCACAGGAGATGTTAATTATAAGCGTTATATAAATGCTTATACCGATAATGGTATTAGCGATGATAATGACCTTGTATCTGCACCTGTATCGGGGCAGACTTTTGGGGCTTTTAGCAGCAATAGTGAAAATGCTAATCTTTTAGCTTCAGAGACACTGCGTGCATTTGCACCCTTTGATAAATCAGTTGGTGCTTATGTAAATTATAATACCTCTACAAATGCCAATACCGTTATAGCAGCAGGTACAGGCTACCGAGCAGCAACCAGCGATGGTGGTACGCTAACTTTTACGGGTAGTGTAGAAACAAGTACCGTAGCAATTAATATCCAAGATTCAGGACCCTTTTACGCAGATTGGAACCTTATTGGTAATCCTTACCCGTCTTATGTAAATTTAGCGGCTTTTTTAAATCACGAAGTATCAAGTGGAGTTACCAATTTAGATATTTTAGAAAGTGCCTCAGGTATTTACGGTTATGATGGTGATGTATCAGACGGTTGGGATATCATTACCCTTGCCAACGTAGGCTCAAGACTATTGGCGCCAGGTCAAGGCTTCTTTGTTGCGGCAGATGCTGCAGACGTAAGTACTTATGATTTGGAGTTTACACCAGCGATGCGCACCACCTCAAGTGATGACGATTTTATAGCAGGGCGAAGTTCGGATAACGACCTAACCTTTTTTAATCTTAATCTTAGTACGTCTAATAAGAGCTACAATACGGAGTTTTATTTTAATGCTAATGCTACATCGGGTCTTGATGCGGGCTATGACGCTGTTGTATGGGGTGCAGATACCTCAGGGTTTGTAATTTATTCTCATTTGGTAGAGAACAATACAGGTGCACCTATAGCATTGCAGGCCTTGGGCAATGATGATTTATCAGCTATAAGCATTCCATTAGGTGTTAATGCCAATGCAGGCGAACAGCTCACTTTTAGTATCACGGAGTTTAATTTACCAAGTAGCAGCACCGTATATTTAGAAGATAGCTTTAAAAATACCACCACCTTATTAAATAGTAGTGCTTACGTATTAACACCTGTAGTTAATCTAAGCGGAACCGGCCGTTTTTACCTCAGATTTACAAACCATGCGCTTAGTACTACAGAAAATACATTAAGTAGTCTTAATATATTTAATGAAAGTGCTAATAAACGCGTGGTTATAAATGGTGTGCTGCAGCAATCTACAACAGCTAGAATATATGATTTACAAGGGCGTGAGGTGGGCTCACAAGATTTAGATAGCAATAAGACATCGCAGTATATGGATGTAGGTTATTTAAGTACCGGTGTTTATGTAGTAAGCTTAACTAATGACCAGCAATCAATTTCAAAGAAAATCATTATACACTAATTTTTAGAATAATAAATATGTTACCTATAAAGCAAAATAAAGACCAAATAACAAGAAAGGCTGCTATTAAGAAAATGGGCAAATATGCGGCACTTACAGCTATAGGCACCTTCATTATATTAAATCCTCAAAAAGCCCAGGCAACATCACCACCCGATGCTGGTGGCAACCCAATAGGATAAAATATAGACAAAAAATCCCAAGAAATAAGAAAACCAATAAACCAATGAAACAAATTTTTACACTTTTAGCTGCCGTATTATTAACAGCAAGCACGTATGCCCAAGTGGGTGTAGGTACAACAACACCAGACAACTCAGCAGCATTAGATATTACCTCTACTACAAAAGGGTTATTAATACCAAGAATGACAGCAGACCAGCGTGATGCGATTTCATCTCCTGCAACAGGCTTGATGATTTACCAAACAGATGGTACAGCAGGTTTTTATTTTTATGATGGTACAGTATGGACAAACCTTCTATCATCATCTTCTGCAGGTGTAGATTCTGGTTCAGTAAATGACATTGATGGCAACAGCTATGATTTCATCACCTATGGCAACCAAGCTTGGACAATAGAAAACGCTGAGATGGAAACCTACACAGACGGTACTTCTATACCTCAAGTGACAGACGCCACAGAGTGGGAAAACCTTACCACAGGTGCGTGGAGTTACTTTGATAATGACTCTACAAAAGGGAAACTATACAATTGGTATGCGGTAATGGGCATCCATGATGCTGCCTCACTAACAGATGTAGCCCTTAGAAAAGAATTTGCACCCGAAGGTTGGCACGTGCCAAGTTATGTCGAGTGGATCACTTTAGAAGTGTATCTAATTAACAGCGGTTACAATTATGACGGCACAAGCTCACAAGACAAAATAGCCAAAGCGATGGCATCCACAACAGGATGGACTGTCAACACTACAATTGAAGGAGCCGTAGCCAATGATCTAAGCTTAAACAACAGCAGCGGCTTCAACGCATTTCCTGTGGGTACCCGTGGCGGCAATGGTTCGTTTTATGTCGAAGGCAACTTTGGAGGCTTCAGGAGTTCAACGGAGTCTAATGACAACAGTTCATGGATGCTTTATTTTAGCGGCTATGACAGTAGTCTAGTCAGCCAAGAATTTGCCGATAAGCTAGATGGCTATTCTGTTCGTTTTGTTAGGGATTAAAAATATTGACTCTTGGCTTTTTAAGGGCCTGGCCTTGTTCATCCCCGGCTTTTGCATCAGCGCCTTAAAACGCGTAAAAATTAAAACCATATTTCTACTTTTTATAAAATCCTAAAGAAATAAAAAAACACCAATGAAACAAATTTTTACACTTATAGCGGTACTAGTATTAACTGCAACAACCTATGCCCAAGTGGGTATTGGCACAACAATACCAGACGCTTCTGCGGCATTAGATATTGCTTCTACCACAAAAGGGTTATTAATACCAAGAATGACCAATGCACAGCGTAAAGCTATTTCTAATCCAGCCGCAGGGTTACAGGTCTTTGTCACAGATTTTGATGGAGGGACATTTTTATTTTATAATGGTACAGGTTGGAAAGAACTATTATTAACTGAGGCACGTGATACTCCAGACGCTCCCACAATAGGAACTGCCGTTCCCTTTAACCAACAAGCCACAGTTTCATTTACAGCCCCATCAAGCAATGGAGGTTCAGCGATTACTTCCTACACAGCTACCTCAAGCCCAGGTGGTATTACAGGAACAATTAGTCAAGCAGGAAGTGGAAGTATTACAGTAACAGGTTTAACCAATGGTGTCGCTTATACGTTTACGGTTACCGCTACCAATGCCATTGGAACAAGTTTGGTAAGTGCAGTATCAAATTCAGTAGTACCTGTAGGACTACTAGAAGTTGGTGATTTTTACGGTGGCGGCGTTATTTTTTACTTATTTGAAGCTGGAGATACTGGTTATGTTACAGGTGAAATACACGGTTTAATTGCAGCAGTAGAAAACCAGAGTTCTGGTATACAATGGTATAATGGTAGTTATGTTACAACAGGGGCAACAGGGACAGTTATAGGTACAGGAAGCGCCAATACAGATGCTATTATAGCTATACAAGGCGCAACAGAAACTAATTACGCAGCAGGTTTGGCAAAAGCCTACACTGGAGGTGGTTTTAACGATTGGTTTTTACCGAGTAAAGATGAGTTGAATGAAATGTATCTAAATAGAGTAGCTATAAACACTACAGCATCAGCAAATGGTGGTAGTAATTTTGCTGGTAATTTCTATTGGAGTTCTACGGAGTACGATGTCGGTAAAGCGTGGGTACAGGTTTTCGACACTGGTATTCAGGCCATCGGCACTAAGTTCTTCACAAACAATAGCGTGCGTGCAGTTCGAGCTTTTTAGTTATTTAATTATTTATCACTTTAGCGAAGCGATCTCACGAACACCTATTAAGGAAATAAGAAAGGGTGCGTAATTTAGCGAAGCGTTCTCACGCACACCTATTAAGAAAATAAGAAAGGGTGCGTAATTTAGCGAAGCGGTCTCACGAACACCTATTAAGGAAATAAGAAAGGGTGCGTAATTTAGCGAAGCGTTCTCACGCACACCTATTAAGAAAATAAGAAAGGGTGCGTAATTTAGCGAAGCGGTCTCACGAACATCTATTAAGAAAATAAGAATGGGTGAGTAATTTAATTAGTACCGCGTAAGCGGACGATTTTTATTTTTTAAAAATGGCATTACACACAGAGCTTCCTGTATATAAGGATACGTATAAATTGGTATTAGAAATTTTTGTAAGTACCAAAAATTTCCACAAAGAAACAAGTATAGTTTGGGTAGAGATATGGAGGGCTATGTATTGGTGTTCTCAAAAAAACAAGCTGCATCTGCACCTCTAAGTCTTTAGAGGTAATAAAAAGCAATTACAAGTGCAAAAAAAGCTAGAAACATAAAAAAAAAGACGCTACAGTTGGAATGCTTCTTTTTTAATACTGTGCTTATGGCGTTTTAATGGTGCAATAAATACTATAAAAAGTGTATTGTGGTAGGTATTTAGTTTTTATTTCTTCCAAGTTCCACCATATCTGTAATCAGGATTATCCTTTTTAACGTCTATAAGGCACTCTTTACAAACAAACACCCATGCTTTTGGTTTTTTATATTGTACGCGGTACATGGTAGAAAAATCTACGTTACAAACTTTACAGTGTTTAATGCGTTGTTTCATATTGGGCTTAATTATAAATAAAGTAAGCTATGTAAACTAATATAAACCCGTTGTGCATTTTGGTATAAAAAAACATCAAAATGTCTAAAATTTTCGCTTTTTTTCTCAATCCTAAAGGATGAATCGAAAATTTCATCGATATTAACTTTAGGGTTAGGGCAAAATTGATGAAATTAATAAAAATGCACAACGGGTTAATATAATTAATGTTTAATAAGCTTTTTATGCTTTTTGAGTAACCGTTAGGTAGGTCTAAAAACCAAAAAACCCGTTTCAGTTGAAACGGGTTTTTAGTGGTGGTGCCTCCAGGAATCGAACCAGGGACACAAGGATTTTCAGTCCTTTGCTCTACCAACTGAGCTAAGGCACCAATTGCTTATTTAAGCGGTTGCAAATATATATGCAATTTTATTATTCACAAAAGGAAACTTGTAAAATTTGATTTTATAAATTTGTATTTATAACTTTAGCTTATGAATCTCATTGTAGATGTTGGAAATACCTTTGTTAAACTAGCTGTTTTTCAGCACGATAAACTGATTTATAAAATTAGCTTTGATATTTCTGAGTTTAAAAAAGAATATAAAAATTTTAAAAAAGAGTACCCAAAACTAAGATTTGCTATCATTTCTTCGGTTGGTAGGTTGTCAAAAACACAAATAGAACGCATAAAAAACGACTTTGAAGTCTTAGAACTCAGTTCTAAAACCAAGCAGCCGTTTACTAATTTATACAAAACACCAGAAACCCTAGGTGTAGATCGTATAGCTTTGGTGAGTGCCTCGGTAAATCAGTTTCCTAATAATAATGTACTAATAATAGATGCAGGTACTTGTATTACTTACGATTTTGTAACTACAAAAAACGAATATTTGGGTGGTGCCATATCACCAGGCATTAGACTTAGGTATAAAAGTTTAAATAATTTAACAGCAAATCTTCCGTTATTAGAAACAATACAACCCAAACATATTATAGGGGACACTACAGAAGCAGCAATTCATTCGGGTGTTGTTTTTGGTGTTATTAAAGAAATAGATGGTGTTATTGAGCAATATAGAGCTGAATACCAAGATTTAACAGTTATTTTAACAGGAGGTGATGCCAAATTTTTGTCAAACCAATTAAAAAATAGCATATTTGCCAATTCAAATTTTCTTTTAGAAGGTTTGAATTTTATACTAGATTATAATTCAAAATAATGATAAAAAGACTCATTGTAATTTGCGTTACAATTATTGGTTCTTGTGCGTTTGCACAACAAGGTACCTCTTCTCCGTATTCATTTTATGGTATAGGAAGCCTAAAATTTAAAGGAACCGTAGAAAACAGAAGTATGGGTGGTTTAAGTGTTTACTTAGATAGTATCCATGTTAATTTAAGAAATCCAGCATCTTATGCGGGTAATAATATTAAATCTGGCCCTTTTGATGGCGAAAGCAGACCTGTTAAATTTACGGTTGCTGGTACATCAACAGATTTAAATTTAAAAAGTAACTCAGGTGAGTCAACAGGTAGCAACACTTCCTTTGATTATTTAGCACTATCTATTCCTATTGGTAAATTTGGTTTTGGCTTTGGTTTATTACCTTACACATCGGTTGGTTATAAATTAGAGGACTTTAGTGATGATGGCGATTTGCAAAGCAGATACCGTGGTGATGGAGGCCTAAATAAAGTGTTTGCTGGTTTTGGGTATCAAATTACAGATAAGTTAAGTGCCGGTTTAGACATGAGCTATAACTTTGGTAATATAAGAAATACGGCAATATCTGTAGCTTACACACCAGAAGGCGATGTAGTAGAATTTCAAACAAGAGAAAACAATAGATCTGACCTTAGTGGTTTAAACTTAAATTTTGGATTGTCTTACAAAACCATGATTACAGATAAGTTAGAGCTTTCTGCAGCAGCCACTTTTTCTCCACAAAGTAATTTATCATCACGTAATGAACGTTCTTTCTCTACGGTAACTATAAATACAGTAAACGAAAATATATCAGTTTTTAATACTATTGAAGCAGATTTAGAAGCGCAAGGTTTAAGAGATACTAAATTAGTACTGCCTGCACGTTTTTCTATTGGTGGAGGTATTGGTAAGCCAAAATCTTGGTATGTAGGTACAGAATATACGTTTCAGAATACATCAGATTTTTCTAATCCTATTTTTACAAACGAAATTTCAAGTTTCGAAAACTCATCACAATTTACATTAGGTGGTTTCTTTATACCAGACTATAATGCCTTTTCGGGTTACTTAAAACGTGTCGTATATAGAGCAGGTGTTAATTTTGCAGATACAGGTCTTGTAATAAAAAATGAAACAATTAAAGAGTTTGGCATATCTTTTGGTCTAGGTTTACCAGTTGGAAGTCGAAGTTTATTTTCTAATGCTAATATAGGTGTAGAATTTGGACAGCGCGGAACAACTAACCAGAACCTTATTCAAGAGAATTTTGTAAACTTTAATTTAAGTTTGTCTCTTAATGCAAGATGGTTCGAACAACGTAAATATTTCTAATATAATTAATTACAACATGAAAACGAGAATTACAATATTTCTAATCGCACTTTTTGTAAATTTGAACTTGGCAGTTGCTCAAGATGATGAAGAATGCAGAAATAACTTGTCAATTTTTGATAGTTACGCTAACAGCAAAAAATACGATGACGCTTACGAGCCTTGGATGAAGGTGAGAAAAGAATGTCCTAGATTAAGTAGAGCATTATATCTTACAAATAAAGGTAAAGGAGGTAGAGCTATTATAGACTATAAGATAGAAAATAGCACTGGTGCTGAGAAATTAGCATTCATTAAAGATTTATTAAAATTAAATGAAGAATACCAGTTAAATTTTGCTTCAAAATATACTGTAGGCGATTTAGCAATGGAGAATGCAAACTTAAGGTACAAATATAGAACCGAGCTTGGCTTAGCTGGTGATTTACTTTATAAAGAGTTTGATAATGTCTTTGTTAACCATAAAGGTAGTTTTGATAGCGCTGTAGGGTTATATACTTACTTTTCATTAGCTGTAGATTTATATGATTCAAGTTCAAAATCACCTGCAGAAGCTCAAAAGCTTTTTGATAAGTATGATGACGTTAATGAGATTATTGAAGGTGTTATAGAAGATTACACAAAAAAGTTAAATATCTATGCTGAAAAAGAAGCAGCTGGTGAAACGTTATCTAAAAGAGAGCAGAGTTATAAAAATAGCTACGAGTCTAATATAGATGTTTATGAAACTAAGATTTTATCTAGTATGGATAAAACATTAGGTGACAGAGCAAACTGTGAAGTTTTAGTGCCATTGTATCAAAAAGATTTCGAAGAAAACAAAAATGATGCTTTATGGTTACAACGTGCTATGAATAAAATGGGTGAGAAGGATTGTACAGATGATCCTTTATTTGAGAAGCTTGTAGTGCAGAAAAACAGTATTGAGCCAGATGCTAAAACTGCATTTTATTTAGGGGTATTAAAAGAAAAACAAGGTAAAAATGCAGAAGCAGACCGTTACTATGACCAATCTTTTGAGTTAGAAACTGATCCTATTAAAAAATGGAAATTGGTAATGAGAGTTGCTGAAAAAAATTATAAAAGAGGAAGTTTTGGTAAAGCAAGACAACAATATATGGAAGCCTTAAAGCTTAACCCATCTAACGGTGGGCCTTATTTAAGAATTGCTGCCATGTATGCAAAGAGTGCTAATAACTGTGGTGACACTAACTTTAACAAAAGAGCTGTGTTTTGGTTAGCAGCAAACGAAGCTGAAAAAGCGGGTAAAGTTGACGGTCGTCTAAGATCTACAGCTGCCAAAACAGCAGCAAGTTATAGAGGTAGTGCTCCAAGTAAAGCAGATATCTTTAACTGTAGTTGTGCAGGTACAACTATAAAGATTGGCTGTTGGATAGGTCGCTCAGTAACAGTGCCAAATCTTTAATGAAAATAAAGAAACTAAATATTATAAAAAACCTAGTCACAGCAATTGCTGTGACTTTGTTTTTTGCATGCGAAAACAATTATAACGATGTGCAAAATGTTGGTGTTTTGCAAAATCAGCCCATTGGTGAAGCTACAAACATAAATTTAAAATATACAGAGTATAACGATAGTGTTGTAGATCTCTTGGCAAATTTAATAAGTCCAAAAATGTTAGATTATTCTAATAGAAGCTTTAGCTTTTCTGAGTTCCCAAAAGGAATAGAACTTAAGGTGTATGATGATGAGCAGCAAGAAACCACCATCTTAGCAAATTATGCTATTTATTACACAGATAAAGATATAATAGATCTGCAAGGTAACGTAAGAGTTGCAACACCAGAAAAAGACACCTTGTTTACAGCACAGCTTTATTACAACGAAAAATCAGAATGGGTCTTTACTAATGAGCCTTTTATATTTAAAAGAACCACTGGTATTACTCATGGTATTGGTTTTGACTCAGATAAAACATTTAAGAAATTTCAAATGTTAGAGATGGGTGGTGATATAGAGATAGATAATTAGCTATCTTTGTTTTTTATTATCTTATTATTTATTTAGACTATGAAATTACTATCACTTTTTCAATATGCATATTTAATATTAGGAGTACTATTTCTTTACAAAGGTGTTTCAGAATGGAATACAGATAGAAATGGAGCTTATATTAGTCTGTTTTTTACAGCATTGGCTATTTTTATGTTTTTCTTTAGACAACGTTTTAGAAAAAAGTTTGACGACAAAAATAAAAAGTAACAGATGACTTTAGATATAGTCATTATTGTAACTACACTTATATTATCTGCTTTTTTCTCTGGTATGGAGATCGCTTATGTGTCCTCTAATAAAATTCATATAGAATTAGAGAAGAAGCAAGGAGATTTTTTAGGAAAAATTTTAGACAAACTTACAGCCAAGCCTTCAAAGTATATAGCTACCATGCTTATTGGTAATAATATAGCTTTAGTTATTTACGGACTTAAAATGGGTGATGTATTGCTGCGATGGTTTCAGTCTATGACGCCATTAGAAAGTACAACACTCTATTATTTAGTTAATGATTTACAGTTACTGTCTCAAACTGTAATATCTACTTTAGTAATACTTATAACTGCAGAGTTTTTGCCAAAAGTTTTCTTTCAGATTTATGCCAATACCTTATTAAAAGTATTAGCAGTACCAACGTATTTTTTTTATGTAATATTCTCATGGGTTTCAGATTTTATTATCTGGATTTCTGATGCAGTATTAAAATATATTTTTAAAGCAGAAGGAGAAGATGCTGTTTTAGCTATGACCAAAGTAGAATTGGGTAACTACATTAGTGAGCAGATGGAATCTGTAGAAGACCATGATACTATAGATAGTGAAATTCAGATTTTTCAAAATGCATTAGATTTTTCTGAAGTTAAAGCCCGAGAGGTTATGATACCACGTACAGAGATTACAGCAGTAGATATATCTGACTCTATAGAAGATCTAAGACAGCTTTTTATTGAAACAGGGCGCACCAAAATTATTGTTTATAAAAATAATATAGATGATATTTTAGGCTACGTGCACGCGTTTGAGCTTTTTAAAAAACCCAAAACAATTAAGTCTATTTTAATTCCGGTTGGTTTTGTGCCAGAAACAATTCTTATAAAAGATGTTTTAAATATTCTTACCAAAAAACGCCGTAGTCTATCTGTTGTTATAGACGAGTATGGTGGTACTTCTGGTATAATGACTATAGAAGATATTATTGAAGAGCTTTTTGGTGAAATAGAAGATGAGCACGATAATATTGCACTTATTGAAGAGCAAATAGATGAAAATACGTTTAAGTTTTCTGCAAGATTAGAGGTAGACTATGTTAATGAGAATTATAAACTTAATCTTCCTATAGGTGAAAATTACGAAACACTTGGTGGTTTAATCGTAAATAAAGCAGAAGAAATACCTCAAGAAAACGATGCTATTGTAATAGATAATTTTAAGTTTACAATTACCGAAGTTTCATCTACAAAAATAAATGTGGTTCTCTTAAAAATCCTAGAAACCGACTAATAAGACACTGCTTAAGTAAAAACTAATATTCTCCTTTTATTATTTACTAGAAAGTGCTATTTTCGCATCCTTATTTGCACAAAATATCCACTAAGATAATCGTTTTAAGTGTGTAACAAATTATCTAGGATGTGCACAGCAATTAATATTAAACAAACAAAATAAGCACACTAAACAAAAACGACATGGCAATTTTAAATAAAATTAGACAACGTTCACTAATATTAATATTAGTAATAGCATTAGCGTTATTTTCATTTGTAATTGGAGATTTATTCAAAAACTCTGATGCTTTAACTGGTGGTTCTCAAGATGTAATTGCAACTATAGAAGGTACAGACATTAATAGAAACGACTTTATGCAGAAGGTTAAAAATTACCAAGAAAGGTTTGGTGGTGGTCAGTCTTCTACACAAGCAATGAATGCGATCTATAATCAAGAATTGCGTAAAGTAATTTTAGATGCAGAATTTAATAAATTAGAGCTTTCTGTAGAGAAAGATGAAATGAGGGATTTACTAAAAACCAGCTTTTCATCATATCCTGAGTTTCAAGACCAAAATGGTAGCTTTGATGTTAACCGTCTAAATGCGTTTATCGCTAATCTTAAAGATGTGCAGCCAGAGTCGGTGCAGTTAAGTAACTTTCAAGTTAACTATGAGAGTTGGGCAAATAACGAAAACACTATAGCTTCTAACGCTATACAACAAAGTTATTTTAATATGATAAAAGCCGGTGTTGGTTCTACAATTGCCGAAGCTAAAGATGAATACCTTGGTGAGTCTAAAACTGTAGATATCTCATTTGTGCAAATACCTTATACTTCCATAGCTGATAGTTTGGTTAAAGTAACTAAAAGTGAAGTGCAAGATTTTATAAAGAAGAACAAAGAAGATTACCAAGTAGAGGCTACAAACAAAATCGTTTATGTAGAATTTAAAGAGGAGGCTTCAAAACAAGATGAAGATAATATTAAGGCTGGCCTAATGGCTTTAGTTAATGATAAGATTGAGTTTAATGATATTACTAAAGCTACAGACACAATTCTTGGTTTTAACAACGCAACTAATATTGAAGACTTTATTAACTTAAACTCAGATGTAAAATATAGTGATACTTATTTAAGAGCATCTCAATTGCCAGCTGTTGCAAAAGATACATTAATGAATCTTGACGTTGGTAATTATTATGGTCCTTACAGAGATGGTGAGTTTTTTAAGTTATCTAAAGTTGTAGGCATTAAGCAATCTGCAGACTCTTCTAAAGTGCGTCATATCTTAATACCTTACGCAGGTGGTAATAGAGCAGATCCTAGTATTACAAAAACAAGAGCGCAAGCACAAACTACTGCAGATAGCATTTTAGCACAAATAAAAGGCGGTACTAAATTTGTAGATTTACTAGAGTTATCTTCAGATAAAGTTAGTAACGAAAATGATGGTGAAATAGAAATGGCGTACAACGCGTCTTTTGCACCAGAATTTAGAGCTTATGGTTTCGAAAACAAAAAAGGTGATATTGCTGTAGTAGAAACTTCATTTGGTTTTCATGTTATAGAAGTTTTAGAGCAATCTAACTTTAGTAAAACAATTAAAATTGCAACCTTAGCTGATAAAGTTGAACCATCAGAACAAACACTTCAAGATGTATTTAACAAAATGTCTAAGTTTGAAATTGCAGCAAGAACAGGTGACTTTAACACTTTAGCAGAGGAACGTAAGTTAACAGCTAAGCCTATAACGTTTAAAGAACTAGACGAAACTATTCCTGGCTTAGGTAGTCAAAGAGAAGTTGTACGTTGGTCTTTTAATGACAATACAGATGCTGGTGATTTTAAAAGTTTTTCTATCGCAGGTTTTGGCTTTATAGTTGCAAAATTAGTAGAGAAAAACGAAAAAGGGTTAATGAACGTAGAAGATGCTTCTATCACTGCAATACCTGAAATTAAAAAAGAGAAAAAAGCAAAAATGATTCGCGAAAAAATCTCTGGATCTACCGTTACAGATATTGCTAAAAACCAAGGTTTAAGTGCAAGAACAGCTGCTGCGGTAAGTATGAGTAATACAACATTATCTGGTGCTGGTGTAGAGCCGCAAGTTGTTGGTGCTGCTTTTGGCTTAAAAGTTGGTGCAACGTCTAAGCCTGTAAATGGTGTAAAGGGTGTTTATGTTTTAGAAGTGACTAAGATAAATGAAGCGCCTGCTTTAGATAACTATACATCTTACGTTAATAGACTGAACACAGCAAGAAACGGAACAATACAAAGTAAAATATACCAGGCATTAGAGAAATCTGCTGTCATAGAAGATAACAGAGCTAAAACGGTTTACTAATTAGCTCATTATCTTATATAATTAAAAAGGCTTTACATCTCTGTAAAGCCTTTTCTGTATTATAAAAAGTATGTAAGTGGTGTGTGTTTAAATGCTTAATTTACAAACTAATTTTGTGTGATGCATTAAGCCTAAAGCCGTTGATATGGTGTTAGCGTACCATCTCAGTATAAGGTATAATAGTATTAAAACCCTTAGATTTAAAATAATCGGTAGGATCTTCTTCTGCAGTTACCATTACAAAATCACCTCCCCAAGCACCTAAACTTTTAACAGATCCTTTAAAATCTTTAAATAATCTAGATTTTATAGGCTTTTGGTCAATTAATTCTGCAATAAGATCTTCATGTTTAACTACTAAAATCTCGAATACAGATAAAGTGTCACAGCTAATTATACTTTCTGTTATTGCGTTTACACGCTCTATAATTTTAGCATCAATACGGCCTTTCTTTTTGTAAGTTGCTATGGCATCTCTACTATTTTGTTTTTCATTAAGATAAACAAAATAGAGATGGTCTTTAAAGCTAGGCTCAAAAGTGACTGTCTCAACTAATGGTTTTCTGGCATAGCGTAGTTGGTATGTAACAGGTGCATCATTTTGTGCGCAGGCAATATCATAACCACTACCTTTAAAAGTTTTTTCTAAAAGTTGGTAAGCATCAACTTCTGCCCAATCTGCTATATTATTAATAAGTGTAGAAGAGGTGCCAAGGCCCCAAAGTCTATTAAAATCTTGATCTGTTGTTATGGTATACCCTTGGTCAGAGTTTAAAAACTCAGGGTTTAAATCGTGAGCAACAGTTAAGATTTGTATCAGTCGTTTTG
The DNA here is from genome assembly GCA_028383925.1 of Winogradskyella sp. GTDB lineage: Bacteria > Bacteroidota > Bacteroidia > Flavobacteriales > Flavobacteriaceae > Winogradskyella. The sequence goes on from JAOEWO010000006.1 coordinate 62,990, forward strand.
AAATATCGGTATAATGCTTCGCTTTTAATCTGAGTTTTCGAGAAGTATTATTAATGGTAAATTCATCTTCAAACCAAACTTCGCCGAGTTCATTACTACTTTTCCAAACAATTTTTTTTCTTGTATTTTTTTTCACACTCAGTGATTGTCCGTATTTTGTAGGTATAGCTAATGCTTTAGCACCATCTAAAACGACATACTCAGCCGTTAGTAATAATTTTCCGTTGCTACGGTATGTTTTAGCTTTAGAACTCAAAGTTTTTATTATTTAGTATTAGTTTCTTAATTTTTTTAAAGCGTCAACCACAGCACTGTGTGTAACGACATTAGTTTTAAAATGATTAACAATTTCAGCTTTTTCAATTGCAGTAGCTTCAAACTGATTTAGAATATTCATTAAGTGCATTTTCATGTGCCCTTCTTGTATTCCGGTAGTGGTTAATGATTTTACAGCTGCAAAATTTTGAGCCAATCCTGCAACAGCCACTACTTGCATTAACGCTTTAGCGGTGGGTTTCTCTAACAATTCTAACGAAAATTTAACTAGAGGATGTAAGCCAGTTAAACCACCAATGGTGCCTAAAGCTAGGGGTATTTCTATCCAAAACTTAAACATACCGTCAGTAATAGTGCAATGTGTTAAGCTTGCGTATTTTCCGTTTCTAGAGGCATAAGCATGCACGCCAGCTTCAACGGCTCTAAAGTCATTACCAGTAGCTAAAACAACAGCGTCAATACCATTCATTATCCCCTTGTTGTGCGTTACCGCTCTGTAAGGTTCTATTTCTGCAATATTTATGGCTTGCTTAAATTTTTGTACAAAGATTTCGGGATGCTCTATGTCTTTACTTTTTAAGTCTGCTATAGGGCAAGACACCTCTGCTTTAACCAAACAGTTAGGTACGTAATTAGATAGAATACTCATTACAATATCTAGGTTGCCATCTAAGGTGTCTTCAGCTTCGCTTTTAAATGTTTGTGCAAATTGCTCTAAGCACGAATTAATAAAATTTGCGCCCATCGCATCTAAAGTCTCAAACGTGGCGTGCAATTGGTAATAGTTGGCTAAATCTTCAGTCTTATTTTTTAATTCAATATCTAAAATACCTCCGCCACGACGTTGCATGTTTTTGGTAATGCCAGATGCAGACTCAATTAATTTTGGTTTTACTTTATTAAAAAAAGATTGTAGTGCTGTAAAATTACCATCAAAAGTAAAGTGAACCTGGCCAATTTTTTCTGTTGCAATTACTTCAGCTTTAAAGCCACCTCTGTCTAACCAAAATTTAGCAGCCTTACTAGCCGCAGCTACTACAGAGCTTTCCTCTATAGCCATTGGTATGGTGTATAATGCATCATTTATTAAAAAATTTGGTGCAACACCCAATGGTAAATAATAGTTTGTAATGGTGTTTTCTATAAACTCATCATGTAATTTTTGGAGCTTTTCGTCCGAGTTCCAATACTGGGTAATGAGTTGTTTTGCGCTGTCTTTATCCGTAAAATACGTGCTAATAAGCCAGTCAATTTTATCTAGTTTTGAAAGCTTACTGAAGCCAGAAATAGCGTTAGGCATATTTGTTTTGGTTTAAAAACACAAAGATACTTAGGATTGGGATAAAAAGGGTCTTTAAACAACTATTATTGCTGATTTACTGTTAAGAATAGCGATTTTTTGCATTATTTTTAGTAAACTTGGCATAGTTTTATTTAAAAAATAAAAGATGAAATTAAGACACTTTATTGCCCTTGTAGGTTTTTTAACAACTTCACTAATTTATTGTCAAGACAAACAGATTACACTCAACGAGATATGGGGTGGTGAATTTAGAACCGAAGGTATGCAGGCTTTGCATTCTATGAACAACGGTAAACAATATTCTGTGCTAAATGTAGATAGGCAAACTAGAAACGCTACTATTGATATTTACGATTATAAAACATTAGAAAAAGTTAAAACCTTAGTGTCTTCTGCAGATATCGCAGAGATTCAAGGTTTTTTTGATTACAGCTTTAGTACAGACGAATCTAAAATTATATTAACTACAAAATCAACACCAGTTTTTAGACGCTCTACTTTGGGCGAATATTATATTTATGATATCGCTTCAAAAAACGTGACTAAAGTATCAGATAATTTGGTGCAAGAACCAACATTATCACCAGATGCAACTAAGATTGCTTATGGATTTCAAAATAACTTATATGTAAAAGATTTAGCGTCTGGTAACGTAGAACAAATGACATTTGACGGTGAAAAGAATAAAATAATTAACGGTATTACAGACTGGGTTTACGAAGAAGAATTTGGTTTTGTGCGTGCTTTTGATTGGAATGCAAACAGCAATCAAATTGCTTTTATTCGTTTTGATGAAACTGAAGTGCCAGAATTTTCGATGGATGTTTTTGGCTCTGGCTTGTACCAAACACAACAAGTTTTTAAATATCCTAAAGCAGGTGAAGCCAATTCTAAAGTGTCTCTTCACTTATACAACACCAATACTAAAACCTTAAAAGAATTAACGGTTAATAAGTCTTATCAAGATTTTTATATCCCGAGATTAGAATGGACAAATGATGCAGGCGTATTAAGCGTTCAGTTTATGAATCGTCACCAAAACGAGTTAGACCTTTGGCGGTTAAACACTAAAAATAATACCTCAGATTTGGTTTTAGCTGAAAAAGATAAAGCGTATATAGATGCTACATTCAATTTAACATTTTTAAAAGATAATAGTTTTATTTGGACGAGCGAAAAGGATGGGTATAACCATATTTACTACCATGCAAATAATGGTAAATTAATAAACAAGGTAACGCAAGGCAATTGGGAAGTGACGGATTATTATGGTTTTAATGAAAAAGAAAACACTATTTATTACCAATCTGTTGAAAACGGATCTACTAACAGAGATGTTTATTCTATAAAATTAAATGGCAAAAACAAAAAGCGTTTAACTAAACTTAACGGTACAAATAGTGCCTCGTTTAGTGCGGATTTCACCTATTTTATAAATACATTTTCTAGTGCAGCACTGCCACAAAAATATACACTAAACAGTGCTAAAACAGGAGAAGTTTTAAAGCTGATAAAGGATAATGACAAGCTAGCTCAAAAAGTAAATAACTATGTTATGTCTAAAAAAGAGTTTAGCACCATTACAATTAATGGTAATGATCTAAACATGTGGATGATTAAACCCGCTAACTTTGATGCAACTAAAACGTATCCGTTATTTATGTACCAATACTCTGGTCCGGGTTCGCAACAAGTAGCCAATAGATGGAATAGTGCCAACGATTATTGGTACCAAATGTTAGCACAGCAAGGTTATATAGTGGCGTGTGTAGATGGCAGAGGAACAGGTTTTAAAGGTGCCGATTTTAAAAAGGTGACACAAAACGAATTAGGTAAATATGAAATTGAAGATCAGATTTCTGCGGCTAAAGCGTTAGGAGCTTTGCCTTATATTGATGCCTCTAGAATAGGAATTTGGGGTTGGAGCTATGGTGGCTTTATGAGTAGTAATGCCTTATTTAAAGGTAATGCTGTTTTTAAAATGGCTATAGCTGTGGCTCCTGTAACAAGTTGGAGATTTTATGACACTATTTATACAGAGCGTTATATGACGACGCCTCAAGAAAACCCTAGTGGTTACGACGAAAACTCACCAATAAATCATGTAGACAAATTACAAGGCGATTTTCTGTTAATACATGGATCTGGTGATGATAATGTACATTTACAAAACACCATGCGTATGGTTGAGGCATTAATACAAGCAAACAAGCAGTTTGAATGGATGATATACCCAGACAAAAATCATGGCATTTATGGAGGCAATACAAGACTTCATTTATACTCTAAAATGACTAACTTTTTAAATAAAACTTTGGGCGATAAGCTAGAGGTGAATAAAGAATAGAAATTAAAGTCTATTTTTAATTAAACGATAAACTAATTAATACTAACTAATATAATTATATATGGAATTTAAATTTGGAGGTTCAGCAGAGAACCAAAAAACCGTCTTAGGTCATCCCTCAGGACTATTCGTCCTTTTCTTCACAGAAATGTGGGAACGTTTTTCTTACTATGGAATGCGTGCATTATTGGTGTTATTTTTAGTATCAACAATTATTGATGGTGGTTGGGAATGGAGTAGAGCTGATGCTTTAGTCCTATATGGCTGGTACACAGGTTTAGTTTATATAACACCTATTATTGGTGGTTTTATTGCCGACAAATTTATGGGCTACAGAAGAGCTGTTGTTCTTGGGGCTTTTATTATGACATTAGGACACGCTTCTATGGCATTAGAAGGAATGACTTCTATGTTTTTCTACGCAGGTTTATCTTTCTTAATTATTGGAAACGGTTTTTTTAAGCCAAATATTTCATCAATGGTTGGTCAGCTATACAAATCTCAAGGAAAGGAAAAAGATGCTGGTTATACCATATTTTATATGGGTATTAACGCAGGTGCATTTTTAGGTATATTATTATGTGGTTACATAGGTGAAAATATTGGCTGGCATTATGGATTTGGACTTGCAGGTATTTTTATGTTTTTAGGAATGTTACAATTCTATTTTACACAAAGTATTTTTGGTAAAATAGGTTTATCACCAAAACAATCAGATGATTTTGATGATGTAATTGAGGATAGTATAGAAAAAATTGAGGATAATATAGAAGATGTAGTACATGAAGCAGAAAGCTCTAAAGTAGTAAGAGATAGATTATTTGTAATAGGAATATTTTCTTTATTCGTTATTTTCTTTTGGTGGGCATTTGAGCAAGCAGGTGGTTCTATGACCATCTTCGCTGCAGATTACACGGATAGAGCTTTAGAAGGAAGTGCCGCTCTTACATTTAAAATTGTCAATACGATAATTACTGTTGTGCCAATGGTTGTAATAACTTGGGTTTTGGCGATGCTGTTTAAACAGACATTTAAGAAATATGCATTGGCTAATATATTATTGGCATTGAGTTTTGTTATTATTTGGGGAATTGTAATTTGGATGTTAAATAGAGAATTTCAAGCGGATACTACAGAAGTGCCAGCATCTTGGTTCTCGGTATTAAACTCCTTATTTATTATATTATTTGCACCTTTATTTTCTAAAATATGGGAAAGTAAATTAAATCCATCAGGACCAATTAAATTTGCTATAGGTTTATTGCTAGTCGGACTAGGTTTTGCAGCATTAGCTTACGGTTCTGCTGGTATTCCAGATGGTGCTAAAACTGCTTCAGTGAGTTTAATATACTTAGTAGTAGCATATTTTTTACACACTATGGGTGAGCTTTGTGTGTCACCAGTAGGTTTATCTTATGTGAGTAAATTAGCACCAGTTAAACTAGTGAGTATGATGTTTGGTATTTGGTTTACTGCAAATTTTTTCGCTAATCTTTTAGGAGGTTTTACAGGAAGTTACATGGATCCAATTATGGAAGAGCATGGCTTATCTACTTTCTTTTTAATATTTACCATTATTCCTATAGTTGCGGCTGTAATAATGTTTTTATTAAACCCTATGTTAAAGCGTAAAATGCACGGAATTGATTAAATCAATAAAACCGTTAAAATATATTAAAAATGCTCCTGAAAAGGAGCATTTTTTGTAAGTTGGGCACAACATTTGCAACGCATCTAAATATGAAAAATATACTATTTGTTTTTACATTGGCATTATTTACATCTTTTAAGCCAATACCAAAAGACACCACAGCTAATAAGATAAACTGGATAACTATTGAAGAGGCCATTGAGCTTCAAAAAAAGGAACCACGTAAAATTATGATGGATGTTTATACCAATTGGTGTGGTCCTTGTAAAATGTTAGATAAAAACACGTTTCAGAATCCAGATGTGGTAGATTATATGAATAAGAACTATTACGCTGTAAAGTTTAATGCAGAAGGTAATGATACTGTAGATTTTCAAGATAAAACGTTTACAAATCCAAATTACGATCCTGCCAAGGCTAACAGAAGAAATAGTCCTCACGAATTTGCAAGATTTTTAAAGGTAAAGGCCTATCCTACAATGGTGTTTTTTGATGAAGAAGCTAATTACATTACTCCAATATCTGGTTATTTAAAGCCACAACAATTAGAGTTGTATCTAAAAATGTTTAAAGCAGACGCGCATAAAGATATGGATACGCAAGAGAAGTTTAACGCATACTATAAAGCGTTTAAGCCTACATTTAAAGAATAGTAAAAACACATTATTTTATAATAAAAGCTCCCTTTTCGCTAGTTTGATGAAAAGGGATTTTTTTGCTTTCGCAAGTCACTTCCCAACGTTTTATATAAGATTTATAATTACTTGCATCAGCAATAATTTGCTGCGGTTGCAAACTATCAATTACACGATTTAAGTTAATCTTTGGCGAGTTTCTTAGTAAAATGTACGTTGGTTTAAAACTAAGGTTTTTATAAAGTCCTAAACTGTCTATTACTAAAATAGATGTACCTCTAAATTGATAAAAGGATTTTACACTATCCGTTAAAATAGAATCTATAGTTTCGCCAACCCTATAATTTTTAATAACATTATCTGAGCGCAATTTTGTACTATCTAAATTATGATGCAGTAGTAATTGTGCATTGTCTTTTTGTCCAATTATTGAGTAACGACTTTTATTAAAAATAATAAACGCTTTGTTTTGTGTATTATAAGTGTTGTAAAACGAAATGCCTTGAAAACAAATAATACCAATTAAACTAAAGGCAACCCATTTAAAATTCCTGTATTTGTAAATCTGCACTAAGCTTATAATTATAAAATAAGAACAAAGCACTTGTAGAATTGTAAACGGAATATCTTGAAGTAAAAAAGTTTCAAACTGTGCAACCCAAGCAATAAAGGCATTCAAACTATCAATAATAAAACTATAGCCAGTAACAATAAAATTTGGTAGTATATTAAGTAGTGCTAAGGCAATTACTAAGAGCCCAAATCCTAGTATCAGTCCCAAAAACGGAATCACCACAAGGTTAGAAACAAAGAACAAACCAGGAAACTGATGAAAATAGAACAAGCTAATAGGTACAACACCGGCTTGTGCTGCTAGAGTTACTGTAAATATTTGCCAAAGTTTGTCAACTACTAAAAATCGAGGTTGCCATAGTTTATATATTATAGGTTGTACACTAACAATACCTAAAACAGCGAGATAACTCATCTGAAAACCGACTTCAAATAAAAATGTAGGCTTAATTAGTAAGATAAAAAAGGCAGAAATCACCAATGTATTGTAAATATTGGTTGGTCGCTTTAAATGCATCGCAACACTAATAATACTAAACATGGTGACGGCTCTAGTCACAGATGGTGACAAACCAGCAATTACAGCAAACGACCAAAGTATCGTAATAAGCACAATTGGTCTTATATAAATGCCGTATTTAAAATAGAGTAGTGGTTTAAATAGAAAGTTAAGTATCCAAAGTAAAATACCAACATGAAGTCCTGAAACTGCTAAAATATGAATGGTACCAGAATTCACATAATTAGTATACGTGGTTTTATCTATAGTTTGGCGTTGCCCTAGTAAAAGGGCGTTCATTATACTTAATGCATCATCTTTAAATCCGGCTTTTATGAGTTTAGAATTAATGGTGGTTCTTAAAACATCTGCATAACCATAAATGGTGTTTTTTGAGGTTGATAGCACTTTTACGCTGTCGCTACTGAGGTAGAGTTGGTGATAGATTTGTTTTAACTCAAGATACTTGCTGTAATTAAATTGATGTGGGTTTAACGGCTGTTGAATTTTTTGAAGTTGTGCAGATGTAACTAATACGTCATCAACAGAAAGTACTTTGTCTAAACTATCTTTCTTAATATTAATTAGTAATTGACCAGATGCAGTTTCACTGTTGAAGGCAATAACAGAAACAATGTATTTGTTGTTATAATTATCGGGTTTTAAGCGTTCTTTTATTTTGAAGGTAAGCGTATTATCGGTTTTAAAAACACTAAGATTTGTATAATGATTTGGTTGTAGTTTTTCATTTTGTATAGTGTATGAAAATGCACCAATACCAATCATGCACACATAAGAAAGTGAAGCAAAATGAGGTAATCTATCTATTTTAGATTTTAATACAAACCAATATATACTTAAAAGTGTGGTTAGAGCAATGGTTGTATACGCAATTAGTGTAACACTAAGCTTAGCAAAATGAGCTAAAGTTATGCCTGTAACCAAACAGATGGTTAATTTTATGAGGGTGAAATTTAGTAACTTCATGGTAGTCAGTTACTAATATAAGAAAATTTTTACAAAACACGCCGTGCCTGCACAAAAGCAAAGTACCAATACTTTTGAGATATAGCCGAAATCATAACACCTTTACTAGATGAGGCGTGTATAAACTCTACATCGCCTTTGCTGATATTACTTACAATACCAACGTGGTTAATCTTACGACTATTCTTTTTTGTTGCAAAAAAGACCAAGTCACCAACATTAACGTCTTTAAGATCTATCCAATCACCAGCATTTTTTAAGCCAGACGTCGTTCTTGGTACACTAACATTATATTTATTAAAACTCGTGTAAATTAAACCAGAACAGTCCATACCTCGTTTTGTAGTACCACCATATTTATAGCGTGTGCCATTAAAGGTTTTAGCGTACTTTACAATGCCTTGTGCTTCGTAAGATGCTTTTTTGTTGGTATTAACTTTAACACCATGTGCTTGTGTTTTTTTACTAGCATAAACTTTTTTTGATTTACAACTGCTTGCAAGAATAACGATTAACAATAAGGGTAGAAGTCGCTTCATTTCAATTTTTAATGGAAAAGAATTCCTTTTGAGTCGAAAATAATAAAAAAGATATTGAGTTTTTTATAAATTTATAGAATCATGAAATCAATTTCATATTATTCACCTTTAGAGAGTTTTATTGTAGCAAGTATTTCTGCTATTCTTGTGGTTATGCTATTTAGATTTTTAGCTAAAAAATTCAAATCTCAACAAAAAGAATCCTTAGAGAAGTTAAACGCAACGGAAGTTGAAATAGATTTAAGTAATTATATATTAGATTTTAAAATGATTTTAGTGGATTCAAAATCTATAAGTTTCACATTTAAAATAATACTAATTATGCTTTCTCCCAGTATTATATTTATTCCTCTTTATGAATTTATAAAAAACTCACGTTAGAGTGGTTCATCCTCAATAAATATATTTTGTTTTAAGTATTAGCTTGAAATAGCATTATAAATCAATTGTGCAGTAGTTTCACTAGCGCCTCTTCCACCTAATTGTTTTTCTAACTCGTAATAGTCTAAGAAGAGTTGTTCGCGCTTTTTGTCTTCTAAAATGGTTGTTAATTCTTGTTTTAGACGTTTTTTATTTAAGTCACCTTGTATTAGCTCAGTAACTACCTCGCGATCCATAATTAAATTAACAAGAGATATATATTTTAAAGTAATAATACGTTTTGCAATTTGGTACGAAATAGCATTGGCTTTATAACACACCACTTGTGGTACTTTAAATAATGCAGTTTCTAACGTAGCAGTACCAGAGGTGACTAAAGCGGCATAAGAGATGCTTAAAAGGTCGTATGTTTTATTAGATATAAAGCTTACATTATCTTGTTTTATAAATGTTTTATAAAACTCAAAATCTTGACTCGGTGCGCCAGCAATAACAAATTGGTAGTCTTTAAAGTCATTTACCAAACTTAACATAACACCAAGCATTTTAGTGATTTCTTGTTTTCGGCTTCCTGGCAACAAAGCAATAATAGGTTGGTTGCTAAGATTGTTTTCTTTTCTAAAGGCATGTTCATTTACTTGTGGTCTGTCTGCAATAGCATCAATCAGTGGGTGGCCAACAAAATTAACAACGTAGTTATAGGTTTTATAGAAGTCCTTTTCAAAAGGCAGTATAACATACATGGCATCTACATCTTTTTTTATTTTTTCAATACGACCAGCTCTAGAGGCCCAAACTTGTGGTGAAATATAATAGTGCGTTTTATAGTTTTTTGATTTAGCCCATTTGGCTATACGAAGGTTAAAACCCGAGTTGTCAATAAAAATAATAACATCTGGTTTAAAACTTTCAATATCATTTTTGCAAAACTTTATTTGTCCAAGTACTTTTCTGAGGTTAAAAATAACTTCAGCAAAACCCATAAATTGTCGCTCTTTGTAATGTACCACTAAGTCGCCGCCAACAGCTTGCATTAAGTCGCCACCCCAAAATCTAATATCGGCTTTGTTTTCTTGTTTTAATAAGGCTTTCATGAGATTAGAACCATGTAAATCTCCCGAAGCTTCGCCAGCAATAATGTAATACTTCATTAGTTTAGCTCTTTTCTAATCATTTAATTTCCATGTATTAATAGTTTGCATGGCGTAATGTGCTGTTAAATCAAACTGCACTGGTACTACAGAAACATAGCCGTTTTGTAAAGCCCACTCATCGGTGTCTTCTCCTTTATCCATGTTTACAAATTTACCTGTTAGCCAATAGTAATCGCGGCCCATTGGGTTGGTACGTTTGTCAAATTCTTCTTTCCAATTGGCTTTGGCTTGTCGGCATACCTTTATACCTTTAATTGCTGATTTTTCTAAATTAGGTAAATTTACATTCAATACCACACCGTCTGGTAAACCGTTTTCTAATACTTGTTTGGTAATGGTTTCTATAAATGAACTGCAATGTTCAAAGTTAGCGTTCCAGTTGTAATCTAATAACGAAAAACCAATTGCAGGTATTCCTTCTATACCAGCCTCTAATGCCGCACTCATAGTGCCCGAGTAAATAACATTTATAGATGAGTTTGAGCCATGGTTAATTCCCGACACGCAAATATCTGGTCGCCTGTCTAATATTTCGTTAACAGCTAATTTTACGCAGTCTGCAGGTGTGCCAGAGCAGCTATATTCAGGTTGTTTGCCATCAATAATTACCTTCTCAATATGCAGAGTAGAGTTTATTGTTATAGCATGTCCCATAGCGCTTTGCGGACTATCTGGTGCGACAACCACCACATCTCCAATGGTATTCATAATAGAAATTAATTTTCTAAGGCCAGGAGCTGTAATGCCATCATCATTAGTTACTAAAATTAAAGGGCGTTGCGACATGTGTAAATATGCATTTAAGTTGCTGTAAAAATACTAAAAAGCATAAGAATAGTTAGTATTATGACCTTTAACAAAAAATTAGTGTCACGATTTTTTATGGCACGGTTTTTTCTCTTAATTTAGTGAATTATTGAAACTTGCTATAAAATAAATTATATGAAAGGAAATTATAAGTTTTTACTATTGGCGCTGTTAATAGCTTTTGCGTCCTGTAGTTTTACAAGTAAAACATTTAACGATCCAGATAAAGATAAGTTACTTATTCAATTAATTACCTATGTTCTAGATCAAGGGCATTTTGATCCGCAAGAACTAAATGATGATTTTTCTGAGAATGTTTTTGGTGATTTTTTAGATCAGTTAGATCCATTTAAGCGTTACTTCTATGCGTCAGATATTAAAGAATTTGAAGTTTATAAAGATAAAATAGACGACCAGCTTAAGGCTTATGATGTTACGTTTTTTAATATAACCCACCAGCGTTTACTTGAGCGTATAGAAGAATCAAGGAAATTATACACAGAGATTTTAGAGTCTCCCTTCGATTTTACTAAGGATGAAGTCTATTCTTCGGATTACGAAAAATTAGAGTATGTTAAAAATAAGCGCGAGCTTAAAGAGCGTTGGAGACAACAGCTTAAATTTTCTACTATTGCTAATTATGATGATTCTGTAGCAAAGAGGTCCCTTAATATTGAAGGAAATGAGCTTCCTGAAAGCGCATTTTCTGCAACTAACGAGACTTCTAAGTCTGAAGACAAAAAATCTTTAAAGGAGATAGAAGAAGAAGCGAGAACAGAGACAAAACAATCACTAGATGATTTGTATGATTTTATAAACGACAGACAAAGAAAAGATTGGTTTGCCGTTTATATAAATGCAATTGTAGAAGAGTTTGATCCACATACTTTTTATTTTGCACCAGAAGATAAAGACCGTTTTGACGTGGCTATGTCTGGTAATTTTGAAGGTATTGGTGCACGTCTGCAAAAGAAAAGAGATGCCATTATGATTAATGAGATTATAAGTGGTGGGCCAGCTTGGCGAGCTAACGAGTTAGAAGTTGGTGATCAAATTCTTAAAGTAAGACAAGAAGACGAAGACGAAGGTGTGAGTATTGTTGGTATGCGTTTAGATGATGCTATTAAGTTTATAAAAGGCCCTAAAGGAACCGTTGTTACCTTAACACTAAAAAAAGTTGATGGTACAACTCAAGATATTTCAATAAAAAGAGATATTGTAGAGTTAGAAGAAACTTATGCAAAATCATCTATAGTAGAAAAAGATGATAAGAAATTTGGTGTTATTAATTTGCCTAAGTTTTACATAAATTTTAAAGATTACGATAAACGAAATGCAGCTTCAGATATAAAACAAGAAATTATTCGTCTTAAAGAAGAGGGCATGCAAGGTTTGGTCTTAGATTTAAGAAACAATGGTGGTGGTTCGCTTCAAACCGTTGTTGATATTGTAGGTTTATTTATAGAGGAAGGTCCTGTGGTACAAGTAAAGACTACTGGTGAGCCTAAAGAAGTTTTAAGCGATAAGGATAAATCTATTATTTGGGATGGCCCTTTGGTTGTTATGGTAAATGAATTGTCGGCTTCAGCTTCAGAAATACTAGCCGCTGCAATGCAAGACTATAAAAGAGCTATTGTTATTGGGAGTAAGCAAACTTACGGTAAGGGGACGGTTCAAAACGTATTAGATTTAAACCGTATGGTGCGTAACAATTCTAACGGAGATATGGGCGCCTTAAAATTTACAACTCAAAAGTTTTACAGAATCAACGGTGGTTCTACACAGCTAGAAGGTGTAAAGAGTGATGTTGTAGTACCAGATCGTTACAGTTATATAGATATTGGTGAAAAAGATCAAGAAAACCCATTACCTTGGGATAAAATAGATGCTGTAGGTTATGATGTTTGGAGTAACTATTTTGATTATGAGACAACCATTAGTAAGAGTAAAGCAAGAATGGCTAATAATGAGCAACTAAAGCTCATAGATGCCAATGCACAATGGTTAAAGAAAATAAGTGACCGCGAAATTTATTCGTTAAATTATGCCGAGTATAAAAAAGAAATGTCGCTTAATGAAGAAGAGGCAAAACGTTTTGAAAAACTATCACAGTACAAAACCGATTTAACTTTTAACTCATTGCCTTACGAGCTTAAATTAATGGCTAAAGATTCTATTTTAATGGAAAAACGTAACAGGTGGCACGTAAGTTTAGCTAAAGACGTTTATATAGAAGAGGCCTTAAATGTGCTTAATGATTTAAAAATGACCTATGCGATAAAAGCTAAGGTGGCAAACGTGAAGAATTAATTCTCTACATGAGGAACCAGAATACGTCATTAACAAGATTAGCGCTTCAAAAGTTTAAGAAAAACTTTTGGGGCGTTTTTAGTTTGGGTATAATTACAGCAATTGGCTTAGTGTCTGTTTTTGCTTATCTTTTTGCACCAGATGCTTCTAAAAATGCAAATCAAATGCATTTGTCTATCCACTCAAAATCACCAGGTTTTGAAGTGCAAATGCTAACCATACCTTCGGGCATTTCATCTAATCAGAATTTTGTATCAAAACTGTTTTTTGGTAAAGAAAATACAGATACAGAAATCCCCATACAATCTTATCGCATAAGTAATGACGTTTTGGTCTATTACGAGTACACTGCAGATGGTGTGCAAGGTGTTGAAAAAGAGATTGAATTACATAAGTTTCCTAATAAAGACTATAAGGTATTTATAGAAGATCGAAGCTTTGTTTTTGGTACAGATAAATACGGACGCGATTATTTAAGTAGAATACTCATTGGCTCTCGTATATCCTTCTTTATTGGTTTTGTGGCGGTTTTTATAGCGCTTTTAGTCGGACTTTTAATGGGAAGTTTAGCTGGTTATTATGGCGGAAAGATAGATGCATTTATTATGTGGGTTATAAATATTACTTGGTCCATCCCAACACTATTACTAGTTATAGCCATAACATTAGCCTTAGGTAAAGGGTTTTGGCAAGTCTTTATTGCTGTAGGTTTAACCATGTGGGTAGAAGTGGCAAGAGTGGTTAGAGGGCAAATTATAAGCGCAAAAGAAATGCAATATGTCACTGCAGCAAGAGCTTTAGGTTACAATGATTACAGAATAATTACAAAACATATTTTACCCAATGTTATTGGCCCTTTAATTGTAATTTCTGCAGCTAATTTTGCGGCTGCAATTTTAATAGAAAGTGGTTTAAGTTTTTTAGGTATTGGCGCACAGCCACCAATGGCAAGTTGGGGAGCTATGATAAAAGACCATTATAATTATATAATTTTAGGAAAACCGTATCTAGCACTCATACCAGGTCTTTGTATAATGTTGTTAGTAATGGCATTTATGCTAATAGGTAATGCGCTGCGCGATGCGTTAGATGTAAAAACTTAAGTGTTTAGTAAGCTAGCTGTGGTACGTTAAAATAGAAATAATGAGAGCATTGTACATTTAGTTTAAAAGCTTCCATTATATATGGTGTGGTAGCAGCGTTAATATTTTATGCTGATTTAATATTTTTTTGACCAAACATTTGGTTTAAAGTTGGTAAATAGTGCTCTAATTTCCAACTGCTGTAACTGTAGTTGTTTATAATTTTATTGAAAAGCAAAAATAAAAAAAGCAGTAGTTTAAGATTGTTGTTTTAAAGTATCAATCTCATCATTTGTAGCTTCTATAAAATCTAAAACAGCATCTTGTCCAATTTTCTTACTAGATGAGGTTACAAAATAATGTGGTAATTCTTCCCAAGTGTTTAAAAGCACATCACAATAATCCTTAACATGATTTTCTATTGCCTTCGGTTTTAATTTATCTGCTTTGGTAAAAATAATAGAAAACGGAATACCACTTTCACCAAGATATTGCATAAACTCTAAATCTATAGGTTGTGGTTTGTGTCTAATATCTACTAAAACAAAAGCAGAAACTAATTGTTGACGCTTTTCAAAATAGTCAGTAATAAATGCTTGAAACTTACGCTTAGATGATTTAGAAACACGTGCATAACCATAGCCAGGTAAATCTACCAAATACCAGCTTTCGTTAATTAAAAAATGATTAATAAGTTGCGTTTTTCCTGGTCGTCCTGACGTTTTTGCTAAACTTTTTTTGTCGGTTAGCATATTAATTAAAGACGATTTTCCTACGTTACTTCGTCCTATAAAGGCATATTCAGATAAGTCGTTGTTTGGGCATTTTGCCACTTCAGAATTACTAACTTTAAATTCGGCTGATTTTATTTTCATCTTACTTACTGCTAAAGCAGTAATCGTTTTAAATCCTTTTTTTGTCTTTTGGGACATCCACCCAAAGGGAAGAAAGGAGTGCGTTAAACGTCTTAGTGATTTTTACTTTACATCGCTGCGACTTTGCGAGCTGTTTTTATTAGTGTTACTAACTTACATCTTCGTGTGTTTTAAAACCCACGCTTCTCTAGCCACCCGTTTAAAATTTCATTAAACTCAGTAGGGTGTTCCATCATTGCGGCATGGCCACATTTGTCAATCCAAAATAATTCAGAATCTGGTAATAATTCATCAAATTCTAAAGCGACTTCTGGTGGTGTAACATGGTCATTTTTACCCCAAATAATACAAATTGGTGTCGTCATGTTTGGCAAATCTTTTGCCATGTTGTGTCTAATGGCACTTTTAGCAATAGCTAAGGTTTTTATAAGTTTGTTACGGTCGTTTACGGTTTCATAAACCTCATCAACAATTTCTTTTGTAGCTACAGCAGGATCATAAAAAACATCTTGTGCTTTCTTTTTAATCACTTCATAATCGCTACGTTTTGTGTAACCACCTCCCATAGCACTTTCATACAAACCAGAGCTTCCGGTAATAATTAATGCTTTTACTTTTTCTGGGTACAGTTTTGTGTGGTATAAACCAATATGACCACCTAGAGAATTGCCAAGTAAAATAACATTGTCTAGCCCTTTATGTTCAATAAATTTTTTGAGATAATTAGCAAAACTTTTTACATTAGTTTTTAGTAGAGACATGCTGTAAATAGGTAGTTCTGGTATAATAACTTTGTAACCATTACGACTAAAATAATCTGTAACAGCACTAAAATTACTTAACCCTCCCATTAAACCGTGAAGCACAATAATTGGTGTGCCTTCGCCTACTTCAATATATTTAAAATCCTTTTCTTCTTTTAAAAGGTGTGCCATGTATTAAGTCCGTGCTTAGTGTTAAAAACAAATATAACTAAATCCTTTTGATTACAAATATAACAAGCAAATTTCGATGCTTTTTTGGTATATAAAATATAACCTATGGCTATTTATAATTACCACACGTTATAATTTTAGCTCCATGCAGATTTTACTAGTGTTACTAAAGTTTCTATAATAACCTGTGTAAAACTTATTAACAAAAGTGGGAGTTAGTGGTAAAATGTGGTGATTTTTTCAATATATTTGAATCATAATGGATAAAGTCGTAACATCTTTGTTTTAAAAAGGTGAAAACATAACGGTAATTTTTTCTTTATAAGACGTAAAAAACGAAAGCATAACCTCAGTTAAGGTTTCTTGTTTTTACTAAAGTAGAAAATGTAAATGCATGTTTTATCGACGCTATTTTAAATTAAAACCGGTATAGAAATTAAACCCTTTTGAATTCATTTATAGGAACATACGAGTGTAAAGCAGATGCCAAAGGACGGCTTATGGTACCTGCTGTGCTTAAAAAGCAGATGTCTGTTGCCTTGCAAGATGGTTTTGTGCTTAAGCGTTCTGTTTTTCAGCCCTGTTTAGAGTTGTATCCTATGTCTGAGTGGAACATCTTAATGCTGAAAATTAACAAGCTCAATAGGTTTAAAAAAAAGAATAACGATTTTATAAGACGTTTTACAGCTGGCGTTAAGGTTGTTGAGGTAGATAGTGCGGGTCGCTTATTAATACCAAAAGATCTCATTAGTTTTTCGGGTATTTTAAAAGATGTTGTTTTGGCATCTTCCGTAAATATTCTCGAAATATGGGATAAAAATAAATACGAGCAAGCAATTGATGATGCAGCATCAGATTTTGCGGATTTAGCAGAAGAGGTAATGGGACAAGAGGTTAGTGACGATGAAATATCATAATGCAGTTTTACTTAAAGAAACCGTAGATGGTTTAGCTATTAAACCAGATGGGGTTTATGTAGATGTTACGTTTGGCGGTGGTGGTCATAGTCGCGAAATATTGTCTAGGCTAGGTCCTAATGGTAAGTTGTATGCTTTTGACCAAGATAAAGATGCTTTAAATAATACTATTGAAGATGACCGTTTTGTGCTCATTAATGAGAATTTTAGATTCGCTCGACGATTCTTAAGATTTTATGGTGTTAAAGAGGTTGATGGTGTTTTGGCAGATTTTGGCGTATCGTCTCATCAGTTTGATGTTGCAGAACGTGGGTTTTCAACCCGTTTTGAGGCAGATTTAGATATGAGAATGAATCAAGATAGTAAGTTGTCTGCTTTTGAGGTTATAAATGAATATACAGAAGATCAAATAAGAGATGTCTTATCGCAATACGGTGAGTTAAGACAAGCACCAGCAATGGCAAAATGTATTGTTGAAGAGCGAAAAAATGGTGAAATAGTAACAAGTACACAGTTAAAATCTGTGTTAAAAGCATTTTTAAATCATCAACGAGAGAATAAGGTACTGGCTCAGATTTACCAAGCTATACGTATTGAGGTAAATCAAGAAATTGAAGTATTAAAAGAGTTGTTATTACAAATGCCCGAAGTTTTAAAAGTTGGTGGGAGGTTAAGTTTTATTTCTTACCACTCGTTAGAAGATAGGTTGGTAAAGCGTTTTGTTAGAAATGGTTTGTTTGAAGGTGAACCAGAGCGCGATATGTTCGGCAATTTTGAAGTACCTCTAAAAAAAGTAGGCGGACTTATAGTGCCATCTGCAGCAGAGATTAGAGTTAATAATAGGGCAAGAAGTGCAAAGCTTCGTGTTGCTAAGAAGTTATAAGCTTAGTAAATCAAAAAAAAAGATTACCGTTTTGGTGGTAATTACGGAATGAAAAAAAACATCTACAGCATATTGCGCGGTAAGTTTCTAATCAGTGATGATTCGTTTAAAAATTGGCGTATCATCATTTTTATTTCATTCTTAGCTATAATAATGATAGCAAGTTCGCATAGTGCAGATAAGAAGGTGTATGAAATTGCACGACTCTCAAACGAGGTCAAGGAATTAAGATCTGCCTTTGTAGACGGGCGTTCAAAATTAATGCGATTAAAAATGGAGTCATCCATAATAGATAAAGTGGAAAAAAAGAATCTTCAGATTTCTGAAATACCACCAACAAAAATTAAAGTAAAAAGTTCGAGTAAGTAATTCAAATAGTAATTAAAAGAATTTACAATAAACTCATAACTATAGAATCTCGATTATCGAGTAAAAATATAACAGTAATAAGCTTTGGCAACAACAGAAACTAACATATTAAACAGATTGTACTTCGTGTCTGGCTGCATGTTTGTATTTGTATTGGCTGTGGTGTTTAAGTTGTGTACTATTCAGTTTGTGCAAGGCGACCAGTATAGGGCTTTGGCCGAAAAATCAACCTCTAAAGATTTCGAAATAGAACCAAATCGTGGTAATGTATATTCTGCAGATGGTAGTTTATTGGCAACGTCAATTCCTAAATATGATATTAGAATTGATGCTATACAGCCTAAGTCTGTGGTGTTTGAGAAGTATATAGGTGCTTTAGCAGATTCACTTTCTGTGTTTGGTAGTAAGTCTTCAGCACAGTATGAAAAAAGTATTAGAAAAGCACGAAAAAACAAAAATCGCTATTTTCTGCTAGCGCGAAATATTAGCTATTCCGATTATATAAGGTTAAGAAATTTCCCGTTGTTAAAACTTGGTGCAATTAAAGGTGGTCTTATTATAGAACAAACAACAAGACGAGAGCACCCAATGGGTGAAATAGCTTCTAGATCTATCGGTTATGAGCGTCTCGATGGTGATGGGCATTATTCTAGAGCGGGTATTGATGGTGCTTTTGGTGCCAAATACTTACAAGGTGTAAAAGGTAAGCGACTAAAACAAAAAATTGGTAATGGCCAATGGAAACCCATTGCAGATTATGACCAAGTTGAGCCACAAGATGGCTATGATGTGTATACAACTATAGATGTAAATATTCAAGATATAGCACATCACTCGCTTTTAGGACAGCTCGAAAAATACGATGCAGAACACGGTTGTGTCGTCGTTATGGATGTAAAAACAGGTGAGATAAAAGCCATTTCTAATTTAGCCAAAACATCTAAAGGTACGTATTACGAGAAAAGAAACTATGCCGTTTATGAAGCCCACGAGCCGGGTTCTACATTTAAGGTAATGGCAATGATGGCAGCTTTAGAAGATAGAGTTATAGATACATCTACTATTATTGATACTAAAAAAGGCACAAAATATTTCTACGGAAGAACGATCAGCGATTCGCATCGTGGTGGCTACGGTAAAATATCTGCAGCTAAAGCGTTAGAAGTGTCTTCTAATATTGGTTTGGCTTCTATTATTGATGATAATTACTCTAAAAACCCAAAGAAGTTTATAGACCATATAAAACGTTGGAAACTTAATGATTCATTAGATATTCCGATAGTTGGTGAAGGAAGGCCAGATATACCAGAGCCAGGTAAGTCTAACTGGAGTAAAAATGCATTACCATCAATGGCTTATGGCTATAACCTTACCATAACCCCTTTACAAACTTTAGCGTTCTACAATGCTATAGCAAATAATGGCGAGTTAATTAAACCTCGTTTTTTAAAGGCTGTAAAATCTTTTGATAAGGATATTGAAGTGTTCGAAAAAGTGGTAATGGTAGATAAAATATGCTCTGAAAGAACTTTAGCTGAAATACAAGATATTTTAAAAAATATTATAATTCGTGGTACTGGTAAACGTATGTATTCTGAAACCTTTTCTATGGCAGGTAAAACAGGTACGGCAAGAACAGACTATTCTAATTTTGAAGAATGGAAGAAAGACAAAAAGTATATATCATCTTTTGCAGGCTATTTTCCAGCAGACAATCCTAAATATTCGTGTATTGTGGTTATTCATAAACCAAGTACTAAGGTTGGTTATTATGGTGCAGATGTATCTGGACCTGTATTTAAGCGAATAGCCCAAAAAATATATACCGATACTCCAATTATTGATGAGGTTAAAAGCTTAGCATTTAATAGTGTTACTGCAAATAAGGATTTTGAATCCTACTTTAAGAAAGCTCAAGATTACAAAGCGCTAATGCCAAGTGTTGTAGGTATGCCTGCTATGGATGCTGTAGCGTTACTCGAAAATCTTCAAGTTAATGTTAACGTGAAATTAAATGGTGGTGGTGTTGTAAAGGCGCAATCGGTAACAAAGCATCAAAAATTACAACCTAGTCAAACCATAATTTTAGACGCGTTATGATGGTTTTAAAAGACATACTGTATAAGGTTACTATAAATGCTGTAATAGGTAGTACTAATATTGCTGTAAGTAACATTGAGTTCGACTCGCGCAAAATAGAGAATAACGCTTTATTTGTCGCTATTTCTGGTACAATTACAGATGGACATAATTATATAGAAAGTGTTATTGAGAAAGGTGCTACTGCTATAGTTTGTGAGTGCTTACCAGAGGTGCTTAAAACAGGTGTGACGTATATTGAGGTTGCAAATTCTAACCAAGCCTTAGCATACATGGCAGCCAATTTTTACCAACATCCTTCCGAGAATTTAAAACTAGTCGGTGTTACGGGTACTAATGGTAAAACTACAGTAACGAGTTTGTTGTATCAATTATTTAAAAAAGCGGGTTATAAAGTTGGCTTGTTGTCTACTGTAAAAATTATGGTAGATGATACAATCTATAAAACAGCGCACACCACGCCAGATTCGCTTACCATTAATAAGTATTTAAAGTTGATGAATGATGCTGGTGTTGAGTTTTGTTTTATGGAGGCTAGTTCTCATGGCATTCACCAAAGCAGAACAGAGGGTTTAAAATTCACAGGTGGTATTTTTACCAACCTGTCTCACGATCATTTAGATTATCACGACACTTTTGCAGAATACAGAGATGTTAAAAAAGCCTTTTTTGATCAGTTGCCAAAAGACGCCTTTGCGTTGTCTAATGTCGATGATAAAAATGGTTTTGTAATGCTTCAAAATACACAAGCAAAAAAATACACCTACGCTTTAAAAACATTTGCAGATTATAGAGCACAGATTTTAGAAAATGAATTTAGTGGGTTGTTGTTAAAGTTGAATGATAACGAATTATGGACGCGTTTAATAGGTAGTTTTAATGCTTACAATATTGTGGCTATTTATGGTGCAGCAGAGCTTTTAGGTTTAGAGAAAGATGAAATTTTACCCATAATAAGTGAGCTCCAAAATGTTTCAGGTCGTTTTGAGTATTTAATTTCAGATACAAGAATAACTGCAATAGTAGATTATGCACATACGCCAGATGCTTTAAAAAATGTATTAGAAACCATTAATAGTATTAGAACTAAAAATGAACAGCTAATTACCGTAATTGGTTGTGGTGGTGATAGAGATAAAACCAAGCGCCCAAAAATGGCACATATTGCTTCTGCCCTAAGTACAAAAGTGATTTTTACTAGCGATAATCCACGTGGTGAGGTGCCAGAAACCATAATTGAAGATATGGAAAAAGGTGTGGGGCCTCAAAATTTTAAAAAAACACTATCAATAACAGATAGAAGACAAGCTATAAAAACAGCTTGCCAAATGGCAGGTGCAAAAGATATAATTCTTATTGCAGGTAAAGGGCATGAGAATTACCAAGAAATTAAAGGTGAACGCTTTGATTTTGATGATTATAAAACAGTACATGAGTTGTTAAAACAATTACAAAAATAATACAGCGAAAAAGACGATGCTTTAAGCATAGTCTACAAGTAAATTAAATAGAGCATATGTTATACTACCTATTTGAATATTTAGAACAACAGTTTCAATTTCCTGGAGCTTCACTCTTTGGTTTTTTAACCTTTAGAGCCGCAGTTGCCATTATTTTGTCATTATTAATTTCTACAATATTTGGTAAGCGTATTATTAGATTTTTGCAAAAACAACAGGTTGGCGAAACCATTCGTGATTTAGGTTTAGAAGGCCAGGTAGAAAAAGCAGGGACACCAACTATGGGCGGAATTATTATAATTCTTGCAACGCTTATTCCTGTTTTACTATTAGCTAAACTAGAAAATATTTACATTATACTGCTTATTGTTACAACACTTTGGATGGGTACCATTGGGTTTATTGATGATTATATAAAGAAATTTAAAAATGATAAAGAGGGCTTAAAAGGGAAGTTTAAAGTACTTGGCCAAGTTGGTTTAGGTATAATAGTGGGTGCAACGTTGTTTTTTCATAACGATGTTACAATTAAAGAAAAGTTGCCATTACAAGAGCAACGTATGTTGTTGGCTGAGAATCCAGACGTATCACCTTCAAAATTATTTAAAGCCGAAGAAAAGTCTACAAAATCTACAATTCCTTTTATGAAAAGTAATGAGTTTGATTATTCAGATTTAATTACTTGGATTAGTCCAGATTTAGAAAAATATGCTTGGATTGTCTTTATTTTAGTTGTCATTATTGTTGTTACAGCAGTCTCTAATGGAGCAAACTTAACAGATGGTATAGATGGTCTCGCTGCTGGTGCCTCAGCCATAATAGCATTAACCTTAGGTATTTTTGCATGGGTTTCTGGTAATATTATATTTTCAGAATACTTAGATATAATGTATATACCTAGGGTCGAAGAAATTACAATTTACATAGCGGCCTTTGTTGGCGCACTAATAGGTTTCTTGTGGTACAATACATACCCAGCTCAAGTTTTTATGGGTGATACTGGGAGTTTAACTATTGGCGGGATCATAGCTGTAATTGCTATAGCAGTTAGAAAAGAATGGTTAATACCCGTATTATGCGGCATATTTTTAGCAGAGAATTTATCTGTAATTATGCAGGTGAGTTACTTTAAATACACCAGAAAAAAATATGGTGAAGGACGTCGCATATTTAAGATGTCGCCTTTACATCATCATTACCAGAAGTCAGGGTATCACGAAAGCAAAATTGTAACACGTTTTTGGATTGTAGGAATCTTGCTTGCTATCATTTCAATAGTAACATTAAAAATTAGATAGAATGTTTTATCCTCCAAGGTTTTAAAATCTTGTAGGTATTGAAAATAATATGATAAAAGAAGAGAAAAATAAGCAGCCGAGTACAATGTCCTTTTCTTCTGAGGAAGGATTTAAGAAGGGGCTTCTAGTCATATTAGGAGGTGGAGAAAGTGGCGTAGGTACTGCACTTTTAGGTAAAGCAAAAGGATACAATGTATTTGTATCAGACAAGGGTAAAATTAAAAATAAGTATAAAGACGTTCTTTTAAATAATAAGATTGAATTTGAAGATGAACAGCATACAGAATCAAAAATTCTTAATGCAGATCTCATCATGAAAAGTCCTGGTATACCAGATAAAGTGGCTTTGGTAAAACAAATTCGAGAAGCGGGTATTAAAGTCGTTTCCGAAATAGAATTTGCATCCAATTACACAGACGCGACTTTAGTTGGTATTACAGGTAGTAATGGTAAAACAACAACAGCAACACTTACGCATCATTTGTTAAAGCAAGAATTAGATGTGGGCTTGGCGGGTAATATTGGGGACAGTTTTGCAAAACAAATTTTAGAGAAAAATTACGATAACTACGTGTTAGAGATTAGTAGTTTTCAGTTAGATGATATTCATAGTTTTAGACCAAAAATTGCAATTTTAACCAATATCACACCAGATCATTTAGATCGCTATGATTATAAGTTTGAAAACTATATCGCTTCAAAATTTAGAATTGTAGAAAATCAGACAGCTGATGATTATTTTATATATGATGCAGACGATGAGGTAATTTTAGAGTGGTTAAAAACAAATTCAATACAAGCTAGGGCACTCCCTTTTTCATTAACTAAGGTTTTAGAAGAAGGTGCCTATTTAGATACTAACAAGATAATAATAACAATAGATAATAATCAAATAATTATGCCAACAGACAATATAAGTTTAGAAGGAAAGCACAATATTAAGAATGCAATGGCAGCTTCTACTGTGGCGCATTTACTAAAAATTAGAAAGCAAACCATTCGCGAAAGTTTAGAGAATTTTCAAGGTGTAGAGCATCGTTTAGAGCACGTGTTAAAGATTAATAAGGTGCAGTACATTAACGATAGTAAGGCAACCAATGTTAACGCAACCTATTTTGCTTTAGAAAGTATGGATGCACCAACAGTTTGGATTGTTGGTGGTGTAGATAAGGGTAATAATTATAAAGAGTTGTATCCGTTTATAAACGAAAAAGTTAAAGCGATCATTTGTTTAGGAACCGCTAACGAAAAATTAGTTGAAGCCTTTGGTAACATGGTAGATGTTATTGTAGAAACACAACAAATGAATGAAGCCGTAAAAATGGCTTATAAGCTTGCAGAAGCAGGCGATAGTGTACTGTTGTCTCCAGCATGTGCTAGTTTTGATTTGTTTGAGAACTATGAAGATCGTGGGCGTCAATTTAAAAATGCAGTACGAAATTTATAAGGGTAATTTAAAGAAGATGAGTTGAAAATTCGTCTACAAAAGATTAAGTATGCAAAACATGTTTACACAAATAAAAGGGGATAGGGCCATTTGGGCTATAGCTACACTTTTGGCTATTTTTTCTTTTTTACCAGTGTATAGTGCTGCAAGTAATTTGGCGGTAAGCTCAAGCAATACATTTTCTTTTTTTGTAAAACATTTTATGCATTTAGCACTTGGTTTTGCAATTATGTATGGTGTGCATCGTGTGCCTTACAAATATTTTAGAGGTTTATCTATGGTAATGGTGCCCATAGTTTTTGTGTTGTTGTTAATTACAATGCTTCAAGGTACAACTATAGATGGGGCTAATGCGAGCCGTTGGATACAGATACCGATTGTAAATATGTCTTTTCAAACATCAACGTTAGCTGCTGTAGTGTTAATGGTCTATGTTGCGCGTTATCTTTCAAAAATAAAAGATAAAATTATTACGTTTAAAGAGACGGTATTGCCACTCTGGGGTCCTGTTTTTTTAATTTTAGCACTTATTTTACCAGCTAATTTTTCTACCACAGCTATTGTATTTACAATGATAATGATGTTGGCCTTTGTAGGAGGTTACCCTTTAAAATATTTATTGGTAATTATAGGTTCTGGTTTAGTAACCTTAACCTTATTTATACTTGTAGCTAAAGCTTTTCCAGAAGCTATGCCTAACCGTATAGATACGTGGATAAGTCGAGTAGAAAATTTTTCTAGTGGTGAGGATACCGAAGCAGATTATCAAATCGAAAAAGCAAAAATAGCTATCGCGTCAGGTGGAATTCAGGGAGTTGGGCCTGGTAAAAGTGTGCAAAAGAACTTTTTGCCGCAATCATCTTCAGATTTTATTTTCGCCATTATTATAGAAGAATATGGTTTAATAGGAGGTTTATTTTTATTGGTTTTGTACTCATGGCTTTTATTTAGAATTGTAATTGTATCGCAAAAAGCAGATACTATTTTTGGTAAATTATTGGTGTTGGGTGTTGGTTTACCTATTGTTTTTCAGGCGCTTATTAATATGGCAGTTGCTGTAGAGTTGTTTCCTGTAACGGGACAAACCTTACCATTAATAAGTAGTGGTGGTACTTCAATTTGGATGACCTGTTTGGCTGTAGGTATTATATTAAGTGTAAGCGCAAAGCGCGAAGAAATAAAAGATAAAGAAACATCTTTAGAAGAAAATCCGTTAGACATTTTAAGCGAAACAATTTAATGAGTACTTATAAATTCATATTAACAGGTGGTGGCACAGGCGGACATATTTATCCGGCTATTGCTATTGCAGATGAGCTAAAGTTGCGTTACCCAAATGCCGAGTTTTTATTTGTTGGTGCATTAGACCGTATGGAAATGGATAAAGTGCCACAGGCAGGTTATAAAATTGAAGGTTTATGGATTTCTGGTATTCAACGAAAATTAACATTAAGAAACTTGGCGTTTCCTCTAAAGTTAATAGTGAGTTTGTTACGTTCAAAAAAAATAATTAAAACATTTAAACCAAACGTCGTTATAGGTACAGGTGGTTTTGCAAGTGGTCCTTTATTGCAGATGGCTACTTTAAAAAAAATACCAACTCTCATACAAGAACAAAATTCATACCCAGGTATAACCAATAAATTATTAGCAAAAAAAGTAAATACAATATGTGTAGCTTATGAGGGTTTAGAGCAGTTTTTTCCAAAGCAAAAAATAAAAATTACTGGTAACCCTATTAGAAAAGATTTGTTAGAAGTAAAAAGCAAACACATTGAGGGCAAGGATGCGTTTACGCTAATACATAGTAAAAAAACACTTCTTGTTTTAGGTGGTAGTTTGGGTGCTAGACGTATTAATGAGCTTATTGAGGCTAATATCGATTTTTTTGAAAGCCAAAACATACAGGTTTTATGGCAGTGTGGTAAGCTTTATTACAACCAGTATAAGCACTATAATCAATTGCCAAATGTGCAAGTGCATGCATTTTTAAGTACTATGGATTTGGCTTATGCTGCGGCAGATGTTATTATATCTAGAGCAGGTGCTATTTCTGTTTCTGAGTTGTGTATTGTAGGTAAGCCTGTAATTTTTATACCGTCGCCTAATGTTGCAGAAGATCATCAAACAAAAAATGCAAAATCTATTGCAGATAAAAATGCCGCCATTCTAATAAAGGAAAAAGATTTAGATTCTCAATTTCAGAGGGTATTTGCAGCTCTGTTTTTAGATGACGAGCAACAGCAACAGTTAAGTGAAAATATTAAAAATTTAGCACTCGTAAATGCTACGAATGCAATAGTAAATGAGGTTGAAAAATTATTACAGATTAAATGAGTTTAAGTACCCTAAATAGTGTTTATTTTATTGGTGTCGGTGGTATAGGCATGAGCGCGTTAGCACGTTATTTTGTGGCTAATGGTAAGACAGTAGGTGGGTACGATAAAACGCCAACAGCGCTTACTGATGCGTTAGAAGATATAGGTGTTTTAATTCATTTTAAAGATGATATTAAGGCTATAGATAATGCGTTTTTAAATCCTTCGACAACGCTTGTTGTTTATACACCTGCGGTGCCTAAAGCGCATTCAGAATTAAATTATTTTATAGCGGCTAACTTTAAGGTTTTAAAGCGTTCTGCTATACTTGGCGAAATTACAAGACAAACGCAATGCCTAGCTGTAGCGGGTACGCATGGTAAAACAACAACTACCAGTATCTTAGGGCATCTTTTAAATGTATGTAATGCTCCAGTAACTGCTTTTTTGGGTGGTATAAGTGAAAATTACAACTCTAACTTAATACTTAACGGTACAGAAGTTACCGTTGTTGAGGCAGATGAGTTTGATCGTTCATTTTTAACCCTATCACCAGATTTAGCCTGTATTACCTCAATGGATGCAGACCACTTAGATATTTATGGTGATGCTTCAGCGCTTATAAAATCATTTGAAGATTTTACTAAATGCATTAAGCCAGGCGGAAAACTATTTGTTAAAAATGGGTTGCCATTACCAGGTATTACTTACGGTATTGAAGACGATTCGGATTATAGTGCGCAAAATGTAAAAATAGATAATGGCAGTTATGTGTTTGATGTGCAAACGCCAAAAGGGTTGTATAAAGATTTTAGATTTAACCTGCCTGGTAGACACAACTTGTCTAATGCAATAATAGCTTTGGCTATGGCGATTGAGTATGGTTGTGCTTATAGCCAACTCTCTAAGGCATTGGCATCGTATTTGGGTGTAAAACGCAGATTTACATATCAAATTAAAACAGATGATTTTGTTTTTATAGACGATTATGCACACCATCCCGAAGAAATTAATGCAGTGCACCAAGCTGTAAGAGAAATGTATCCAAATAAGAAGGTGTTAGCTGTTTTTCAGCCCCATTTATTTACAAGAACACGCGATTTTATAGATGGTTTTGCAGAAAGTCTTACAAAATTTGATGAGGTTCTGCTCTTAGATATCTATCCTGCAAGAGAATTGCCAATAGAAGGGGTAACAGCACAGTGGTTATTAAGTAAGATTAAAAACCCAAATAAGGAGTTGATTTTAAAGTCAGAATTATTACAGAAAATAAATGCATCTCAAGCAGAAGTCGTTTTAACTATTGGTGCAGGCGACATAGGTGAAGAGGTTAAATATCTAAAGGAGGCGCTTGCTAGTGAGAGTTAATTATAACCACATAAAGGTCATAGGTTTACTAATTGTTGTTGGTGGGTTATTTGCATTTTCTAACCAAAGAAATAGTGCGCGTAAGGTGGGCGAACCGCATATAACCTTCTTGGGCGGAAACACCTTGTTTATTTCTGAGGCGACTGTTAGTAAATTGTTAATACAAAATCAGCAGACTGTTGCAGACCAACCCAAAGATATTATAGATTTGAATGCACTAGAATCTGTCCTAAATTCTAATGCAATGATAAAGAAAGCAGAAGTGTTTATGTCAGTAAACGGTGGGCTTTCGGTAGAAGTTGAACAAAAACGACCTATTGCAAGAGTGAGTACAAATGCGTCTTATTACATAGATGATTTAGGTTCTTTTATGCCTTTGTCTTCTAATTATTCTGCAAGAGTGCCATTAGTTACTGGTTTTATTAACAAAAATAAGCTCAAAACAGTCTTTAAATTTGCAAAAGCTGTAGACGAAGATGAGTTTTTAAAAAAGCATGTCATTAAAATTCATGAGAATGAAGATGGTACTATTAACTTTCAAGTTAGAAAAAGTGATTTTACAGTTCATTTAGGAACTTTAAATAGGTTAGAAAAAAAAATTAATAATTTTAAAGTCTTTTATCAAAAAGCAATGAAAGACAATATATTAGATAGCTACAAGTTAGTAAATCTAAAATTTGATAAACAAGTTATATGCACCAAAAAGTAAACTATGGACAAGCATAACATTTCGGTAGGTTTAGATATAGGAACCACAAAGATTGTAGCCATGATTGGTCGCAAAAACGAGTACGGTAAAGTTGAAATTTTAGGTGTAGGCAAATCTAAAAGTATGGGTGTGCATCGTGGTGTGGTAAATAATATTACACAAACAATACAGTCTATACAGCAAGCAGTACAAGAAGCAGAAGCAGCTGCATCAGAAAAAATAGAAGAGGTTACTGTAGGTATTGCTGGGCAACATATACGTAGTTTACAACATAGTGATTATGTCACTCGAGCAAATTCTGAGTTGGTTATAGATGAAGACGATATAGACCGTCTAATAAACCAAGTTCATAAATTAGTAATGCTTCCAGGTGAAGAAATTATACATGTGTTACCACAAGAGTTTAAGATAGATGGCCAAGGCGAAATAAAAGAGCCCGTTGGTATGTATGGTGGGAGGCTAGAGGCTAACTTTCATGTTGTAGTAGGGCAGGTCTCTTCAATCAGAAATATTGGCAGGTGTGTTAAAAGCTCTGGTTTACAGCTCGAAGGTATCACCTTAGAGCCCTTAGCATCTGCAAACGCAGTGTTAAGTCAAGAAGAAAAAGAAGCTGGTGTTGCTTTAATAGATATAGGTGGTGGTACTACAGATTTAGCGGTATTTAAAGATGGTATAATTCGCCATACTGCAGTGATTCCTTTTGGAGGAAACGTCATTACAGAAGATATAAAAGAAGGCTGTTCTATTATAGAAAAGCAAGCCGAACTTTTAAAAATGAAATTCGGATCTGCATGGCCAGGTGAAAATAAAGATAACGAAATTGTATCTATTCCTGGATTAAGAGGTAGAGAGCCAAAAGAAATTACACTAAAAAATCTCTCTAAAATAATACACGCACGGGTTGTTGAGATTATAGAGCAAGTGTATGTAGAAATAAAAAATTACGGACACGAAGAGCAAAAGAAAAAATTAATTGCTGGCATTGTTTTAACAGGTGGTGGTAGTCAATTAAAGCATTTAAAGCAATTGGTAGAGTACATTACGGGTATGGATACCAGAATAGGGTATCCTAATGAGCATTTAGCAGGCGATAGTGATGAGGATATTGCTAGTCCGTTGTATGCTACAGCCGTTGGTTTGGTAATGGATGGTTTAAAACGCCAAGATAGAAAAAAAGCTGAAGAAGTTGTAGAAGATGTTATTGATGCCGATGAAGATCTAACACTCGAGACAGAAGAAGACGTGTTACAAGCGCCAATAAAAGAACGCCGATCGTTTTTAGATAAGTTAACAGAACGTGTTAAAGATTTTTTGGATAATGCCGAGTAGGGCCAAGTCGTGTACGGACAAGTTGTGTACGGACAAGTCGCGACTTGTCCGTACACAAAATAGAATAAAAATATAGAATCCCATAATTACAAACAGTATGAGTAACAGCAACGAATTTGGAAACATTTCATTTGATTTGCCTAAGCACCAATCTAACGTCATAAAAGTTATAGGTGTTGGTGGTGGTGGTAGCAATGCCATAAATCACATGTTTCAACAAGGTATTAAAGGTGTTGATTTTGTAATATGTAATACAGATGCACAGGCGCTACATAATAGTGGTGTACCCAACAAAATACAATTAGGTGTTGCCTTAACCGAAGGTCTTGGTGCAGGTGCAAACCCAGATGTAGGTGAAGAAGCCGCTGTAGAAAGTTTAGAGGACATTCGTAGAATGTTAGATACCAATACAAAAATGGTATTTATTACTGCTGGTATGGGTGGTGGTACAGGTACAGGTGCAGCGCCAGTAATAGCTAAAATGGCCAAAGAACTCGATATCTTAACTGTTGGTATTGTAACCATGCCATTTCAGTTTGAAGGTAAAATGCGTAACGAACAAGCGCAACGTGGTATCGAAAAATTACGTTCGCATGTAGATTCTTTAGTTGTAATTAACAACAATAAACTTCGTGAGGTTTACGGTAATCTTGGTTTTAAAGCTGGTTTCTCTAAAGCAGATGAGGTGTTGTCTACAGCATCTAGAGGTATTGCAGAAGTCATTACACATCACTATACACAAAACATTGATTTACGTGATGCTAAAACCGTATTAAGTAATAGTGGAACAGCTATTATGGGATCTGCTGAAGCTTCTGGGCAAACCAGAGCACAAGAAGCTATAATGAAGGCTTTAGATTCACCTTTGCTTAATGATAACAAAATAACTGGGGCCAAAAACGTATTGTTGCTTATCGTTTCTGGTTCTCAAGAAATTACTATAGATGAAATAGGTGAAATCAATGACCATATTCAATCTGAAGCTGGTTTTGGGGCCAATATTATAATGGGTGTTGGTGAAGATGAATCATTACAAGAGTCTATCGCTGTAACTATTATAGCAACAGGTTTTGATATAGACCAACAAAATGAAATATCTAATACAGAAACAAAAAAGGTAATACATGCCTTGGGTGAAACGACAGAAGAATTCATTAGCACGCAAGATAAAGAGCCAGCTATTATAACACCAGATATTGTATTAGAAGAAGTAAAAGAAACACCAATAGTAAGACATACATTAATAGAAGAGGAAGATGAGGTCGTAGTACCTGTAAAGGTAACACCTAATGTTGAGTCAGATTTAATACTTACTACAGATACAATTAAAAATATAAATGTAATCTACGATGAGGTATTAGACAGAAAACCACAGATAGAAACAAAGCCAGAAGCGTTTGTAATTACACCTGCAGAAACTAAGTCTGAAACTACTTCGGTAGAGCCAGAAGAGCAAATTACATTAACATTCGACTTGCCATTATCTACTAAAGCGGTAGATGAGGTAAAAGCGCCAGAAGTTGAAGAAGAGAAAATGTTTTTTAGCTTAGATGAAGAAGCTAAGGCAATTGATGTTGTAGAGCCTGTTGAAATAATTTCAGTTACCGAGGTAAATGAGGAAGGAGAAACTCGATATGCTTTAGAAGATGACTTTGAAACTTATGAATCTTCAATCAATACGAATACTCAGGAGGTTGAGGTAAAAGAAGAGGTTGTTTTTGAAAAGAAAGTACTTCCTGTTGAAGAAAAAGAAGAAGTGATTCAAGAAGAGATTGATCCGATGAATAGTCCAATTTCCGAATTACTAATTGCTCGTGCAGACGAGCGCAGAAAAAAAATGAAAGATTTCAATTATAAGTTTAATAATGCCAAAATAGATGAAATCGAAAAAGAGCCTGCATACAAAAGACAGGGTGTTAATCTAGAAGATGCTCAGCATTCTTCTGAAACCAATGCTTCAAGAATGTCCGTCGGTACAGATGATAACGATGATATTCAATTAAGAAGTAATAATTCCTTTTTACACGATAACGTAGATTAATAGCAAGTTTAAGTTTTGTGTTAACACACCGAAGTCAAAAGTCCAAAAAGCACCTCAAGTTTTTTGGGCTTTTTGTATGCATTAATTTGATATCGTATTAGGATGCCATATCATAATGCATGGCAAAACTTTTTAGTATCTTCGCAATCCATAAAAAAAGAGAATTATGAGTTTACAAGATGATGTAATGACTGCCATAAAAACAGCGATGAAGGAAAAGGATCAGACGGCTTTAGCAGCCTTAAGAGCCGTTAAATCAGAAATATTATTGGCACAAACTGCAACAGGATCTAAAGACGATTTGACTGAAGAACAAGAAATAAAAATTCTCTCTAAAATGGTAAAGCAGCGCAAAGATAGTGCTGCTATATTCTTAGAACAAGACCGTAAGGATTTGGCATTGCCAGAGATAGATCAAGCAGAAGTTATCAGCCAATTTTTGCCAGAAGCTTTAACAGAAGAAGAAATTGAAAAAGTAGTTATAATGACTATAGATCAAGTTGGAGCTGTTGGTATGAAGGATATGGGTAAAGTTATGGGTATAGTTTCAAAAGAATTAGCTGGTCAGGCAGATGGTAAGACGATTTCAAGTATTGTTAAGGAAAAATTGTCTTAAATATATTATATGAGATTCCTACATATATAGGAAATTAGGCCTCGTAGTTCAACTGGATAGAATATCAGATTTCGGCTCTGAGGGTTGGAGGTTCGAATCCTCTCGAGGTCACTATTTATTCCAATAATAATTTTTTATTTAAAAATAAAATTGAGTATTAAAATATGTAACATATCCTCCAAAAAGTTAAACTTTTGACAGTCGAGGTCACTCTAACAGAGAATTGATTCATTTGAATTGATTTTCCGTTTTTTATTTTTAATATTTCCGTTTGTAACATTGGCATAACAGCGGATATAGAATTTGTTTTTAAGGTTCAAAATTCTTCATTTTGCTTGTTGTAACCTATTTCTGATGGAAACACTAACCTTTGAATTTTTTTTAAATCACATGGAGTCCATATTTCATTGATGTTTGTCGCTTATTTTAAAGCAACATCAAGGACTTTATTAAGGTTGGAACATTAAATATATAGCTCGTTGTTTAAAATATGTGTTCAAATATGATTTGGACATTAAAACCCTATAATTGTGGATTATATAATCCTTAAAAAACAGATTAATTAATTTTGTGATGTTAAAATATTCTAAAGAACGATAATCATTTTCTTTGTTTTAACGAAGATTGACCAAAGATAAATGAAGATTTATATATTTAAAAATCAAATCAATTAGCAAACAATTCTTATGTTTTTAGTATTAAACGATTCAATCATTGTTCCAAAACTGTTATTGGTAAATCAGTAGTACCTGCGTAAAATACTATAATTTCAACAGGTGTATTTCTTTTATTTATTCCAAAGTGTATTTTATTAACGAGTTCTACAATAACATCACCTGGTTTTAAATGTAGCACGTTGTTGCTCTTATCAATAACCGTTAGTTCACCTTTTATTATAATACCCGTGTTAATAACAGGATGGTAGTGTTTTTTAAGTTTTGTTTTAGCTGGTATAGTAATTTTTAATACCGTAACCTTCGGGGTCCCTTGGGGATATTTAGGTAAAGGATCCCCATTCCAACTGGTGGTAGTTTCGATAATTTTAACAACACTAATGGTCTGTTTTTTCTGTGTAGCGCATGAGACTAATAAGATTACAAGACCAATAAGAAAGATTTTGTTTTTCATTTAGTTTTATTTATTTGGTATTCCATTTACAAAAAAGAATAGTTGATATATAAGTTTGCTATCATGTTATTGGTAATAATTACTAAATAAAAAATGGATTTTTTATTCGGATGCACTACAGATTTTGTTAAAATTAATTACGAATTAGTTTTAACTATAAAATATAATAGTGAGTTTAAATTGTAATTTTAAGATGTTTTTGTACTAAAAACAGAGTTAAATGTTAAAATAAAGTGTATTTCATCGAAATAAATAGTATTTAAACGTAAATATTAAAATATTATGCGATATTTGAATTGTTGTAAAAGATACCTCAAATCTATCATAATTTTAATTTATAAGTTAGTAATTAAACCCAAATCTACCAGATCTTAACCTACTTAAGTTCTGGTTTTTTTATACAATCGTTTTACTGTTTAGTTTTTATGGATTTGGTATCCAAATTGTATAGCTTGTAAATACGATATGCCTAAATCTGTTACACTACAAACATGATTCAATTACGAAACCTTAAATTTTATAGACATTATGATTAATAATAATTAGGTTTTGGATACTACTATCTAGGCAGTTCGTATTAGTTATATTTTGAGAGTATTAGTGTTTTGTTTAATGACCATAGAATAAGTCCCCTACTATTGTAAAATGAAAATCTATTTTTAATTAATATTTTCAATTATTGCGAGTTGTCCTTTTTTTATAATGTCGTTAATTCCATCCCATAGAGCAATGCGCTTTTTCAATGCCTCTTTAGCTACTGTCAGGGTTTCACTCCATTTGTGATTGTCTTCTCCACAAAGTTCAGATACCATCTTTAGAGATAATGGTCCATGTTCATCCCCGTCTAATTCAATATGTCGTTTTAAGTAATATTTTAATTTGCTATACGATTTATCTTCAGATTCTGCAGATTTTAAAATTTCAATAAACATGTCAGGGATAACATCCTCTCTTCCAAAGGTGAATGCAGAAGCAACAAGATGTGGCTTATTGCTCTCAATAATAGAGAACGTGAATTTTACGAAGTCAGCAATTCTCTTATCAATATTGATTTGGTTTAATGCATTATTTATTGTGCAGTTATTATTGATAAATTTTATAAATTTATCAATTTCTGCAGTACTTGCATTAGCTTGGTCCATTGCATCTAAGTACATTTCAAAATGACTTTTTGGCTGTCCTAACTCATTAATATCGCTCTCTTCACCATGTACAATTTCATTTATAAATCGCGATAAGGTAGGATTTTTTGAGGGCGTCCAGGGTGTTTTAACGCTTGTTAATTTAGCTTGAAGAAATTTTAATAGTGACATAAAGTCCCAAACAGCAAATACATGGTTTTCCATAAAGACTTTGATGTCATCAACATTCTTTAAATTATCATAGAGTATATGGTTCTGCAAGCTGTTTCTAAGTTCAGAAATTTCGCGTTCTATATGTTGTATTTTAGTCATTATATTTTATTAGACAACTGTAAAGAAGATTACTAAAAGCTTTTTAATAATGCAAAATTAAGAAATATATACCTAAAAGATATGAGCTTGGGTAACAGTTTGAAGTATAAGTCAAAATTAAATATGAGTATGGCTATATAGTCTAATTGCTTGAGTTTTATTTATAGATCAATTAATATTTAGAGGACTATCTTATCAATGCAAAGTGACCTTTAAGTATTGTTTTTTGTGCATTAATCACCACAGAGCCTTTGTACCAGTAATCCGTAGATGGTAGGTTAATGTTGTTTAGTGTGCCATCCCAACCACGGCTATTTTTATTTAGGGTGAAAATAAATTTCCCAAATCGATCAAAAATATTTAGTTCTAAATACTCTAATTGATTGGCGCCTTTAATTTCCCAAAAATCATTTTTAGCGTCATTATTTGGAGTGAAAAATTTTGGGACTTCAAATACAAAGACCTCAATACTTAAACTCTCACAGCCATTAATATCAATGACTTCCAATGTATGCGGTCCTGCGGCAACATTAATAAACGTTGAACTGTTTTGTGGGTTACCATTATCTAGAGAATAAACATATTCGCCATTACCTTGTACTACAATACTAATAATATTTAGAGGCGAAAAATTTGATACGCTAATAGTTGTTATTTCAGCTGAAGAAGAGCTTATAACTTCAAAATAGTTTTCTGAAGTACATCCGTTTTCAGAGGTGACTATTACCCAATAGTTACCTATTTCATTAATGTCAATTACAGCAGTGGTGGCTCCTGTAGACCATAAATACGTATTATTATTAGTAGTCTGCTGCGCATTAACCATAAGTGGTATATCGTTTTCACAGAGCACCATGACGGGATCTAAATTTAATACAGGGTATTGTTGCAGTATAATATTAAAGTTTGTAATCGAGTAACATCCCGTTGTGTTATTTTCAATTCTCACATAAATTAATTCATTATGCTGGCTATTATAGATATATGAAAGGGTATCCGTCGCATTTTGAGCATTTTCTAAAGTATTATAATAGCGCACTGTAAAAAGTGATGGATCTTCATTTTGTAATAGTAAGGTATTTTGGGTTTCTAAATTTATAGTTTCTACACCGTCGTTATTGGTATCACAAATGGCGAAAATTGCGATTGACTGTATAATTGGAATAGGATTTATTTGAAACTCAAAAATTACTAGACGATGCTAAACTTTTAATTTTTAGTAAAAATAGACGTGAGGCTTATTTATATTACACAAGCCAATTTAAATAACAATTAGAAGTAATTTTTAAAGGAACACAACTTTTATACAGACGTTGCTCAGAAGTATTATGGTGTAGAGAAAATGAATAATTTAACGATGCTTGTAGTCATGCGTATTGTTTAAAAATTAGTCAAACCAAAAGGTTTATAACGTTTGTTGCTGACCCATTTGTTAGTATGTTGTAGCTACCAAAAAATGGTTTGCAATTTTCAGCAAATTTCACTCTTGAAATTTTATTAGCACTAGAACAATGTAGTATTTAGTTTAACGATAGTTGGCTTTTAGTTTGTGACGGATTAATCAATAGTTATTGGTTAGTGTAAAAAAAAACCAGTCGCTAGTTTTAAACTAACGACTGGTTGCTATTAATCAATCTGTGAGAAAGTTAAGGGGGGACTTAATTAAAAAAAAGTCATTCATTTTAATTAGTTCTTTTCAAAAGTCAATCTATCTGTATTAACATTATCATCACTTATATCACTAAGTTCAATTTTTGTGGCAGATGTAGATACAACATCCCAATCTTCATTTAGTTCTTCAAAATCATTTGAATCAGATACAGGGAAAAAGATATTGAATTCAATATCATTAGAGCCGTCATCATCACTACTATCATTTGCAACAGACCAAGTACCAGATAGTGTAGTTGTGCCATTAGATGCTGTTAATGTTCCATTAGATTCAAAAGTGAAATTATAACCTGTAAAATCGGAAGTTTTATCTAGTCCTAAATCGATGAGACTAGTAACACGCCAAGTACCAGATTCAATGTTAGCTTCGATTTGAGCAATTTGTTGCGTATTGTCAATTGGGTTTTCATCATCATTGTTAGAACAACTAGACAATGCTATAGAAAAACTCATTAATGTTAATAGGCCGAAATAAAATCTTTTTTTCATAATTTTTAATTTAAATATGGGTAAAATCCCTAAAATTATTACGGCTAACAATTACTTTTAAATGTAAGTTCATCATCATTAGCTTTTTCAAACTCAATTTCTTTTTCACCAGACTCTTGCTCAATTTCTTGTAAATTCCAAGTACCGCTAAAGTCTGGCAGAGCTGGGATGTCAATTACAAAATCAATATTGTTTGCTGAACCAGATACAGACCAAGTTCCAGTTATTGTGTTTCCATTTTCAGTTATGGTTAGGGTACCATCAGTTTCAAAAGAAAAAAGATAGCCGTTATATTGGTCTTGAATTTCATTATCATTTACCTCAAATTCTTCAACCATCCAATCTGTGCAATTAACGAGTATAGACTCTAAATTACTTGTAGTACAATCATCACAATCATCATCGTTATAGTCATTATCATCATCTTCGTCACACGTATCTTCTGCATCTTCAATAGCCATTTCTAATTCATTTATACTATTAATAGTGAGTGGTGTTCCATCTGCAAGAATAACGGTAATAGGAAAGCTTATGGTGACCGCTGCAAAATCATCTAAATCATCAATAAAGTCATACATATCATTATCATTATTTATAATAATAGTATCAACTAAGTCATTATTTTCGTTGAAAATAGAGGCACTTATTGGATATTCAAAATCAATACATTCTATATCATCATCAGTAGCGTTTTCTGCTGGGCATTGTGCAATTAATGCAAGTAACTCTGGATAGGTATTAACAACAGTTGTTGTGTAATCTTCAAAAACTATAGTAATAGGAAAGATAATATCTAAGGTATCTGTGTCATTATTGTCAGCATCAAATAGATCTTCTATGGTTTGGTAATCGTCTGCAGAATCTACAACAATTTGTGTTCCGTTAGCTACAACAGTAACAGGTAGATCTACACTAAAGCAACTGGCATTATCAATAATATTATCAAAAGAGCCATCGTTTAAAGAGGTTTTACTCATTAAACTAGCAATTGAAGAATTAGCTAACAATGTTTCTTCTACAGGTGGATCTATAGACATATCATCTTCTGTACGGCAAGAAGTTAAAATTGCAAAACTGCAAATTAGGGTAAGTAATAATGGTTTTAAAGTTTTCATAAGATTTTTGTGTTTATTTATTTAATAAGCAGTTTTTAAAATGATGTTTAGTAACCTGCTTTATAATTAAAACAACTGTCTGTAAAAATGTCCCAAAAAAAATAATATTATTTTTTGTATACCTTTACAGCCTAAATATAACTATATAATTTGTCTAAAAATTTACATACAAATATTTGTGATAAATTGCTTTTTTCTAAGCTCTATAACAAGTACGCACAAAGCCTTAGTGATATATTTTACTACAAATACGGTGCGCAATTAAATCCTTCAGATAAAGTACAGGATGCATTTATTAAAATGTGGGAGAACTGCGCTAAAGTAACTACCCAAACCGCAAAATCTTACGTATATACTGTGGCCAATAATATGATGCTTAACGAGGTAAAGCACCAAAAAGTAGTTCTTAACTACAATAAAGTAAAGCCAAAAGACTACACTAACGAAACCCCAGAGTTTTTACTGCGTAAAGAACAGTTTCTTGAACGCTATAAAAAAGTACTTTCAAGTCTTAAGCCTGAACAAAGGGAGGCTTTTATGTTAAATAAAATAGAAGGTAAAACGCATAAAGAAATTGGCGAGATGATAGGTGTTACAAGAAAAATAGTAGGGCATCGTATTTATGCAGCATTTGCCATCCTCGCAGCGCAATTAGAAGATTTTAAATTATAATAATTTATGGGACATTACCAGTTGAAGTTGTTTTAAAAATATAACCTGAAGTAAATGTATAAAGACGACCTTATAAAAAAATGGTTAGAAAATGACCTTAGCTTAGAAGCGCAAAATGCTTTTGATGAATTAGAAAACAGCAGCCTTTTTAAGGAAATTATAGCCGAAGGCAAACGTTTTAAAGGGCAGAATTCATCTAAAGTATCAAATTTTGAAAATCTTGAAACACAACTTGAACAAGAACCAAAGCGCACGACTAATTGGACTAGAGTATTAATGAAAATTGCGGCTGTGTTTGTTCTTGGATTTGGGCTTTATTTTGTTTTTGACAATAACCAAAATAATACCTTTACAACCCAGCTTGCACAAACCGATCAAATTACACTTCCAGATAATTCTATAGTAACTTTAAACGAATTATCATCTTTAGATTTTAGTGAAAAAAGTTGGGATACTAAACGCAGTCTACAATTAAACGGTGAGGCCTATTTTAAAGTAGCTAAGGGAAAACGCTTTGATGTTAATACCGATTTTGGTTCCGTTAGTGTATTAGGAACACAATTCAATGTAATAGCACGAGATACTATTTTTAGCGTTATTTGCTATGAAGGATTAGTGCAAGTAAACTACAATAATAAAATAACTAAACTCCCAGCAGGTAAAGCGTATCATATTATAAATGGAAAGTCAGAAGCATTTGATGTTTCGGTAATTCAGCCAGAATGGTTGCAAAATATGAAGGTTTTTGAGCAGGCGCAACTTGTAGATGTTATCGCAGCTATTGAAGGTCATTACAACATAAAAATTGTTACAGAAAATATAGAGGGTTCTATGTTATTTACAGGAGCATTTGTGCTCAATAATTTAGATAATGCTCTTAAAGCAACTACTGGAAGTCTTAATCTGACCTACGAAATAAAAAATCAAAACGAGGTCATAATTAGGGATGCAAAAGAGTAATTGGCTTTATATCGTTTTACTTTGCGTCTTTTGGTCTCTTCAGGCACAAGCGCAAACTTCAGTAGAAAAGATTCCGCTTAAAGTGGTGCTCGATAGTTTATCAGAACAATATCAAGTAAAATTCAATTATAAGAGCGATTTATTACGAGAAATAACCGTGTTCCCGCTTTCGCGAAAGCGCACACTTATGGAACATCTAAGTCGCTTAGAGAATGAAACTGCATTAAAATTCACTAAGATAGGTGCGTTCATTTTTACCATTACAAAACCAATAAAAATTTGTGGTTA
Source organism: Winogradskyella sp. (assembly GCA_028383925.1). Classification (GTDB taxonomy): domain Bacteria; phylum Bacteroidota; class Bacteroidia; order Flavobacteriales; family Flavobacteriaceae; genus Winogradskyella. Next base: position 103,976 of record JAOEWO010000006.1, read on the forward strand.
TTTACAAGATGTTTATACATCTCAACCACTTCAAAGCGCTACCATAGTTGGTGTAGAAGAAAAAAGTGTAAGTGATGTTGAAGGGTTTTTTGAAATGATTGTAGCCTCCTTAGACGAAGAAATCGAAATTAGATTTTTAGGTCTTAAAACTATAAAACGAAAGGCTAGATTCTTTAATTCTTTACAATGTTCTGTAATTAAAATGTATGAACAAGAAGAACAAATGGCTTCTGTTGTTTTAGAAGGCTATTTAGTGCGAGGTATTGATAAAAGAAATGACGGTGCTACATCTATAAATTTTTCTAGATTTACTGCGCTTCCTGGTCTTATAGAGACCGATGTACTACAAACGGTACAAGCACTTCCAGGTGTCTTAAGTACTGACGAAACCGTGTCTAATATTAATATTAGAGGTGGCTCACATGATCAAAATTTAATTCTTTGGGATGGTATAAAAATGTATCAATCTGGACATTTTTTTGGCTTAATTTCTAGTTTTAATCCACAAATCACAAAAATAGCTACTGTTATAACTAATGGTACAGATGCTGCCTTCACTGATGGTGTTTCGGGAACTATAAAAATGAATACTGATAAAAAGATACAGAAAGAATTTAAAGGTAGTTTTGGGCTTAACTTTATTAGTGCCGACATTTTTGCAGATATCCCATTAGGGAACAAATCATCATTACAATTAGCAGCTCGAAAATCTGTAGATGATGTGTTTCGCACACCAACTTACAATGCTTATTTTGATAGAGTAACGCAACAGACGGAAATTGAGAGCAATGTTGAAAGTGTGGCAAATTCAAACCAAAATTTCAGCTTCTATGACACGTCCTTTCGCTGGCTCTATAATCCTTCAGATAAGGACCGCATTCGACTAAACTTTATTTTATTTGATAATAATTTAACCTTCGATGAAAGATTCACTACCAATACTATTTTAGAGACAAGACAGAGTACGCTTTTACAGAATAGTATAGGGTTAGCACTAAGTTATGAACGTGAATGGAACGAACGCTTTTTTACTTATTTTTATGTTTATAATACGGACTATAAATTACAAGCCATAAATTCTGACGTGCTTTTAGAACAACTTTTTTTACAAGAAAATATAGTTTCTGAAACTGGTGTAAAATTTAAAGGTCTCTACAAATGGCAAGACTTACAATTAGAAGCAGGGTATCAATTTACAGAGTCAGAAGTTGTGAATATAAATGATATTGATGTCCCTCGTTTTTTAAGAAGAGATTCAGAAATATTAAGAGAGCAGGCCTTTTTTACACAAGCTATTTATCAAAATGAGAATAGAGATTTGTCAATACGACCTGGTGTAAGAATAAATTACATAAACGAATTTGATGAATTCATCATAGAACCAAGGCTGAGTATTAGACAAAATATCGGGCAATATTTTCAGATAGAAGCGCTAGGAGAATATAAACATCAAAATACCTCTCAAATAGTAAACTTTCAGAATGATTTTTTGGGTGTGGAAAAAAGAAGATGGCAACTTGCGGATAATGCGGAAATCCCTATTTTAAAAAGCAGGCAAGCTTCGCTCGGTATGCAATATACTAAACAAGGCTGGTTGCTAGATGCTACTGGTTACTATAAAGCGGTAGACGGTATTACATTACAAAGTCAAAGCTTTACTACAAAATATGAGTTTGAGCGCACTACAGGAAGTTATGATGTATTTGGTGTGGATTTTTTGGTGCGTAAGCAAATTAAAAGTGTAAGTAGTTGGTTTAGTTATTCGTATATGGTGAATGATTATATGTTTAGAGCTATAGAAGAAACTCAGTTTCCGAGTAACTTCGACAATACCCATTCTTTTACTTTAGGCACTACATATTCTAATAATAATTTCAATATCTCTGGAGGATTAAATTATAGAACCGGAAAGCCAACATCTGTTCCTGAACAGGGAAATGAGATTGTAGATGAAGAAATCAACTTTGGTATAGCTAATAGTACAAGGTTAGAAGACTATTTTAGAGTAGATATATCTGCACAATACAAATTTAAAATATCTGAAGGTTTAAGGTCTGAAGTAGGCGCCTCTGTATGGAATGCTTTTAATACAGAAAATACTATCAATAACTACTATAGGGTTGGTTTAGATAATACACTAAACAAATTTTCAAGACAAGCGTTAGGTCTCACTACTAATTTTATGATTCGTTTGTATTTTTAGATAATCACAGTTTTATTGTCACAATTAATGTTTAGAGTTGCTATTTAATGAAGTCTTCATCATAGATATTTACTTGGGTAAATCTTAATCATTGTAATTATTAGATTAATAGCTTCTCTCAAAAAGGTCGAACTCAGTTTTCTCAAGCGCACTAAACAGAACAAATTCTTAATATTAGGATGGCCCCGTTTTTTATTCTTTCTAAATTTCTTATCAAGACAAAATATCTTTAAAAGTAGCGGTTTTACATCTTATAATTCGTTTTTTGTATCCTTTAAAAAACATACAGGTCTAGTGCTAAAAGATTATTTACAGTACAAAAGTGATTAAGAGCAGTAAATGACGAAACATAAAAATATATAAACGTTACAATTTTACATTTTTATTGAAAAGGGTGATTTATAACGTTACTTATATCCACTTTTTACTTTGATAAAATGTGTCACTTTGAGTGCGTTTTTCGATTAAAAATGAGTGTGATTTGTATAGAGAAGCAAAATTTAAGTTCTAAAATCGTTCTTAGTACAATTATTTGCCCTCAAAACCACCTGAATTGACGTAACTTTAATTTATGAATGCAAAATGTACAAGAGGTATAGCGTATTAAGAAGTACGGTAAGTTGTTTTAGAGCTAGTAATGGTGAAAATAATATGACGTTTGTATCCGTTTAGCATACTTTTGGTCTTTAGTAAATGCGTTTAAAGGTTAAGGTGCTTAGTATTTTTTTAAGGCGTTTAGAGGGTTTATACACTATTTTAGCCATTTTAATGTGAGATTTCCCTAAGGGTTCAGGGCTATCAGCACCCGTGCCTGTTAAGGTAAGCGCAAAGGTACCCAAACTATCTATCTTAACTATTTTACCTTCTGCTAAAGCCTCGCCAATAACAGCACTCATAGAGATGAGTACACCATAACAATCACCTGGGGTTAAACTAGACCGGCTCGAAATAATATCTGCAACCTGTTCTAAGTCTATAGTCCCTTTGCTTACTGCACAAGGGTAATATTTTATTTGTGGAGGTGTACTTATATTATTTTGCTTAGGCACCATTTTGAATTGTACTGGCATGTTTTTGTTTTTTTAACAGCAATATAAGTAATTTCCCTAGAGTAATAAGTATATTACTCTAGGGAAGTAAATTATTTCCCCTAGGGTAATGTTAAATATACTTTAGGGGAAAAGTAAAATGTACTAAGTGGTTTGGTAAAACATCGCCTAGCTTTTGTTTATTAACGCAGTGTATGCGTTGTTTAAATTAACTTGTATTCCCTTTTGTGTCTTTAGAAAATATGTTTTTTTAATTTTGAGTATTGCTAGTGGTTACATAGTTGTCTTTAGAGTCTTTAACCTGTTGTACATTTTTCGATTAAAAAATGAGTATAAGTAACCCGTTGTGCATTTTGGCTTAAAAAACATCAAAATGTCTAAAATTTTCGCTTTTTTTTTCTCAATCCTAAAGTATGAATCGAAAATTTCATCGATATTACCTTTGGGATTAGGGCAAAATTGATGAAATCAATCAAAATGCACAACAGGTTATAATGAGTATCTAGCAGCAGAATTTTACTTTTTTAAATAGTTTTAGTTACCATTTTACCACCTCAAAGTCATTAGAATTGACTTAGCATTTTATTTTAATACAAAAAGCAAAACAGATTATATACACCTAAAAATAAGCTAATAAAAACAGAGCGATTCGTTTAGATTTTAAAAAAAATATATGCATATTTGTATTTAAATCTTCCTCCAACATATTATTTAAATATTTATACAGTTTAATTCTATGAAAAATACTAACCTATTCTTAATACCTAAAATAATTTTAGATATTAAAACTATGTTTTGTCTTGCTTTTATTTTTACCATTAGTACAGTATCTGCCCAAGATGAAACAACTTTCTCCTTTACTGCTGGAACAAATATAATTGACAATAGTAATGGTACAGATTCTCCTTGGGATGTTGATCGTTTTGAGTTTAAAAACCCGTTTTTTATAGAGGCTGAATTTAGAAGAAAAAATTGGGGTTTAGCTTTTATGGCTACCACTAATAATTTTGAGCTGACACGATTAAATGAAGCCGGTGATGGTTTTGTTGTTAATTCGTATGATTTTTTTAGTTTAAATATTACCAATAAGTTTTATATAGATCATTATTATTTTGATACTAAATCTGTGGATATTTATGTTGGTGTGGGTTTTGGTTACCATGACATTGCAGAGGGTAAGGCCATGACCGCTAACCTTAGTTTAGGGTTTAATTATTGGTTTACAGATGCTTTAGGTGTATCATTACAGGCCATTGGTAATAAACGTATTGTAAATGAAGTATTGTATGTAGGTAATTATTACCAGTACAATTTGGGTGTAAGTTATAGAATTAAAGCAAAGAAAAAGAGAGTACAACCTGAGGAAGTAAAAGCGTCTGAAGTTGAAAATGAAGAGGCAGAAATCAAAGTAGAGGCGGTTGATGAAATTGTACCTGTTGCAGAGGTTATTACTGCTACTCCGAATTTAGAAGATAAAGATTTAAAAACACAAGATGCCGATGCTGAATCAAGTATACAAAAAACAGCGCAAGATATTTTAACAGACGAGATAGAGGCTATAGGGCCGGTGTATTTTGAGAAAAATTCGTCTTATTTTGGTGCTTCTGAAAAATCTAAATTAAACCGTATTGTTAATTTACTAAAGGATAATAAGGAAATTACTATACGATTAGATAGTTACACCGATGCGAGTGGAACAGATGCGTACAATAAATATTTGTCAGACAGGCGCTTAGATCGCGTCACAAAACACTTAATAAATAGAGGTTTTAAGGTGTCTATGGTAAAAGGTGTTTCTCATGGTGTCGATACAAATAATTCTTGTAACGCAGAGCATACCAGCTGCACAGAGCAAGAACATGCTAAACAGCGTCGTGTTGAGATTACTATAGAAAAGTAGTAGGTTAAAATAGCTATATTTTTTTGACACATTATCATATTGTTTTAGATATTATTAGTTAGGCTAGGGTTTTAGTTTACAGTTATATCTAAAATTAGCGCTGTATAGAGGTGTTTATAGAGTTACTAACTTTGTATGGTCATATGTATCACTTCTTTTTTTAAGTGGCGTTCAGCGTATTTTGGTGTTCACTTTTACTAGGTTTCCATAGGGTACGTTTAGGGGGTATATAATTGCGTAATTAAATGTTTTTGTGACTTTTAAATCACTCGAACTGACGCTGTTCTCGATACAACGTTGCTAAAGCAACGCCACTCGAACTGACGCTGTTCTTGATACCATTTGATTGTGCCTATAAACCATTCGAACTGATGAGATTTTGGCTATACTAGCACTCGGTTCTTGATACGCTCGTTTGTTGTTGCACTCGGTTCTCGATACAATTTGTTCGTACCTCACAAATCACTCGAACTGACGCTGTTCTCGATGCAAGCTTTTATGGGGTAATTAGATGTCTGTACTTCACTATTTTTGGCTTCATTCTTCGTTTCATAATTTATACATGAGATTCCTCGGCGCTGCGCTTTGTTGGAAGCCGAAGGATCGACGTAGTCAAACCGAAGGTTCGGCGTAGCCAATGACACAGGGCTTTGCTTTGTTGAAATGGAAAACATCTTGTTTGACTGAGTCTGTCCAAGCCCTAGTTTAGCTTATCAATTCAAAGTATGCCGCACAATGTAAGGTGCGATAGCATATTGTATTGAGACGGTACATAGCGTAATGTTCAAAACGCTTTAGCGGTTAAAAATAGTAACGAGATGCATCGTTTAACGCAAAAATTTGGCTTTAAGTAAGCCTATTAGGCGTTTACGATCTTGCCAAGCTTCTTGTCTGTAGTTTTTGTTGGTAATAAATAATATAGTTCTATGAATTAAGTCTTTATAAAATTGAATAACTATTTTCGCTTTGCTAATATGTTTAACACTAAAGAAATATATCTTTTTGAAAAATGTTTCTTCCTGGCTTTTTTTGAATATAAAATAGCGTAGCCTGTCATTGTAACTGAAATTGTATAGGTCTATTTCTTTAAAGTAAAACCCAACTTTAGCGATAAACATTCTATGATATTTACTAGTATTCCATTGGCTTTTTAATGCGCTATCTGTAAGTTTATTTGCGACAATGATAAAATCGTAGGCATTTCTTAGACCTAAACTTATTTGGTTGTAGCCGTAGTCGTTAATTTCAAAATTAAGAATTATGTGTGATAATAATTGCTGTTTTGAGGGTATGTAAAACGTATTATAAATACGTTTATGCAGTAATAAATCATGTGTTGATAAGTAGTTGTTAGAGTGTTTATGTAGTACATGTCTATGTAGTTCTATAGCTGCAATACCTGTTTTCTTTGGTATAAGAATGGGGTCATTATGTACATTCTTATATTTTGTGCCGAAGGTAATAGGCTCGGACTCGTAACCCTTTGCTCTTATAAGTTGTGCTGCTAGTTTTAATTGTGTATTGTCTATTAGGATATCAATATCGCAAATCATCCGCTCACCAAGATCTTTGTAATAACCAGACACTAATAGCGCTGCACCTTTTAAAAACACATGGTTAATATTATTATTTTTAAGCAGTTGGCTTAAGTCTTCTATTTGTTTTAAAATAGTGGTATTTCTGTTTCTGTTAATGGCGGTTAAATCGTGCAGATAGATTTCGAGGTCCTTGGGCAGTACCTGTAATAATTGTTTTTGCTGTAAACGGCAATAGATGGTGGTGAGCACCAGATGCGAGCTGCCTACTTTAACCAAGTCTAGCCAATCCTCATCGGTAAACTGCCGTAATTGTGTTTCTAGCGCTGTTGCGTTAGGGCTAAACGTTAAAATATTAGTAATACATTGCAGTGTTTTGTGAGGTGTCAAGGCCATAATAAATTAAGGGATAAATATAATTATAAAAGCCTTGGCAGTGTAATTATTCTTTAAATAGACCACCAACAGCGGCAATAGCCTCATTATTATTGTGATACTTTAACTCATAAAACTTAACTGTACCCAACCAATTTAAAAAGGATTGAGCATAAGTTTCATTATGAGCCAGCCAAGACTCTGTAATAAGTTCTTGTAAGATGGTTTGTTCTGCGCCTTCAGTTAATGTAGTTGTTATGGGGTCTTGGCTATAACGCACCAATACTAGGTTTTTACAAGGGTAATCTAATTGATCTGGGTGTTTTAAAGGTAAAGGTGGTATATAGGTAACCTGGCCTTTGGTACTATTGATGTATTGTTTAGGTAAGGCCTCAAAATTATCTACCAAAGGCGCAATGGCTGCAAAGGCTTTTTCTTTAATTGATAAGGCTGCTGGTAATACCGCAATATGGTTATTATTTGCTAGCATCGCGCTCATATCATCGGACACAAGGTCGTAACCCGCATACATGAGTAAGGTTGCTAAGGTGCTTTTACCACTGCCCGAGTTGCCTACAAGCATCACGGTCTGCTTGCCATTGCCAATAGTGGTGGCGTGTAGCGTACCTATCCAATCGTCTTCGGTTTTGTTGTGTATAGCATTTAATATTTCAAAAGAAAACTTCCCTTGTAATAAGTGTACCTGATTTTTTTTCCAGACCCATGTTTGCTCTAAGCTATTTTGAAGCGCATAACCGGTATTATCTTCATGGGAGATAATGCTGTGGCTTCCTATTATATCTTTGGTTTTAACTTTAGTTTTTAGATGAAAAAACTTAGAAGCTATTAAATCAAGTAAGGCTTGAGCGTTATAATGTACCGTAATGCTGTGTTGCTGATAATTAAAAACACAAGACTTTGTTCCTGAAATTTTTATTTTTTTACCGCTTAAATGAATGTCTTTTTGAGAAGTAGGGACACAAAGCGCTTTTAGGCTGTTGTAGATTTGATTTGCAAGATCTGGGTTCCCAAAATGAGCAGTATCTTTAAGATAGGTTACTTCCGTTTGAGATGATTGAAATTTTTTAAAGTATTTGTAATTTGATTTATCAAATACAATATAAGTGTTAGAATCCTTTAACCAGATAATATAGTGATTAGACAGAGCTAATAGTTTTGTTTGCGATAATTTCAAAGTACTAATTTAAAAAAGTAGCATCCTCATGGTTGTTAGATAGTAACACCTGGATCTGTTGCAGCTTGGGACTTCATTGGGTTAAGCACTATAAAAGTACCGATAGCGGTAACAGCCGCGTATTTCCCCATTTTTTTTAAAGCCTCTTTGCGAGTGATTTGGTTTTTGTCTTTTGTATTCATTCTACTCCATCATTAAAGACACAAAAATAAGAATATTTTTGAATATTACCTAATTATAAACAGAACTCTGTGATGTAAAATATTGAGGCTCTTACATAAAATATAAAACACAAAAAAGCCCTTCTCCGAGGGGAAGGGCTTTTTTAGATAACAGTTGTCGTTATATTAGTTAATAATGACTTGTTGTGATACTTGTTGCGTTGTATTATGCACCCTTACAATATAAGCTGCGGTTGTTAAATGACCAGCCTCTATACGGTTTGTTGTTTTGTAGCTATCTAGTGCTTTTGTCATTACTTTACGGCCATTTATGTCATATATCTCAAGTACACTATCTGTATCTAATTGTCCATTGATTACAATGGTTTTAGCTCCTGTAATAGACTTTATCTCTAAAGTGTTTAAATCAAAGTCTGTATTAGATAAGGTTTGGCTATTATCTTGAAAATGTATGTAAAAACGTCCTGTATCAGTAATGTTGGTGCTTGCTGTAAACGTGTACTCTACGTTATTAAGAGTGGTCCAAACGTTAGCGGTACGGTCTTCTAAATATACGGTTGTATCTTCTGGCAATAATAGATCTGCCAAGCTAATAGTAGCTGTTGTACCGGCACTTAAATTGATACCTAATGGAATTACATGTGTCGCCATGTCATTGTAGTCTAACGTTTGTATCGCCATATCTTTATTGTTACTGTTTTCAACTAAATGCGTGTAGATACCAAAACTATCGCCGGCTTGACCACCATATACCTCGGTGTCATAACCTACATCCAATCCATCTGTACCATGGGTATTAAAGTATACTTCTGTAGCCATAGTAAACTGGTTTGGTGACGATAGGTGTAGTACTACAAAATCGTTTACAGTAGGCGTTGACGAGCGACCAGAGAAGTCAGTATCTAAGCGCGTAGGGTCTCCAATTGTTACCCATTCTTTTCTAAAAGTTACAGTTGATGAACCGTTAATTCTTGCAGTAAACCCTTGCCCAGGGCGTAATAATTTAGCATTACTCCTGTTCCATACTTTGTATTTTTGAGCAATAGAATTACCACCTGTACCCGTCCATGAATAAATACCGGCATTAGAACCGCCCAAAAATGCATTTGGATTGTTTTCTAAAAACTGAGTGATGTCCAAGTAACCTGCATAAGGATTACCTAGTATTTCCCAAGAGCTAGCCCCTGTGCCATTAACCGCAATAGTTACTTCATCGTTATTTTGAATGTCTCCTGTGAACTTTAAGTGAGGTACTGTATTGCCTTGCGTAGGTGCCATGCCTACTAGATAGCCTTTACCAGGTACCATTGTATGTGGATTTGCACTGTTAGGATCAAATACACCATATCCATTTGTACTTGCTAGCCATTGAGCAAATATGTAATACGCACTGTTGCCTCCCATTGCAAGTGCAGTACCATTATTTAAAAAATCAGTATCAAATGTTTCTCCAATTACTGGTGATGAAACGTAGCTTCTTAATAAATTATTAGAGTTTGCTATACGGTCTAGACGTGCTGCACGCAAGTAATTAATTTTTCCAGATGCTTCGCCACCAATTACAAGACTTGATAATTCATCTGTATTATTACCATTATTTTGTCCAGGGCCGCTTGGATTGTTTCCATTAGCTAGCTCAGACAACATATTTACTGTACCACCGTTCTCAACCGCAAAGTCATTGGTTGTAGTGACAGAGCCTGTTTTGTCTATGGTGAGTGTACCGGTAGGTTTAACAGTTACAGATATAAATTTTAGATCTTCAATTATTTTTAAATGTGCATTATCTCCAATTACAATAGATTGTCTTTCGTCTGGTGCCATACCTAGAGACCATTTGGTTTCGTCTGTTATCAAGTTTTGGTCATTACCTGTCCATGTGTTGGTTTGTTCTTTTATAATGATGGTGTAATCTTCTATTTCGCCGTCATCGATGATGGCACAAGCATCTAATGGTGGCCAATCGTTAAATCTGGCAATAACACGCATTCTGGTATTACCTAATACTGCATTCGATGGGATATCTATATTTTTTTCAAGAAAAATATTTGTATTATTAGTTATTGAACCAATATCGATAAGTTCGTTAGTCGCAGGGTCATTAGTAAATTCAAATGTACCATTTCTGTTCCAATCAATCCAAACACTAGTATAATTTGTATAATTACCGTCTGTATTAACGCGTACTTTAATCGTTTCAGTAGTGCCTCTTACAATGGTAGTAGTGACGTTTGTGAAATCTTGATAACCGGTTGTCTGGTCAACACCTGATGTATTGTTTATAGATCCAAACTCAACAGCTGTAATACCATCTGCATATTGTGCATATGTCACACTAACATCACAATAACTTACCGTTGCCGTTAAAGTTTCTGTTTTTGTATCTGTACCACAGTCATTCGTTGCGGTTAAGGTTACAGTGTAGGTGCCTTCAGTTGTATAGGTATGCGTTGGATTCTCGTCAGTAGATGTAGAACCGTCCCCAAAATCCCAGTTATAAGTATTATTACCTGTTGAGGTATTGGTGAATGTAATTGCATTGTTGATGCCAACATTAGTGGAAGCTACCGTAAAATTGGCTACAGGTGCCTCATTAACGGTAATAACAACTTCACCACTCATGTCAACAGCACAACCACCATCTGTGCGCGTCGCTTCTACAGTGTACGTTCCTGCAGTGCTGAAATTACCAAACGTAATGGCATTTCCATTACCACTCGCAGAAGCAACTTCATTGGTTCCATTTCTTAATAATTGGTAACTTACACCGGTTTCAGAACCGTTTAAACCAATAGTTGTAGTAGAAGTGCTGTCATCTGCACAATAGGTTAAATTAGTACCTGTTACATTTTGCGCTGTTGGTGTAGTACAAGCTGATACACCTGTTATTACAATTTCATCTATATACATTATTTGGTCATCATCCATACCACTACCCTCTAACTCAAATTTTATCTCAGAGTCATCATTAAAGGTGTAATCATTACTAGAAATTGTAATGGTTCTGGAGTAATTAGTCTCATTACTATTAAAACCATTTTCTCCGTAACGAAATTCACCAATCCCAGTGCCATCTAAATCAACCTCTAACCTCATGTTATTATTAGTATTAAAATCTTTCGTTCTAAACGTAAAGCTTAATGTAATTTGGTCGTAACCACTGATGTCAAAATCTCTACGCATGTTAGAAGTACTAGAATTATCTCTTAAACGCCAAGAGGCATTTCCTTGTGGCGAGTTAGAGTCATCATCTCTGAATGAACAGTCTCTACCACCATCTATCCAACCACCATTATTAGATTCAAAGTTGTTAGAGTAAATCGTAGTCTGCGCACTACTAACAGCAGTAGCACCGATTAAAAGCATAAAGCTTAAAATTAAAGTTAAAATTGTGTAATTTGTTTTCATAAGTAAAAATTTGGTTTTCATGTGTGTCTGAAATTGTTCGGTTAAGTAAAAATCAAAGTTTGAGGGATGCCGCAAATCTACAGTGGCATTTGTGCTCTAATATTACTTTTTGGATGAACTACACAAAAAAATAGTTGAATAAAAAGAGGTGTTATATTTTATCGGCGAATGGTAATTTTTAAAACTCTCAAAAAATTTAAATACCTGTAAAACAGTATTTTATAATATTTAATTAGTGGATTAACGAGAGTTTTTAATACCGTTTGAGAATGTTTTATCGTTGAATGTCTTTATTTTTTCGACCAAATTAAAGAGGTTTAGCGCTTTTGTAAATTAATTGTGTAGTGCATTTGCAGTTCAACGATTAATTAATCGATTAACGTTATACCTCTTACCCTGCTAAAAACCATGAAAGGGTCTGTTTTTTATTTTTATACGGGCATATAGGGTGATTTTTAAGAGGTTTTAGCAATTAATAATTGTATGTAGATGTAAATTAAAGATTTTATACTACTGGGCTCTCTATATAATAGAGGCGTAAAATGATTTAAGCTATGGTTATATTATTAGGTTTTTCAATAATCTTCAAAGCAAAGTATAGTTACATCGCGTAATATGTTAAAGCGTATGGTATGGTGATGTACATACTATGAGGTGAGTACCATACCACTTTAGCTTATAGTAATAATGTTAATTTTACAGATAAAGAACAATATAAGTATAAAACACGCTGGCCTTTTATTTTTAAGTTGCGGAACTTTGGGTTTAAAGGTGCTGAGCTTCTGCTTGTAAGTTGCTGAGCTTTTTGGGTTGCTTACTAAGCAAGAGATTCCTCAGCGCACTCGAACTGACGTTTAGAGTCTAACCATAAAAAAATGATTAAAAAATAACGGTATCCGTCACATCGATTGATTCGCGATAGCGAGTTGTATCGTTTCGTCACATCGAGTGATTCGCGATAGCGAATTGTATCGTTTCGTCACATCGAGTGATTCGCGATAGCGAATTGTATCGAGATGTCGGAATCTAATACCACTCTGTTCTCGATACACGCTTCGTCACCTCAGCGCACTCGAACTGACGTCCATTTTTCTGTTCCTTTAATATCCTAGTACTTGTCATGCAGAACAAACGTAGTGCAGTGAAGCATCTTTTTGTAAAGTGTGAGATGCTTCGCTTTAGCCTGTCTTGAGCGACAGTCAAAAGGTTCTGAATCCGAAGATTCGACGTAGTCACACCGAAGGTTTGGCGTAGCCAATCCGAAGATAGTCAGCACGTCGTAGTGGTGCAGCCATTGAAAATTGAATTAAATGGCAGCATTATGAGGCGCTTAACAACGTGGCCTAATAATTAGTTAGGATAGGGCATAAAAATTGAAATTATGAAAGATTGAGATGAAATGTAAAACGTTAAATGTTTAATAAAAGCAAAATAAATCAAACAAAATAACCTAAAGTTTCGTTAATTGCGCTATTCCTTTTTTACGTTATACAAAGTTTTTAACGTGATTTATACGCTTCAAGAAACATATAATCAGAAAATATAATGTATTTTATCGATAAAATTATTCTTTTCATCGATAAAGTTGTATAATTGTATTTAAAAAATAAGTTTATGTTACAGTTTTATTCAGCTTCTACTCGTATTATTAACACTAAACGTTGCGTCAGCGAATGTTTAGATAATGCACTTAATGAAAAATCGATTTCAGCAGACCTTTTAATCTACAACGCGTCTATAGGTCATAATTATAATGAAATTTTAGAAGAGAGCAAGGCCCAATTTCCCCATGCCGATGTGGTGGTAGCCTCGTGTTGTGGCGTAGTTGGTAAAGAAGGGGTGAGTGAGTCTATGAAAGATATGGCCTTAATGGCTGTTAAGGGTAAAGACTATGCGCTTGCGGAGGTCAATGATTTTTTTGGCCATAATGCTTTTGATAAAACCTTGGTCATGGCAAAGTCATTACAAAGCCAAAAAAACGGTATTAACATGATTTATTTTTTGGGGTCTGGTATAGATACCAATAACTCAGAGGTTATAGCTGCATTTGAGCAGGTTTTTGGCAGTGAGGTTACCATTTTTGGTGCAACCTCATCAGATAATATGAAAGGCATTGTGAACTACCAGGCTGTTAATAACACGGTATATGAGCATGGGGCGTTTGCTATTGGTTTTTGCGACCCTACCTTAAAAGTACATACACAAGCTACACATGGTTTTGTGGCTACTGGTGATGCTATGGTGGTAACCAAATCAGAGGGTCATATTATACATGAGCTTAACCATAAACCCGCTTGGTCTGAGTATTTAAGACATATAGATTTAAAACCAGACGCCACGTGTGCTAATACCATACCTGTGGGTGCTCTTGCAGAGGAGTTAAACGAGGATTTGGCTGAAGAATATGGTAATAAGCATATTCTAAGAGTTGTAACAAAACATGAGGGTGAATCTATGTATTATGCCACCAGCTGTCCTGAAAATACAAGCCTGAAGCTTACCCTTAGAGATGAAGATCTTATTTTTAGTGAAATGGATAAAATGGCGGCAGATCTAGTAGAAAAAATAGGTGATGAGGAGATCGTATCTGTTTTTCATGCCGATTGTTTGGCGAGGGGACGGTTTTTATTTAACAAAGTTTTTAAAGAAGAGTTAGTGGCTAAAATGCAGATGCCCTTTTCTAAAAATGGTGAATGTCCGCCTTGGTTAGGGATGTACGGTTTTGGTGAGTTTGCGCGTTTAGGTGGTGTAAATACTTACCACAATTATACAACAGCACTTTATGTTATTACAAGAAAAGTGTAACAGTTACTATACAATGAAGCCAGTAAGAGACCATATAAATTACGAAGTTGAATATAAAGCACTGCTTAAAAAGCATGAAGCGGTCATAGACCGTTCTCAAAAGTTTACGAAAATCCAACAGAGTCTTATTACTGCAAATAATATTATAGATAAAAAGTTAGAAGTTTACAAACGCATCAATTATTACATTAAAAAAACAGTAGAGAGCAAACATCTTAATGAGTTTAAATCTTACATACCAGAGGCGCTTATAGATTGTTTTGGTGTAGAGGGAGCTTTAGTTGTGTTTCATAATCCTAATAGAAGAGCGTCATACTGCGAGGGCTTATGTCATAATACAGATGCTGATGAAATCTACGAGCATTTAAGTGAACTTTTGTTACATCATAGTTCTAGAGCACCTGTTTACCTTGATAGGGAACAACTCAGTACCTACAGAAGTTTAGATAATTTTGAGAGTATTTTGTGTCGAAAATTTGAAAGTACTTATGAAAACTACAATTTCTATTTATTTGGATTTATTTCTAAAAAGCATGGGGTTAATTATCTAAAATTAAATGATGAAGAGCTCTTAGTTTTTGATAATTTTGCAGAACAGATGCATGCCATTCTTAGGCACAGGTTGATAAGGCAAAATTTAGAAGTTGAAAAAGAGAAGTATAGAAGTATTATTGCTAATATGAATTTGGGTTTACTTGAAGTTAATACGAATGAAGAAATTCTTTTGGCTAATCAGACGTTTTGTGATATGGTTGGCTATGATGAAAAGGAATTATTGGGTAAAGTAGCGTCTAACCTGTTTTTAGGTGGCGCTGAAAAGGAAAAAATGTTAGCGCAAAACCATACACGTCTAAGCAAAAAGGCATCGGTGTTTGAAGTGGGATTAAAACACAAAAATGGTACTGATCTTACTTGGATGATTAGTGGTGCGCCCAATTATGACCTAGATGGTAATGTTATAGGGTCTATTGGGATACATCTAGATATAACACCGCAAAAATTAGTTGAGCAGAACCTTTCCAATACCAATAAAAATTTAAAAAAAATAAACAGTGAGTTAGATACCTTAATATATAGAGTATCTCACGATTTGCGTACGCCACTACTCTCTATTATTAGTCTTATAGACCTAATAAAGTTAAATACAGATGTAGATATTGGTGTACAAAACAAAGAATTTTTAGAGCTCATACAAGGCAGTACCACCAGGTTAGACAATTCCATTAAAGAGATTTTAAACTACTCACGAAATGCTAGATTAGACCTGCAATTGAGTGCTGTTAATCTGCCGGTTATGGTACAAACTATTTGTGACGATCTAAAGTATGTTAATAATGCTATTGCATTTGATCTTAATTTTAATGGTATAGAAATTATTACTGTAGATAAGATGCGTTTAGAGACGGTGCTAAAAAACTTAATAGGTAATGCCGTTAAATACCAAAAGGAAATAGCAAGTGAGCCCAAGGTGCATTTTACGATTTCAGAAAAGCAAAGTGCGTACTGTATCGTGATTAGTGATAACGGTATAGGAATGTCTGAGACGGGTACAAAAAAAATGTTTGATATGTTTTACAGAGGTACCTCAGCTTCAAAAGGTACTGGTCTCGGCCTGTTTATAGTAAAAGAAATGATAGATAAATTAAAAGGTGATATAAACGTTGTCTCAGAGATAGATGAGGGTACAACTTTTAAAATAACGATCCCAAAGCACTAATAATCCCTATTAACCCTTAATAATTAATACAAATGACTACAAAACACAAAATGTCTTTTTTTTTATTAGACGACGATTTTACATTTAATTTTATTCACAGAAAAAAGATTGAAAAATTTGGCATAGACCAAGAAATTGTAGAATTTACATCGCCTACAAAAGCGATCTTATACTTTATGGATGCAAATGAAGACCAGATTCCAGATATTCTCTTATTAGATATTAATATGCCAGAGCTTAATGGCTTTGAGTTTCTAGATGCGCTCATGGCTAAGCGAACTGACCTCTGCGATAAGCTCAATGTATTCATAGTAACATCTTCCTTAAACCCCGAAGACTATCAGACAGCAAAAGGCTATGACTGTATTAAAGGTTTTCATAATAAACCTATAGACTTAGATAATATTATGACCACCTCTAGCTGGCTCTTAAACCAAAAGACAAAAGTAAAAATCAAATAAATAAATCTATCTCCATAAGACCGTGTATAGCGCATTATATTTTGATAAAACTTGCAAAAAACCATTAGGTAACTAAAAATAGCAGGTTTTTAATATCAAAAAAATATTTGAATAGTTTAAGTAATTTTGAGGCGTAAAGGCGTTTTTCACTATCCTATAATAGTAGAGGTAAACACACCAAAAATTTAGGGTATTGAGTTTTTAAAAAAAATACTATAGAATTAATAAAACAATACATGAAAGGAATTGTATTTACAGAGTTTTTAGATCTGGTCGAAGCTAAATTTGGTTTAGAAATGGTAGACGCTATTATTGAAAGCTCCCAATTAGAATCCAAAGGTATTTATACTTCAGTAGGTACTTACGAGTTTTCAGAAATGTTACAACTTCTTAAACAGTTAAGCGCTAATACAGATATATCTATTGATAATTTATTATTGGTTTATGGAGAGCATTTTTTTAGCGTAATAGAAACCAGTTATCCAAGCTTGTTAGCCACTTATAAAGGACCAATAGACATGTTGTCGTCTATTGAAAATCACATTCATATTGAGGTTAGAAAAATATATCCTGATGCTGAATTACCTACATTTAAAACCATACAAAAAACAGATACGTCTCTTATAATGATTTATAAGTCAAGTAGGGCAATGCATCATTTTGGTTTAGGATTAATGAATAAAACCTTTGAGCATTTTAATTCAACTGCCAAAATAGTATTAGAAAAACTAAATGAAGATGGTACTGAAGTAAAATTTATGATTACAGAAAATAAATGAGTCAAAACCAAATTGACATATTGCAACGTGCACTTTTAAGAGAAAAGGAGGCAAGAAAACAAGCGGAAAAGATTCTTGAAGAAAAATCAAAATTTCTTTACGAAGCTAATACCAAACTTGAGCGCTTATACGCTAATTTAGAATCTGATTATACGAGAACAAATTCTCAATTGCAAGGAGTTTTTGAAAACATAGTAGATGCTTACGTTATTACAGATTTAAATGGTAATATTTTAAGGATGAATAAATCTGCTATGCGCTTACTTAATATTCCTGAAAATTATCCAGATGTTAACTTAATTAAAATGGTACATCATAATGATATGGACCATTTAAAATCATCGATTAATCCATTTTTAAAGGATGGATTTATTAAAAATTTTGAAATTCGTTTAATTACAAATACAAACGAGCTAAAAACAGTGCATATAAACGGTAGCGTTATTTATGATAAAGGACAACCAATAGCTGCTCAAGGTATCTTAAGAGATATTACTCAAGTAAAGGAGAATGCATTAATAGTAGAATTGATAAATAATACAGGGCTAGCGGTTCTTGGAAAGCTTGATATTTCTGAAATAGCGGATGCAATAGCCGAGCAAATTGCTAAATTTTTAAATACAAATGATTGTATCGTTTATTTGTGTGATGAAGAAAAAAGACTGGTACAGCAAATTGCAGCATTCGGTAAAAACCTCGATGAAGACAATAAATTAATTTTTAGTTTTGATAATGGTATAGTTGGAAGAGTAGCTCATACTAAGAAAGCTGAAATTGTCAATGACACAAGTCTTGATAAAGACTATTTAATTGACAATAATACGAGATTATCTGAAATTACTGTACCCATACTATTTGGCGATACTGTTATAGGCATAATTGATGCAGAGCATGCGGTGAAGAATTATTTTACATCTAAACATTTAGATATTTTAAAAAGTATTGCGCGTTTAGTGGCCTTACAACTAAAAAGTGCAATAGATTTAAAAAAACGTATTCAGGTTGAAAATGATTTAAAAAAGACAAACAGTGAGTTAGATACCTTAATATATAGAGTATCTCACGATTTGCGTACGCCACTACTCTCTATTATTAGTCTTATAGACCTAATAAAGTTAAATACAGATGTAGATATTGGTGTACAAAACAAAGAATTTTTAGAGCTCATACAAGGCAGTACCACCAGGTTAGACAATTCCATTAAAGAGATTTTAAACTACTCACGAAATGCTAGATTAGACCTGCAATTGAGTGCTGTTAATCTGCCGGTTATGGTACAAACTATTTGTGACGATCTAAAGTATGTTAATAGTGCTATTGCATTTGATCTTAATTTTAATGGTATAGAAATTATTACTGTAGATAAGATGCGTTTAGAGACGGTGCTAAAAAACTTAATAGGTAATGCCGTTAAATACCAAAAGGAAATAGCAAGTGAGCCCAAGGTACATTTTACGATTTCAGAAAAGCAAAGTGCGTACTGTATTGTGATTAGTGATAACGGTATAGGGATGTCTGAGACGGGTACAAAAAAAATGTTTGATATGTTTTACAGAGGTACCTCAGCTTCAAACGGTACTGGTCTCGGCCTGTTTATAGTAAAAGAAATGATAGATAAAATAAAAGGTGATATAAACGTTGTCTCAGAGATAGATGAGGGTACAACTTTTATAATAACGATCCCAAAGCACTAATAATCCTTAATAATCTTCATTACCCCTTAATAATTCATACAAATAGCACGGCCTTGTTTTGAAAGTAATTTGATGGGCATTGCATATCGGAATTCCATGAAAATAACACGTAAAGTTATCATCATTGGAAACAAGACATCTTAAAATTTACAAATGCTGCGATGTAGGTGTAAATTCACGCCAAACAATAGATACAATGACACGTCAAAATATATCTTTTACTGAGCCTAATGACAAATGGTTAAAAGCCCAATTAGAAAGTAAAGAGTATTCTAGTATCGTCAGTTCGAGTTTTTAGTTTTTGTAGTGCAACGAAAAAAAGTAAATGTATCGAGAACAAGTTATGAACCTGAGTTCGATTTATATTTAGTGGTTTTTTATTAGTAAAAAAGATAGATTTTTAGTAAATTAAAGTACTGAATTTCAATTTAT
>JAOEWO010000060.1 GCA_028383925.1 Winogradskyella sp.
AGTAATCGTAAAGCTGATATGGTCTACAAGGATTTATATAGGTTTCTAAGACATGGCAGACGTAGGTTTAAAAGAGGTAATTATAAGAATACTAGAGGAACTATTAAGGATAGAGTATCAATTGAAAATCGGCCAGAAGTGGTAAATAGTAGAATACGTTTAGGTGATGTAGAAGTCGATCTGATGATGGGGAAGAACCATAAGTCAGCATTGTTGGTCATGACGGAAAGAGCTACATTGATAACAACATTAGATAAACTTGAAGGAAAAGACTCAGAAGTTGTTAGCCAATTAATTAGTCAAAGAATCTCAAGAATTGGTAAGAGTTGGATAAAAACAATGACATTTGATAACGGAAAAGAATTTGCTAGGCATAAAAATATTGCTGATAAGCATGGAGTAAAAACGTTCTTTACAAGACCATATACTTCTCAAGATAAAGGAACTGTAGAAAATCGAATTGGATTAATCAGAAGATTTCTTCCTAAAAAAACAGATCTGAACCTAGTGAGCGAACAAAGAATAAAAGAAATAGAAAAATTAATCAATAATAGAAGAGTAAGAAAGTTTGGTTACATTAGTCCAATAGAAAAATTAAAATCAACTTGGCCAGTTGCACTTATAACTTGAACATGGCGAATTTAAAAATTGAAAAAGACATTATTTAATTTATCAAAACTTAATATCTAATTAAATCACCATTTGAATTACGACATCCTCATATCCTTCGCACTAGCCACATCAGCTTTAGCTATTTCGCCAGGACCAGATAATATCTATGTTTTAGTACAAAGTATTACTAATGGCAAATCTTATGGCATGGCCACCGTTTGTGGATTAATTACAGGCTGTATTATTCATACGACCTTATTGGCTTTTGGTGTTTCTGCGATTATTAAAGCGAACGACAATATATTCTTTGGAATCAAAGTCTTAGGTGCTTGTTATCTAGTTTATCTAGCTTACAAAGTGTTTAAATCTAATGGTCAATTAAATTTAGATGCAGATGTCGTTCCTCAAAAAACATTAAAAGGCTTATTTATTCAAGGTTTTTTTATGAATGTCCTCAACCCAAAAGTCACTATTTTCTTTTTGGCATTTTTTCCAGGTTTTTTGTTTAGTGATGCCATGAGTTCAGTGCTTCAGTTTTATATTTTAGGTGGCATTTTTATGTTGGTGTCCTTCATTATTTTTTCAGCTATTGCATTATTAGCAGGTCAAATAAAAACGTACGCAGTGCACCATCAAAATACTGGCTTGGTTTTAAAATGGCTGCAAATAATTGTTTTTATAGGTATTGCTATTTTCATACTATTATAAAGTTTGAAATCGATTTCGTAAAACGTATATTTGAACCAATGAATAAAGCGGTAAAAATCATAGAATGTCCTAGAGATGCCATGCAAGGCATTAAGGATTTTATTCCTACGGCACAGAAGGTACAGTACATTCAGTCTTTGTTGCGTGTTGGTTTTGATA
The DNA here is from genome assembly GCA_028383925.1 of Winogradskyella sp. GTDB lineage: Bacteria > Bacteroidota > Bacteroidia > Flavobacteriales > Flavobacteriaceae > Winogradskyella. Next base: position 1,480 of record JAOEWO010000060.1, read on the forward strand.
CTATAGATTTTGGAAGCTTTGTCTCACCAAAAGCGATTCCGCAAATGGTAGATACGGCTGAAGTTTTGGCACAATTAGATTTAAGTAAAACCAAAAGTAAACTACTCGCTATTATAGCCAATACAAGAGGCGCAACAGATTCTTCAAAATATTCTGAAATTGATTATTTAGGTTTTCCGTTTTCAATTTCTGAGAATTTTCAAATGCGTAATACGCATAAAACCATTGCGCAATCTGTGGTAACACTTTCAGAAATCTTAGAAATTGCCAATAAGACCAGTAAGGAAGTGGTCGTTTATATTTCAATGGGTTTTGGTAATCCGTATGGTGATCCTTGGAATGTGGATATTGTAGGTGAGTGGATCGAGCGTTTATCAAAAATGGGCGTAAAAATTTTATCTTTAAGCGATACCATAGGAAGTTCAGATCCTGAAAATATAGAGTACTTATTCTCTAATTTAATCCCATCGTATTCAAATATTGAATTCGGTGCGCACTTACACACCACACCAACCACGTGGTTTGAAAAAATTGATGCAGCATACTCCGCAGGTTGTTGTCGTTTTGATGGTGCCATTCAAGGGTTTGGTGGTTGCCCAATGGCAAAAGATGTGTTAACAGGTAATATGCCTACCGAAAAAATGCTATCCTACTTCACACAGAAAAAAGCACACGATCTAAATGCGATGTGTTTTGAGAGTTCTTACAACGAAGCGACTAAAATTTTTAGTGCTTTTCATTAATCTTTAAATCATTCATTTTTTTTAGAATTTGGTCTTATTTTACACTTAACACCTTGAAAATAAATCACTTATTTGTGGTCTTTTTTAAGTGTATTCTTTTTTTGATTCATTTTGTTTCGTTTATAAAATACTGAAATACAGAGTTTTAAAAGTTTATTTAAAATTAATCTAAATAAACTTTGTAGAATTAACTTACAGTATTATTTTTGCATAAATTATTTATAACAAGTCTTAATAAGAATAACGAAACGATTTAAAAATGATTAAAATGAAAAGTAAAATAGTCTTAAGTTTATTTGTAGCAGGAGCTCTATTTACCTCTTGTTCTAGCGATGATGAAAGTTCATCATCACCAACATTAAATATTCCTACTGAATATATTTCGGTTGATTTTGATGCTAATGTCGTTGCAGAAAATACTGTCATTAACGAGTTGTCAACAGTAACTTCTGCTTTAAATGCTGCGGAATCTAATGCGCAATCTCTAACGGTAGATCTTATTGCTTATCCTACAACATTATCAGCGGTAACGTTGCCAAATTACAGAACCTTAGTAACCGAGTGGTTGGTACAATTGGTAAACTCTGCAAACTCGGTAGATCGTTTTCAAAACCCTGGTTTTGGTAATATGCCAGTAATGGGACAAGAAGGTGGTCTTTTAGGTACGCGTTTGTTAGACGAGTACGGTTTAGAACTAGAGCAAATGGTAGAAAAGGGATCTTTTGGTTCTGCTTTATACAATCACGCATTAACTGTAATTAATGGTGACCTTACAGATGCTGGGGTTATTGATAAATTAGTGGAAATTCATGGTACAGACATCACTTTTAACCCGTCTTCGACTACTTCTGCAGCAACCTATTCTAGAAGGCGTTCTAACCTTTTAGCAGAAACTGGTTTTTTCTTCGATATTAAAAATAATCTAATTACAGCTAAAGCAGCTATAGAAGCTGGTAGCGAATTTAATGCTATTAGAGATGAAGCGCTCTCAGATTTTTTAATGAATTGGGAAATGTCTAACTTTGCAACAGTAATTTACTATTGTAACGCCACAAAAGATCTATTAACTGCTGCATTTGCGCTTGCTGATGGTCCCGATAAAGACGTTGCTTTAGGTAATGCTATGCATGCTTATGCAGAGGGTGTAGCATTTGCACATGGTTTTAAAGGTTTATCAGATAAAATGATTACAGATACACAAATTGATAGTGTTTTAGCAAACTTTTTAGCAGTAGAAGGTTTAAACCCTGAGAGTCATAGATTTTTAAATGAAGTAGCTTTATTTTCAAATTTAGATACTGTTATTGGTGACTTACAAAACATCTATGGTTTTACCGATGCAGAGATTACAAGTTTTTACGTTAATAATAACCCATAATCTATATTATAATATAAACAGAAAATCACTGTCAAGTGATTTTCAGTTACTATAAAAACAAAACCTATGAAATCTTTAAAACTTATTTTTTCATTTATTATCTTATGTTCTGTAGGAGTTTACAGTTGCAGTGATGATGATTCGGTAAATGATAACTATGCAGACAGTTTCGATAGACAAGTGATGTTAGCCAATTGGGCAGACAACTTAATTATCCCTGCATATCAGGATTTTAATACAAAAGTAGCTGCGTTAAAAACAGCTTCAGATGCTTTTGCAATAGCACCAAATGAAGCTAATTTTAGTACACTGCGTCAAACTTGGGAAACTGCATATACAACATGGCAAAATGTGTCTATGTTTAATATTGGTCCGGCTCAGTCTACTTTTTTAAGAAGTTTTTTAAATATTTATCCAACAAATGCTACAAATATTGATGCAAATATTAACTCAGGAAATTATGCCCTACAAGACATTAATAGAAAAGATGAACAAGGCTTTCCTGCTTTAGATTATTTGTTATTTGGCTTAGCAGAAACAGATGCTGAAATTCTTCAGTTTTACACTACAAACGCCAATGCTAATAATTATTTGACGTATGTAACAGATGTTGTAAACCGTATTGATGCCTTAACTAATGAAGTAGTTATAGATTGGGAAGGAGATTATAGAGCAACATTTATAAATAATAGCGGAAATACGGCTAATAGTTCTACTAATGTTTTGGTAAATGAGTACATGAAGTATTATGAAGTCTTCTTTAGAAACGGTAAAATAGGAACACCAGCAGGTGTCTTTTCTGCAGGTATGCAAACACCAGAAAACGTTGAAGCCTTTTATAATAAAGATCTGTCTAAAAACTTATGCTTAGCAGCATTAGATGCGTTACAGAATTTCTTTAGAGGTACTATTTACAATCAAACCACTACGGTTGAAAGTTTAGAAAGTTACTTAGATTTTTTAAATACTATGAAAGAAGGTGACGATTTATCATTACTCATTAATAATCAATTTAATACGTCTAGAGATTTAATATCTGCCCTTAACACTAATTTTTATGAGCAGATAAATACAAATAATTTACCTATGTTAGAAGCGTTTGAAGCGCTTCAAGGTAATGTTGTATTTTTAAAGTCAGATATGATGTCTGCACTAAATATTAATATTGCTTTTGAAAGTAACGACGGAGATTAACTTGTGTTAAATACCATAACTACATATTTAAAACAACCTGTAAAGGCCGCTCCACTTGCGGTCTTTCGGATTATATTTGGGTGTCTTATGCTGTTTTCTACGTTGCGGTTTTTATCGCAAAACTGGGTAGAAACGTATTACATCAATCCCACATTTCATTTTAAATATTTTGGTTTTGAGTTTGTAAAAGATTTTGGTATATATACCTATCTCCTCTATGCTATAACATTATCAGCATCACTCGGCATTGTATTAGGTTATAAATACAGATTAAGTACGGTCTTGTTTTTCTTAAGTTTTACGTATTGTGAGCTTATCGATAAAACCTACTATCTCAATCATTACTATTTTGTAAGTATCATTGGTTTTTTACTTATCTTTTTGCCTGCGCATCGTTATTTTTCAATAGATGCAAAGCGAGAGCCAAAACTAGCGTTTACACACATTCCACGATATAACATTTTGGTGATTCAGTTGATGCTGTTTATTGTGTATTTCTATGCAGGTTTAGCCAAGTTAAATTCAGATTGGTTGCTAAGAGCTATGCCTTTACAAATCTGGCTACCATCACTTTACGATTTGCCATTACTCGGTGACTTGTTTCAAAAACAGTGGATGCATTATCTTATGAGTTGGAGCGGTATGTTGTATGATTTGTCTATTCCGTTTCTGCTATTTTATAAACGAACACGCGTATTCGCCTTTGTTTTGGTTGTGGTATTTCATATATTAACACGTGTACTTTTTCCAATAGGTATTTTTCCTTACGTGATGATTTTATCAACTCTAATCTTTTTTGATTCCGCTTTTCACGAAAAAATCATTTCAGTTTTAAGACGATTTTTCAGACTTAAAGACCAACCGAAAAATGTGATTTTAGAATGGATGCCGAATGTAAAAAATAGAATTATTACAGGTTTGTTAGTCGTATTTTTTACACTTCAATTTCTATTCCCTTTTCGGTATTTAATGTATCCAGATGAATTGTTTTGGACCGAAGAAGGTTATCGTTTTTCGTGGCGTGTGATGCTCATGGAAAAAGGCGGTTATGTGCAATACAAAATTGTAAATCCTGAAACTAAAAACTGGTTTTATGTAGATCATTCTCAGTTTTTAACCTCATACCAAGAAAAACAATTACGCACACAAGCCGACTTTATTTTACAATTTGCAACATTTTTAGAAGGCCATTTTAGAACTAAAGGTATTAAAAACCCTGAAGTCTATGTAGAGAGTTATATTTCGCTAAACGGACGTTTAAGTCAGCGATTTATTGACCCAAATACTGATTTAACCAAAATAAAAGACAGTTGGAAACATAAAGATTGGATTCTGCCTTTTAATGATGAAATTTATGGATTTTAAAAGATTAACTATTTATCTACTATGTGTTTGCGGTTTCATATCTCACGCACAATACAAACTGTCTGGTACTGTTTTAGATGCTAAATCTGAAGCTACAATTAGTTATATTCAAGTATTCGATACCACTTCAGGAAAAGAAACCACTACAGATGCTAATGGGTATTTTATATTAGAAAATTTAAAAGCAGGTGCACACGCTATTGTGTTTTACAATGACGATTATGCTTGGTACAAAAAAACATTTGTCATCACTGCAGATAAAATTGTTTCTGTAAAAGTTGAAAAATACAACCAACTTTCAGAAGTGGTCATACAAGCTAAACGTCGTGCTATTTTCGATCTAAAACGAGCTAAAGATGCAGAAGGTACAAGCATTTATGCTGGTAAGAAAAACGAAGTCGTATTAGTTAGCCAAATGGTCGGTAATAAGAGTAATAGTAATGCGCGCCAAGTGTTTTCGCAAGTGGTAGGACTTAATATTTACGAGAGTACCAACAGCGGTTTGCAACTCTCAATTGGTGGTCGTGGCTTAGACCCAAACCGAACGGCAAACTTTAATACCAGGCAAAATGGTTACGACATCAGTGCAGATGTTTTAGGTTATCCTGAAAGTTATTATACACCACCAGCAGAAGCTTTAGAAGAAATTGAAGTGCTAAGAGGTGCCGCATCGTTACAATACGGAACGCAATTTGGTGGTTTACTTAATTTTAAACTAAGATCACCATCCGAAAAACCAATAGAGATTGTAACACGTCAGAGTTGGGATACCAATTCAGGCTTTTCAACATTTAATAGTTTTAGTGGTACTAACGGTAAGTTTAGTCATTATAGTTATGTGTCTTATAAAAATAATTTTGACCAAGCACCTCGAGCAAATATGAGTTTAGAGGCCTTTAGTGCTTTTACAGATTTAAATTATAAACTATCAGACAAAACAACTATAGGTTTAGAATACACGCATTTGAGTTACACGGCGCAGCAGCCTGGCGGATTAACAGATGTGCAGTTTTACCAAGACCCAACCTTTAGTAATAGAACCAGGAATTGGTTTAAAGTCAATTGGAATTTATTAACCGCAAAAATCAACCATAAATTTTCTGAAGATGAAGAATTTAATGCCATTTTATTTGGAATGAATTCTTCACGAAGTGCCATCAGTTTTAGAACCAATCGTGTCTCTCAAGTCGATGATTTAGACGAGCCACGCGATTTACAAGTGGGTAATTTTAGAAATTGGGGAGCAGAATTACGTTATTTAAAAAACTATACAATCGGTTCTAAAAAATCAATTCTATTAGTAGGGAGTAAATATTACCAAGCCTTTAATGAAGAACGACAAGGTCCGGGAACAAATGGTAATGATGCTAATTTTAATTTTATAGATTATAACGTTCAAGATTTGCCTAACGAGTTGCGACAATCCGATTTTGATTTTCCAAATTTAAATGCGGCCTTTTTTGCTGAAAATATTTTTTATCTGTCCGATAAATTATCTGTAACACCAGGTGTGCGTTTCGAATATATTAAAACCGAAAGTGAAGGTACCTTTCGCGCTGTAAATAGAGATTTAGCAGGCAATCCATTATTAGATTCAACATTTGAAGACAACCGCACGCGCGAACGTAACATTCTACTTTTAGGTATTGGTGTAGGCTATAAACCCAATGAGAATTTTGAAATGTATGGTAATTTTTCACAGAATTACCGTTCGGTCACTTTTAGCGATATCCGTGTTATTAATCCTGCATTGCAAGTCGACCCTAATATTAAAGATGAAAGCGGATTTACAGCAGATTTTGGTGTTAGAGGGAGCTACAAAAAATTAGTATCATATGATGCTAACGTATTTGGTTTACTTTATAGAGATCGTATTGATGAGGTATTACGAACAGCAATCAGAATAGATGCTTTTGGTAATGAAGTTGAAAATGGTCGTATTGTACGTTTTAGAGGTAATATAGGTACCGCATTAACCTATGGTTTTGAGGGTTTAATAGATTGGAATTTAAGAGAGACCTTCTTTAAAAATAAAGATGAATACCGTTTTAACTATTACATTAACTTAGCCGTTATTGAGTCTCAATTTACCAAGTCTGAAGTGCCAGGTGTAGAAGGTAACGAATTACCATTTGTACCAAATCTTAACTTAAGAACAGGTCTTAAAACGGGGTATAAGAATTTTTTAGTCGATTTTCAATATTCCTATTTATCATCTCAATTTACAGACGCTTCAAATGCACCTCAAGATTTGGGTGATAATGTAAGTGGTATTATTGGATCTATACCAGCCTATTCTGTTTTTGATTTATCACTATCCTATCGTTACAGAAAATGGACTATTGAAACTGGAGTCAATAATTTATTGAACGAACAATATTTTACACAACGCGCAACAGGATATCCTGGTCCAGGTATTATTCCGGCTTTACCAAGAAGTTATTACATGACCTTAGAATTAAAAATTTAAAATTTAGAGTATTCTATTTTTAGAAGCAGTGAGGTATTTAAATCGTAATGATCAGTATAAATTACAGAGATTAGTAGATAGTTACTAATGGTAATTTATAATTAATTAGCTACTGTCTGTTTGAGCGTAGTCGAAACCTACAAGAAGTATATTAATAGTTCTCGACTGCGCTCGAACGGACAATTATCAATAATTCAAATAGCATAGGGTTAATTAATTATAATTAATTTTTAGTGTGTATGTAACTACTGACTTCTTATAAATTATTTAGCGTTTTATAATAAATTATAATGTAGAAAAAAACCTTATCTTTGCACGCAATTATATCTTAATTGCCATGACAGCACACGAAAATAAAATCTTAGGTGAAGGACTTACCTACGATGACGTACTATTAGTACCAGCTTTTTCTGAAGTTCTTCCAAGAGAAGTTAATATTCAAACAAAATTCACTAAAAATATCACTATTAACATACCTGTAGTTTCTGCAGCTATGGATACAGTTACCGAAAGCAAAATGGCAATAGCTATGGCGCAAGAAGGTGGTATTGGTGTTTTGCATAAAAACATGACTATTGCAGACCAAGCCGCAAAAGTAAGACGTGTAAAACGTGCCGAGAGTGGTATGATTATAGATCCTGTAACATTACCTTTAACAGCTACAGTTGCAGATGCTAACAGAAGCATGGCAGAGCACAGTATTGGTGGCATTCCTATTGTAGACCAAGACGGTACATTAAAAGGTATTGTAACCAATAGAGATTTAAGATTTGAGCATAAAAATGAAAGGCCAATAGTAGAAGTTATGACCAGTGAAAACTTGGTTACTGCAGCAGTGGGTACATCATTAAAAGATGCTGAAAAAATACTTCAAAAGCATAAAATTGAAAAACTACTTATTGTAGATGCTAATTATAAATTAGAAGGTTTAATAACCTTTAGAGATATTACTAAAGTAACGCAAAAACCTATTGCCAATAAAGATACTTATGGTAGATTAAGAGTTGCTGCTGCAATTGGTGTTACTGGTGATGCTGTAGATAGAGCAGAAGCACTTGTAAACGCAGGTGTAGATGCTGTAGTAATAGATACAGCACATGGCCATACAGTTGGTGTAGTGACGATTTTAAAAGCTATAAAAAAACAATTTCCAGATTTAGATGTTATTGTTGGTAATATAGCAACTGGCGAAGCTGCTAAATATTTAGTTGAAGCTGGTGCAGATGCTGTAAAA
>JAOEWO010000061.1 GCA_028383925.1 Winogradskyella sp.
TTTAGCACTGTGTTTATACCAATGAAAAGAATCACAACAGCAGAAATACATAGAATGATTGAAACAATTAGTAAGGGTATATATAGCGACTTCTCTTTATTGTCTAATGTTAGATGCAGAAGTGTTGGGCCAGTAAACATTAGTATTAGACAAATTCCCATTTGTTTTAATCCTTTAACTAAAATGTCTTTATCTGTTCTATTTTTATCGTCCATATTTAATACTTTCTCTTACATTTTTATATTTATGTAATAATTTTTTAGCTTTTTCTTCAGAAGTATTTAATTCTTCCATTATCATTTTTATGCCTCTAATAAATAGTTTGTCATTGCTTAGTTGCATATCTACCATTTTGTTTCCTTTAACTTTACCCAATTGTATCATAGCGGTTGTAGTTATCATATTAAGGACTAACTTTTGTGCCGTTCCAGCTTTCATTCTAGAACTTCCTGTTAAAAACTCGGGTCCTACAATTACTTCTATAGGATATTTAGCGGTAAGAGATAATGGACTATCTTGATTACAGGTAATACATGAGGTGATAATATTATTAGCATTACATTTTTTTAATGCCCTTATCACATATGGTGTTGTGCCTGATGCTGCAATACCTAATACGACATCTTTATCGGAGATTTCTATATTTTTGAGATCTTCCCAACCCTGAGTTTTTGAGTCTTCTGCATTTTCTACAGCTTTTCTTATTGCGGTGTCACCACCAGCTATTATACCTATTATTAAATTATGACTAACACCAAAGGTAGGTGGACATTCTGAAGCATCAAGTATACCTAATCTACCGCTAGTACCAGCACCTATGTATATTAGTCTTCCTCCGTTTTTTAATTTTAAGGTGAGTTGTTTAACAAAAGTTTCTATTTGTGGTAAAGCACGTTCAACAGCAAAAGGTACAGTTTTATCTTCGTTATTAATATGCGTAAGAATGTCATTAATTGACATTTCTTCTAAATTATTATAGTTTGAGTCTTGCTCTGTAGTTTTTGTAAATGTCATGTATTAAAGATAAGAAATAATTACTATTGGTGTTGCGTTAGCGATAAAAACGGCATCCTTTTTTGTGGTTTTTACCACAGAAAAGATATAGTGTATAGCGGGACCCTTAAGGGTAACGCCCAAATTATGTTACTCAACTGTATAAATAACTTCATCAACTTCTGAGAGTCTAAAATACCCAAACGGAAAATTGTCTGGATTGGTTGTATTTATACAGTTTCCTCTTACGGTTGCTGGTTGTGTTTCAAAAGGGCCACCGCCATCGTCGCTTCCTTGTTGCAAGAGTATAAACATATATTCGTAAAAACGTTCTGATATACCGTAGTTTCTTATAATGACTTCATCTCCAGTTTCTAAATCTTCTTCTGAATAAAAACCGAATATTTGATTACCGTCTGTAAAGCGATCTTCATAAACCTCGAGTGTTGGAATTACAGGTATATTACTTATAAATTCAAAAAAGTAGTAGTTTTCAATATTTGCTGGATCTGTATAAAATGCTTTGAGCTCTATGTCTTCTCCGCTAAAACCACCATCATTATTTTGTTCAATAAAGTCTATAGAAGATACAGATTTTAGGGTTTCTATACCTGTATATATATCGCCGTTGTAAGTTATGGTTAGAGTGTATGTTTCATCTATTAAAGGCACAAATGTTGTGTTGCGATATATACCAGTATCGCCATCTTCAACAAAACTATAAATGTTATTATTTGAATCTTCTATTTGAATGTTTGCGTTATTTGCTGCCGGAATTTCTTCATCAAAAAATGGGGCAGATAATGTTAGTTTTATGCTTTGTTCGTTTCCTGCGGTATTTTTAAACCAATTTATTGAGGCTTCAATAACTAAGCGTGGTTGAGCTTCGTTAAGTTCTACTTCTATGACGTCTTCACAGTTAAAACAAAGTAGTAGTGCGATTAGTATGTATAAATTATTTTTCATGATTTAAAATTTAAAATTATATGACACTGATGGTACAATACCAAAAATCGCAAGCCGTACCGCTTCGTTTGTACCTGTCATTCTGTTTTCTCTAAATGCTATATTTGCTGCATTTCTGCGGTTATAGACATTGTAAATACCAAAAACCCACTCGCCTTTAAAGTTTTTTTGACTGTTAGGACTTGGGTTATAATTAACAGCTAAATCTAATCGATTGTAAGCGGGTAGTCTGCTAGAGTTACGCGCTTCAAAGCTTGGCACTGTGATGCCGTTATATTGATATTGACCGTTAGGAAACGTAATGGGTTGGCCTGTTTGCAACAAGAAATTAGAACTAAAAGACCATTTGCTATTTAGCTCATAACTTGCGGTTAGTGATACATCATGCGTTTTATCGAAGGGTGTGTTGTACCATTGTCCATTATTAATACCTGTTTCTGTTGGTGTTCTGCCTGGTGTTCTTTGTTCTGACTTTGAGAGTGTGTATGCTAACCAGCCTTTAAAGCGTCCTTCATTTTTTCTAAATAAAATTTCTAATCCGTAAGCTCTAGCTTCACCATTTAGTATTACTTGCTCTATTGCATTATTAGCAATTAGATTGGCTCCGTCGGTATAGTCTATTCTATTTTGTATGATTTTGTAAAAGCTTTCTACTTCTAGAGAGAATAGGTTGTCTTTGAATGTTTTAAAATAGCCAAAGGCTACTTGGTCTAACAGTTGTGGTTTAATGAATTGGCCGCTTGTTGACCAAACATCTAATGGTGTAGGTGAGCTTGTATTAGAGAGTAGGTGTAGATATTGGCTCATTCTGTTATAACTTGCCTTTACAGATGATGTGTTATTTAATTGATAGGCTATGGCTAGTCGAGGTTCTATATTTGCAAATGATGCCATAACATCACTTCTGTTGAAACTTTCTGTACCTATGGGATCTGCTTTTTCATAGATGGCTAGTTCTTCATTAAAAATAACAGGATTATTATTTTCATAAACGTTTATTTCGTCTTGACCTAAACGATGAAAAGTACTAAAACGTGCACCATAACTTACAGATAGTTTATTACTTAATTTATGTTCTGCATCAATATAAATTGCATTTTCGAAAGCATATTTATCTGTTAATTTAAACGGGTTTATACCAGATTCTTCATTAGTTGGGTTTATTTCACCAGGATTAAATTTATAATAGATACTGTTAATACCGTATTCTAATTTAAAGTTGTTGCTTATGTAGTGTTTAAAGTCATATTTAAGATTGAAATTTCTAATACCTGACTCCCAATCAAACTCTACAAAATTTAGAGTTAACCCATAATAATAGTCTGAATAAATTAAAGATAAATTTGAAAAAAGTTTATCAGAAAACAGATGATTCCACCTAAAGTTTACAACTGTATTACCATAGGTGTTTTCAAAACTGTCAGCTATTTCAAAAACATCGCGACCAAAGTAACCCGAAAGAAACACACTGTTGTTATCGTTTATTTTATAGCTTAATTTTGTGTTAAGATCATAGAAATAGGCCACATTATCTAAATCGAATAGAGGTAAAAATAGATGTGCATAACTGCTACGTCCGCCAAATAGAAATGAACCTTTATCTTTTTTTATTGGACCTTCTGCTAATAATCTGCTAGAGACTAAACCAATACCACCATTCATGTGAAACTCGCTACTGTTACCTTCTTTTTGGTAAATATCTAGCACAGAAGATACACGCCCTCCATATTTAGCAGGAATTCCTCCTTTATATAGTTTTATGTCTTTAATGGCATCTGGATTAAAAACCGAAAAGAAACCAAATAAATGAGAAGAATTAAAAATTGTGGCCTCATCTAACAAAATAAGATTTTGATCTGCTGCACCTCCTCTAACATTAAAACCAGAAGCCCCTTCACCTGCACTTGTAACACCTGGTAGTAGAGTAATAGATTTTATTACATCAACTTCACCTAAAACCACTGGCATATTCTTTATGGTTTTAATAGATAAAGCGTTAACGCTCATCTGTGGTTTCTTTATGTTTAGTCTTTCTACATCTTCTTTTATAAGAACTTCGTCTAAACTTTGGGCAGCTTCTTCTAGTTTGTAATTTTTAGTTTGGTTGCTGGTTAGTACAATAGTCTCTGTAATTGTTTTAAAACCTAAATAACTTATTGTTACTTTATATGTGCCTTTAGGAAGTGTTATAGAGTAAAAACCGTATTCATTTGTTATTGTACCAGATTGAATCTCTGGTATAAGAATATTTACACCTATTAACGTCTCGTTACTAGTATTATCTGTTATAGCACCACTAAGTGTGTACTTTTCTTGCGATGATAATTTTAATACTGAGCAAAACAGAATTATAAAGATAACGATGAGTGACTTATTCATTAATAGTTTTTGTATAAAAGTAAAAAAGCTTCATTTTTAATGAAGCTTTTTTAACTAAAGTTTAGTTTAATATTGAATTTAATGTTTTGCTTGGTCGCATTGCATTACTTACAAGTTTTTCGTTAGGGTAGTAATACCCGTTAATATCTACAGGTTTGCCTTGTATGGCATTTAGCTCGTCTAAAATTTTAGCTTCGTTAGCGCTTAAGTTTTTAAAGATTTCAGAAAACTCTTGTTTTAATTCTGTATTATTATTTTGGTTTGCAAGTGCTTCTGCCCAATACAAAGCTATATAAAAATGACTACCTCTATTATCTAATTCTTTTACTTTTCTAGAAGGGCCTTTTTTGTTTTCTAATAATTTTTCGGTTGCATTGTCTAAAGCTTCTCCTAAGATTTGCGCTTTTTTATTATTGTTGACTTCAGCAAAATGATCTAAAGAAACAGCTAGTGCTAAGAATTCACCTAAAGAATCCCAACGTAAGTGGTTTTCTTTAACAAATTGTTGCACATGCTTAGGTGCAGAGCCACCTGCGCCAGTTTCAAATAATCCACCTCCATTCATTAATGGTACTATAGATAACATTTTTGCACTTGTACCTAATTCTAAAATTGGAAATAAATCGGTTAAATAATCCCTTAATACATTACCTGTTACAGAGATTGTATCTTTACCATCTTTAACGCGCTTAAGTGTAAATTCTGTTGCTTTTATTGGTGATAGTATTCTTATATCTAAACCAGATGTGTCGTAATTTTTTAAATATAGATTTACTTTTTTAATTAATTCTGCATCGTGTGCTCTTTTGTCATCTAACCAAAATACAGCTGGTGTTTGTGAAGCTTTAGCTCTTGTAACTGCTAATTTTACCCAATCTTGTATAGGTGCATCTTTTACTTGGCATAATCTCCAAATATCTCCAGTTTCAACTTTGTGAGATGTAAGACTATTACCATTACTATCAATAACTTCAACTTTTCCGTTAGATGTTATTTCAAAAGTTTTATCATGAGAACCGTACTCTTCTGCTTTTTGTGCCATTAGGCCTACATTAGGCACTGTACCCATTATTGTAGGATCAAAAGCTCCGTGTTTTTTACAAAAATCTATAGTGGCTATATACACACCAGCATAACTACTATCTGGGATTACGGCTTTTGTGTCTTGTTCTTTTCCGTCTGCATTCCACATTTTACCAGATGTTCTTATCATTGCAGGCATGGATGCATCAATAATAACATCACTAGGTACATGTAAATTTGTGATACCTCTGTCTGAGTTTACCATGGCTAGGTCTGGGCCATGATCTAGAGCAAATCTTATATCGTCTCTAATTTCGTCGCGTTTGTCTTCTGGTAGTTCGCCTAATTTTTCTAATAAATTGCCAAAGCCATTATTAACGTCTACACCAATTTTATTGAATGTTTTATTGTGTTTTTCAAACAAATCTTTGAAGAATACACGCACAGCATGGCCAAATATGATTGGGTCAGATACCTTCATCATAGTTGCTTTCATGTGAAGAGAAAATAACACACTTTTATCCATAGCATCTTCAACCTGTTCTGCTAAAAAGGAGATTAACGCTTTTTTGTTCATAACAGTAGCATCAATAATTTCACCGTTTAATAAACCTAAACTGTCTTTTAGGATTGTTTGGTTGCCTTTGGCATCTGTATGTGCAATTTTAACAGTTGTTGCCTCTGCTAGAGTTACAGATTTTTCGTTGTGGGCAAAGTCCCCTTTGGTCATCGTTGCTACATGAGTTTTAGAATCTGCAGACCAAGCACCCATAGTATGTGGATTCTTTTTTGCATAATTCTTTACTGCTTTTGGTGCACGTCTGTCTGAGTTACCCTCTCTTAATACTGGGTTAACTGCGCTACCTTTAATTTTATCGTAACGTGTTTTTATTTCTTTTTCAGTGTCATTTGAAGGTGCACTTGGGTAGTTTGGTAGTTTGTAACCTTTGGCTTGTAATTCTTCAATGGCATCTGTTAATTGAGGTATAGATGCACTAATATTTGGTAATTTAATAATATTAGCTTCGGGTGTTTTAGCAAGCTCTCCTAGTTCTGTTAAAGCATCTGAGACTTTTTGATCTTCGGTTAAAAAATCTGGAAAAACAGCTAATATTCTTGCTGCTAATGAAATATCTTTTGTTTCTATAGAAATATCAGAAGATTTAGTAAACGCTTTTACTATTGGTAAAAATGAACGTGTTGCTAAAGCTGGTGCTTCGTCAGTTTTTGTATAAACAATCTTCGCTGTTTTTGTCATAGGTTGTTGAAATAAAATGATTGTGCTAATGCTTAATTTTAAGCTGTGCAAATATACAAAAATGGTAGAGTTTTGTAAGTGTCATATTGCTAGTAAACTATCAAAAAAACTTATGAATTTAATAAAATACGCTTAAACTATTATTTAAGCTTAATATTAAAGCGTTTTGATAGAACAAAACAGATCTCTTTACAAGAAAATGGCTTGTTTTGTTTTTGTTGTTAAAAGGATTTATTTTAGAATTATAAGCTGTATTAAAATTTGCTTTTTAAAGCGTTGTATTTTTTCTACTGAATTTTTTAAATCTAACTTAGAAAAGTATATGTTTTTAGCTTCTGCGAGAGAAAAGACAATGTTATTCATTTTACCGTCTGTAAAAGTACAATCTAAGAACGAGGTATTTTAATAGGCTCAATTTTAAAAATAACAATTAGATAAAATGTAGTGTATGTTTTCTGCTTTAGTTAATTTTTTAACGTCTAGTTATTTTTTTTGAATTTTAAAATGATGGTGATTTATTTTAGAAAATTTTATGGTGCAAGAATTATAAATTTGGTATTGCTAAAGCAAAAAGCCATATCACTACAGTTAAACTGTGCTGACATGGCTTTTATAGAAACAGTACTCACAAGATTTTTTTTTAGTTTTCACTAAACAGGTTAATGATTTTTAACATTACCTTTTTATACTCTGGTTTTTCTGCTTCGCTGAAACGTTTCTTACCTTTCAAAATGTATTGACCTGGTTGTACTAAGTTTCACGTGGTTTATTTTTCTTGATGTCTTTCCTTATATTATGCATTTACATGTTTAATATGTTCAAAACATTACCCTTCCTTTTCGTGCTCACTTTCGTTTACATTACTTTTTCCAAGTTTTCCGTTTAAATTTTATAACCTACCGTATATGTTGTAAAATTTAAATTTCATGATTAGCTTCACTCACTTATTTACATAAGTTGTTTACCAATCTCAAAAAATAACCTTAATAAATAAAGAACGTTGCTTTACAAATAATTAAAAAATAGTTTAAAAAATAGATTTAAACAGAAACTAGTTCTAACATTAATTCTTAGATCTAAATTAATAACATTTTAAATGAAAATTAATACTTTAACATTTTAGATATCAACAACTTATAAACTTAGGTTATTAACAAAAGTTAATAACAAAAAAAAAGAGCCTTCGTAATGAAAGCTCTTTTTTTAATTTTATGTAATTAGAATTATCTTCTAACTTCTTTAATTCTTGCTTTTTTACCAGTAAGACCTCTGAAGTAGAAAATTCTAGCTCTACGTACTTTACCTTTCTTGTTTACTTCTACTTTTTGTAAAGCAGGTAAGTTAACTGGGAAGATACGCTCTACACCAACAGTTCCAGACATTTTACGTATTGTAAAAGTTTCAGAACTACCAGCACCTTTACGTTGTAATACTACACCTCTAAAGAACTGCGTACGTACTTTTTCTCCTTCTCTAATCTCGTAATACACTGTAATAGTATCACCAGCACCAAATTTTGGAAAGTCTTTACGGGTTACAAATTCGTCTTGTACAAATTTTACTAAAGAATTCATTTTGTTTTATTTATAATGGTTATTTCAAATTAACATTCGCGATTCTCGCCAGAGGTTAATCTAAAATTGGGTGCAAAGATAATTAAAAAGTTAAAAATGAAAAGCTAATTGTAAAAAGTTTTTATGATAACTATTAATCATCTAAGAGGTCTGGTCGTCGTTCTTCTGTTCTTTTGTATGCTTGGTCTTCTCTCCATTTTTCAATTTCAGGAAAATTACCGCTAAATAATACAGGTGGTACTTTAAAACCTTTATAATCTCTAGGCTTTGTATATATAGGAGGTGCTAATAAATTATCTTGAAAAGAATCTGTTAAAGCAGAGGTTTCGTTTCCTAGAACACCTGGTATTAATCTTATAATGGCATCGCATAAGACAGCAGCACCTAATTCTCCACCAGATAAAACATAATCTCCAATAGAAATTTCTTTAGTCACAAACATATCTCGTACACGTTGGTCTACACCTTTATAATGGCCACAAAGAATAATGATATTTTCTTTTAAAGATACAGTATTTGCTATGCCTTGGTTTAAACGTTCGCCATCTGGTGTCATATATATAACCTCGTCGTAGTTACGCTGAGATTTTAATTTAGTAATGCATTTATCTATAGGTTCTATCATCATTACCATACCAGCGCCACCACCAAACTGAGTATCGTCTATCGCTTTATAGCCACCGGTTGCATAATCTCTTAAGTTGTGAAAATGGACTTCTACCAAACCTGCTTCTATAGCACGTTTTAAAATTGAAGCTTCAAAAGGACTTTTTATTAATTCTGGTAATACTGTAAGAATATCTATTCGCATTTTCTCTTTATATAGAATGCAAAGATATGTTTAATTGCTAAATTTTAAGATGCAGATGATTTTAAGTTTTTATAGCGTTGTATTGGCTAGTATATATAAGTGTTTTAATTAAATCTTGGTACTCAAGTACTTATAAATCATTAATAAACAAGTTAATAGAGTGCTTAAAAAGAAGGATAAACCAATAAATAGTAATGTTTTAGCCTCACTATTAAATGTAGGAAATTCATTAAATTCTGAAAACAACGCTAGTAGCATATAGCAACATATTAAGATTAAGACTGTTGGTATTATTAAACCAATGACTTTGTTTTTTGTGTAAATTTGTATAACTAATATTGCTAGAAGGCCTATGGCTATTGGGTTAATAACCTTACTCGCAGATACCCAATAAAAAAGTACGGCTAGTATTAGTAAATATTCAGGTAGTTGGTGTATGGTCTTTTTAATAGTTCTCATATCAGTGATAGCTTTTAATTGTTTTGTTAAAAGAATTGTAAAACTGTGTTTTTAGAGTAACGACGTTTTTTTAATAAAAATTGTCTAGGATTGTAAAATGTATTTTGTGTTGTTAAGCCCTTGTTTTTAGATTTATAACATTTTCTTTTTTAGTAAGTACTTTACCAATATGTTTTTTTTAAATCTGACTTTAGGTATCTAAGCAGTCAATATTTACTTGACTTCTAGTTACAA
>JAOEWO010000062.1 GCA_028383925.1 Winogradskyella sp.
GGATCTAACACCTTAGACTTTCCATAAATACTGTTTAACAACAACGTATCTTGAAAAAAATTCTCATTAAGCTTATAAGAATAGATGGCGGTTCTGTTATTTATAAAACCTAATTTATTGGTATTAAAACCCGCATCATAACTTTCTAATATCGCTTCATTAAGATTAAAATACGTGTTTTTTACCAGTTGGTAATCTCTATAATAGCTCATATAAGCATGTGCAGAACTTGGGTAATTAGCTGGTATTTTACCTATAGCATTTTTAATTATCTGCTCTGGTGATAGTTTTGGTTTGCTAGAGCTAGAGTTTATAACAACGGCACCTAATTCTTCAACTTTTGGTCTTAAATAAATGGTGTTAATTGTTGTTGTATTTAAGGTGCTAACTTTTAACCGAAGTGTTTCGTAACCAATAGAAGAAATTAAGATAGAATTATCGTCTTTATTGTAAGCCAAGGGTAGTCTAAAATTACCTTCTTCATCTGCTATAACTCCATTATCTTCATTTTCAAACTGAATGGTAGCATAAGATATAGGATATTTATTTTGAATATCTAAAACTCTACATAGATATTCTTCTGTGTTTTGAGCGCCTAGCATAGAAAGGCTTAAAAAAAACAGGATACATATTTTATAATTAATGCTCATTTTGTACTAATATTTATTTATCTAAAATAACACATCTACGATAGCGCAAATCTACAACTCAGTAATATAAAACACCTTAATACGTTTGTTTAATAACTCGCATATAAACAAACCTAAGGCCTTACTGTACCAAAAAAATGATTCACTTTTGGATTTATAGGATTTCCGGTGGTTCTTCTATAAATGACGAGCTGTCCGCAATGCCATATAGAATCTGCAATTGGCCCATTGACTTGATTCCAAAACGGAATTTCTTGTCCATCAAAAATAATTTTGAACTGAGAAACATCAGTACTATTTCTTAAAATATCTGCTGTAATTTTTAGATTACTTAAAATAGTTTTTCGCATTTCAAGGTATGTTAATACGTTTTCTTCGCCTCTAGTATTTGTTTTTTTTAGCGTTGAGTTTACAATAATCTTAGACAAATCATAAATATGAGAAATGGTTTGTAAAGCGGTTCTACCAGCTTCTGTTGCTGTATAACTTAAATCTTCTTCTCGCAAACTTTTTGATGCCCAATAAAATCTAAAACCCAAAGCATCTACCATACGCGCTGCCATTGTACCTGCTGTAAATTCTTCTGCATATTCGGGCATTTCGTAATAATGCGCTTTAGTGTTAGAGGTGTCCTGTGCTTGCATTGTTATGGTTATTAATATGAGTACTATAAAAAACGTATGCTTCATTTGTATTATGTTTATTTTATAACAATATCATCTTTTGAATTTGGTACGCCATCTTTACCGACTGAAAATAACACATAACGCTCACCATTTGCAATCAGCTGGTACTGAATATCAAAATTAAAAGCATCTTTAGTGATGTTTTTTCTCAACGGATTATTTCTAATAATATCATTTAACACGGTTGGATAAACGCCAAAAATTCTTTTTTCTTCCTCTAAAACAATAACGATTTTTAGTAATTTTTCTTCGGTATTATCTTTAATTATTTTTGGAAAAAAAAGACGAAACAGCATAAAATTGAAAGCAGCCCTAGACCTAAAGAAACTAATAAAATTTTATCCGAAGGGCAAATCATAATACGTTTTGGCAGGTTATGTTCTTTTTCAAATTTGCGACGTTTTCTCTTCTTAAACCAAAATTTAATATCTAAAAACCACTCTAATAATTCTGCAAATAAGCCAGCCATAATAGTGTATTAATCTTTAAGCGTTGACTGTTTAGAAATAGGATTAACACCATAATTATCATATAAATACACCAAGCTTGTCATGGTTGCTGCGCCTAATTCTAATTCGCGTTTATTTACATGTTCAAACGTATCGTTTGCTGCATGGTGGTGATCAAAATACCGTTGAGAATCTGGTCGCAAACCTGCTAAAACATTAGTATCTGAAGCTAACGGACCTACATCTGCACCGCTTCCACCTTGTTCAAAATAATGAATTAAGTAAGGTTTAAATAATGATTTCCAACCTAGCACCTGATTAAAATTAGTGTCATTAGTTGCAAACGAAAAACCTCTTGGTGTAAAACCGCCTGCATCACTTTCTAAAGCAAAAATATGATTCTCATTCTTTTCTTTTGCCACTCTCGCATATTCGGTCGCACCTCTTAAACCATTTTCTTCGTTCATAAATAACACGATGCGTATGGTTCGTTTTGGGGTAATTCCGCTTTCTTTTAATAAACGTATTACATCCATAGATTGTACAACACCCGCACCATCATCGTGCGCACCATCGCCTAAATCCCAAGAGTCGAGGTGACCACCAACTATAATATATTCGTTTGGAAACTCGCTACCTTTAATTTCACCAATAACATTGTGCGACTGTACATCGTCAAACTGCACGCAACTTTGTTTAAAATAAAATTTAAGATTATTGTCTTGCTGTAAGGCTGCACTTAACGTATTGGCATCATTGGTACTAATTGCCGCAGACGGTATGCGTTGATTAATTGATACATCACCATAACTCATACTCCCTGTGTGCGGATAATCATCATCTCGCAAATTCATAGAACGGACTATAACACCAACAGCACCGTATTTACCTGCCTCCATAGCACCTGCATAACGTTGGTTAACACAACCACCATAAGCATTAAATGTACTAATGAGATCTGCTTGCATTGGTCTATTGTAAAATACTATTTTACCTTTAATTTTTTCTTTTCCTAAGGTTGCGAGTTCATTAAAATCTTTTACTTCTATAACCTGGGCAGTAACACCATTTTTACCAGTTGCTATAGAGCCACCTAAGGCACAAATATTTACTTTTGTTATACTACCTTCTGTCTCTATATATGCCATTTCTTTTTCTCCTCTTTCCCATTTTGGTACCATTACGGGTTGTAACCACACGTTATCTAAGCCTAATTTTTCGAGCTCATTTTTTGTGTATTGCACTGCTAATTCTGCATTTTTAGAACCCGATAACCGTCCACCAATTTTATTAGAGAGATGCTCTAACCACTCGTAACTTTTACCATTGGTAAGCGATGATTTGTAAATGGTTTTTAAAGCAGTTTCATCTGTTTGACTAATAATATTAAGTGTAAAAAACAATAACAATATTGTTAGAACTAAAAACTTGGTTGTTTTATTTAAATTATTCATTTTCTAATTGGTGTTTGTACATATCTATATTTGCCATTTCTTTTGGTGGTAAAACGGGTTCTTTAATGTCTGAGTATGTTTTTAAAGTATCGTAAAGAATCTTGGCTAAAATATAACGTGCAGCTGGCTTGTTGTCTGCAGGTATATTATACCAAGGCGCGTGAGGTTTTGAAGTTTTATTTATAGCGTATTCATAGCAGGTTTGGTAGGCGTCCCAAAGTTTGCGCTCGTCTAAATCATCTGATGAGAACTTCCAGTTTTTGCTTGGCTTGTTTAAGCGTCTTAGTAATCTGCTTTTTTGTTCGTCTTTAGATAAGTTTAAAAAGAATTTAAAAACTATTGTACCGTTATCTGCAATTTGCTTTTCAAAATTATTTATTTCTTCAAATCTACGCTCCCAAAAAGCGTTATCTACATCATCTATACTTTTTACATCTGGCATGTTTTCGTACATTAAATAATCTGGATGTACGCGAGTAACCAAAACATTTTCGTAATGTGTTCTATTAAAAACACCAAATTTCCCTCGTGGTGGTAGCGCTATATAATGTCTCCATAGGTAATTGTGTTTTAACTCTAATGTTGTTGGCTTTTTAAAACTGTGCGCTACAATACCTCTTACGTTAAACTCTTTAAAAACTTCGCGTATAAGACTGTCTTTACCAGCAGTATCCATACCTTGAATACACATTAAAACAGCATATTTACCGTGTGCATACATTTTGTTTTGTATGTCTGCTAAGTCTTTACTTACGGTTCTTAGTTCCTTTTCTATAGTTTTTTCGTTTGCTTCTAAATCTACAGACGTTGGAAGATTTTTAATGTGTATTGGTGATGAAATTTTAAAATCATCTATGTGGATATTCTTCATAGTTTTTGTTCTTAATTACTTACCAAAATACAAAATTACTTGGAAGCAAACGCTTTTACATCGCTTTCACTAACGTCTTTACCACCCAATATAATTAGGCGTTCTATAACATTACGAAGCTCTCTAATATTACCAGTCCAATCGTAATTTTGAAGTAGTTTTATAGCCTTATCAGAAAATGATTTCTGAGCATTACCTTGTTCTTTTGAAATTTTATTTGTGAAGTATTCTATTAATAATGGAATGTCTTCACGTCTGTCATTTAAGGCTGGTACTTCAACCAAAATCACAGCAAGTCTGTGGTATAAGTCTTCTCTAAAGTTACCGTCTTCAATCTCTTTCTTTAAGTTTTTATTTGTAGCGGCAACAATTCTTACATCGACTTTAATATCTTTATCACTACCCACACGTTGAATACGACTTTCTTGTAATGCTCGTAATACTTTAGCTTGTGCAGATAAACTCATATCGCCAATTTCATCTAAGAAAATGGTACCACCATTTGCGGCTTCAAATTTACCAGCTCTATCTTTTGCTGCAGATGTAAATGCCCCTTTAACGTGCCCAAAAAGTTCGCTCTCAATAAGCTCGCTTGGTATAGCAGCACAATTTACTTCTATCATTGGCCCTTTAGAGCGTTCACTCTTTTGGTGCAACCAGTGGGCGACCAATTCTTTGCCGGTTCCGTTTGGTCCTGTTATTAAAACACGTGCATCTGTAGGTGCAACCTTATCTATCATGTCTTTAATACGCTCAATAGCTTTACTATTGCCAATCATTTCGTAGTTTTTACTAACTTTTTTCTTTAGCATTTTATTTTCTACAACAAGTTCTTTTCTGTCTAAAGCAATACGTACAGTATTTAATAACCTGTTTAAATCTGGTGGTTTTGATATGTAATCAAAAGCACCTAAACGCATTGTATTTACGGCAGTATCTAAATCTCCATGTCCAGAAATCATTACCATTGGTACTTCTGGCTTTATCTTTTTAGCGGCTTCTAAAACCTCAACACCATCCATTTTTGGCATTTTAATATCGCACAAAACAAGATCGTAGTCGTCTTTTTTAATTTTCTCGATACCAACTAACCCATCTTCGGCTTCTTCTACTTGATAAGTATCATTTTCTTCTGAAAGTATTTTTACCAATACGCGGCGAATTGCTGCTTCATCTTCTATTATTAATATTTTTGGCATATCTATATTTTAAATTTTATTCCTGATCTCATATAAAAAGAGTTAATATCATCTAGCTCGAAAATATTATCTCTATCGGCATTTCTCAATACATTATTAAGTCTTAAGGTATAACCTAAGTAAGTATAAATTACTAAATTTTTGGTAAAAAAATATTCGTATCCTAAACCACCAACGGCAACAGACAAAGAAATGTTGTTAGCTGTATTACCATTAACCGCAACTGGCCGTTGTAAATTAGCAAAATAACCGTCTAAAGCGACAAAGGTTTGTACGCTACTTTTTTCACTAAAATAATACTTAAGGTTAGATTTTGGCACACCAGCACTAAAAGACCACTGCGCATTAACTTGCCTAAAGTAACTGATAAAAGGTAATGGAAAAGGAATACCTGCTGTTGTGTTATAGGTTAGTCCTAATATTAAGCGGTAGGGTTTTTGGGCAGTTTTATCGTCTGTTCTGTCATTTATAACAAAAATACCACCGTTTAAAAACAGATCGTCACTGGTTATTTTTTGGGTTAAAGTAGTTGCAATCCGTGGATTAACTTTGAGCCCGAATCGCCAAAACTCACTAGTTTTAAAAGTATAGGCAATATTTAAATCTATAACGGTAATAGTTTCTAACAACGTTCTATCTAAGGGGTAATCTTCCTCTAGATCTAAAATAATTCTGTTATACTCCGCACCTATTATTAAGTAATTATCTTTTTTAAGTGCTATTGGGTAATTTATTAAAGCTCTTAATCTGGTGTATTGATCTTCGGATCTGGACTTTGGTATAAAAGAATATTCTAACCTTGCTAAATCTGTGAGTTGCGCCTGTACAAACTGAAAACAACAACTAACTATTATAATGGGTATTAGTATTGATTTCCGTACACTCAAATTCATAAATACTTTTTTATTTTTGAATAATGTGTATATCGCGTTGTGGAAAAGGAATAGAAATATGATGCTCTCTAAATAACTTATCTATTTTAAACCGAATATCGCTTTTAGGAAACGTGGCTTTAAAACTATCATTTAATGTAAAAACCAAAGTAAAATCTAAAGAACTCTCACCAAAATCTGCAAAGATAACGGTAGGCTCAGGTATAGAAAGCACATCTTTATGGGAGTTTGCGGCTTCTAACAATAGTTTTTTAACAAGGGTCACATCACTTCCGTAAGCCACGCCCACGTTAACACTTTCTCTTGTTAGAGTACCATTTTGCGTCCAATTAAATAAACTATTTTCTAAATATAAATGATTAGGTATTATCAGCACTTTATTATCTATAGTAACGGCTCTTGTCGTTCTTAATTTTATCTCTTCTACACGACCAACTTTACCGTCAATTTCAATTATATCACCAACATGTACTGTTTGATCTATTAAAATAAAAACACCCGAAATAATATCTTGAAACAAGGTTTGTAATGCCAAACCAATTCCTATTAAAAGTGCTGCAGAAGCTGCAAATACAGCAGTAACATCCACACCTACACTATGCAAGGTTACGAGTAGAATAATTAAATAAATTAGCCATCTAAAATAACCATAAACTACGCTAAATTTTCCTTTATCGTTTTCTGGAAGGTTACGCGTAATTATTTTAAGAAATACTCTTAGTACAACAGTGGTTAAAAAAATAGCAGTGGTAACAATAAGTACATCTAAAATAGAAATACTAACGTTGCCAAAATCCATGTGTTGGCTTAAAAAACTTTTTACGGCCACCCAAATACTGCTCTCAGTTATGGTTTCTTCTATCTTTTCTAGCTTTTGAATCATAATGTTAATACTTCAACCATTTAAACAATTCTTTGTAAGTTGGTTTTTTACCATACATTAAAATACCTACACGATAAATCTTAGCAGCAAACCACACTGCCAAAATAAATGTACCTATTAATAGTACTAACGATAAGCCCTGCTGCCAAAGCGGTACACCAAAAGGAATACGCATTAACATAACTACTGGTGAGGTAAACGGTATAAATGAAAACACTGTAGAAACGGTACCATGTGGATCTTCTATAACTGTAAACACCCCAACATATACAGCTAAAATAAGCGGCATTAAAATAGGTAACATAAACTGTTGCGTATCTGTCTCGTTATCTACAGCTGCACCAATAGCTGCATAAAGCGAACTGTATAATAAGTAACCTCCTATAAAGAAAAACATAAAGGCTATTACCAAATTAGTTAGCGGTAAATTACTTATGGCACCCAATAGATTTTCTACCATAACTTGGGCCCCATCAGCTTCTATAGCTTGGTTTACAAGTTCTTGTTGTGGTGTTTGTACTTGTGACATGTCTATACCAAAAATAGCGGTAACAACGGTTAATAATACACCACCTAAAACTACCCAAATAGCAAATTGGGTAACACCAGCTAAAGATGTTCCAATAATTTTACCCATCATTAATTGTATAGGTTTAACAGATGATATAATAACCTCAATAATTCTGCTTGTTTTTTCTTCTATAACACTACGCATTATCATATTACCATAAATAATGATAAACATAAATAACAAATAGCCGGCTATACCACCAAAAGCGAGTTTAACAACGTTGTCTATTTTAGAACTTTTCTCACCTTCAAAACTTTCTTGTGCAATATCTATATTAGTTTTAGAGGCTTCAATCTGAGCAAGAGTAACACCATCTTTTTGAAGTTTCATTTCTCTTAGACGCTTCTCAATTTTACGTTCTAAGCCAGAGATAACAGTTAATGATGGTGATTCTTCTGAGTAAAACCTTATGTTATTAGATATCGCATCTAAAGCATTTGTATTGCCTATGTGCAGTAGACCATAATCTTCTTTTTCCTTTACTAAATTCTTAACATCTTCTAAACTTAGTCCGTTAAGTTTTGTGTAAACTGTATTTTCAGTATTCTCAAAAATATCAGACAATAAACCAGTTTCATCTAGTATAGAAATAGTACGTTTCTTATCGTTATTAAGTTGCGATAAATACGAAACTACTGCGATGAGTGCGATCATTATTAATGGACTTAAAAACGTCATTATAATGAATGATTTATTCTTAACCTTTGTAAGGTATTCTCGTTTTATGATGAGTGGTAAGTGATTCATTATTAATTATTTTTTACAGTTTGAATAAAAATATCACTTGCCGATGGTATAACCTCAACAAAATGATGCACTTCTGCTTTGTGTGTTAAAAAAGATAATAAATCATTTGGTGATGTAGCACCATTTAATTTGATATTAAGTTTAATATCGTCATTTAAATTTCTAAATGTAGCCGGAAGCACTTCAAACTTACTTTTTATGGCCTCTATAACTTGGTCTTTGTTTTGAGACTGTAAGCCTACTTCAAATGTATTTGTCTTAAACTGGCGTTTAATGTCTGTTAATTTGCCATCTAAAACTTTATTAGACTTGTGTAATAATGCAATATGATCGCAAAGTTCTTCTACAGACTCCATTCGGTGTGTAGAAAATATAACTGTAGCCCCTTCATCTCTTAATTGTAAAATCTCGTCTTTAATTAAATTGGCATTAATGGGATCGAAACCTGAGAAAGGTTCGTCAAAAATCAACAATTTTGGTTTGTGTAAAACTGTAACTACAAATTGTATTTTTTGAGCTTGTCCTTTACTTAGTTCTTGTATTTTCTTATTCCACCAATCTCCTATTTCTAGCTTATCAAACCAATATTTTAATCGGGCTTTAGCTTCAGACTTACTTAAACCTTTAAGTTGGGCTAAGTACAAACATTGCTCACCAACTTTCATAGATTTATACAAACCACGTTCTTCTGGTAAATAGCCAATGTCTCTAATATGCTCTGGCTTTAATGGCTGACCATCTAACAAAACAGAGCCGTCATCTGGCATTGTAATTTGATTAATAATACGGATTAAGGTTGTTTTACCTGCGCCATTAGGGCCTAAAAGACCGAAAATACTGCCTTTAGGAACAGCAATAGACACTTGATTTAGCGCTTTAAAGTTTCCGAAATTTTTAGATACGGAATTAGCTACTAATAAGTCGTTCATACGTAATG
>JAOEWO010000063.1 GCA_028383925.1 Winogradskyella sp.
AAAAAACAAAGCGCACGAGACCGATTAAAAGATAAAGGTCTAATGTAATAAGCATTTTATAGGCTTCTTAATTAAAAGTCTCTATAAAAATAGTATCCTTAATTTATTTTAGGATTTAGTTTCAATAATAGAATTTAAGATTCTGAACCAAGTTTAGAATCACAAAAAATAGACCATGGTAAAATCATATTGGAAAAAAGGAGGTAAACAAAAACGAATCACCGTTTTATTAGGTTTACTATTATTAGTGTTGTTATTCTTTTTTAGAGACGATTACCAACCATTACTTTTGTTTTTAAGAAAATTTATTTTTGTAATTATAGTAAGTGTATTAGTGCTAACTTTTGGTTTACGAAAATTTCGAAAAACAGCAAAAACGGGCAGCCGATTAGCTATTCTAGGTATCTTAATTGTTTTCTTTGGCCTAATATATACTGCAGGATGGCATTTTCAGTTGTACGATTATATGAAAACATACAATGTTTTTAATAGCCTTAATAAAGTCGAAATTAACGAATTACCATTAACACAAAATGAACGCATTCAGCCACTTCGAAATATATTTTCTATGGCCAATGAAAGTGTGGGTGAAACCAAAGATGTATCTCTGCCACATTTAGTAAGAATAGGTACAGAGAATAAATGGACTATGGCTATACAGCCAAGTGAAAAGTACGTAATGCAACAAATTAGTGACAATACAGAAGAAGTCTTTTCTGTAAGTAGTACAACACCATTTCCAAGATTTTCTAATGAAAATAGAATAGATGTTACCTTTTCTATTGGTGAGTCTTTAAAATTTAGCAGAAACACTTACAATGCAGTCGTACAACGTTTTAATCCGTGGATGCTTTTTAATTACGAGCCAAGCGATACTTTTTACATGAAAAATGATAAAGGTAATTGGGTACAAGTAGTAAGTCTTATAAAATGGAAAGGGTTCTTTTTTCCGTATCCATCCTTTGGTGGAGTTATGATTATAGAAAACGGAGCGCACAATTTTAACGATTATATTGAACGTATTACTATAGGAAAAGGCACATTTGTACATCCAAACCATATAAAAAACTATTCCTTCTTAACAAAACAAAATACGTTGGCAGAAGCCGTGTCACAGTTACAGGCAGAGTCTTTAAAGTTTTTGGGTGGTTTTAGCGATCCTTTACCGTGGAATATGGAAACTGCAGTAAAAATTCCGTCTATGCCAAAAGATCAAAACCAACAACCTTATGTTACCGATTTTGATTTTGCAGGCAGTAACTCTGATGCCTTTAGCGGACTTTACCATTGGTTTGGTTTAGAACCCGTTGGTAACGAGCGTACCAGTTTAAGTTACAGTGTGTTTATTCCTGCAGATGGCTCAGATAAATTATATTATTACGATCATGCGACTAAAAAGCAAGGGTACGCAGGTGTTTCTGCAATGCCTTTAAAAGTAAAAGAATCGCGTAAAGAATACGATTGGAGTGCCAGTACACCTGTAGAGTTTAGACCTTACATTAAAGATATTGCAGGTAGAAAACGACTATTTTTTTTAGGCACTATATCATCTATTAGTTCTACAGATGCACAACAGTTTGATGGTTCTGCAACACCAGATTTAGTGTTAATAGATAGCGAGTATCGAGACGTTATTTGGATAGATGTAAAACACCCAAGCACTTGGGATAAAGAAGTATATAGCCAACTTAACGAAGCGTGGCGTGCTAGCGAAGGCATCGGTTACTATTACACAGAAGAACCAAAGGACAAAGATATTATTGAACGCCAAATGGATTCGCTAATGACCATTCCTAAAGTGGAAGACAACACAGACCAGATTGAAGCGTTGCAAAGAAAAATTGATTCGTTGAAGGCAACTATAAATCAATAATAGGGTTTAGATCGTATAGACATTAGTGCACACGTTAAAGTTTTTTTAGTTGTAGTAGGTTTCCTTAATTTTGCGTGAAACTTAGCTTCATATAAACAAGTAGATCGATTTTAAGGTGTTAGAAAAACAACGACAATTACCACAAACGCAACTTACAGATACAGATAAATTTATTTACTGTTTAGAGGGTGTTGACGACATAGAAACAGCGCAGGTTACCGAGACCCAAAAAAATCTAGAAGACTTGGCTTTACAATACGGCGTAAACAGTATTTATAATACTTGCGACACTATTGAAGGCTTAGACACCTGTTTAAGTACCTTGGTCATGGACGACCATCACTTTACAGACTACGAAATCATCTACCTTGTCCTTACAGGTGAGGCTAACAGCATTTGTTTAAATGATTACTACTATAGTTTACAAGAAATAGCCGAACTTTTTGAAGGTAAACTCACCGACAAAATTTTACATTTCTCCAATGCAAAAGTGCTAGATTTAGACGAAGAAGAAGCACAGTATTTTTTAGACATTACAGGTGCAAAGGCCATTTCTGGCTATGGCTATGCCTTTAGTGGTATGAGCAGCGTAAATTTAGATAAAGCCTTCTTTAACCTCTTTAAGGAAGATGAAAACATACGTGATGTGGTAGAAGCCTTGCACCAACGCCATTATAAAGTGTGTAAACTACTAGATTTTAGGTTGTATTATTAAAGGGGTAAACACCAACATGTCTTCAGTAACCTCAAATTGATGTTTTATTGTGATTATTTAAATGTTAAGACAATACAGACTAAATTGAAGCCTTGCAGCATCAGATGGATTTTTTGATGTCCTTTGGTGGGCAATAATTAAGTTGTTTTTATGTCATACTATTTTTGAGACCTTATCTGTTCTAAAAACTAGAAAGGTCTTTTTTAGCAATCTTTTTTTTTGGGAAGTATTAGAACAGGAAAAATCTTAGAAACCAATTATAATTTTAATCATTTAGAAAACTTAATGCGTAATTTTAACTACATAAAAATAGTTTATGATTATTATTTGTATTACAAAAAGGCTTTCTTTTGAGTTTTCCGATTTCTCAGTTATGTTTGTTAGTACCGCTAAAAAAAAATTAATCTAAAAAGCTATTAAAAGTATGAACCAAAATTCAAAACTAACATTCTGTTCAGAAGATGGAAAAGAAAAGCAAATTAAGCCTTTAGTTGAAAAGTATTAACTGCAGAAGAGCAGGCAAAATTGACACCAGATAGTGTGATACAAAGTCTTAAAGATGGTAATCATCGCTTTGTAAATAATGGTTTAACTGCTAGAGACCACACAGCTCAAATACGTAAAGCCACAAACGGACAATACCCTAAAGCTGTTATTTTATCGTGTTTAGATAGTCGTATTCCGGTAGAGGATGTTTTTGATAAAGGTATTGGCGATTTATTTGTAGGTCGTGTTGCTGGCAATTTTGTAAACGAAGATATGTTAGGTAGCATGGAGTTTGGCTGTAAAGTAGCCGGTTCTAAGCTAGTTTTAGTTCTTGGGCATGAGCATTGTGGTGCTGTAAAAGCGGCCGTTGATAATGTAAAATTAGGAAATATTACAGCAATGCTTTCAAAAATAAGACCAGTAGTTGAGCAATTAAGTAAAGATTACAAAGGTGATAAAACATCTGCAAACGAAGAGTTTGTGCATATGGTTTGTGAACATAACGTTCTTAAAACAATAAATGATATTAGAGTAAATAGTCCAATTTTAAAAGACATGGAAGACAATGGTGAAATAAAAATCGTTGGTGGTGTTTATGATATGGATACTGGTGCAGTAGATTTCTTGTAAACTCTGTTTTTGCTTTAATCAATTTAATGTTATTCTCTTACTATGATTTCAAAATATTACGATGTTAAAAACCTTAAAGGTGACTTAACAGGTGGTTTGGTTGCTGGTGTAGTTGCTTTACCTTTAGCTTTAGCCTTTGGTGTACAATCTGGTTTGGGTGCCATTGCAGGTTTATATGGTGCTATTGCTGTAGGTATATTTGCCGCTATTTTTGGCGGAACAGCAACCCAAGCTAGTGGCCCAACCGGACCAATGACTGTAGTCTCGGCGGCTTTAGTAGCAAGTGCAATAGAAATTGCTGGCAGCCTAGAAAGTGCCATGGGTATTATTGTACTCACGTTTTTGTTAGGTGGTTTACTTCAAATTGTATTTGGATTTATTAATATAGCCAGTTACGTAAAATACTTTCTATATCCTGTAGTTTCAGGTTTTATGAGTGGTGTAGGTCTTATCATTATTATACTTCAATTATTTCCTTTTGTTGGGTTATCGTCACCAAAATCTACATGGTTAGTGATGCAAGATTTACCAAGGTTATTTGCAGAGTTTAATTGGCAAGCTTTAGCACTAGGGGCATTTACGGTTGTTATATATTATGTGTTTCCTTTAATTACAAAAGCAATACCAAGCGCATTAGTGGCTTTGGTTGTAGCTTCTATTCCTGGGTATTTTTTAGCTTGGGATATTCCTATTATCGGTGAGATTCCTTCAGGTTTACCAGTATTGCAAGTTGAGGGGTTATTTTCTATAGATCCAAGCGCTTATTTTTTAGTTGCTGAGTATGCTTTAGTCTTAGCTATTTTAGGTTCTATAGATTCTTTGTTAACCTCTGTTATTGCAGATAATATGACAAAAACAAAACACAACAGTAACAGAGAACTTATTGGCCAAGGTATTGGTAATGCTATTGCTGCTGTTTTTGGTGGTATTCCTGGTGCAGGTGCCACAAAAGGAACGGTTGTAAATATTAATTCTGGTGGACGTACACGCGTTTCTGGGACTATTCATGGTCTAGTTTTACTAGCAGTGCTTCTTGGTTTAGGTAAATTAGCGGGTTACATTCCTTTGGCGGTTTTAGCCGGACTGTTAATTCCAATAGGTTTTAAAATTATAGATATTAAAGGTTTTAAGCACCTATTAGCTGTACCTCGTGCAGATGCAGTGGTTTTAATCATTGTGTTGTTAATGACCACATTTGGTAGTTTAATACAAGCTGTTGGTGTTGGTTTATTATTGGCATCGCTATTATTTATGAAACGTGCCAGCGATATATGTAAAGAGGGCATGCAAGTAGGTACTTTGGCTGGTTTTGATGGTGAAAAACCTTGGCAAGATGAATTAGAATTCTACGAGAATTACAAAGACAAAGTGTATATTAAGCATTTATATGGGCCTTTATTCTTCGGATTTACCTCTCATTTTCAGAATGAAATGAAGAATGTTCCTGAAGGTATAAAAGCATTAGTCATTCGTATGGATCGTGTGCCATACATCGATCAGTCTGGTTTGTATGCGCTTGAAAATGCAGTATTAGATTTACATACTAGAGGATTAAAGGTGATTTTAACAGCTGTACAAGAACAGCCTAAAGACAAGCTGATTTCTATAGATATCGTTCCAGACCTAATTCCTGAAGAGCATTTGTTCGCAACAATCAATGATGGTTTTGAATACTTAGAATCGCATTACAATTTGTAAGGTTCTTATTTTTTGTAATTATTACATATAGATACAAAGATCTCATTAGGCATATATATGTTCTTTTTGAGGTCTTTTTATATTTTAGACTTCTATAATTAATACGTTAATAACATTTTTATATCTGCACGTTGGTAAGGATTATCTTTTTGAAGCTCTAATTCTATAAATCCGTATTTGCGATACAAATAAATTGCGTTTTCTAATTTAGTGTTAGAATAGAGGAGAAGTGCTTTTAAATTTTGTGCTTTACCAAAATCAATGCAATATTGTAGCAATTGCTGACCAATTTTTTGTCCGCGTTCGCTAGGCAATACTGCCATTTTAGTTAATTCTAAAACACCTTTGTTTTCTGTAGGCATAAGTGCAACAGTACCAACAATTACGTTGTCTTTTAGTGCAAAAAATATATAACCACCTTTATTAATTATGTGTTTGTCGGGAGCACTTAAAACTTCTTCATCATATGCTTCTACGTAAAAGAAGGTATTTAGCCATTCAATATTTAAGTTATAAAAATGCTTTGCGTACTTTTTGTTGTAATTGATAATCTTAGTTACCATTGGCTCTTATAAAATCTGTAATTAAATAGGTAATGAGTTTACCGACTTTAGTTTCGGTCTTTTTTGTTGGTGCAGCTTCACAAATATGCAAATAACTTGCTTTTTCATGTTTGCCAAAATAATGTGTAAACTGCCGTGCTTGTTTTACACTAAATCCGCTTGGTGTGGCAGCGCTACTTGGTATATTCTCAATAGCATCACAATCAATTTCAATTCCAAATTTCTTTTCAGATATATGGTTTAAAGCAGACGTTAGTGCCTCATTAAAGCTAATCTGGTTTCTAACCTCAAGTGCTTCATAGGTTACATATTTTAGATGCTTATTTTTATTTAAGACTTTAAATAGTTTGTCTGACGTGTAGTTTTCATGAAGGCCAAACATAAAATAGTTTTTCAAAAAACCTTCAGTATAGGCATAACTAAAACCGTTACCACTATGTCGTCCTTCTTCAGCTCTAAAATCGCTATGTGCATCAAAATTAACCACATTTATTTTGCCTTTATTAGCTAAAGACGCCCCTTTTATATTTCCGTAGGCGTTATTATGGCCACCACCAATTATTATTGGTGTTTTACCAGCTTTTATAATTGTAGAAACTATATGTGTAACGTCTTTATCTATAGTAGTTACTATTTTACGTGCATCACTTATGTTTTTTTTTGAAGCTTTTAATTCTACAACTTTTCGGGCTTCGGTATAGTCTAAATGGCCTAATACTAAAACCCGTTTTGCTTTTGTAAAGCTATTACTTTGTGTATTTAACAAAACTTTTATTGTAGCTTCCCATGCCTTGTAAGCTCCTGTTTTACCGTTGTTTGCATAAACGCCAATATCTTCTGTGATTCCGAATAAAACATAGTCAACATCTAAATTAACAATATCATCGTATATGTTATTGAGGCTAGGTATTAGTTGTACCTGTTCACCAAATTTAGATTCTCCTTTACGAGCTTTTAATAAAGAGTCGCGATCATTAGAGGTAAATAAAACGAGATTTTGCATTTGGAAAAAAATAATTTAAAATAAATGTACAGCTTTTACACTAAATTTGAACAAAATAAGAAAAACAACAGTTAACAATAACTTTAAAAACACACAATTTATGGAAAGTTCACAAAAAGCAAGTACAGGATTAAAAGTAGGTTTAGGTATTTTATTAGTATTATTTTTAGTAACAGCATTTTATGCATCTAAACTGTATACAGATAAGCAAGAGACAGAGGCTACACTAGTTAGCGAAAAACAACAGGTAATGAACGACCTTAACAATATGGCCAAACAATACGATGAAGCCATTGCTGAGAGTGAGATTAAAAATCAAGATTTAATTTCTGCAAGAGAACGAATTCAAGGTTTAATGGATTCTTTAAAAGTGTCTCAAAATAGTGTGAATAGCTTGTGGAGATACAAGAAAAAATACATGGCTTTAGAAGAAGAAATGGATATTCTACTTGTTGAGAACGACCGTTTAAAAGGTGAAAATGAATTACTAGCATCGTCTTTAGATAGCACCCAAGTGCAATTGGCAGAGCGTACTATTTTTACAGATTCATTATTAGTACAAAATACAGAATTAGCTAACGTTGTTGAAGACGCAGCAGCACTACAGACCGTTGGTTTATTAGGGATGGGTGTTTTAGAACGCAGTAGCGGAAAGCAAGTACCAATGGAACGTGCAAGACGTAGCGACAAAATTAAAGTTTGTTTTACTGTTGCCAAAAATATGTTGACAGAAGCTGGTGATAAAGAATTGTATGTGCAAGTTATAGATCCTAAAAACAATGTGTTAGGTTCTAATGACCAAATACAATTTGAAGATCAGGTGTTAAATTACAGCTTAATTAGTAGGTTTAACTATGAGAATAGAAACTTAAATATCTGTGAGTACGTTTTACCTCCAAGTGATGCTAAGTTTGAAAAAGGAACATACAAAATCAACGTATTTAATGACAAAGAATTAATGTCATCTTCAGAATTTACTTTGAAATAGAACTCTTTATGCAATGATTAATTGCTAAGCAGCTGTTTAAAAAGTCTTACTTAATGTTATTTTGACTGCGTTGAATATAACAGAATTGTAAAAAAAATAAATACTTTTTAGACAGTTGCTTTTTTTAGGATCTATCACAAGTGACACTATAAAATTAATTAAAGTTATAGAGTCCAGTAGATAAAGGCTTATCTTTATTATCAGTGAATGTGATAAATTATGGACATATTTAAGGGTCAAAATCTTCTAGAATTCTCTGATCGCTTCAAAACTGATCTTGATAGCAAACAATACCTTGCTGGTTTGAAGAATAAATCGGATTACATATGTTTAAAGTGCAACCACAATGCCTGCCAGGTTAAGAGTGATTTTTCACATCAATGCAACGTCAACTACTATAAAGAGTCTGTCTGCTAGTTATATGGGTGTTCGCTATGGAGCTACCGAAAAAACAGCTAGATTATTTATGCTGAAAATTAGAGAGGTTATGGCGTGAAGTGGCAATAACCCAATGGATGGTAATGTTCATGTGGATGAATTTTTACTTGGCGAAAAAGATCAGGGCAAAACAGGCAGAAGCTATGATAGTAAGAAAAAGAAAGCTGTTACAGCGATTTAGTTAACTGATGATAGTAATAAAAGAATTTATGCTAAGAAAATAGACGATTTTTCGGCGCAATCACTTCAGTACATTTTTGTAGATCATATGAGCAGAGAAGCAAACGTGACAACGGATAAATAGTGATGATATAGACCGATAGCCAAGTTCTATAATATAACACAAATTGA
This sequence comes from Winogradskyella sp., assembly GCA_028383925.1. Taxonomy (GTDB): domain Bacteria; phylum Bacteroidota; class Bacteroidia; order Flavobacteriales; family Flavobacteriaceae; genus Winogradskyella. Next base: position 8,746 of record JAOEWO010000063.1, read on the forward strand.
GAGTAGTAGAGGGTTGAACTTTAAAGCACTTCACACAATCATACATCAAGTGAAATCTTGGATTAGGACAACTTATTCCTGGGTGAACGATGATAATTTAAATCGATATTTCAATGAGTTTTGCTTTAGAATAAATAGGTCGCAAAGCAAAGCGACAATATTCAATAATCTTATTGTCAAATGGTACAAGGAAATAAAATCTATCAAAGTGAATTAATAAGTAACTAATTACTGACCTCTATAAATTTATATTGATTGGTTAGAGAGAAAGTGGCATCATGAAAATGATGCCATTGTTGTTTTTAATACTATCTAAGGGGTTAAATTTT
>JAOEWO010000064.1 GCA_028383925.1 Winogradskyella sp.
ACACAATGGCGTCCCTTGGTATCTCGCTGCAAGAGTAAATGTTCCTGGAACTAAGTCGTTAAATATATTTGATGTTTGCCATGGACCAGCAGCACCATTTACGCTATATTCTATAATACCTCCACCATTATCTGTAGCATCAATAGTAATTGATCCTAAACCAGAAGGACAAGACGGCTGAACTGCTGATGTTGTAACTTGTATTGATGGTGGTGGAACTAAAAATGACGTATCATACAATAGAAAAACTTTACCATCACCACCATCACCTCCTGTTGCACCACTTTGTGTGATCCTTATACCTTGAACATCTGTACCTGAAGGAACTAAGGCTGTTAAAGGGTAAATAGCCATAAATACATTTTGACTAAAGTCTGTTTCTACACCAGTATCAAAATAGTCAAAATCATTAATAACAACTGTATTTCCAAAAGGAGTTAAAGTATTATCTAAAGCCTGTACACTTACTTCATTATTACCATTTCGCTCAGTTATAACCACATATCTATTTGAAGCTGATGCGATAGGTGTACTATAATCAAAATCTACAAAATCCGTATCTAAGATAATATTATCTAACGACAGATAATGACGTAAATCATTTTCTGAATTAGCTGCAATTAATGCTGGATTAAATATAGCTGGACCTTGAGTTATATTGGCCTCAGTAACCGTTTGATTTCTAATAAACTGGTTAGAGACACCAGGGTTTCCAAACTGATAATCAGCTTGATTAGGTGTATATATTCCTGTAAAAGGATTTGGTTGGCCTGCAATAGTTACTGAAGTTAGTATTGCTGGATCTGTTGGGCCTGAACCAGATGATATATTTAAAGTAACATCTGCTGCTACTAAAACATTAGTAGGGTTTCCTGTTGGAATTATATCTGTACAATCTTCATCACTACATTCAAATGGTGCATTAAATAAACTCTCATCCATAAAAGGAGTACACCCTGATTCTGCAGAAAATGAAACTGTTATAGAAAGAGGATCGCCATTGGAAGGTAATGTAATCCCTGTAAACGTATGAGGAGATGTAAGTCCGACTGCAGAAACAGAGTCTATAATATCACCAGATAAATCTAAAGTTCCAGATCCTGGTGAAGCCATAAAAGTTACTGTTATATCAACTGTAAACGTATCATCATTAATATTGGTAACTGTTCCGTTATTGTTACATGCTGAAATATTAGTTGCAGTAACATCCATTATATTACAACAAGCGGGTAAAAGTTCTATGTCAGAAAGCGCAACTTCCACACAAGTGGGTGTTGATTGATATCTGGCTGCAGGTGTGTATGTCCCAACTGATAAACCTGTAAAAATATTTGATGTTTGCCATGGACCAGCAGCACCATTAACGCTATACTCAATAGCACCACCTCCATTATCTGTAGCATCAACAGTAATTGATCCTAAATTAGAAGGACAAGATGGTTGCACCGCCGAAGTCGTAAGCTCTATACTAGGAGGTGGAGTTAAAAAAGCTGTATCATAAATTATAAAGGCTTTACCGTCACCACCATCACCAGATGCACCACTTTGTGTAATTCTTATACCCTGAACATCTGTACCTGAAGGCACAAGAGCTGTTAACGGATAAATTGCTATAAAAACATTTTGGCTAAAATCTGTAATAGCTCCTGTATCAAAATAATCTGCAGCAGTAACTGTGATTGAATTTCCTGTTAAGGCTAACGAATTATCCAATGCTTGAATATTTATTTGATTATTTCCGTTTCTTTCAGTAACTACAATATATCTATTCGCTGCTGATGCTATTGGTGTGTTGTAAATAAATTCTACAAAATCTGAAGGTATAATAATATTATCTAAAGATAAATAGTGTCTTAAATCTGTATTTGCATTTGCTTCTATTAAAGCGGGATCAAAAATATCTGGGCCATCTGTAATATTAGCTTGTAGAATTAATTCATCTCTAATATACTGACGTGTAGCACCTGGATTGGCAAACTGATAATTTACTGCTTTAGGTGTATAAATACCCGTAAATGGGTTTGGTTCGCCCGCAATAGTTACTGAATTTAGTATACCCGGTAAATTAGGTACTGCAGTATTTGTAATATCTAAAGTAACATCTGTTGATAATAAAGCAGCTGTTGGATTACCTAACGGAATTACATCAAAACAAGCAGAGGTATCACAAGCCGAAGTGTCACCTGGATCTGTAATTGCTGCGTTTGTACCTAAAGTATAATCTACACCTGTTTCAGTCACTAAACCATTAGTTAAATTAACAGAAGCTGGGTCTGGCTCACCAAATTGGCCGTCATCAGAACCTGCTGAATTGTCGTTATTATACGCTTCGTTGGCATCTGGACAAGCGTCACCATCACTATCGGTATTTTGGAAATCGAAACTACCATCATTTAATGTATCTATTGGTATTGTTCCTTCTGCCGTATCATCAGCACCATTGCCATCTAAATCATTAAAGCCAATATCATTTGTATCTATAACACCGTCATTATTATTATCTAAAGTGCCGTTTCCAGCTTCATCAACATCATAAATACCATCGTTGTCTGAATCTAAATCAAAAATATCATCAACACCATCATTATCGGTATCTTGTGTAAGACAATATGATAATTCATAAAATTGTAAAGTAATATTCCCAGCAGCCCCATTATTTTTAGCTGTAGTTACAGTAACTTGTGTTACTGGTCCTTGTATATTAACTTGAATACTATTGTTTGGCGCATTAGCACCACCGGCTGAACTGACAATACTTTGCCCCGTAAAAACACCATTAACACCTAGATTGATATCTGTTAAATTAACAGGTGGATTTGTAACACCATTTATAGCCGTAAAATCTGCTCTATCTGCATTATCTAGTCCACCTAACTTAAATTCTAAATTGTAGACAGGTCCATTAACAAATGTAAATGTATAGGTTGCTACATCATCATTGCCAAAATCTGTATTATCTGGCTGTACATTAATATAGTCACCTGTAACACCACCTGTACTTGCATTTTGTACACCAGAAACCCATGTAGCACTTCCTGTTACCTCGTAATTAAAGTTTACACTCGTACTCTCAAATGGATATAACCCGTTTTCGGTTCCGTTTGCAGTTGAAGAGAATGTCTGATCTAAATCTATAAACCCTGTTGGACAGTTATTTTCTAAAATATCTAAAATCCCATCGTTATCATCGTCTTCATCACAACTATCACTAACATTGTCACCATCATTATCTGGGTTTCCTGATGCTGTAGCATCACATGGATCTATTATAACTATTGGATTTATGATGGTTATTTGTAAACTACCTTGATTAGAACTAACATTCAAATCATCCATAACACTAAACAAAATAGATGCGTCACCGGTATAATCTGTTTCAGGTATAAAATTTACAACACCAGTATTACTGACAGTATAAGTACCAATACCAAGTATTACTAAAGGAGTGCCTACACTACCTTGATTTGCCGGGTTACTCGGATCTATAAGTATAACCGATGCTATATCTAAATTAGTATCTGGATCACTAGAACCTGTAAGTACATTAGTGTTTAAATTTGTATTTACATTTATTACGTTACCTAAATTATCTACGACTACGGGTGGAGAATTTATTATGGTTGTATCTTCAATATCAAACGTAACTTCACCCAAAAAACTCATTGAGTTTTGTCTATCACTGCTGTCATTAGAACTACCATTTCTAAAGAAAATAACATTTGTATTTTCATAATTAATTCTAACAATAAACTCTGTATTAGCAATATCTATACCAGCAGCAAAATCAACATCACTTTGAAACCTTGTATATGCACCATTTTGAGAAACAACTAAATCTGTTGGAGGTGTAGTGCCACCTTCTAAAGTATAAGAACTTGTGACTATTGCCTCAAAATATTCGAAACCGTCAACATCTATAGCCGCCACGCTAAATGCACTTAAATTAGCAGGAATACCAACATCATTGGCATCTATTACACTACCATCTAAAACAAACTCAACTTTCCACTCTACATAACCATCCCCATCAAATGTATTTATTGTAGGCTCAAATCTATCATCTACACCAAGAGCAGTATCAATTGTAAAATTATTTGCTTGTGTGAGATCTACATTAACAATATCTACAATAGTGACCACAGCGTCAATAATTAAACCATCATCAGAAACTTCAATATTCTGATAAATATATTTTGCCCCAATTTGTTCATCTGCAGCGCCGTTAGCCAATAGCGTTGGCCCTTGCGCAAAATTGAACGTAGGTTGGGTTTGTGCGATAACCGCCTTAGAACACAAAAACGCGAGTAAAATAAACCCGTATAAATTTTTAGTGATAGAGAATCGAGTAGAGATTTTCATATTATTATATAGTTGATGCAAAATGTTAATATCAGATTAATTGATTATATCATCGATTAAACGACAAATATATTCGGTAAAGTGTAAAAAACAAATTTAATGGTGTTATTTTATTAAGAAACATCACAACTTATTAAACACGTATTCTATAGTAGGAAACATTTGGGGAGTAAAAGTCACATTTAAAATAAACTACCTGTAAAAAGAAATACTTGATACATTTGTAATAAAAATCCTGAACTCTGACCGGCCAAAAATACAAAAAAAGATTATTATTAACTTCCTTATTATTATTGATTTATTTTGCTTGGTTTTACGCCAATCTATTCTAATATCTCTTTTTATACTACTATATTTGTGCACGATTTTTATATATTATCATGAGCTTTATTAAAGAAATTGACAGAAGACGAACATTTGGTATCATATCTCACCCAGATGCTGGTAAAACAACACTAACAGAAAAACTTCTACTTTTTGGTGGTGCTATACAAGAGGCTGGTGCTGTAAAAAGTAATAAAATAAAAAAAGGAGCCACAAGTGACTTTATGGAAATTGAAAGGCAGCGTGGTATATCTGTTGCCACTTCTGTTTTAGCTTTTGAATATAATGGTATTAAAATAAACATTCTAGATACTCCAGGACACAAAGATTTTGCTGAAGATACATTTCGAACTTTAACTGCAGTAGATAGTGTTATTGTTGTTATTGATGTTGCTAAAGGTGTAGAGGAGCAAACTGAAAAATTAGTAGAAGTTTGTAGAATGCGTAATATACCTATGATTGTATTCATTAATAAAATGGATAGAGAAGGTAAAGATGCGTTTGATCTCTTAGATGAAATTGAACAAAAATTAGGTCTAAAAGTTGTACCATTAAGTTTTCCGATAGGTATGGGTTATGATTTTAAGGGTATTTATAACATATGGGAAAAAAATATAAATTTATTTTCTGGAGACAGCAGAAAAGATATTGAAGAAACTATTGAAATATCAGACCTAGCATCACCAGAATTAAATAAACTCATTGGTGAAACTGCTGCAAACACATTGCGTGAAGAGATAGAATTAGTTGATGGTATTTACCCTGAGTTTAATAAAGAAGATTACCTTAACGGTGATGTGCAACCTGTATTTTTTGGATCTGCTTTAAATAACTTTGGAGTAAGAGAATTACTAGATTGTTTTGTGGATATTGCGCCTAAACCTAGACCAAAACATAGCGAAGAACGTTTGGTTAAACCAGATGAAAATAAATTTACAGGATTCGTATTTAAAATACATGCCAACATGGATCCTAATCATAGAAATCGTCTTGCCTTTATTAAAATTGTTTCTGGAGAATTTAAACGAAATGTCTCTTATTTACATGTAAGGTTAAATAAGAAAATGAAATTCTCTAGCCCAAATGCTTTCTTCGCTGAAAAAAAAGAAATAGTAGATATTTCATACCCTGGAGATATTGTGGGATTACAAGATACCGGTAGCTTTAAAATTGGTGATACATTAACCGAAGGTGAATTATTAAACTATAAAGGAGTACCAAGTTTTTCGCCAGAGCATTTTAGATACATTAATAATGCTGACCCAATGAAATCTAAACAACTCAATAAAGGTATTGATCAGTTGATGGATGAAGGTGTAGCGCAATTATTTACATTAGATTTAAATGGTCGTAAAGTAATAGGTACAGTTGGTGCACTTCAGTATGAAGTAATACAATATCGATTAGAACACGAATATGGTGCCAAATGTACTTATGAAAATCTTAATGTTCATAAAGCATGTTGGGTACAAACTGACGATGTGAAAAGTGAAGAATTTAAAGAATTCTTAAGAGTTAAACAACGTTTTTTAGCTAAAGACAAACAAGATCAATTGGTGTTTTTAGCAGACTCTATGTTTTCACTGCAAATGACGCAACAAAAATATCCTAACATAGTTTTTCATATGACTTCTGAATTTGAATAAAAATATTCAATTATTTTATTTGTGTAGTAGCGCTAATTCTATTTTATATTTTTTTCACACTCTAATATCAAGATTACCCCCAAACTAGTCTACTTATTATGAGCTTAAATGCTAACGATTTCAGTAATGAAGATATTACTGTAACCTATAAACCTAACTGTTGTATTAATGCAGGTCTTTGTGCAAAACAACTTTCAACCGTATTTAGAAATTCTGTAATACCATGGATTGATCTAGACGGAGAACAAACGGATACTATTATTAAACAAATTGAGAAATGTCCATCTGGAGCTTTAAATTATCGATTAAAGAAAAAGAATAAGGCATATTTATAATTAATAACCAATCCCTAACCCTTCCTGAATAAGGGAACAGTTTGAAAACTTAAGGGTAGTATATTATGCCTGACCTGTTGGTCCAAAATTTAAAGGTATAGGTGGTTGCTCGTAATCTTTAATTTCACCATGCGCCTTTTCGAACCTAGTGACATTATCACCTAATGCTTTTAATAAGCGTTTTGCATGTTGTGGTGTTAAAATAATACGAGACTTCACTTTACTCTTTGGTGTACCTGGCATTATACTAACAAAGTCAACTACAAATTCTGAAACTGAGTGATTTATAATTGCTAAATTAGAGTAAATACCTTCTGCTACCTTCTCGTCTAATTCAATATTAATTTGTCCTTTTTTAGGATTGTTTTTTTCGTCTGCCATCTTATAATCATTTAAGCTTCCTTAAAACTGGGAGCCTTGTTTATCTACTTTATTGAGCCTTAAAAGTATAAAAAACTTTTAGGATATTTTGGAATAAAAAAAGCCCTCGCGTTATAAACTTGAAGGCTTTTATATTTAATATATACTTAAGACTCTTTTGAATTAATTAAAATTCATTTCTTCTTTAGCTTTCATCATTTCATTGAACTCTTCTTTAGAACCTACAATAATATGTTCGTATTCTCTAACACCTGTACCTGCTGGTATTCTATGACCAACAATTACATTTTCTTTAAGTCCTTCTAATGTATCAACTTTACCATTTACAGCGGCTTCGTTAAGAACTTTAGTAGTTTCTTGGAACGATGCTGCAGATATAAACGATTTGGTTTGTAATGAAGCTCTAGTAATACCTTGTAAGATAGGTGTTGCAGTTGCAGGACTTGCGTCTCTTGCCGTTGCAAGGTTTTTATCTTCTCTACGTAAGCTAGAATTCTCATCTCTTAATGTTCTTACAGATACAATCTGACCAGACTTTAATGTTGCAGAATCACCAGCATCTTCTACCACCTTCATACCGAAAATCTTATCGTTTTCTTCAATGAAATCTGATTTGTGTACCAGTTGGTTTTCTAAGAAGATTGTATCACCAGAATCTATGATTCTTACTTTACGCATCATCTGTCTTACAACAACTTCGAAATGCTTATCATTAATCTTCACACCTTGTAAACGATATACTTCTTGTACTTCATTTACTAAGTATTGCTGAACCGCAGATGGGCCTTTAATGTTAAGAATATCGTTTGGTGTTATAGAACCATCAGATAAAGGCATACCCGCTTTTACGTAATCATTTTCTTGTACTAAGATTTGATTAGATAATTTTACTAGGTATTTTTTAACCTCACCTAATTTAGATTCGATTATAATTTCACGGTTACCACGCTTAATTTTACCAAATGAAACTACACCATCTATCGCACTTACTACAGCAGGATTAGAAGGATTACGTGCTTCAAACAATTCTGTTACACGAGGAAGACCACCTGTAATATCACCAGCTTTAGCAGATTTACGAGGTATTTTAACTAAAATTTTACCAATTTCAATCTTATCACCATCATCAATCATAATGTGTGCACCTACTGGCAGGTTGTATGAACGAATCGTTTCACCTTTAGAATCTTCTATTAATAACGTTGGAATTAACTTCTTATTTCTAGATTCTGAAATTACTTTCTCTTGGAAACCTGTTTGCTCATCAATCTCTACTTGGTAAGTGACACCTTGCTCAATATTTTCATATCTTACTTTACCAGCAAATTCTGAAATAATTACACCGTTATAAGGATCCCATTGTGAAATAATATCACCTTTTTTAACCTTAGCACCTGGCTTTACAAAAATATGTGAACCGTACTGAATATTATTTGTACTTAAAACAATACCTGTTTTAGCATCTACTAGTTTCAATTCTGAAGTTCTAGAAATAACAACATCTACTTCGTTT
>JAOEWO010000065.1 GCA_028383925.1 Winogradskyella sp.
CTTCTAAACGTTCTTCGTAAAGTTCTTTAGTTAAAAGTACACTTTCATTTTCAAGTTCTTTTTTCTTTTGTTCTATTACAGCTAGCTTCTTTTCAATTTCAGTTTTCCATTGTAAAACCTTTTTGTCTAGTTGTGTTGACGCTTCTTGATATTCAGGTACGTTTTGTAAGATATATTCAGTATCAATGTAGCCAATTCTAACACCACGTTGGGCATTTGTATTGAGACTTACAAGACTTAATATAGTTAGTAAAAAAAGAACTCTGAACTTCATCGTTGTGTGATTTTAATTTTTTGAGACATCTCTAATAATTGTAAAAAACCAAGTTTTCTTTGTTTTGGAGTTTTAGTACTTCAAAGTAACGAAATATATTACTAAAAATTTTAACACTCAATGAAATTCTTAATTATGTATTAGAAAATATCGTGCCAAACTTAAAATTGTTGTCCAATAATGAAGTGTGTTTCCCATCCGTTTGCTTCTATAGCTCCTGGTACAGGATCAAATCCATGTCCAAAATCTATACCTAATAAACCAAAGGCAGGCATAAATATTCTAAGTCCAAAACCTGCAGATCTATTAAGATTAAACGGGTCAAAATCTTTAAAGTCGTTTAGAGATCTACCTGCTTCAACAAAACTTAAAGCATATATTTTTGCTTGAGCGCCTAAAGTAATAGGGTATCTTAATTCTAAAGAGAATTTATTGTATATAGAACCACCATCTACATTAGATAAAGATTGGTTAGGGTAACCACGAAGTTGTACAATTTCTCTACCGTCTAATGCAAAGTTACCTAGTCCGTCACCACCAAGAAAGAAACGTTCAAAAGGAATAACTCCTCTTGCATTGTTATAAGCTCCTAAAAAGCCAAATTCCATACTAGGTCTTAAAACTAATTTTTTAGCTAACTCTGTGTACCAATCTACTTTAAATTTAACTTTGTAAAATTCTAACCATTTAAATCGTTCTTGATCTATTTCGCCAATACGTGCAAAATCATCTGCATCTGTTTGATCTAAATTATCGCGTTCATCTTTTAAAGCGTCATAATCTACACCATTAACAAGTGAGTATGGGAAAGAGAATTTTGCTGAAGCTGAAAAACTAGAGCCACCTGTTGGGTATATAGGATCTGTATAAAGATTGTTTCTACTTAAACCAATGGTGTAAGATAAGTTGTTAGACGTACCGTTACCAAATGTAAATAAGCCTGTGTTATAATTCTGCAAATCGTAATGCTGGTAGCTTAAAGCTTGCGATAACAAGAAATAATCATCTGGTTCTGTTAATCGTGTAGATAAACCAACGGTTAAACCTGTAATATTAAAACGTCTAGATTTATCTGCTCTTCGTGTTTGTGGATCGAATAAAAACTGTCTAGAATGTGAGATTGAGGTAGATAATTGAAATGGTTTTTTACCTCCTAACCATGGTTCACTAAAAGAGAAACTATAGGTTTGAAAAAACTGACTAGCTTGTAACCTTAACGCCAAACTTTGACCATCTCCTCTAGGCACTGGTTGGTAGGCTTCTTTTTTAAAGATATCTTTAATTGCAAAGTTATTAAAAGATAGGCCTAAAGTACCAATAAAGCCACCACCACCATAACCACCTTGTAGTTGTATTTGACTAGAGCCTTGTTCTACAACAGAATAATCTACATCTAAAGTTCCTTCAACTGGGTTTGGATTTTTTATATCTGGCACAATTTGCTGCGCATCAAAAAAGCCTAATTGACCAAGTTCTCTTATGGTTCTTATAATGTTTGTTTTTCTGTATAATTCGCCCGGACGTGTTCTTATTTCTCTATAGATGACATGGTCATTAGTAACATCATTACCTCTAACTGTTACATTATTAAAGTAAGCTGGTTTACCCTCAGAAATTCGTATTTCCATATCAATGACATTACCATCTGCACTAACTTCTACAGGGTTTATAGTAGAGAACATGTACCCATAGTTTTGATAAGCATTAGTTAAATCATCTGCATCAGGGTTTTTAGAGTTTGCAATACGTTCTCTAAGTTCTACACCATTATAAGTATCACCATCTTTAATTTTTAGAATAGAAGATAAGTATTGGTCTGTGTACACTGTATTACCAACATAGCTAATTTTCCCGAAGGTGTATTTTTCACCTTCTTCGACTTTAATATCTAGACTGATTGTTTTTTCGTCATTATAAATGATAGAATCACTTATAATTCTTGCATCTCTATATCCGTTTTCTTTATAGTAGTCGACAAGGCTAACGAGGTCGGTTTTAAAATCTTCATCTATATATTTAGATCGCTTTAAGATGCTTAAAGGACTAAGACTTTTCTGCTTTGTATTAGACATGGCCTTACGAAGCTTTTTAGACTTTATTTTTTCGTTACCCGAAAAATTAATTTTTTTAATTTTTACTTTTTCACCTTTGTCTATTTTAATAAACATGTTTACACGTTCTTTCTCTACAGAGTCAATTACTTGTGTTGTAACAATTTTTACTTTGGTGTTTAAAAACCCCTTTTCTTTGTATTTATCGGTAAGGAAGTTTCTTGTAGTGGCTAGAAGATTTTCAGTAACCTTGGTTCCTGTTTTTAACCCATTTTCATTAATTACTTCTTCTTTTTTACCTTTTCTAATACCATCTAGACTTAACTCTAAAAGTTCGGGTAAGTCAGATAGGTTTATTTCTAAATCTGCTTTATTGCCATCAATATTAATAACATAAATATCTATACTACTAAATAGATTAGATTTCCATAGTGTTTTAACAGCATTAGCTATTTTTTCTCCACCTATTTGTATCTCCTCGTTTTTTCTAAGTTTAGAATATGCAATTATAGTTTGTGGACTAAAATTAGTGTTCCCGGTAACACTAATTTCTTTAATTAGGTATTTGGCACCATCAGTTTGTGCATTACCAACAAGTGTAAATGTAAAAAATACTAATGTGCAAATGAGTTTAGTAAAGGTATTCAATACTAGTGAGTTAGGTGAGTTGTTCGCTTGTTTTTCCAAATCTTCGTTCTCTGTTTTGATAATTTATCAGGGCTTCATACAGGTCTTCTTTAGTGAAGTCTGGCCATAAAATATCTGTAAAATATAATTCTGCGTAGGCAATTTGCCATAATAAAAAGTTACTTATTCGTTGTTCACCACTTGTGCGAATAAGTAGGTCTACGTCTGGTAAATTTTGCGTGTAAAGATGCTTATTTATAATTGATTCGTCAATACTTTCAGCGGAAATTATATTATTTTTAACTTTAACGGTTATTTCCTTAATAACATTAACAATTTCTTCGCGAGAACCATAGCTAAGTGCTAAGGTTAATGTCATATTTGTATTGTTTTTTGTCTTTTCTATAACATCTAAAAGTTCGCTATGTGCTTTTTTAGGGAGGTCTTTTAAAGACCCTATTGCAGAAAGCTTTATATTATTGTCTTGTAATGTTTTTATCTCTTTTTTTAGAGATTTTACTAGAAGCTTCATTAGGGTGCGTACTTCAATTTTTGGTCTGTTCCAGTTTTCTGTAGAAAAAGCATAAAGGGTTAAGTTTTTTAGGCCTAACTCAGCACTTGCTTCTACGATTTCTCTAACAGATTTTGTACCATTTTCGTGCCCAATTACACGCAAAAGTCCTTGTTGTTTAGCCCAACGTCCATTACCATCCATAATTATGGCAACGTGCTTAGGAAGTTTTTCTGTATTTAGTTTTTCTTTAATGCTCATTTAAAAATTGCAATAACAAGGTCTTCTACCAAAGGTGTAAGTTAATGTAAATCCTGTAAATACATACCAGTCATTACTATTTGTGTTTCCAAAGCTTAGAGATTCTGCGGCTACATCATCTGGCACGCTTCCATCTAGTTCATCAGAGAATACATATCTGGCACCAATTTCGCCAGCTAAAACTAAATGATTAGTAATACTTTGTTTGTAGCCTATTGCCATGGGTAGTCCATATGCCCAGCTTGATGTGTTTTCAGATGTGTAGGTTCCGTTGCTCTGAAAGAAATAATTATCGTGGTGTGCAACAGATATACCTGTGTATAGATATGGTGTTCCTTTTGGGCCAGAACTATGCAGATCAAAATCCCAAAATGTAAATTCCATACCTGCTGAAATTTCTACAATACTGTTGTTAAAACTGTAATTACGCTGAACACGTCTTGGGTCACTAGATTTACTGTCTCTACCTTCTAGGTCTGTAAAAATAATAGAAGCTCTAAATGAGTGTCTCGGACTTCGGTTCCATTTAAAAACGGCACCAATTGCAGTTTGGTTTGGTGCTATATAATCTGTAGCACCAACATCTCCAATAAAATTACTACCACCAGCAAAAACACCAATCTCATAGATTTGTGCATTACTTGTGAAGCATAAAGATATGCTGAACATAAATAGGATTAGATGCCTCATAAATTTTTAAAAGTCTGCAAATATAACAATTATGACTAGCTATAACAATTTGGTGTAAATAGTCTTACAGAAAACAGATTTTATAGTTATTTATTGTCTAGTTTCTGCGATCTTCTCCCCAAAGCAATTTTTTTCTTAGGGTATCTAAAAAGGTTTCGTCTAATAGCTCAACCATTTTTATAACAAAATCTGCTTTTTTTACAGTTACGGTAGTTGTATTAGATAGTGTAACAATTCTTGAGTCTAAAGACATTAAAAACTGATCTTCTCTTCCAGTTACTTTAAGTTTTACGCTTGTGTTATCTGGTATAATAAGTGGTCTCGCACTAAGATTGTGAGGTGCTATAGGTGTTAGTACAAAATTGTTAGCGTCTGGTGTTATAACTGGCCCACCACAACTAAGAGAGTAGCCAGTAGAGCCTGTTGGTGTAGATAGTATTAAGCCATCTGCCCAATACGAGGTTAAGTATTCGTCATTAAGGTGGGTCTCAACCGTAATCATAGATGTGGTATTTTTTCGGCTAATTGCAATTTCATTTAGTGCAAAATTTGTGTCTAAAATATCGCTATGTTCTGGTGAGGTTTGTACACTTAATAACGAGCGCTCAGATATTTTATAGTTGCCCTTAAATATTTGGGCTAAGGCTTTTGCAATCTCATCGGTTTGTATGGTTGCTAAAAAACCCAAGCGACCTGTGTTAATGCCAACAATAGGTATGCCTAGATCTCTTACGTAAGTTATAGCTCTTAAAATAGTACCATCACCACCAATACTTATTAATAAATCATAACTGGTGTCTAATGAATTAAAGGTTTTTACGTGGGTGCTATTTTTTGCCTTATTATTTTGTTGACTTAAAAAAGACGCTTCTATATAAGTGTCTACTTTAGAGTCTAAAAGTACTTCTAAAAGAATTTCGAAGGCTTTTTGAGTGGCTTCCTTTGTGTAATTTTGACCGTAAACTGCTACTTTCATTAATTACATGTTTAAATATTTGTCTAGATATTCCGAGCGGTCTTTTAGGCTTTCTATGTACGCATCTTCTTCGTGGCCAGAGACAATAATATAGCTATAACGTCTAAAGGTCTGGATGATTTCATTTAAACTAGAATTGCCAATTTTTAATGTTATTCTAACCAAATCACCATCCATCTTAGAAATAAATGCACCTAAAAGTTTAGCATCGTTAGATTCTACTATTTGGCTAATTTCACTGAAGGAATAATCGTTAATACCTTTCTCAACAATTAAAATACCACCTGGTTCAGCCAAAAAAGGTGTTTCATTAAATAAGTGTATAATATCGTTTAATTCGTAATAGCCTAGATACTTGTTGTTAGTGTCTAAAATTGGCATTATGTTGGTGTCGTTTTTTGCAAAAGCCTCAAGTACATCTAGCCAAATAGTGTTAGGTCTTACAAAGAAACTTTCTATAGCGTAATTACATTCTTCTAAAACCTGTGCTTTTTCAAAACAATGCGCATCATTTTCAGAAATGCAACCTAAATAAACCCCTTCATTTTGAATAGGTATATGAGAATACGTTAACTGATTAAATAGCAACTGTATGTCGCTAATCTTGTCAGTTATATTAACGGGTTTAATATCATTAATTATATAATCTTGAAGCTGCATAATAGGGTCTTAAATATCTTGCAAATTAATCAAAAATTACCATAATATGCGTCTTCTACTTTGTATTTTTGTAACTTAAAATAGGGTAAAAATGACAAAATTAAGTGTTAACATAAATAAGATTGCAACGCTAAGAAACAGTAGAGGTGGTGTTTTGCCTAGTGTTGTTCAGTTTGCAAAAGATGTACAGCGTTTTGGTGCGCAAGGTGTAACAATTCATCCAAGACCAGATGAGCGCCATATACGTTATAGAGATGCTTTTGATTTAAAACCTGAAGTTTATACAGAATATAACATTGAAGGGAATCCAATTCCTAAATTTATAGATATGGTGTTGCAGATAAAGCCAACGCAGGTCACTTTAGTGCCAGATTCTGTAGATGCTATAACGTCTAATGCTGGTTGGGATACCGTAAAGCATAAAAGTTTTTTAGAAGAGGTCATTAAAGAGTTTAAAAATAATGGTATTAGGACTTCTATATTTGTAGACCCAGATTTACGCCAAATAGAAGGAGCTAAAAATACAGGTACTGATCGTATAGAATTATATACAGAAGCGTTTGCACACCAGTATGGTTTAGGTAATAAAGAAGCTATAAAGCCATATGTAGAATGTGCAAATCTAGCACATACCATGCAGGTAGGTATTAACGCTGGTCACGATTTATCTTTAGATAATATTAAATTCTTTAAAGAAAATATTAATGGCTTACTAGAGGTTTCTATTGGGCATGCTTTAATATCTGAGAGTTTATACCTTGGTGTAGAAAATGTTATAGCCCAATATTTAGACAAGTTAAAATAATATGACTTTACACGCAAACATATTAGGCGAAGGGAGACCATTTATTATTTTACATGGGTTTTTAGGCATGGGTGATAATTGGAAAACCTTAGCAAAACAATTTTCAGAGCTTAACTTTCAAATACATCTTATAGACCAACGTAATCATGGCCGTAGTTTTCATGCGGAAGATTTTGATTATGAGATTATGGCAGAAGATTTAAAACAGTATTGCGACCTTAATAACTTAAAAGATATTACACTTTTAGGACATTCTATGGGTGGTAAAACAGCGATGTTGTTTGCTACAAAATATCCTAATTTGGTGCATAAATTGTTGGTTGCAGATATTTCGCCAAGATATTACCCTGTGCATCACGATGCTATTTTAGAGGGTTTAAACAGTTTAGATTTTACACAGCTAAAAACTAGAGGTGAAGCAGATAAAGCTTTAAGTAACTATGTAACCGAAGCAGGCACGCGTATGTTTTTACTTAAAAATTTATATTGGGTAGAAAAAGGTCAGCTCGGACTTAGAATAAATCTCGACGTTTTAAAAGAGCAGGTTTCAGAAGTTGGTGAAGCACTTCCTATACATGCTACGTTTCAAAAAGAGACCTTGTTTTTACGTGGTGACCGGTCAGAGTATATAGGTGAGGCAGATGCATCACTTATTTATCGCCATTTTCCGAAGTCAGAAATAATTACAATTGCTAATGCAGGCCATTGGTTGCATGCAGAAAACCCTAAAGATTTTTACACGGCTGTTATTAATTTTGTATCTTAACTATAAATAAAATTAAAGTTATGAACTTAATAATGAGATTGCTAATAAATGCTTTAGCGGTATTTATTTTAGCCCATGTGTTAGATGGTGTAACTGTAAATGGTTATACAGGTGCTATAATTGTGGTTTTAGTGCTGTCTATTCTTAATATTTTAGTAAAGCCTATTTTAATAATTTTAACGCTTCCGGTAACTATACTTACATTAGGTTTGTTTTTATTGGTTATTAATGCTTTAATAATAGGGCTTGCAGATACGCTTATAGATGGTTTTGAAGTTTCTAGTTTTTGGACCGCAATACTATTTAGTGTTTTACTTTCATTATTACAATCGGTACTGCAATCAGTACTTAAAGACAATAAAAAGTAGCTTGTAATCAAACGCTTAAAAGTAGTGTTGGGTTGTGAAAAATATTGTATTTTTGCAACCCAATTTTAGTTTTAAAAAGAATGAATATTACAAGAGAAAACATCGATGCATTAAATGCAGTTGTAAAAGTTGATATCGCTAAAGAAGACTACAGTGATAAAGTAGAAAAAATCTTAACAGATTACCGTAAAACTGCAAACATTCCTGGTTTTAGAAAAGGCCATGTGCCAATGGGAATGGTTAAAAAGCAGTACGGAAAAGCCGTATTAGTAGAAGAGGTAAATAAAATGCTTCAA
Source organism: Winogradskyella sp. (assembly GCA_028383925.1). Classification (GTDB taxonomy): domain Bacteria; phylum Bacteroidota; class Bacteroidia; order Flavobacteriales; family Flavobacteriaceae; genus Winogradskyella. The sequence goes on from JAOEWO010000065.1 coordinate 8,286, forward strand.
GACGCTCTTGGTAAATATTTAGTTGAGGAAAAGTTAGACGTTTTAGGTAATCCGTTACCAAAAGCACAAGACGATTTAGATTGGGA
>JAOEWO010000066.1 GCA_028383925.1 Winogradskyella sp.
TAATTATTTACTAAATTAGTTGCTTGAAACACGCAACAAACCATATACAACAACGTTGGCAGTAATATAAGAGTAAAAATGAAAATAATAGATTTATCAAAACCAATTAAGTATAATAAATCTGATCCTTGGTTTATGAGGGTGAAAATCAAACATAAACCACACAGCAAAGCAGGTTTATTGTTGCGTTCTTTGGGTTTACCCAAAAAATTGTACCCTAAAGGCTTTATAGGTTGGGCAGATGATACCATCAAAAAAATGGGCGTACACTCTACTACTCATATTGATGCACCTTGGCACTATTCTCCTACCGTAAATGGAGAACGTTCTAAGACCATTGATGAAATTCCATTGGATTGGTGCTATGGAGATGGTATTGTCGTAGATATGAAACATAAAAAAGATTTTGACGCGATTACTACCCAAGATATCAAAGGTTTTCTAGGCAAAGAAAAATTATCTCTTAAAGAAGGAATGATCGTTTTAATCAAAACAGGCAGAGATATTTATAATGGAACCAAAGACTTTCCAGACAATGGAACTGGAATGAGTGCTGAGGCTACTGAATGGCTCATTGACCAAGGAATCAAAGTAATGGGAATCGATTCTTGGGGATGGGATCTACCACTAAAACATCTAATTAAAAAAGCTAAAGAAACTAACAATTCCGAACTATTTTGGGAAGCTCACTTAGTTGGGCAACGAAAAGAATATTGTCATATAGAACAACTTGTAAATTTAGATAAACTCCCATACGAAGGCTTTAAAATTGCCGTTTTTCCTATAAAAATTGTTGGAGCTTCAGCAGCACCAGCAAGAGTTGTAGCGATATTTGAATAATTACTACTGCCAAAACTAGTTACCACACATTTGAGAAAAATATCGAATAAATGGAAGTTCATGTTTTTTTTATGAGAGTTTAAAAATAGAAAAGATGCGACTTCTTATACTGAATCATACTGGGCACCTGAACCTGATGAAACGGTATCTGAAGAAGAATACGCAATATGGGAAAATAACAATCCAAAGTGGAAAATGGAATCTGATTTAAACTGTTATCTAAACGCAGATTTTATTGAAACGATTATCGATGATAACAAATTTGAATATCTATACGTAATGATAGAAAATCATAAAAATGTAAAGCATTTAAAAACGGAGCTGCAAAAAATGCAATTAATTTATATAATGAAATAAGATTACACTTATCTTTAGATTATAAAACACCAAATATGGTATATGAAAATACCGCTTAAATTTAATTTTAACCTGTAGCCATATTTCAGGACAAGACATTAGATGAAATTATCCCGACAACTAAAGATGAATCTCAACAAAATAGCCGTAATTACGGTTGGCTTCATTTTAATAAATCTTTTCATCTTTTTTTTCAATTATGCATTAATCAATTCACCTTATTCCCTCGGTCCTTCATCTCTATTCAATGTTAGAAATTATTTTCTAACAAACATATTAATCGGGCTAATTGCTGGAGTACTTGGCGGGATCTTACTTGTTTCTGTAAATAGCCAATTGTTCAGGAGGAGATCTTTCAAGTTTGCCATGCTCACAACGCTCTCCGCTTATGTCTTGATCTTTGTTCTAACTACCTTGGTTGCTACATTTGCAAATGTATTAGGAGAACAGGGACTCTCAGGTGTTTCATTTGATGGAATAAGAACGGCTTTTGGATTCATTATTAATCCGACTTTAATTACAGCTTTTATTTTGTGGGGTGGTATCACACTTTTAACCCTTTTCCTATTACAAGTCAATGATAAATTTGGGCCTGGTATATTATTAAAATTCCTCGCAGGTAATTACCACGAACCAAAAAAAGAGGAAAGAATTTTTATGTTCATGGACATGCGTTCTTCAACTACTATTGCTGAGAAAATAGGCAATGTGAAATACTTTAATTTACTGAATGATCTATTTGCCGACATCACCAATACGATTCTTAACAATGAAGGGGAGATATACCAATATGTTGGAGATGAAATTGTAATCTCTTGGCCGGTGAAGAAGGGTGCTCGGAAGGCAAATTGTCTTCATTGTTTCACTCAGATTCAAGAAAAACTTACTGATTTAAGACCTATATACGAAAAGAAATACAAGGTTATGCCAGAATTCAAGGCAGGTATTCATTATGGCTCTGTCATGGCAGGTGAAGTTGGTGTTATCAAAAAAGATATCATCTATTCTGGAGATGTACTAAATACCACTGCACGAATCCAAGAACAATGCAATCAATACAACGTAGACATCTTGATTTCTAAAGAGACTTTTGATCTTATTTCTGATGCTAACGGATATAAACTAATTCCTTTGGGAAGTATCGAACTTAGAGGGAAGAAAAGAAATATAGACTTGAACACTATAAGCACAATCTGATTGTTCAATTTGGAAATGCAGAGGCTAACAAGATGTATAATTAATTGTAAATATTTAACAATTGAATTTATCAGAATATGTAAAAAAAAGAAATGGAGTACCAATGGGTGCGAATAATTCTTTAAAGAATATGATAGCTCGTTCTTTAGGTGCAGGTAAGTTTTCCATATTTTGGAAGTACTGGAATCCTATTTGGAGTTATTATTTGGGTAAATACATTTTTAAACCTCTTAAAATCATCTTTCCCCCAGCATTATCAGTAATACTCTCATTTGCATTCTCTGGTTTTTTACATGATTTAATCATAATGTTATTACGATGGAATTTTGAATTACTATTAACTCCATGGTTTTTATTAATGGGTTTTTGTGTGGTTTTAGGTGATTATGCTAAAATTGACTATTCAAAGTTCACATGGATAATTCGAGCTTTTATAAATATATTAATCATTTTAAGTTGTTTATTAATAGCGTACCAAGTAAGAATTTAAAAATAACGGGAATTATAGATTGAATGAAATTAGTGATAACAAATGTTGGCAGCAATGAAAAGAAAGGTCAAGAACTAAATCGATGATAAATTCAAATAATCATTAAAAAAGTGCATTAGTACGAAAGTTAATTGTTATTGATTTTTTGAATCTTAATTAAACTGAGAATTAAAAAGACTAAAGAAAGACACTCAATAAAAATTCTGCCCCAATGCCAATAACTCCAAATAATTAGTTCATCTTTTAACTCAACATCATTAAGAGCTGCTTGATAAAACAATTCATTCGTGCCTTTAAAATAAATATAAAAGGAAGAGATAAAAAGTATTGCAAAGAAAGAAGAAATTAGAGCAAACTTTAAACCATTAGAATTAATTGACTTACAATAAATGGAAATGACAATAGGTATTAAAGCCGCAATAATAGTTAAGACAGTATAAAATTGTCCTATAAAAGGCCCAAATTCATTGTAATAAGAATAAAAATTATTTGAAGATAAAGATTGCCAATATGGAACAAGGAGTGCACCTTCAGTAATTTGGCTACCAATAAAAATGGAAAAGATGATTACTGAAAAAAAAAGCAAAAACTGTTTCATAATAAAAATTATTTAGGAAATTAAAAAAATGAATTTAGCAATAAAAAGTTGACTCATACTGAATAATGAAAATCAATTTAAACAAAGAATAAATTGATAAATCACAGCAGCCAGCAACCATTACCGCAAATAGAACATACTATTCTCATTATTAGTAGATTAAAAATTTAACAAAAGAAAAATACGTTTTTTTGTGATTTTTTAAGTACTTCATATACTAATAGAGTGTAACTAATCTTTAAATGCATACAAAAAAGGAGTTTATTCAAGATATAAAAGAAAACGAAGGTATTATTTATAAAATCACTAGAATTTATTCAAATAATACCGAAGATCAAAAAGATTTATACCAAGAAATTGTGTATCAACTTTGGAAATCTTACAGTTCTTTTAAAGGGAATTCTAAAATTAGTACATGGATGTATCGCATTGCATTAAATACTGCTATCAGTAATTTGAAAAAAGAAAAGAGAAGAGGATCTCAAGTATCAATAGACAACCTTCTTTTAAATCAAATGGATCAGGTAGATACTGTAATGGAAGAACGAATTACGCTTTTGTATGCGCATATAAAAGAACTCAGTATAGTTGAAAGAGGAATCATCCTTCTTCATTTGGAAGGTAAAAGTTATGATGAAATAGCTACAATTACTGGATTTACAAATACTAATATTGGCACACGTTTAGCCAGAATTAAACAAAAATTAAAAACTCAAGTTAAAAAATAATGGAACTAGAAGAAATGAAATCCCTTTGGAATGATATGAGTCAGAAAGTTGACCAACAAAAAGTATTAACAGATAAATTAATCATTGATATGACACAAGAACGTTATGAAAATAAATTACGTCACATTTCAATCCCAGAAACTATAGCTGCACTAATTTGTTTTGCTGTGGTAATATATCTCATTAGTAATTTTGGATTATTGGATGTTTGGTATCTTCAACTTTCAGGGGCTATAACAATTGTTTCTTGTTTACTATTACCTGCTCTTTCATTAAAATCAATTCAAAAAATGAAAGCTATTAATATTTCTAAAAACACGTATAAAGAATCTTTAACTACGTATGCTAAAGGAGAAACAAAATTTATGCTACTACAAAAAATCAGCTTTTATGTTAGTTTTTTAGTACTTATATCATCTGTTATTGCATTTGGTAAAATTATGAAAGGCATTGATGTTTTTACAATGACAGAAAAACTGAATTGGTTAGTTCCTTCAGGAATTGGAGTGTTATTTATATTTACGCAATGGGTACTTAAAAAGTATAAGAAAGCAACAACTTCAGCAAATAACATATTGAAGGAGCTAGAACTCTAATTCTTTCATAATCATATAATCACAAATACTTAACGCATTAATTTCTATTCTGAATTTTATTCGGATAGGAGAAATACATTCAAATTCTAACAAATTTAAATATCAAAAAATGAAAAAATTACACATAACAATCGCTATACTCTTATACTCAGTTTTGAGTTTTTCTCAAGACATTACTGGAAAATGGAATGGAACAGCAAAAATAGGAGAAGACAAAGAAATCAGTTTTATTTTTAATATAGAAAACACTGAAAATAAATATGTAACCAATATTGAAATTCCAACCCAAAGAATGTCTGGTTTAAAACCACAAAAAACATCTTTTAAAAATGGAGTCTTATTTGTTGATGGTGCAAACTTGGGAATAAAATACGAAGGAACGTTTAATAAAAACACGCAACAATTTGAAGGAACTTTTACGGAAGGTATTAATGCTCTTTCTTTAATTTTGAAAAGAGAAGACATCAAATTAGAAAAGGTTAATAAAAGACCTCAAGAACCTGTAAAACCATACCCATATAATGAGGAAGAAGTGGTTTTTGAAAATAAAGAAGCGCATGTATCACTTTCTGGAACATTGACTTTACCTCGTACAAACGGAAAGTTCCCTGTGGTTATTTTAATCAGCGGTAGTGGGCCACAAGATAGAGATGAAACTTTTGCAAATCATAAACCTTTTTGGATACTTGCCGATTATTTAACCCGACAAGGAATTGCTGTATTACGATATGATGATCGTGGTTTTGGAAAATCAACGGGGAATTTTAGCAGCGCAACAACAAAAGATTTTTCTACAGATGTAGTTAGTGCTGTTAATTACTTAAAATCAAGAACAGACATCGATTCAAATAACATAGGTTTAATAGGTCATAGCGAAGGTGGTATTATTGCTCCACTGGCTGCAAACCAAACAAAAGATGTTTCTTTTATAGTATTGCTCGCTTCTACTGGAATTATTGGAAGTGAATTATCACTTATACAATCAAAAACTCTGAGACCTTTTCCTGTGCCTGATGAAGATGCTTATGAACAAGCCATCCGAAAAGCTATTAGGATTGCAGCTTCAGATAAAGAAATATCAGCTATTAAAAGTGAACTTACGATACATTACAATGCTACCATTGCTCCAATATTAAAACCGTTGGTTGGAAATGATGCTAAAGTTTCTGAAATTATTAAAGGCTTAATTGAAATGAGAACTACACCTTGGATTCGTTATTTTTATAACTACAATCCTGCCAATGAAATTGAAGAGTTAAGCATTCCTGTATTATCTTTAAATGGGACAAATGACACACAAGTATCTGCAGAAATAAATCAAAAAGGAATCAAGGATGCTTTAGTTAAAGGAAAAAATAAGGACTATAAAGTTATAGCATTAGATGGTTTAAATCACTTTTTTCAAGAAAGTAAAACAGGAAAAATGGATGAGTATAGTAAAATAGAACAGACATTTTCTCCAATAGCCTTGAAAGAAATATCAAACTGGGTTTTAGAGCATCTTAAATAATGCATAAAACACGTGTGGTAACACCGTGTATAATTAATTGCTAGGTCACTGCCGACTTACGAACATTCCTGCGGAATATTCTATCTGTGATTTATTTGCTAAATTAGTTGCTTAACCACGCAACTAACCATACACAATCACGTTAGGCGCAATGTAACAAAACTACTAGCTCTTCGTCTTCCATTAACAAACCAATCTGAAAGTTCGAATGCAAGAAAATTTAACAGACCGAAAAAAAACTTGGAATACAATCTTTATTTTCCTTGCTATTGTTACAGTTATGAGTTCTCTATTTCATTATACGATAGTTAATTTATATCCATCACGAATATATATTGGCGGATTAATGTGGTGTCCAGCAATAGCTACAATAATAACATTAAAAATAAAAGGACGTTCTATTTCCTCTCTAAATTGGAATTGGGGAAATTGGAAATATATTAGATTGTCCTATTTCATTCCTGCTTTATATGGTTTAATAACTTATATGTTAATCTGGATTTTCGGATTTGGAAGTTTTGCTAATAAGGAAGTAATTTCTGATTGGGCTAAAGAACTTGGATTGGTTGGAATAGGAACTTTAAACACAACATCTTCGATAATTATAGCTGTAATATTATTAGGAAGTGTTGAAGTTATAAGAGCATCAGCAACAACATTAGGAGAAGAGATTGGATGGAGAGGTTTCTTTATCTATGAATTAAAAAAGGTTCTTTCTTTTTCCGGTGTTTCCATTTTTAGTGGAATAGTTTGGGCATCTTGGCATTGGCCATTAATTGTATATTACGGAAATAATGTAACATTAGAATTGGCAACATTTTATGTGGTCATTATATCAATGTCATTCATTATGACTTATTACACTTTTAAATCTAAAAGTTTATGGCCAGCGGTAATTTTTCACGCAGTAAGCAATGTGTATATTCAAAAAATATTACCAGAATTAACAATTAAAAATGAAGGAGCGGAACACTGGCTTGGTGAAAACGGAATTATGTTTGCGATTGTGACTTTTGTTTTCGGAATTTACTATTGGAGAAAAGGAATCAAGGAAAAAATATGAGCGAAAAACACAGCGCCTAACAGTGTATAAAAAACATAGGGCGTTTGTGCTTAATCGAAAGGTCTGTGTATATTAACAAAGTTCGCTAAATATAATATATGGCGTTTATAGAAGAAAAGATAAAAGCAAAATATTATATTTAGCTAAGTTATAAACCGAAACGAAAGTGCTTTTTAACTGCCCTACGTTTCTTATACGTTAACGTTCTACGCAAGCTGAAATCACTCTTATGGAAACACAAATGCTCGAAAATAAGTTGAACGAAACTCGAGACACTTTAATTGAGCTTGAAAGACTGAAAACTGACATCAAATTTATATCAAATAAGAAAACAGAATATTTTAGTGAAGTTGTGGAAAAATCAGCTTTTTTTTATCGAATTTATAGAAATTCAATTAAGCTATTTGTAATTGACATTTGTAAATTGCTAAACCCAAATGAAGATTTCAGTTTATTAAAAACTTTAAATTACATTCAATCAAATCGAAAGAGAATAGAATGGAAAAGAGAATTGAAAGCCGATAGAATAAATGAACTGATTCTCGAAATTGAAAATCTGAACTCTAAACATTTAGAAAGTTTTAAAAATTTAAGAGATAAACATTACGCTCATAATGACAAGAAAAAATTTGACTTGGAATATAATGTGACTTTAAAAAAATGCTGGAAAACACTTTTAATACTTCAAGAAGTTTTTATCGAATTAAGTCTATCATTATTAAACGAACAGTATATTTTTTCGATTTTGACTAAAGAACCTTATGAAATTATTTCGTTATTAAAATATAAACAAATCAAAGAAATACTTCTGACTGAATTAAAAAAAAGCCCAGATTTAGGAAAATTACAAATGGTCAGAGACATAACATTAGGAAAAAAGCCTGCGTAGAACAACGTGTATAATTCATTGCTAGTTCTAGCCTACTTACGAAAGTCCTCACGGACTTTCTATTCGGTTTTTATTTGCTAAATTAGTTGCTT
>JAOEWO010000067.1 GCA_028383925.1 Winogradskyella sp.
GTATAAAAGAGGTTTCCGAACTCATTTTTAGTCCAAAAACCAAAGTCTCTATAACCACCAGTATAAATTTTACCATCAACAACACTTACAGACCTTAGTATGTCACCATTAGGAGATGGGTATAACGTCCAATTAGAGCCGCTATATTCTAGTAGGCCTTTGTTGTTAGCGACATAAATAAACCCATTATCAGACTGTGAAATAGCCCAATTTTGGTCTTCTGCACTATAATCTTGTGTTGTAAATATTTGTATGGGCGGCAACTCTTGGGTATTACTAATTGCGCCAAGAAGTATAAAAAAACAAAAAATAATTTTACGAATTATAATCACCTTGAAACTGTACTTTAATTAATATATCTAATTACAAAGGCACATTATTGTAAACAATAAAACTACTTGTAAAGGTACTAATATAGGTAATATCTATAACTTGACAGACCTTTGTATAGTCAATATCTTATAGTGTATAGTTACTAACACCCAAAAACATTAAACAATACAGCTTAGTTAGTCCCATATAAAACTGCTGTTTTATTATAAAAATGTGGTCTAAAACTAAATAGTTATTTGTAGCAGTTTCTCTTTTTCTTACCCAGCAATTTAACAAACCGTTTAGAATTGTTAAAATAGAAACCAGATAAATCACTATTAAATAGATTGAATAAAATTTAATTGATTGAGAAGTCTAACAAAATATTAAAAAGGAATAATTTTAGAGAAGTGATTTATTTTGTTTGAAAATCATTATAACAACAAACATCACAAATGCTTCAAAGGAACGTAAAAATTTTTGCCATGGATGTCTAAATGCACAAGGAGATAAAAAAGGTAATTTAGCAACCTTTGAATGGATTGAATATGAGTGTCAAAATCAAAAAAAGTGAAGTGCAACGGGGAAAATTAGATGGATTTGCTGCGGTTAGATTTCAAGATGAATTTAGGTACTTAATGAATGGAAAGTATTTAGACCATGCTAGTCATTTTTTATCTAATAATTAGTTGGATCAAAAACTAGATACAGGTGAATTACCATTTTTTTGAATTAGCAAATAATACTTTACCAATACTTATTAAGGGATACAGATTGGGTAAAGCTCTTGAAGATTATTAAAATATTAAATATTAGAGTTCTACATGAAGACTGGAAATTCAAAAAGATATTGAATCACAATACTACAACCCTCATAAAGTAAGCTCAAATTACTTAATATGGTTTACAGTCCCGTGCTACACTTATTCTTTTAAGTTCGTTTGTTTATAGATAAGTCTTCAAAACCATCTTCAATATAAGTGTAATGCCAATTATTAAATGAACTTTTATTACTTCCAATACCATAACGTGTTCGATTTACGCGTTAGTAAAAACCAGCTCGTCTAACTATGTATGGGAAACCGCTTTAAGTATGAATTAAGAACAGTTCATTAACGATTTTTAGACTTTCTAGGATAGCCTCTTTTGGTTTATAAGCTGTATCAGAAATACCAGAAACAACACGTGTTATATCGTGGTCTACCTTGCCTTTAGAATGCCATATTGGTGATTGAGCTACGGTTATATAAGCAGAAAAATTATGATGACCAGATCCAGGTCGCTCTCCAATTATGTGAATAACACAATGGGCTTTTTTAGATGGTTTATGATGCCCAAACAAAATTTCACCGCAAGCATAACCTGCACGTAATCGACCATTTTTCAATACCAATTGTTTAGTACTTAGTGTGTAATTTTGTGTCTTCAATTCGGTAAGTAAACCCTTTAAAAAGGGAGACAAATGTCCATCATCCATTAATGCTTTGGCATTTAAACCATCTGAAATGATAATTTGAATATCTGGTGCAATGCCGTTCCAGGTGTTTTTAATGCCCTTTATTTTCTCAATAGCATTTGCGCTTAAAGCCTCACCAGATGCTGGATGATAGACATAGTCTTCTCTATTTTTAGACATTGTAGTAATCGCTATTGAAGCAGGAATACGACTTACAAATTGTGAATCGAGCTCTGTCCAAAGACTAACTTTAGCATCTTCATATAAGTACTGCACTTGCGCCTGTAAAGCTGGCTTTAAATCCCAAGGATTAGCACCATAACCTTGGGCAATAGGCACACCGCGCTTTTCGACCCTCGCGATAGCTTGTTGTCCTTCTTCATAAATTTCTTTTTGAGTGCGAGTATCGTTTTTGTGTCTTCTATATTGATAATACACCCATATTGGGTCACCAAAATGTAGTGTTGGTTTTCCATTTTTATCAATGATATTCAGCTTTTTAAAGAAATCCCACATCGCATCATTTACTTTATAGCCAAATTGTTCACGTATTTTAACATGGTTGTTAAAAGCAGTGGTTAAGTAGCTAAGCATTGGGTCATTTTTAGTTGGTAAGGCCATTAGATAAGCTGGGTTTGCAGGCATGACTTGTTCTATACACCAATCGAGATCTTCTAGATTAACATCCATATGCAAAGTAGAGCAAATATCTAACCCAATGGTAAGGCCGTGTAGTTTGCCCATAACGGTATCTTCTAGGCAACAGCGCACCAACTGCTCTTTAGTTCTAAAAACTTCTGGACCAATAAAACCAGCAACATCATTGACATGTACCCATGAGTTGTTATCACCTTTTAGCGCATTAATTCTTTGTTTTAAAACTCTTAATAATCCATATTTTCTAGATTCATGAATAACCATATCAAAGCCTTCAGCATGGCCATTCGTAAAGTCTGCACCTTGTCCGGTCTCTGCATAGAAACCATATTGTCCATCTCTTTCAGAAGCGTATTGCAACATTTTATCAATAGTAACATCAAAGGTTTTGTTAGCATTAACTGTACCTGCAATACTTTGAAACCATATTCCTGTTGTATTAGGGTGCTCTTCTTCTACTTCTGCCTGTATATCAATATGCGAAAGCACACAATGTGGCATGGTATCGCTTAATCCAAAACTTTCAAGAATGTCTAGTAAAGCATTTTCAATTTTTGCAACAGATGCAGGTTCGCTAGATACAGGGTTTGTTCCCAAAACTACATCTCCAACGGCATAAGACCAAGCATCAAAAACTTGCCAACTAATATCTTCTATATTATCTGTAGGAGAATTTGGTTGCACTCTGGCACCCATATAACCTTTACTACCTATTTTGCTATTTGGTAAAGGATTAAAAACTTTTTTACTCACTAAAATAAGTTCGTCATTGGTCATTATTTTAACCAAAGACGCAATAATATCACTACTTAAACTCGGTGTAATTGATTTTATTTCTTCCTCAGATGTTCTAAGTACGGTGTCTTTTAAAGTTTGTAGTGTCCAGTTTTGGATAATTGGATTATGGGTTAATGAGCGCTGGATATACTCTAAAAGTTCATCCGTATATACATTGTGACGGTTAAGATTGCCAATTGTTGTATTCCCCAATAATTGTTGTGCATAAGTTCTAGAGGTTTCATTTGCAGCTGCTATATGTAGCGATTGGTCACCTTCTTTAAAGGCATTAGCAGCGCCTAAAATTTGCTTGTAAGTTGTGATGTTAAAATTTCCATGAACCCTATCAATATAGCTAAAAATATCTTCAGCTCTTTTTGGTTGTTGTAATAAAACACCGCCTGAAGATACCGGTAAAACAGCTTCTTTTGTAACAAAAAGATTGCAACCGTTTAAAGTTAAAACTGAAGCACCTGCTAACCCCGACAATTTCATAAATTCTTTTCTGGTCATCTTACTAAGTTTAAGCTGTTATTGTATTAAACACTGGCATCAATTTATTATTGTATGACTACTTAACTATTAAAAATAGTAGCTTTAAATCGCCTGACTACTAGTATATTTTTCTTGTAAATACAATAGAGAAATTAAACACACTTTAATTATTATAGTATCATGCTATTACAACATATATTATTCTACAATTAATAAAAAAAAACATTTTAAGTCCATTAAAGTTAATAATAAAAAATAGATTGCAATCAAAATTATATGCAACTAACTACTGACCTCTAAAATTTTAAATGACATATAACTCCTAATAACTCAAAACCACCTCTAAATTTCGAATTAAAACTGAAAGTAAATAAACTGCTCGCCACTGCCTTGTGCTATAACAATTAATAAAAATAGTACCGCCCAGAAAACCCCTATAACCCACGGCGATGCTTTCTTTGATAGAGTTTTTAGTGATGTGTTACGCATCATCCAATGACACAAAAACAATACTATTATAACCACACAAACTTTTATGATACTAAATGAGTCTAGAATCTTTAATCCATTAGGTTGTAAATAAAACATAGATTTTAGAAGTTGCCACGCCGTATCAAATGATCTGGCTCTAAAAAATACCCAAGTTATATTAACACAGGAAAAGGTGATGAATGCTAAAAAAACACCGTTCCATTTCGTAATTTGAAAAGGCAGATACTGCTTCTGTAATTTCTCTAAGATTAAATAAGCACCATGTAAGCCGCCCCAAACCATAAAGGTCCATGCTGCACCATGCCAAAGACCTCCTAACAACATAGTAAGCATCAAGGCTACATACATTCTTGTAATACCATAACGATTACCGCCTAATGGGATATACAGGTAATCTCGCAACCAGCTCGATAAAGATATGTGCCAACGCTTCCAGAAATCTGAAAAGCCAATAGAACCATAAGGATACCTAAAATTATCAGGCAAAGTAATACCCAACATTAAAGCTATACCAATGGCACAGGTAGAATACCCTGCAAAGTCAAAAAAGATCTGACCAGAGAACGCCAACGTTCCTGTCCATGCATCTACACCATGTAATAATTCAGAAGACCCAAACACATCATCGGCAACACCCGAAAGTAAGGTGTCTGCTAAAACCACTTTTTGAAAAACACCTATGGTAAGTAAAAAAACACCCCAAATAAATTGGTCAGATGTAGCTCTTTTTTCTTTATAAAATTGGGTTATTAAATCCTTTGCTCGTACAATAGGACCTGCTACTAATTGGGGAAAGAATGTTACATATAACGCGAAATCTAAAAATGTTTTAGAGGGTTTTGCCTTACGCTTGTAAATATCAATTGTGTAAGACATCGTTTGAAACGTATAAAACGATATACCCATAGGTAAAATAATGTCCATAGGTCTTGCTGTATAAGCAATACCGAAGCTATTTACTAAGGCAACAAAATTTTCTAAAACAAAATCCCCATATTTAAAAAAGCCCAAAAAGCCTAAATTAACAACTAGACTTAATAGCAACCATAATTTACGTCTACTTTTATCCTTAGCATTGGCAATTCGTTTTGAGGCTGTCCAATCGACTACCGTAGAAATCCATAGCAACAAAATTAAGGGTGGGTTCCATAATCCATAAAACACATAACTTGCTAATAGCAACATTCTTTTTTTACTGATCCAAGTAAAATATGTGGAATAATAGAAGCCTAATACAATGACCAAAAACACTATAAAACTTAAGGAATTAAATAACATAATTAATTGGTTTGTGGGTTGATAATAGCCTTATCAGCTAGCATAAGTTTAGCCAATTCTGCAGTAAAAAAATGGGCGTCTTCTGCAGATAAATGTGACCATTCGGGGCATTTTAAATCTTTAAATTGGGGGTAATCTTCAAAATGATAAGCCATAACGTCTGACTGTTCTACTAAATCATCCCAATAATCTTGTCGTGGTAACATAAAGTTTTCTCCAGCTCTTACACCATACGTTGATGGACAGCGCATTAATATAAGATGGCCACCTCGCGCTTTAAAAGCCTTAACATCTTTTAGAAAAAAAGCCATAGTAGCCGCTTTATCTGGCGCTGGAGATGTTTTACCTATAAATTCCCAAACTTTAGTAATTGTATGTGCAAAAGCGGTGTCTGTTACTGTGCGGTCTGTCATTTGCAGATTTCGGTCTAGCGTAGTCATTCTACCAAATTTATAAAACGGTGGCATTCCTTCTGGGATTCTATTACCCACTTTTATCTGTTTTAATAAGGTCTTCAAATCTATATTATCATCTAACGCTTCTTCTCCTGCAGACATTAAGGCCAAATGTTGCTGCAAGGGTAAAGACAACTGATGATTAAGACGTTGCACATACGTTCGGTTTTTGTGATGGTCTACACGTGCTTGTGGCCATGCCCAAGGTTGAGCTTTAGGATACGTGGTTGAAAAAAACAAGCCTGGGGCAACCCCTACAACTACGGTGCCTGAATAATTTGTGTTTGCTACAATATCATGAAACACCGGCAAAGGAGAGCTTCCTACATTGGCTAACTGTACGGGCCGTTTACCTGTTTCTTTTTCCCAAGTATCTAGCTGTATGCCATAGAGTGTTCGGGATGAGCCCAGAAACACAACAGCATCTGTATCTAAGGTATCTACCCTATCGCGTTGTATAGCCCAAAGTGCTTTATTGTCATCTATTGTAGGTATATAGCCTTGAGAACGCCAATACAATTCCCAACCCACCACACCAACCACAGCGGTTATAAGAGCTATGCAAAATGCTTTTTTTAAATTCATAGTGTACTAGTTATTTTATCGTCTTTTTTAAATACTACTAAACTCTTAATCATTCAAAGTGTTAAGCTAGTAATTATATGGTATCTTACCTATTATTATTTTGTCCATCGTACCTTTAGATAAAACACGTAACTTCGAGTTAATTTTTTGATTAAAACACACAACCAATTCTATTATACTTTAGGTATCCATTTGTTAAGTTAAATACCAATCACTAACGGTTAGTTCTTGAAAAGTAGGCGATTTCTAAGCACTAAACTTTCGGGTAAACACAAACTTTGACACAAGCCAAAAGCCTTGAATTTAGTACTAATTCGCCTATTTTTTTTATATACATTTTACCAAACGTGTTTTTTAAATGAGCTAAATTAAACTTTTACAATTAAGGTAAATAGTTAAATCTTTCCTATTCTTTAAAATGATATTTGTGCACCTAAAACAATTCCCATGCTATTGGCATCTCTATCACTATGAGTGGTCCCAGGAGGGAATGGATCAAAGTCAGCACTTCCACTTATAAAATTTAATGGAGCAAAACCTTCAGTTCTGAATATTTCAACAAATAGTTTTGCTGATTTATTCATTAAGGCTTGATATCCTAAAACATACTGGTTTTGTCTTTCCCAGGGAGCCCCATTTGGCCCAGCTATAAAATTTGAAAATTCTCCAGAAAGTGTATGTTTGATTTTACCTACTTTATTTAAATCATATTTTGCACCTAGACTCAATGAACTAACTTTAGAAGCTTCAAATACATTTAATGGTGGTGTTGGATTAAATGTACCTTCCCATTCATTAAAAGTTTTTGCAAATGAAGCCATTACAATAAGACGATTATTTACATCTAATGTACCGTACACAGTGTACTCAGGATTGTTTTCTTCACAAGGTGTAAAATGAAAAACAGGAAAGCCTTGGCAATATGCACCTCCTTTTTTATATGATGCACCAGCTTTTAAATTTACTTTATCAGAAATAACTAATTTATAGTTTAAATCTGCAACAAGATTGTTAAGTTTTGAAGGCACAGCAGTTGCATCCCCAACAGGGACATGTAATGCTCTAAATTGAGCCCCCCCTTGAACAAACATAATTTTAGCATGAAGCCCTCCTTTATTATATCCAATCTGGGCACCGTAACCTAGACCTCCGAATGCATGCCACATAGTTGAATTAGTAAATGGGTTTACAGACCCCATTTGTCCGAACGGTGCATCCATTTTTCCCACAGCACCATAAAATGGTGATTTATTCAAGTTTCCAAAAACTACAAACGCTTTCCTTAATTGAATTTGATTTCTATTTAGATTTGTAATAGTCCCTGAGCCAAAACTTTGTTCAGGGTTATATAATAATTCAGCATAGGAAGTTATCCAACTATTAATGGTAGCTGTGACTGATAACTGAAAAGAATGAATCACGGCCTCACTTACATCTTTTCCAATCTGATTATTTGAAGTTGGATGCCTCATAAGATAACCAAATTTTGAGTCTGTATTAGAATGCTGGTAATCAACAATAGAAATTAATGAAGTACCAATAATTAAATTGTTATTTTTAATAAGCTCATTTTTCTTTGAATTGAGAAGTATTTCTACTTTTCTTAAATTTTGATTTTGATCTAGCATTTTGTAACTAAATTCAGGGTTGATTCCAATTCTTTTAATAGCGATTGTGTCGATTTGAGCTAATGCGTAATTCCCTATCAAAAATAGGGTTAATAGCAAAAATGTTTTTTTCATTT
>JAOEWO010000068.1 GCA_028383925.1 Winogradskyella sp.
TAAGTGCTAGTGAATCACCAAGACCAGATAGAGATTTAATGAAAGCATCATTAAACACTGAAGTAGAGCGCGCGTTAGAAACGCTAACACAAAAAGAAAGTGATGTTATTAGATTAAATTTTGGTATCGGAGATCAGCCACCTATGACTCTAGAAGAAATAGGAAGTATCTATGACTTAACACGCGAACGTGTAAGACAAATTAGAGAAAAAGGCATTAGAAGATTACGCCATGCAAGCAAGAGTAAAATATTAAAAACCTATTTAGGTTAATTTTAAATATTTAATTTTTTATTTTGAATAAGTTAGCATATATTTGCCGACCATTTGCAAGAATAAGATAACAAAAATATATCGATACATGATTAAAATCGAAATTAAAGAAGGAGAAAATATAGAACGTGCTCTTAAGCGTTATAAGCGTAAACACAGAAATGTGCAGATTATGCAAAACCTTAGAGAGTCTCGTTATTTTACAAAACCATCTGTAAAAAGAAGAAGAGAAGTTCAGAAAGCTGAATACATTCAAGGATTAAGAGACGCAGAAAACGTATAGATTTACGTAGTCTTATCTACATACATTAGAGCAATAGAAATATTGCTCTTTTTTTGTTGACTCTAATCACCTATTTTCTACCTGTAGTTTTCACCTCCAGTCTTACATTTAGAGGTTATATTGGTATGCCTTTATATAATTGCGTAACTGTTGTATTGGTAATATAATTATCTTGTAAAGTCTTATAAACTATAAAGATGAGTGACCAGTATAACCGTTAAGTAAAACACACTACTAAACATAAAGTTTAAGGCATACGCTAGTCACCTTAACACTAACTAGTAAATGTGTGGAAGAGCCATACAAATAAGCAGTAAGAGTTTTTAACCGTCTTTTTATTAAAGCTAAATAAAAATCTAAAACTTCACTGCTATTTAAAGCGTCTATGACAGTTTTGTAAAGAATTCTAAAAGACACAAATCCTTGTCTAAATAAACAAAAGCATTACCAATTAAAATATAATGCTGCTTTAAATATTCACATTTACTACCAAACCTTCATTAGATCTAATATTAAAAACAGTATTATCTTCAAAAATAAGATATTGCCCTTTAATACCGACAAGCTTACCTTCATATTCAATCTGCTTTTTTAGGTTTAAACTCGCTGGTTTTAAAGGATACTGTTCCACCGGAAAATGCATATGAGTCTCTTCATTATCTTCAATAAAATACGGTTTAGCTTCATCTGGTATATACTGTTTTAGACGTTGTCGCCACTCTAGTAGGTTTTCATCTTCAACATCATTTTTTAGCATTTTTCTCCAATTGGTTTTATCTGCTACAAAATCTTTTAAAGCGACCTCAGTAATACCTGCAAGATAACGGTTAGGCACTTCTACAATTTCTACAGCTTCGTGCGCACCTTGGTCTATCCAACGTGTTGGCACTTGGCTTTTTCTTGTTACGCCAACCTTTACATTACTAGAATTTGCTAAATAAACTATGTGAGGTTGTAACTGTACACGTTTTTCGTAATCTAAATCGCGATCTTCTTTATCTAAATGCGCAGTACTCAGTTCTGGCCGCATTATCCAATCACCTGCAAATGGTTTATCAAAAAAGCAATTTTTACAAAACCCTTGCCTATAAATAGATTTGTTTAGTCCGCAACTTAAACACTGTTCCCCAACCAATTTTATATGAAAAGGTTTATTTAATAACTGGTTGACGTGAATAAAGTCGTTTTTAAAAACCAAGTAATATTGAATAGGCTCTAAAAACTCTGTTTGCATTTTAGTGAGTACACCTGTGTAAAGCATAAAAGAAATTTAGTATTTTTAGCAACAAGCTTATTAAGGCAATACCTAATAACTTGTTAAATAAAAAGGTTTAAAATTAGAAACAATAATTAATGTATTAAATTTCGCTGAGCGAGTAAAGATAGCTAATCCATGCCAATTCCTATTGTAAATTCTATTGCTTCTTGGTTCTTAAAGAAACGTATTCATCAAATTGAATTGTTCTTAAAATACCCTAATGAAGTACAAAACGAACTACTTTTTAGCCTTTTAAAAATTGCTAAAGACACCGAAATAGGAAAGACATACGATTTTGCATCTATAAAAAGCTACAAAGATTTTAATGAACGCCTACCTGTTGTTAATTACGAAACCATACAACCATCAATAGAACGATCTAGAAACGGTGAGCAAAATATTTACTGGCCTACACCTATAAAATGGTTTGCAAAATCTAGCGGAACAACAAATGCTAAAAGTAAATTTATACCTGTAAGCACCGAATCTTTAGAAGATTGTCATTACGCAGCCAGTAAAGATTTACTGTGTATGTACTTAAACAACAATGAAGACTCTCAGTTATTTACAGGTAAAAGTTTAAGACTAGGCGGTAGCAAAGAACTTTATAAAGAAAATGGCACTGCATTCGGTGATTTAAGCGCAATTCTTATAGATAACATGCCTTTTTGGGCAGAATATAGCAGTACACCTAGCAGCAAAGTATCGTTAATGAGTGCTTGGGAAACAAAGATGCAAGCTATTGTAGATGAAACCATAAATGAAAATGTAACGAGTCTAGCTGGCGTACCTTCTTGGATGCTAGTTTTGCTTAATAACGTTTTAGATACTACAGGAAAAGACAGTTTATTTGATATTTGGCCAAATCTTGAAGTGTATTTTCATGGCGGAGTTAGCTTTAACCCCTACATAGAACAATACCGTGCCATATTACCTAAAAAACAGTTTAAGTATTACGAAATCTATAATGCTTCTGAAGGTTTCTTTGCTATACAAGATCAAAATTATTCGGGTGATCTTTTGTTAATGTTAGACTATGGCATTTTCTATGAATTTATCCCAATGGATACGTATGGTAAAACAGATCAAAAAATTATTCCCTTAAGCGACGTAGAACTTAACACAAACTATGCCGTAATTATCACAACAAATGCAGGCCTTTGGCGCTATAAAATAGGAGATACAATACGTTTTGTAAGTATAAATCCGCATAGAATAAAAGTCTCTGGCAGAACAAAACACCACATCAATGCTTTTGGCGAAGAATTAATTATTGAAAATGCAGAAGACGCATTAAAAAAAGTATGCAAACTTACAGCTTCTGAAATTGTAGATTATACAGCTGCACCAATATTTATGAGGGGTAAAGAAAAAGGAGCTCATGAGTGGATTATAGAATTTAAAACACCACCTAAAGATATGGCTCATTTTGAAATGCTTTTTGATGACGCACTTAAATCTTTAAACTCAGATTACGAGGCAAAACGCTTTAATGACATAACCCTTAACAAGCCAAAAATACATAGTGCAAGACCAAATTTATTTTATGATTGGCTGAAGAAAAATAATAAGTTGGGCGGACAACATAAAGTCCCAAGATTATCAAACTCTAGAGATTATGTGGACGAATTATTGCAATTAAACAAAACTTAAAATAACAAAGTTAATCTACTGAAAACGTTTAGTTTAAAATCTAAAACAGAAACAAAACACACCTTTTATCGACAAAAGTAGCCATACATCTAATAAAATGTGTTAAGAATTATAATGCACTGATTTAGAGGTAATTAATTCAACCACCCTCACAATATGAAGTCACCCTTTACTTTAGTATTGACTGTATTTACACTTTTTTTCTTCAATACAATTTCTACCGATCCTGTAAAAAACAAAAAAACAAGTCCTAACAATGATAGCGGTTATATTTTTGACGTAAATGTTTCTAAAATAAACTCTGAATACTCCGAAATACCAAGTGCTGTTTTTAGAAATAAGCTAGTAATGGTATCCTCTAAAAAGATTGGGGCTATTGGTAATGGTACCGATAAAAACACACAACAACCGTATTATAATTTATTTTGTTCTGACATTAATAAAGGAGCCGATTTATCTCAACCATTATTATTTAGTAGAATACTATACAGTAAGGGTAATGAAGGACAAGTATCCTTCTCACCAGATCAGTTTACAATTTACTACACTAACAGTACTCGCAAAAACTCAAAAAACTACCAATTATACAAGGCCAATTTAAAACCAAATTCTAGCGGAAAATGGATAAACCAAAAACAAATTAGTATTAGTAGCGAAGATTATTCTATAGAAAACCCACATGTTTCAAGTGATGGTAATTTTTTGTATTTTTCTTCAAATATGAAAGGTGGTTTTGGTGGTTTTGATATTTATAAATCATTTATAAGAACCGACGGCAGCATAAGCGAGCCTATTAATTTAGGAAGAACTATAAACACTGAAAAAGATGAAAAATACCCGCACACGTCTAAAAGTGGTAGCGAGTTATTCTTCTCATCTAAAGGCCACAACAGCCAAGGAGGTTTTGATATCTTTATTTCTAACAACCACAGAAATTTAAATTATACAGAACCTAGAAATCTAGGGGTGAAAATTAATTCTATTAGAGACGATATCGCTTTTATGCTAATAGATGAAGACACAGGTGTATTTTCTTCTAACGCAGCTAATGTTGGCCAACGTTTTAACATGTATAGATTTAATGCAAGAGCCATTTATCAAAACCTAGAGGGTATCGTAGTTAAGGAAGATGGTAATACCATACCAAACACAATAGTTATCTTATACGATAGTAGCGGTAAAGAAGTAGAGCGCCAAATTACAGGTAAAGATGCCACTTATAGTTTTAAAATTAGACCATTTGAAGGCTACCACTTAAAAACAATAAAAGCTGGTTTTGAGGATGCCATGGTAGAGTTTCAATCTAACAATACAAATACAGATGTTGCTTTTAATGAAGTTTTACAACTTGCTACCAAAGTTAAAATTGATAAGACTAAGAGTTAGTACACTTTAACGTTATAAAAAGTAATTTAAATCTCCACAACGACTATTAGTGAGAGTTTAGCTAAAAAAAAGTTCAGCAAGTTAATTTGAGTTATATATTAGCATCAAATAAATGTGCTATCAATTATTTAACCCTCAATATTTTAACACTCGTAATATTGCATGCAATATTATATTAATCAATCCGATGTTATTACAAAAGCCATAATTTCAATTTAGAAATTATGGCTTTTTTTATCTAAATAAATAGCTCTTTTTTTAAGACACCGCCTTTAACTTTTTCAATGTAGTTTTAGACAATCTATCTTCTGCATAAGCCTTCGTTATGTTTAATTTAGTTTCACCAGATCCTGGTAACTCAAACATAGCTTCTGTTAATATTTCTTCGCATAACGAGCGTAAACCACGTGCACCAAGTTTATACTCTATAGCTTTACCTACAATGTACTCTAAAGCACCTTCTGTAATTGTAAAATCTACCTCATCCATAGAAAACAATTTTTTGTATTGTTTTATTATAGCATTTTTTGGCTCTGTTAAAATAGCTCTTAAGGTTTTAGAATCTAACGGATCCATGTGTGTTAACACTGGTAAGCGACCAATAATTTCAGGTATTAAACCAAAGTCTTTTAAATCTTTTGGAATAATGTATTGCAAAATATTATCATTATCTATAGTATCATCAGCGTTAATTGAACTGTAACCTATGGCTTGCATATTTAAACGTTTGGTAATAACACGCTCTATACCATCAAAAGCTCCACCAGCAATAAACAGAATATTTTCTGTATTAACTTCTATAAATTTTTGATCAGGATGTTTACGCCCCCCTTTTGGTGGTACATTAACAACTGTACCTTCTAATAACTTTAATAAAGCCTGCTGTACGCCTTCACCAGAGACATCTCTAGTTATGGATGGGTTATCACTTTTACGTGCAATTTTATCAATCTCATCTATAAAAACAATACCACGTTCTGCTTTTTCTAAATTGTAATCTGCCGCTTGCAATAAACGCGTTAAAATACTTTCTACATCTTCACCTACATAACCTGCTTCTGTTAAGACGGTAGCATCTACAATTGCTAATGGCACGTTTAACATTTTAGCAATTGTTTTTGCCATTAATGTTTTACCAGTACCTGTTTGACCAACCATAATGATGTTACTTTTTTGTATTTCAATATCATCATCTGTTGGTGGTTGTAATAAACGTTTATAATGGTTATAAACAGCTACAGACATAACACGTTTTGTGTATTCTTGCCCAATGATGTACTCATCTAAAAAGCCTTTAATCTCTTTAGGTTTTCTAAGCATTAACTCTGCACTTAACTCTGTGTTACCAGATTGTTTAGATTCTTCTATTACAATACCATGGGCTTGTTCTATACAACGGTCACAAATGTGCGCGTCTAAACCTGCAATTAATAAGCTAGTTTCTGGCTTTTTTCTTCCACAAAATGAACATTCTAATTCTTCTTTTGCCATAATCTTTTCTTAATATAAATAAGGGCTCTGTAAAGACAACTTTAGTATCATTTAGAGCACAGTCGAAAACCTTTTAAATAATATAGTTTTTTTACTGCGTACTTAGTGACAGTTTTGTCATTAATGACTTTTTAGAACTCTATTTTTTTACTTTTTTTAAATTTAAAAATCTTTAGTCGTTACTAATTACAATTACTTGCGTGTTAATACTTCATCAATCATTCCGTACTCTAAAGCTTCTTGTGAGCGCATCCAATAATCTCTATCAGAATCTTTTTCTACTTGCTCTACAGTTTGGCCAGAATGGTTGGCAATAACTGAATATAATTCTTCTTTAACACGTATGGTTTCTTTTAATGCAATTTCCATATCGCTTAGTTGGCCTTGCGTACCACTACTTACTTGGTGTATCATTACACGAGAGTGTGTTAATGCAGAACGTTTTCCTTTTTCACCAGCACATAATAATACCGCTGCCATAGAGGCTGCCATACCTGTACAAATTGTAGCAACATCTGGTTTTACAAACTGCATGGTATCATAAATACCTAAACCAGCATACACTGACCCACCTGGTGAGTTAATATAAATCTGAATATCTTTAGAAGAATCTGTACTTTGTAAAAATAATAACTGTGCTTGTATAATGTTAGCAACATGATCATTTACTCCGGTACCTAAAAATATAATACGATCCATCATTAAACGCGAAAACACATCAAAAACGGCAATGTTCATTTGACGTTCTTCAATAATATTTGGCGTCATGTTTGATGGGTACATGCTTTCTATAATCTTACTGTAATAGTTACTATTTATACCCTGATCTTTTGTAGCGAATTTCTCAAATTCTTTTCCGTAGTCCATATATTTTAATATAATTTTTTGATTAAAAAAAAAGCGTAAAACTTTTCAGTTCTACGCCTTAAAGATACTAATTTATTCAATAACGTTTAACTGTAGAATTCTTTAACAAAATCATCATAAGTAATATCTTTTGCCTTAATATTTGCTTCAGTCTTATATAAACCTAATAAATTTTGACTCATCAATTGCTCAGACAAGCGTTTTACTTCTTCTTGGTTTGATAATATACGTGCTGCAATATCTTCTAATTCTTTATCTGAAGGGTTCATTTGGCCAAACTGAGCCATTTGTCCTTTTATCATTTCCATTGCGTAAGCTTTTAAATCTTCAAACTGAACTTGCAATTTATGGTCTTGAATAAGTTTACCTTCTATTAATTGGTAACGCATACTCTTTTCTGACTTATCGTATTCAGCTTTTGCTTGCTCCTCTGTCATTACTTCTTCGCCTGCAGTCTGCATCCATTTTTGTAGAAAATTTGATGGTAAATCAAATTTTGTGTTTTCTACTAAATACTCGGTAACGTCATTTAAAAGTTTTTGATCGCCTTGCTGAGCAAATTGCTTTTCAGAATCTTCTTTAATCTTTTCTTTTAATTCAGTAGCAGATGTTACTTTGTCTTTACCAAATAACTTGTCAAATAATTCTTGGTCTAAATCTGCTAATTCTCTTCCGTTAATTTCTGTAATTTTAAACGTTACCTCAACATCTAGTCCGTGAGCATAGTCGTGAGCTACTTTTAAAAACGTCATTAAATCGTGATCGTCGTTAAATAAGCCTTTTGTTTTTAATGAAATAACGTCTCCTACTTTAGCACCAATAAATTTCTTAGGATTTGTTTTTCCTTTCAATTTATCTAAAGTAATCATTGTAGAATTATCAATTTCTTTTTCTTCGTTAGAGAAAGTTCCTGTGATTTCAGAATCTTTAGCGACTTCAGTCTGAGAAATAATTTTACCATA
>JAOEWO010000069.1 GCA_028383925.1 Winogradskyella sp.
AATATTCGGAAACTTTATTAACTACTAATTTTCTAGAATCTCCATCAATTAATTTATAAGTAACTTGTCTAGTTCCTCCTGTAGGGTTTGCATTGGTATCTTTTTCTTTATAAATTGGAAAGCGTTGAGCTAAAGAATTCTCTACAATCGAAAATTCATCGTGTCCCATATATCCTTTATTTATTTTGTCGTTTTCCGCTGTTTGTTGAAAATAAACTTGGCTCATAGATTTTTTATTGTTTACGGAAAACGCATAAACATTTCCATAACTTCCACTTCCGATAGATTGTGTGTAAACAAAAAGTTCTGGTGAACCATCTGAATTAAGGTCTTCAACTTCTGCATCGATAACCTGCTCACCCTCAATATCGAATGATTCGCTGTATTCGCTTTCTTCTAAACCAAAAGTAAAAATTGACATCATGTTCTTGCCATTTTTTCTTATTGATGAAACATTAAACCCTACCTCTTGAAGGTTTAAAACTTTCATGAATTTAGTTAAATCAATTTGTTGTTGATCTAATTCTTCGTTGATTCTTTTATAAGTTCCTGCTATGGAAGCTCCACCATTGCAAAAGAAATACAACATGTTTGAATCGTCTGAGTTTTCAGTAGAAATAGTGATATTTTCTTCGGAAAACTCGAATTTAATTATTTTACCCTCATATGTGGATTCATACGAGTTCTCATTTTTTTTAAAAGCTTTCGTGTCAAATAAACAAGTTGGTCTTTTTTTATCTGCTCGTGAGCGGACTGAAATATTCAATTGATTATTATCTGCTTCTGTAATTGCAACAGACACCCAATCATAGCCTTCGCTTCTTTTTGCATAGTCTTCAGAAACGTAGTTGCCTAATACATTTAACGCTTCGGTAGTTTCTAGTGTTTTAACTTTTTCAGTCTTTTTTGTTTCGTTTTTACATGCGATTGCTGAAAATAGAACCAACAGCATTAGAGAAAATCTATTAAAATTATTTTTCATTTTTTCTGTTTGTAATTTTATTTATCGTTATCTGTTTCAGGTTTAGGAAAATCCTTAATATATACATCTTGTTGCGGAAATGGTATTTCGATATTATGTTCCTTAAACTTATTATATATAGTTATTGATATATCACTTATGGCTTGTAAACTAAGTGAAAAATGTGTCCAAAAGCGTAATCTAAAATTGAGTGAGTTATCCCCAAAATCACTAAATAAAGCTTGTGGCTCAGGGTCTTTTACTAAATCCGGATAATTGTTTGCACATTCAAGTAATATTTCTAAGACTTGATTTGGATTAGAGTCATAAGATGTGCCAATCAAGATTTCTGTTCGTTTTAGACTACTCGATAGCGTCCAGTTTATTAATTCATTAGAAACAAGATTATTATTAGGTACAATAACATCTGCACCATCAAATGTCCTCACTTTAGATGAACGGACTCCAATTTTATTTACAGTTCCCATAAGGTTGTTTACTTCGACCGTGTCTCCTGGTAGAATTGGACGTTCAAAAATCAAAATAAGTCCAGATACAAAATTAGAAATTACGTTTTGTAAACCAAAACCAATACCTAGACCTAAAGCACCAGCCATAAGGTTAAATTCGCTTAAATCTAAACCTAATGACGATAAGGCAAAGACAACACCAAAAGCTAAAATTAAATAACGTAATACAACAGAAATTGCTCTGGGTATTCCTTTTGGTAAATGAAGAAATTTTAAAGTATTTTCTCCTTCATCTAAGGTGAAAGAAATTATTTTGGTAATGATGAAAGAAGAAATTAAAATCAATAAAAATGCCACAATAGAACCTATTGTAAATGTAATACTACCAGCGCTGTAGGGCTCACTTAGTATATCGCCAAAGAAATTAAGTATTGATTTCAATTGGTCTAAAATCTGTAAAAATAGAAGTAACCAAATCACAAATAAGGTAAGCCTTATATACTGGGTTAACTTTGTTTCAACTTTAAGCTTAATACTAGAATCATAGGATTCTTTTGAATTATAATGGCGATGTAAAAGAGCATCAGAAATAGCTTCAATAACTATTAATATTCCATAAAAAATAATGCTTAAAACAATGCCTTGAGTACATATTTTCAAAGTGATATCAGTAAGATTTGTATAACCTGTAATATTCGATATAATCGAAATTATTATTAGAAGATAAAAAACAGGTGTTAGTTTAATTAAAAATTGTGAAAGCTTAGTTTTCACAAATGCTTTAAGTTGTCTATAAGGGTGTGTGAAATAATAGAGACTTATAATTACTAAAAAGGCTTCAATGAGGAGATATATACGATATTGATAAGATTCAAACCAAATATATGTTTTTGCACTATCTAGAATGAAAAATAAAATTACTAGGTAAACGAGTTTTTTAAATTTTGCCGATATCGAAGGATTGACGATCGGGATAGTTGAAAGCAATAAAAGAAGCGTAAGTAGATCATTTATTAAATCTGGTAAATTTAGAAACAATAGTTTAGTGATAATTAAACTAATGAAAACTATAATCAGCCATGATTGTTTAAAGAGTATAGATTTGGTGTCTTTTTCTAAATCGCTCTCTGTTGTCTGGTACAAGACAAATCCTTTTTTTAAATATGTAGTGAAATAAATTAAGGCAAGTACAAGAAATCCAAATAAATAAAACAGCTTTTCGAAAGTCTTTAAAAACTCTAAAGAGATATTTCCAAAATATGCATTTTCATTAATATTAACATCAGATGATTTAGTCTTTTGAAAGGATGTATTCCATAAAGCACTATGTCGCTTGTGAAGGACATTGTAGACCTTAGTACTTTTTAAATTTTCTATTTTCTCTATAAGATCAGTAGCTGTAAAAATTAAGTAATTAATCTTTGATTCAAGAACTAAATCTTTGTCGTTTTGCTCTATTATTACAGCTTCTATGTCCTTGAATTCGTCAAGAACTGAACTAATATTATTTTTTATTTCTATAGGGGTTTTTAGATATACAGAATCTAAAAGTGTTAATTCCCATGTCTTTTCATTAAATGTAATATCTTTCAGTATTATACTGTTTTTTTCTAGTTGATTGTTAATTGTGGTTTCCCATGATTTTAAATAATCATGATAACGCTTCCACTCATTAAGTAAATTATTAACCTTTTGTTTGTTAGGTTCTGAAGAGATAAAATTTAGTGCTTGTTGTCGCTTATTAAAGATAAATGTTTTGTAAGAAGGATAAATAGAATCAATATCTACAATAAAAGATTTAGGTTGAGTCTTTCTTCTTGCTTCCTTAATTTCTTCTGTAGCTATTTCAATTTCTTCTATAATCTTAACGACAGGAATTGCTTTCGGAATCTCATTATATATTGAGTCATTTACAATCGTTGCATTGTTTTGAGCAAAACTATTAATAGAAAAAAATAGAATTAATAAAAAACGTAAGGTTTTAGTCTTGGTTAAAAAAATTTCAGTCATAGATGGTTATGTTTTTTATTGGTCTAGTTTGCCGTCTAGCATAATCCTATTTGATTCGGTAAAACATTTAGGTGAGGTATTCATTCTAATTAGAAATTTTAGCCTTAACGAATTCCAATCTTTGTTGAGATATTTTTTGATGTAAAATGATAATTAAATTAAAAATAAAAAAGGAGAAGCAATTTAGCTTCTCCTTTTCATGCTTTGAATATTATATTAGAATTCAAATAAGATTCCTACATTAAAGTTGCCCCAGTTGGCATTATCTGATATAGCTTCAAAAGAAGCATTAATTTCAATAGTGTCAGCTATGTCAATACCTACTGTAGGTCTGTAATAAAAACCTCCATCTAAATAATCTGTAATCCCTAACGCATAACCAACGTCAACACCTCCTGATAAAATACCAAATAATTTTAAACGAGCGGCACCTGCAATTGGCAAGAATTGAGCATCATCAACACCATCAACAGACATAAAGAAATTTCTAAATCCTACGGTTGGACCAAAATTTATAACAGCATCTTCTTTTTCAAACATGTAGTAGGCATCAACTCCTAAAGCCCAATCTGCAACATCACCAGCGTCAGATACAGCAACCCCTGCAGTTGCACCAATTTTAAAAACTCCCTGTGCAGTTGCTGTATATCCAAATACTGCAATAGCAAATAAAACAACTAATTTTTTCATATTTTAAATGTTTAAGTTAGATAACTAATTTACAAAAAAAAATTAAAATCATATTTCTCTATGATTTTAATTAAGAAATAGTCACTATTTATGAATGTGAAGATGAAAAACTTATGACATGTTACTGTAAACCTTGATACTTTGTTTATATCAGAAAGTTAAAAGCTTTTTTAAGTTCAGCCTAAGGTAGATGAGTTGGCACTATAGGTGTTTGATTTTTAGTCAATTTACTTCAGGAAAGTGCAGTTAGTAATTATTGCCAACGTGATTGTGTATGGTTAGTTGCGTGTTTAAGCAACTAATTTAGTAAACAAAAACGAACGCGAGAAAATTCCGAAGGAATTTTCCAAGTAGGCAACGACCACAGCAATTAATTATACACGTTGTTGTGTGCAGTTTTAAGATTAGTTATTTTCTTTCCAATTAGCCATGGTTTTGGGATGTTCATCATCATTGGGAAAATGTTTTTTAATAAATTGAAATTGCTTATCAGTCAATAAAACTATTTCTCCATCATTGCCAGTTCTTATTGGATAAAATCTATTTTCATTATTTTGAATTTCTAGTTGATTATTCAACATTTCTATGAAGTTTATATAAGCAATATCCCAATCATAAATAGTAAACTCATCTTCAAATGCGATATATTGTTTATTATTTAAATCGATAGTATGTTTCCAATAATCATCAGTCTGTTCACTTTGTTCATTTGAAATTTCAAGTTGCAATTTTAATTTTTCAAAAGTAACTTTAACTTTATTTAAGTAATGTGTTAAACCATCAGTTTCAAATAATTCTTCACAATCAATAAAAAAAAATCGATTATCTACAAAATCCAAAGTTTCACCACGTGTTGTTCCGGAAAAATATTCAAGGACATCACTAGCCTCAGCCATTTCTTTCTTGGCATTTTCTAATTCAGAGGTTTCTGTTAAATTAAAATATCCTAAATTTTCAAGTTCAGAAACTATTTCAATACCAGAAAGACGTTCGCTGGCTTTTGCATTATTTTCCTTTATTTGAGTTTTTTCTTTTTTAGAATTACAGCTTAAAACTATTCCAATTAAAAGTATTATTATAATTCTTTGCATAAGGTTTGTATTAATTGCACACAACGTTGTTGTGTATGGTTAGTTGCG
This sequence comes from Winogradskyella sp., assembly GCA_028383925.1. Taxonomy (GTDB): domain Bacteria; phylum Bacteroidota; class Bacteroidia; order Flavobacteriales; family Flavobacteriaceae; genus Winogradskyella. The sequence continues at coordinate 5,271 of JAOEWO010000069.1, forward strand.
TGTTTCAGCAACTAATTTAGTAAACAAAAACGAACGCGAGAAAATTCCGAAGGAATTTTCCAAATAAGCACTTGCCAAAGCAATTAATTATACACCGTGTTGCCTGTAGTTATTATTTGATTGGTAAATAAATTTCCGTTTTTAATTTGGATTCCTCTGTTCGTTGTGGATTGTTTCTGTATTTTTCACGGACAGGTTCTTCTCTTAATTCATAGTTATTGTTGAACAGCCATTCGTTAAAAATGTAGTCATAAACCTCAGATAGATTTTTATAACTTCCTGTGTACTGGAACATCGCAAACTTTCCCTTACTTAAAGTTTTTGTTCCAACATCACCTTCTGCTTTAGCTTTTTTATGAATGACAAGACAAGCATCATAACGTATTTTATTAGCGTCAGTTATATTCGGGTCGTCATATGAAATTCCAATATGTTCAATTCCTGCTGTAAACAGCTTTTGGGCTTTTACTATTGACCAAAGTTTTTCCCAAGCTGATGAGAAGTCAAGGTTTTGATAGCTTCCTTGAAGTTTTACATAAATGGCTTGTTTTTCTTCAAGGTTTACAATTTTTGCTTTTTTAATATCCAATTTAGTATTCATATTTTCTGATGTTTTTATTATAGTCATTTTTCCGTTTCGATATTCAGTAGGGGAAATTCCAAAATGGTTTTTGAATTGTTTTGAAAACGATGAAGGTGTTTCGTATCCAACGCTATAAGCAATTTGTTCTATCGAATCATTAGAATATTGAATTAATTGAGCAGCTTTTTCCAAGCGAACTCTAACAATGTAGGCTCCTATTGGCTCCTTTAATAGAGCTTTCATTATTTTATGAAAATGGAAAGTTGAAAAATGTGATAATTTGGATAGTTCGCTTATTGTTATTTTACTGTCCAAATTATTGTTAATGAATTCGGTAATAATATTTAACCTTTCAGTATAAAATTCTTTGTTAGACCGTTTTTTGCTCATATTTTAAATATTTTTCATAAACAAAAGTAAAGTTTACTGAGCAAGGCAACTTTTCCTATCTTGCGAAATTTCTATTTAGGGTAGGTTTTAATTACAGGCAACGGTTTTTGGTATGGAAAGTTGCGTTTTTGAAAACGTAATTTTCCGATGTTTAAATTTAAGTTTTAGAAACATTCTATTTTATTGAATTTAGCAATTTTATATACCAGTTGTTGGCAATAGTTATTTTTCAAGTGTAAATATAAATTTTGCACCTTTTTTTATTTCTGATTCCACTTTTACTATTCCACCGCTTATTTCAACTATTTTCTTTACTGTTGCTAATCCAATTCCATTTCCAGATCTTCCAAATCTATCTTCATTAGCTAATACATTAAAGATTTTGAAAATATTCTCTTGATGTTCCAAAGGAATTCCAGGACCATTATCTTGAACATAAAAATTGTAGTGGGAATTTGAGGATGATATTCCTATTTCAATTTTAATATGTTCTTTATCATTATATTTAATTGCATTAGTAACAAGGTTTATCAATATTTGAAAAAGAGCAGTTTTGTTTATTGTTATTTCATTAATTGATGATTTTAAGTTGAGAGTTAATTCATGCTCATTAATGAAAAGTCCATGAATTTCAGCTTTTAAATCCCTCAAGTTTATTGTTGTCTTATTTTCGTTTAAAACACGCTCACTTTTACTGTATTCTAGCAATCCGTCAATTAGGTTCCTTAGTGTGTTAGAGGAGACATCTATAAGATTTAGTATTTCTAGACCACTTTCGTCAACCTGTGAACTATGATCTTCCAAAAATAAATCAAGTAATGATGAGATATTAATTAATGGAGATTTAAGGTCATGAGCAGCGACATTTGCAAACTGCTCCAATGCTTGATTTTTTTCTTCTAAATGTATAGCTCTTTCCAAAGCTAGTTTAGTTTTTCTAAGGTTTAAGATATTAACTACTTGCTTTGCCAATGCATTTAATGATTTTTTTTGACGTTCTGTCAGTTCCTTACTTTTGTAATCAATAACACATAAGGTTCCGAGAGGGTTGCCATTATCACTGATCAGAGGAACACCAGCATAGAATATAACTTTAGGTTCACCAATCACCAATGGATTGTCATGAAAACGTTCATCTTTTCTCGCATCTTTAACAATAAGAATATTATCTGGGTCATTTATTGCATGAGCGCAAAAGGCATATTTTCTTGGTGTTTCTTTAACATTTAAACCATAGCTAGATTTAAACCATTGACGGTTATTGTCTACTAAACTAATTAATGAGATTTCAGTATCACATATTTCAGCAGCAATTGTAGTTAAATTGTCATAGTCAGATTCTGGAAGGGTATCGAGTATAGAATAGGACTCTAAATCTTGTATTCTTTCTTCTTCTTTCTTATATTTTTTTGGTTCTATCATATGTTAATTTTCAATTATTGCC
>JAOEWO010000007.1 GCA_028383925.1 Winogradskyella sp.
AGTTGCAACTCTGCTAATTTAGCATCGAACTTTGCTGCGTTTAAATTTGTTTCGGCTAAGATTAGATTAACTTGAGACTGTCTAAACTCTATTGATGTAACTTGCCCAAGCTTAAAACGTTCGCTAGAGCGCTCAAAATTATTTTGGTTGGTTACAACGTTTTGTTGTTGTATTTTAAAAACTTCAATACTATTTTTATAGCTTCCCAAAGCATTAGCGATATCTCTTTCTACTTCTACTACTATTTGATTTTTAGCTAACTCTTGGTTTTCTAATGCTATTTTTGAGTTTCTAACTCTGGTTACGGTGCCGCCACCATCAAAAACATTCCATGTTAAACTAACACCAGCTGCTAAATTGTATGAGTCGGCAACATTACCAGGAAAAAACGCAGATGCAGGATTCCGGTTTTCGTTCCAACCATAAGATCCGTTTAGCCCTACCACAGGTAAATACCCAGATTTACTAACCTTTACATCGTAGGCGCTTATTAACATATTAGTATTGTTTTGCAGAAGTGATACATTGTTTTCTTTTGCATTTTCTATGTATTGGTTTAGTAATAATTCTGGTATAAAATTAACCTCAGTATCAACTTTAAAATCTGCTTGTACTTGATTTGCAAAAATTACATTGAGGTCGCGTTTTGTGTTTTTTAGTTGTTGCTTTGTATTTATCATGTTAATGCTATCTGTTGCAATATCTACTTCTGCATTAAGGACATCTAACTTATTATTTTGACCATATTCAAACTGATAATTAGCTCTTACCAATCGCTCTTTAGAAATCTTAAGAGTTTGTTCTAAAATGTCTAAATTTTGAGTTAGTCTTGCTATTTCGTAATATATAGTAAACAATTGTAAAATGGTGTTTTCTATAGTTTCTCTAGCTTGTAACTCGGTTAAATTATACTGCTCTTTTAAACGCTTATAATTGTAGTAGCGCCCCAAACCATCAAACAAAGTATAATTAAGATTTAAAGACGCATTATAACGTTGCGTCTCTGCATTTAGAATTTCAATATCAGGACGAGGTGCACCAGTGTTAGGGTTTATAGCTCCTTTAAAGCCTGTAATATTATCTGCCAATTGATAATTAGCTCCTGCATTGGTAGTTACAGTTGGTAAATACCCAGAATTGAGTATGTCCTTATTATTTTCAGAAATTCTAAGATTATTACTGGCTACTAAAATCCCAAAATTATGTTCTAAAGCCAAAGCAATAGCTTCAGATTTCTGTAATAATTGTTGTGAAAAACCATTAAAAGAAACACTTAGTGTAAAGACTAAAAAAATAATCTTAAAGCTATATATTTTCATTCTGTGTGGTAATTAAATGTTCTTTATTATAATCTACTTTAAGTTTTTCGGAGTACAAACCGTCATTATGTTCTTTTATAGCGCGCTCTACTTCTTCTTTTGTAATATCACGACCTGTAATTAGCCATTTAATATGCTTCTTAATATAATTACTAAATGATAAAAAGATGGGTAATACAATTAAAGTAAGTACCGTTGCAAAACCAATACCATAAGCTATAGAAACTGCCATTGGTATTAAAAATTGAGCCTGTCTACTTTCTTCAAAAATTAATGGTGCTAAACCTGCAACTGTGGTTAAAGATGTTAAAAATATAGCTCTAAAACGCGAACGACCTGCTTGGTACAAGGCCTCATCAAACAACATACCTTCTTTTAAGTTGCTATTAAACTTGCTTATTAAAACCAATCCATCATTAACCATAATACCAATAAGTGCAATGATCCCTAAAAGGGATAAAATATTTACTGGAAAATCATGAATCCAATGGCCCCAAGCAACAGCTGGTAAACTCAAAGGAATTAACAATAACAATAGTAGAGGCTGGCTGTAACTTCTAAACGTAAAAGCAATAACAATATAAATGAGTGCCAAAACCGTTAAACTAACTGCTGTGGCAGAGTTAAATAATTTTAAACGCTCTCTATTCTGACCTTCATAAGATGGTGTAACTGTTGGATATCTAGACAAAATATTGGGCATTATCTCATCGCGTACTTCTGCCATAATATCTGTAGAACTCGTTTTTTTAGTATCTTTTATATCTGCAGACACCTGTATTTCGCGACGCCCTTCAAGGTGGTTAATAGCCACATCGCCTCGTGCAATACTGTAACTAGCAATTTCTTTTAATGGGACCTTTTGACCTGTCGGTGTTGTAATACGCATATTGTCTAGGTTATTAATAGACGATCTATTAGCTCGATCGTAACGCACCCAAACTCTAATTTCGTCTTGCCCTCTTTGAAAACGCTGTACCTGTGCACCAAAAAATGCAGAACGCACTTGTGTCATTACAGTTCTTAGATTTAGACCTAAAGCGTAAGCACTTTCATTTAACTCTAAACGAATTTCTTTTATACCAGCCGGATCGTTATCTGTAACGTCTTTTAGTAAGATATTGTCTTCTAAACTTTTCTTTAATTCGGCTTTTACAGCTTTTAATTCTGAAATATCATTACCTAATAAAGACACAGAAACTGGAAGTCCACCAAAATTACCACCACCACCATAAACCAAACTTTCTATACCTATAACCGGCCCAACTACTTCTCGCAAACGGTTAGTTATTAAATCTGTTGTAACAGAGTTAGGTCTTTCTTCACCTGGTAATAAGTTAATCGTTAAAGATGCAGCCGAAGAACCTGGCCCAATATTTTTAATCATATTTTTTACCAGATGTTTCTCATAGGTATCACCCAAATATTTTTCATTAAATTCATTAGTAACTTCAATTGCTTTTGTTTCTATAAACGAAATAATACTATCGGTTACATTCGCATTAGTACCATTTGGCATATTGAGCGAAATATTTATTTGATCACTAGCTACCTGAGGAAAAAAAGCTCCTCTAATAATACCACCGTCAGAACTTGCTTTGGTTAGCAACATAAAGACTACGAAAAACGAGAAGGTTAAAAATTTATAATTAAGTGCAAATCTTAAAAATGGGCTATATACTTTATCTCTAAGCCAACCCATTATACGATCACCAATTGTATTGATATATCTTAATTTTGAAAACACCTTTTGAAAAAACCCAAGTACACCTGTTTTTTGAACAGGATTTTGTTTTCTTAAGGCTTTAGAATGTGCTAAATGTGCTGGTAAAATAATTAAAGCCTCTACCAAAGATACGAGTAAAGTTAACATGACAACTACTGATACTTCACCAAAAAACTCACCAATTCTACCATCTAAAAATAAGAAAATTCCAAAAGCTAGTATGGTGGTTAATATAGCAGATACAATTGCAGGAAGCACCTCCATAACACCATCTACCGCTGCCTCTTCGGGAGATTTTCCTTTTTCGTAATGTTGGTAAATATTTTCAGCAATAACAATACCGTCATCTACCAAAATACCAATAACGATGATCATTCCAAATAATGAAAGGACGTTAATAGTAACATTAAAATAGCCTGCAAACATAAACATACCTGCAAATGCAACTGGCAAACCTACAGCAACCCATAATGCTAGACGTGTATTTAAAAACAATGATAAAAATAGAAGGACAAGTAGCATTCCTATAATCGCATTTTCTTTAAGTAACTCAGTACGTTGCACTAATGTTGTAGACAAATCTCTAACAACATTTAATTGAACGTTGGTATATTTTTGATTAAAAGCTTCTATGTAAGCTTTTGTTTTGTCGGCAGATGAAATTAAATCTTCGGTATTAGTACTTGTAATAGTGATGTTAATAGACAAGTCACCATTAAAATAGTTTGAATTTGGTGTTTCTGAAAACTGATCTCGTACAACCGCAATATCTTTAAGATGTATTGTACGGCCAGATGCATCTGCTTTTACCACCAAATTAGATAAGGCATCTGCATAATAAGACCTTGAGTTTGCTCTTATTAAATACTCTTCGGCATTTGTTTTTATAGTACCACCTGTTGTGATTAGGCTAGATGCATTTATAGCTTGTGAAACCTCCGCAAAGGTTAAATTATAAGCTAATAAATTGGTTTCATTTAATGCTATTTCAATTTCTTCTTCGGGATAACCAGATATTTGAATTTGAGAAATACCATCTATACCTCTTAAATCGTTTTCTACTTGTCTTCCTATTTGCTTTAGTGTAACCAAAGGAATATTAGAACCACTTATAGCGAATGTTATTGTTGGTCTTAAGGCTTCTTGTTTTGCAACAATTAACGGTTCCATACCTACCGGAAAAGAAGGTACACGGTCTACGGCATTCTTAACTTCGAGCAGCATAAAGTCAATATCCTTTCCTTTTTCTATTTCGACATTTATGTTTCCACTATTTTCTCTAGAAGTAGACGTTACGCGTTCTACGCCATTTAAACCTTTTAAATTATCTTCAATTTTAAGTACAATACCTTCTTCTACTTCTTGAGGCGAAGCACCAGGATAGGTCACATTTATACTTATATTTTTTGAATCTATTAATGGGAAAAACGAAGATTTAAGACCCTTAGCACCAAAAAAACCGAAGACTAAAAACGACCACATTACTATATTAACAGCAACGCTATGTCTAATAAAATAAGCTATTAGTTTTCTCATAACTTAGTTTGCTTTTTTAGAGGGTGTTTCTTTTTTAGCGTCATCTTTTAATTGAAAAGGCTTTACTAACATACCTGCATAAGCCCCAGGAATTGGCTTAGACACTATAACTGTACCGTTTGGTATATTTTTTAGAACAGCTTTAGTGTCTGAAAAGTAAACAGGTTTTACGTCTATTACATCTAAAATACTATCTCTTACTATAAAAATCTGATTGCCTTCTAACACCAAACTTCGCTGCACTTCAATAGCATCAACTTCTTCTTTAGCATTTAGATTGGCCTCTAAATACATACCTTCTTTAAGCAGATCGTTTTCTACTTCGATATAAGCTGTTATGGTTTGCGTAGTTGCGTCTATGCTTCCGTTAACACGAGACACCTTACCCGAGTAAGTTTCTGTATTATCTAAGTTTTTAAGAACTACACTTTCACCCACGTTTAATAAACTTGCATACGTTTTGCTTAAGGCTACTTCCATCTCATATACCGATGGGTCTATATACTCACCTAGTTTTTGGCCATTTCTAATAAGTGAACCCTCAGTAACTAAAGCCTGAGTTAAAATACCATTAAAAGGTGCTCTAATAGTGTATTTAGCTAAACGTTGCTCTAAGTTTTTTACGTTATAGTAATTTGAAATAATACCACGACCTGTTATAAAATAGTTCTCCTTTTCAGTTGTCATTTTAGGTAACTCAGGTGTTGATTTATTTAAATCGAAACCACTTAGGTAATTTTGCCATTTCTGAAAAACTTCAGGATAGTCTAATCTTAAATCTGGCATTATAGCCGCAATAGAATTGTAAAGATTACTTTTTGAAGATTGTACCGTTGCGTAATATTCTGAAGCATCAATACGTATTAAACTCTCGCCCTTACGGTACTCTTGTCCTGGTTTAAATAGTTTACCACTACTTTTAAAAACTCCTTGTACTTCAGCATATAATTCTACTCTACGTTTAGATACTAAACTACCATTGGCAGGTATTACAATTTGTACAGTAGCATTTTGTACGGTATCTGTAAAGACTGTTTTTACAACCTTTGCAGGTGTTGGTCTTTTTTTCTTTTTAGTATCTGCAATGTATTTACTACCAAAGTAAGCACCTACTATTAGGAGCACACCTAATATGGAAAGAATAATTTTACGCATGTTGTATTGATGGTTATTTAGGGCACAAATTTACCCATATAGCAACGCCAACACGTTAAAATAATCTTAATTATTAATAGCATCTAATTGTTCTTGGGCATTTTCCCAATCTTTCATTAATTGCTCTAAATCTTTCTTTTTCTTTTTGTAAGCGACAAAAAACTTTGGGTCTGCGGCTGTAGTATCATAATCTGTAGCAAGTTTTAAATCATCAGATTTAATATCTTTCTCTAATTGGTTAATTTTAGATTCTACATTACTCAGTTTATTGTTTAACGCCTTTGTTTTCTTTTGGTCTTCGTAACTCTGTTTATTGCTTTCTTTTGGTTTGTTAGCAATAACAGTTCGTTTTTCGGCCTCTCTTAAATTCTCAAGATTACGTTGGTCTAAATAAAAATCTATATCACCTAAATATTCTCTAATATTCTGGTCTTTAAATTCGTAAACTGTGTCTGTTAAACCTTGTAAAAAATCTCTATCGTGAGAAACTAGTATTAATGTGCCTTCAAACTTTTTTAAAGCTGTTTTTAAAACATTTTTTGACTTAATATCTAAATGGTTGGTTGGCTCATCCATAATGAGAACATTTAACGGTTGTAACAACAATTTAGCCAAGGCTAAACGGTTACGTTCCCCACCAGAAAGAACTCTTACATATTTTTCTGCTTCATTACCACGAAACAAAAACGACCCAAGTATATCTCTTACTTTACTTCGGTTAGTTTCATTTGCAGCATCTATCATGGTATCTAAAACGGTTTTATTACCGTCTAAATACTCTGCCTGATTTTGGGCAAAATAACCGATCTGCACATTATGACCTAGGTTAAGTTTTCCTTGGTGTTCTATTTCACCAACTATAATTTTGGCTAGTGTAGATTTACCTTGTCCGTTCTGCCCAACAAAAGCTGTTTTTACATCTCTAGGCACTGATAAATTAACGTTATGTAAGACTTGTAAATCACCGTAAGATTTACAAACGTTATCCATTTCTACCACCACTTTACCTGGTGTTATAGATACCGGAAAACTTAAAGACATAACACTATTATCATCTTCGTCTACCTCAATACGATCAATCTTATCTAATTTTTTAATTAAAGATTGGGCCATAGTTGCTTTAGAGGCTTTTGCTCTAAACTTCTCTATTAACTTTTCGGTTTGTTGTATTTGCTTCTCTTGGTTTTTTTGAGCTGCCAATTGCTGAATTTTCATTTCTTTACGTAAAGCCAAGAACTGAGTATATGGCTTATTGTAATCGTAAATTCGACCTAATGAAATTTCTATAGTACGATTGGTCACATTATCTAAAAACATTTTATCGTGAGAAACAATGACAACCGCACCACTAATGGTCTTCAAAAAGCCTTCTAACCATATAATAGATTCTATATCTAAGTGGTTGGTTGGCTCATCTAATAATAACAAATCGTTATTTTGAAGTAGAAGTTTAGCTAATTCTATACGCATTCTCCACCCACCAGAAAAGGTGTCTGTAAGTTTATCAAAATCTTCTCTTTTAAAACCTAGTCCTTGTAAAATCTTTTCGGTTTCACCTTGGTAGTTATAACCACCCAAAATTTCGTATTGGTGCTGAACTTCATTAAGATCTATCATTAACTGATTGTAAGATTCACTTTCGTAATCTGTACGTTCTGCTAATTGTGTATTTATGTGTTCTAATTTGGCTTCGCAAACTTTAATTTCTTTGAAAGCTTCATAAGATTCTTCGAGCACTGTTTTACCAAAATCAAAATCAATGTCTTGCTTTAAAAAACCTATTCTTAAATCTTTATCGGCTGCAATTTGCCCTGTGTCTTGTTCTTGCTCTTTAGATAAAATTTTGAGCATTGTAGATTTGCCTGCCCCATTTTTACCAATTAAACCAATACGGTCACCAAGACCAAGCTTAAATGTAATTTCTTCAAAAAGATATTCTCCTTGAAATGATATGGAAAGATTATGGATATTTAGCATAGCTTATTTAAATATTCTAATTGTAATTAACGTTACAATTGTTACAATACGTGGGTTTTAAAATTTTATCTTTGTATTGTTTTAAAAAATGCAAAAGTAAAGGTTTTTAGTTATGATTAGAAAAGGAATGAAACTTTATAGTATTTTGTTTGGTGCATGTCCTAAATGCCATCAAGAATCTATGTATATAGAGAAAAATCCGTACAAATTATCTGATATTTTTAAAATGCACGAACGTTGCTCCCATTGCCAAACTAAGTACCAAATGGAACCCTCTTTCTTTTACGGTTCTATGTATGTAAGTTATGGCGTAGGTATTGCATTTGCAGTTGCTGCTTTTGTAATTAGTAATGTAATTTTTGAGTCTTCGTTAGTTGTTGCCTTTATTGCTATAATTTTTACTATTATTGGATTTGTACCTGTAATAATGCGGCTCTCTAGAAATATATGGATTAACCTTTTTATGGGTTATGATAAAGAGAAAGCCAAATAATAATCTTTTTAAGTGTGTTAAGGTGTAAAGCCATACACGGAAATTAATAGCTAATTAGCTCTTCGTTATTTAATCTATATGCTTTTAGCTTTTTACGCTTTCCAATCTTATTGAATAAAAAAAACGCTCACAAAGATGCTAAGACACAAAGCTGTAATAAGAGCGTTAATGGTTTGTTGAATGTTTTTATTTAAGCTTTTTACTTTTAGCTCTTATCTATTAACTAAGAGAACCGATTAACATCTATATCTGTATCTAAGGTTTCATTATTTTCTATGAACCTAAATAATTTATCAGCAACATAAGGTGCAATCATAACACCTCGAGTACCTAAGCCATTTAAAACATACAGATTTTTGTGCGCTATATGTCTACCAACTAAAGGCCTTCTATCTTTTGTGGTAGGTCTTACGCCAGCAACATGCTTAATTACTTTAAAATCGCACTTAATAAACGTTTTTACCTTTGTAAGTAATTCTTCCTTTGCTTTATCTGTTGGTGTATTAGATTTATCATCATTATTATATGTAGAACCAACGTTATACAAATCATCACCTAGCGGTATCACAAATACGGAAGATTTTATAGCATAATCGATTTTTAACTCTGGGGCTTTAACTGTAAGAATTTCACCTTTAGAGCCATTAAGAGGAATACTACTAAAAAAAGGATTGTGCTTTACACCAAAGCCTTCAGCACATATAATATGGCTCGCTTTATAATTATTATAAGTTACAGAATTACTGTCTAGTTGCATATCGCTATGCTTAAACGTTGTTTGTTCTAGCCAATTATTTTGTTTTAAAAATTCTTTATAATTAAAAATTAGTGTCTCCGTATCTAAACGACCAGCATGCTGTACTTCGCCAAATTGAAAATCTGCATCAATATATGTGTTTGTGTTTTTAACAAGCGTAGTAGATAAAAATGGTTCTAGACTAGGTTTGTCTGCTGCTGTAAACCACTTGTTTTGTTCTTCTATTGAAGTGAAACGCCTTAGTATTCTAAGTTTATAATCTATCTTAATATCTAATTCTTTTTCAATTTTGGCATAAACTGGTAATGCAAGTGCAAGTTGCTCTTTAGCTTTCCACACTTCAGAAAAACGCTTTAAAACTACCGGATTATAGAGTCCGGCTGCTACTATTGATGATTTTTGAGAGGCGTCATCAAAAACTACAAATGATTTATGGTTTGCTCTTAGTTGTTCGCAAAATGCAATACTGGCCAAACCACAACCTACAATTATATAATCTACATGTTTCATTGATACAAAAGTAACAACTATTTAGTGACCTTGCGCAAGCACAACCAAAGTTTGGCACAAAAAAAACGCTCACTTAAAAAGTGAGCGTTTATATATTTAATACGTTAAGTTAACTAGTAACTCCACATATCTTGTTCAAAATTTCTAATCTTATCTTTAATACGATCTGATTCTAAAAGTTGCATTAATGCATTTTCTGCAACATACTCCTTAACTTCTCTATCACCATAAACGTTTTCTTCTTTATAGATAAATCCATGAAAGCGTCTGCTGTTTAATAAATGATCGAAAGAAATTGGCACAGCACTATTTTTGTTGTTGAATGACTTTGCCTCATGAAGGATGTCTCTTATTTCTGGTATAAAAACCCAAAACATTGGAATTGGCTCACTGTTTTCAGAGTTTTCATCATCAATAAAGTTAACATCTGGAGCTGCAGGTGCTAAACCAAGAATTCGGAATTTTAATTCACCTTGACGTTTATCAAAATACCATAATCCTTTTATTAAATACGAATTAATATCAGCAGGACCAATGTCTCTTTTAATAATAAATTCTTCTGGTATTTCGTCTTCGTTAACACCATTTTCATTCATGTAGGTTATACCTGCATCTGTAATTTTAGTCATTGTTAAAGACGCTTCTAAATCTTTCATTGTACGCTCTTCAGTAAAATATGAATCTGCGTATACTTTAGAAATCATACCACTATCTAAGTTTTCTTTTAAAACTTGGTATAATGATTTTCTGTCATCTCCTAAATTGCTTTCAACCGGAAAATATAACGGAAAATTTGCACGCTCGTCTAAAACTACTTTTTCCCAAGTCATTTTAGAAAATAAGATATCCCTATCACCTACATAACCATATTCTAATGGTTTGTCGTTATCTAGAAGTAATTCTGCTTCTGTTTTCATACCAATTTCTTCTGGTATCTTTGCATTTAAGATATTAGCTTGTGCAAACATAGTATGTGATGCAAACAGAGCTAAACCTGTATATAAAAAGCTTTTTAATTTCATTTTTTCTAGTTTATTAAACTTAATAAGTCTTAAGTAACATCAGTATTAAGAGTTCTCATTTGAGAAAATTCTATTTTAGGTGTTATATCTTATTTACTATTAATTTGGGTTCTTTAAAATACTAACGTATTCTTTTTATAAAAATTATAAATTAGTTAGTTACCTCAACAATAACTGGCGATACGTTTTTTAATCTGTATGATGCATTACCTTGTATTTTTGCTTTAATCTCAAAAATTGTAATGTTATCACCTCTACGTGCTTTATTAATTGCTGATTTTGCTTGGCTATTCATTTTAGTACCGACAACATTTACTGTTGGCTGACCAGGAACTTTAATTTTAAATGACGTTACAACTACTGGTAAATCGAATACAAAATCTTCTAGTTTTGCAGCAACTGTACCAATTTCAACATTACGTTTTGGTAATTTCACTAAGCCCGTTTGACCAGCGATAACTCCTGTTGGTGCAGGAATATCTTTAATTCTAAAAGTCTTACTGTCGTTAGCAGATGTACCATCGTCTAAAGTTGCAGAAACATTAATTGTTACCTCTTTACCAGAACCAGCTTTCATTACATACTTACCGTTTCCTAAAGGCTTAAGTCCGTTTCCGTTTGCTCTTACCTTATTGTCTGGTACACCAGCAAAAGATATCGTCATTGGATTATCTACACCACGATAAACAACGTTCATCTTATCTGCAGATATAGTAGCAGAATTTGGTCTTGGTACAACAACATAGTTACCAATAATTGGAATTTCTAAGGGCTGTCCATCTTCTAAGAAAGTAAATTTACCATCAATAGTATGTTCACCTACATTACCTACTCTAAAATCTAATTTTGCAGCACCGGTAGAATCAATAGCGTCAGTTAAATCTATATCGTTACCTGACACGCTCATTTTAGTAGGTATAACATTAGCATACTTACCTAATACTACACGTCCCTGAAATTTCTCACCTGCAAAAAATGCAGATTTATCTGCTAATACAATAGCCTTGTAATTCTTAAGTGACGTCGCATCACTAACAAGGTTACCAAGGAATCCGTTATAGATATTAGTTTCTGTAGCTTTTACATCGTTTTGCATTGCTGTAAGCTTTGTATAAGATGCAATTGCTGGGAAGCCTTGAAAATGATAATCTAACCATTTTTTCTTAATACCTTCACCATCTACAACTTCTTCTAAGCTAAAGCGCTTTTCAAAACCTTGTATAACTGGTGCCCATTTACCTTCTTGTGGTAAAACGGCTTTAATATCGTCTTTATACTTTTGTATTCTAGCAACTACTTCATCACCTCGCTTTGTGTAACGATCGCCAGTAAACCAAAGCTCATTTAGTTTATCACCTTTATCCATTTCTTCGAAAGGTAATTCACCATTTTCTTCTCTTTCGTACTTTCCTGCTTTAACGATATCGTTTTCTTTAACAGTACCTAAGAACTTATAAAATTCATCAGAAATAATACTTATTTGTTTTGCCTTCTCATTTGCTACTGCAAAATTTTCTGGCTTTTCTTCTGCTTGTGAATTAAGCTGTGTTAAAATACCATCATTTGATACTATTGCTAATTCATTAGCACTATCAAATTTTGTATTCATTAATCCAAATGCTGATAAAACCTCTTTTGACATGGTCATTGCAATCATTGCAATGAATACCAAATACATTAGGTTAATCATTTTTTGCCTTGCGGACTGTTTTCCTCCTGCCATTTCTAATTTTGTTTTTTAAATTTTAATTAATTTAATCTCGATTATAAAAACTAATTAGTTTTTGTTCATTGCAGATAACATACCACCATAAACACCGTTTAAAGAAGATAAGTTAGATGCTAAAGATTGCATTTGTTCTTTTAATTTAGTTGCATTTTCTACTGACTCTTCATTGATAGCAGCTTGGCGATTTGCACTTTCCATCTGTACTTTATAAAGACTGTTTAATGACTCCATTTGTGCAGCAGCTAAAGACATTTCTTCACTATATTTCTTTTGTGCTTGCATACCATCTACAGTTGGAGAAATTCCTTTTGCAGCGCCTTCAAAATTCTTAATGCTATCACCTAGGCTTGCCATAAGTGCACCATCGATTTTTGCGTCTTTTAATAAATTATCTAATTTTTTAGATAACATACCTTCTGCATCTTTAGGCTCTTCTTTTTTCTTTTTACCCATAGATTGTCCACCAGCTAATTCTGGATATACTAAAGACCAATCTAAATCATCACCTTGCTTCTCAAAAGCTGAAATTGTAAATACAATAGCTTCTACAACCATACCTATAGTAAGAATTTCAGAACCTAAAGGCCAGTGTTGAATTTTAAATAATGCACCAACAATTACGATTGCTGCTCCTAGTCCATAGACCATATTCATTGTTGATAATTTCTTCTTTGCCATAATTTTTTTTAGTTTAAGTTTAGTTTAAGTTTAATAGATGTGTATAACTTATAATTATTAAAATAAATTTAAGTTATTGTTTTAATTTTAGTTTGTTGCTGCATTTTTAGTTACTTCAGTACCCATATAATCTTGTACGGTTCTAAAGCCAATATAACTTCGTGCTGAATCTGCATACTCGTAATCTCTAGAGCTTACTTCTAAGAAATATGCAACATCTTTCCAAGAGCCACCCCTTACAACTTTGCGAGCATTTTGAGCGTCGTTTACATTAGGATTTATAGTAGATGCATATTCATAAGATGCAGGATCATAAGATGCATTAACCCATTCTGATACGTTACCAGCCATATTGTATAAGTTAAAATCATTAGGATCATAAGAATCTGCTTCTACAGTGTAAAGTGCCTGATCTGCTGCATAATCACCTCTTAAAGGTTTAAAGTTAGCCATAAAACAACCTCTATCATTTTTAGTGTAAGGTCCACCCCATGGGTAGTCACCACCTTGTAACCCACCACGTGCAGCATATTCCCATTCTGCTTCAGAAGGTAACCTGTATTTATTTATAGGTTGCTTTCCTTTTTCTTTTTGATAGCCGTTATGGTAAAGTGTTCTCCATTGACAAAAAGCTTGCGCTTGTTTCCAAGACACACCAACTACAGGATAATCTCCGTAAGCATCGTGCCAAAAATAATCGTTATGCATTGGCTCATTATAAGAATATGCAAAATCTCTAATCCAAGATGTTGTATCTGGATAAATTTCTACTTCTTCTTTTATAATAACATCAGAGCGTTTTAGCGTTCTATCTTTTGCTGCTTTCTGAATATCCATATAGGTATATTGAAACTTAAATTGTTTAACATCCCAAGTTCTTTGACCGTTATAAGATTCTTCTAATGGTAAATACATACCATCCATAACCTCAGCATATAACTCATCTGGATAATCATTAGTATCAAAATATAAATCGACCTCACGATTTATCTTTCTTTGCTCATCACCATAGGTGTTTAGCATAAAACTTTCGTAAGCGTTTAAATTATTAGGATCAGAATTTTGATAAGCAAATTCACCTATATCTCCGCTTCCAGGTGTTTTCCCTTCTAAATCTGCCATCTCAGCTAATTTTAATCTAAGAACAGAATCACGTACCCATTCTACAAATTGACGATACTCACTATTTGTGATTTCGGTCTCATCCATATAGAATGCTCTTACAGTTGCTGTTTTTGTAGGCGCATCTTGTACACCTGCAATATCATCACCAGATTTACCCATAATAAATGCTCCTCCCGGAACTAAAGTCATACCGTAAGGCTTTTCTGGGTGCCACTTTTTACCTTTGACACCTACTAATTGTCCTCGGTCTCCAGAATTACAACTGGCAACCAAAACTAATACAGTGGTTAGTAAAATAAACTTCTTAATATTCATAGTAAATCGAGGTTAAATTAGTCGTCCTTAATTTTAAGGTCGTAAACATATTTATATATTTTTTAATAAACAACTTTTTTTCATTTTATTTTGCATTTCATCCTTAAAAAATGCATTTCATCGATTAGCTGACTGTTAAATTATCGATTAAGTGTTTATTTTAAAAGCTATTCTTCCTGTAGGCCTTATACCAACGCTCTGGCAGTTCACCTTTTGTTGCTTGCATATAGTCAGAATGCATGCAAGGTAATAACGTGTGCTTTTTTAATTTATTATTAACATCTGGTAAAAAAGGAATTTCTATCCACCAGCGTCCCGTTTTTAAACTTTTATAAAAAATAAGCTCATCATCTTCTACTAGTACATTGTATTTTTGAAAATAAGTATCGCTGCTAAAATCATCATCTTTTACACGGCAATTTACACCTTCTATAAAATACCAAATCATTTGAGCCACCAGCATGGATGTCGCATTATCATTTTTAGAGCTATTATACTCATAAATACCAAAGGAAGATACTTTATTACTTATACCAGCATATCTACTAATAGCGCATATCTCTTTACCCGAAAACCCGTTTGGAGAATACTTTTGGTTATCGCTAACCTCTGATGCTTGTACAGATTTTAAATCTATAGATACAATATGAGCATCTCTCATTAAGGGCTCTACTTTAGTAATATCAGCAGAAATTTCACCTAAACGGTAGCCTTCAAAATAAAGTTTCTCTATTAAATCTATTTCTTCTTGAGAGTTAAAATAGGTTTGATACCCAATAGTGGTGTAATTAAATAAGTTGTAAGGTTCTTCAATAATAACTTTACCAACATAACTGTTGTTTTTTATTGGAAGATTAGCATCTCCTAAATCAAAATTAGTATCAACATTTACAATATTTACCATTGGTAGTAAATTATCATAAGCACGATAATTGGCATAAGTTAGATCCTGACTACCTCCCAAAATAATTGGAACAATATTCATTTCTACCAAAATCGTAATTGCGGTGCGTATAGCAAAATAGGTATCTTCTACAGTTTCACCTGGCTCAATATCGCCTAAATCTGCGATGGTAGTGTGCCAGTTTCCTGGAAATAATGTGTAAAGTGTTTTTCTAACTGAGTCATAGTTAATTTCAGACCCTATATAATTAACATCGTTTCTGTTTTCTTTAACACCTATAATAACTAGCTGTACATTATCTAAATCTGGAATACCATTTTGCCTAGAGTGTACTTTAATTTTTTTTCCTAGCGCTTGTAACGCTATTAGTTCATTATGAGCTAAAACCGAATCTGAAACGGGCGTTAGAAAATTAAAATTCATGTATAATTACTTCTTTTTTACAGTTGCTTTTTTAGCAGTTGTTTTCTTTTTTGGTGCGGCTTTTTTCTTAGTCGCTTTTTTCTTTGGTGCGTTTTTCTCTAATAAAGCTTGCGCCTTTTCTAATGTCATTTTACTAACATCTACTGTTTTGGCAAGCTCAACTTTTTGCTTACCTTTTATTAGGTTATGTCGTCCCCATCTTGCTTTCTCAATACGGACACCTTCATCTTCCCAATTATGAATAACCTTATCAATCTCTTTTTGAATTTTTTCTTCAATCAAAGTTACAATGTCTTCTTCAGATAAATTGTCCCAATCGTATTTTTTATTCACATTTATGAACAAGTTATTCCACTTAATAAATGGTCCAAAACGCCCTTTACCTTTTGTAACTTCTAAATCTTGATACATATAGATAGGCGCATCTGCTAATTCTTTTTCCTTAATATAAATAACAGCCTCGTCTAACTCTACACTTAGCGGATCTACACCTTTAGGTAATGACACAAACTTTTTACCAAACTTTACATAAGGCCCAAAACGCCCGTTGTTAACCTCAACTTCTTCTTCTTTATAATGGCCTAATACTTTTGGAAGCTTAAACAAATCCATAGCTTGCTCAAACGTAATAGAGCTTAATTGTTGGTCTGGTGACAAACTTGCAAACTGAGATTTCTCCTCATCATCTGGTGTACCTAGTTGCACTAAAGGCCCAAATTTACCTAAACGCACTAATACTGTACGTCCTGTTTTTGGATCTGTACCTAAAATACGCTCACCAGATTCGCGCTCTGCATTTTCTTGCACGTCTTCTACCTGCGGATGAAAACCTTTATAGAAATCTTTCATCATTTCGCGCCAGTCTTCTTTACCTTCTGCTATATCATCAAAACTCGCTTCTACTCTAGCCGTAAAATTGTAGTCTAAAATACTTTCAAAATGATTCACTAAAAAATCAGTTACAATTGTACCAATATCTGTAGGCACAAGTTTACCTTTATTAGAACCCGTGGTTTCGGTAAGTGGACTATTCTTTATGTTGCCATTTTCAAAAACTAATTGCTTGTAAGCTCTTTCATCTCCTTCATTAATTCCTTTTTCTACATAATTTCTATTCTGAATTGTAGATATGGTTGGGGCGTAAGTTGACGGACGACCAATACCTAACTCTTCTAAGCGCTTTACTAAAGCAGCTTCTGTAAATCTTGCAGGTGGTCTTGTAAAACGTTCTGTTGCTGTAATATAATTGTTATTAAGATTTTCACCCACTTTTAAGTCTGGTAAAATACCTTCTTGTTCTGTATCTTCATCATCTGTGCCTTCTAAATAAACTTTTAAAAAACCTTCAAATGTTATAATCTCTCCGTTTGCTGTAAACTTATCACTTACCTTAGCTTTAGAGTTAATATCAATTTTAAGATTGGTACGCTCTAATTTAGCATCGCTCATTTGTGATGCTATGGCACGTTTCCATATTAAATCATACAATCGCGCTTGGTCGCGCTCAGCATTAACCGTGTGGTTGGCAAAATCAGTTGGCCTAATAGCCTCGTGAGCTTCTTGTGCGCCTTTAGATTTACCTTTATAATTAGTTGGTTTACTAAATTTAGACCCGTAAGCCGAGATAATTTCACTCTCAGCACCTTTTTTAGCTTCTTCAGATAAGTTAACACTATCAGTTCTCATATACGTAATAAGACCAGCTTCGTACAAACGCTGAGCATTACTCATTGTTCTACTTACCGAATACCCTAACTTACGTGATGCTTCTTGTTGTAATGTTGATGTTGTAAAGGGCGCAGCAGCAGATTTTTTTGCAGGCTTTTTCTGTAAATCAGATACTGCATAAGTAGCATCAATATTATGTTTTAAAAACTGATGTGCTTCTTCTTCAGAACTAAAGTTCTTTGGTAATTTTGCTTTAAAAGAGTTACCACCATCTGTTTTAAATTCTGCATCAACTCTATAAGATGCCTCTGGCGTAAAACCTTGAACTTCTCTTTCGCGTTCAACAATTAAACGCACAGAAACCGATTGCACACGGCCTGCAGACAACCCACCTTTAACTTTTCTCCACAATACTGGCGACAACTCATAACCTACAATACGATCTAAAACACGTCTTGCTTGTTGTGCATCTACCAAGTTGTAATCTATGCTTCGTGGATTTTCTATGGCTTTTTGAATGGCACTTTTTGTAATCTCATGAAAAACAATACGTTTTGTCTTTTCTTTATCTAAACCTAAGGTCTCAGCCAAATGCCAAGCAATAGCTTCTCCCTCGCGATCCTCATCACTAGCTAACCATACCATGTCTGCTTTTTTAGCTAAGTCTTTTAACTTCTTAACTACATCCTTTTTATCTTTAGAGACTTGGTACTTAGGCATAAAATCGCCTTCTACATCGACTCCGAGTTCTTTTGAAGGCAAATCTGATATATGTCCAAAACTAGACTCTACCTTATAATCTTTCCCTAAAAATTTCTCTATGGTTTTTGCCTTTGCAGGTGACTCAACTATGACTAGGTTCTTCGGCATACTTTGTTTTTTTTTTTGAGGTTACAAATGTATATGAATTTTAAGTTACAATCCTAATTTCGTCCGAAATAGCACACAATTTACCGCAACTGATTACTTAAAAAAAGGATTTAAACCCCATTAAAACAGAATTTTTTGAATAGATTTTTAACCATTAATCCGTTGTGTCTTTTAGTAAAACTTATCACTTCGAAAGAGTTTTTCGATTGAAGATAAGAACGTTTTGGAGCAAGAAGTAGAATTTTTTGTGACCAAAATCATTTAACTGCAGTAGTCTCTATATTTTAATGCAAAATACACTATAATACAATTAATTTACAAATGTAAGTGGCTCTTCCCAGCCTTGAAGGCTAAAGGAGATACCTTCTAGACCATTAAGGTAATCTAAAACACTAAAACTATATGTTTTTGTAATATAGGCTTCACAGACTTCAGGGTTTGTAAATTTTAGACTTAGGTTAGCACCACCAAAATCACCTGCCTGCAAAGGAATATCCGACACCAACTGCACAACCCAACTTACACCATCGCAACCAGAGGCACTAAATGTTATATCTAGACAGTTATCATTAATTTGAGCACTTTCTATAGTGAATTCGCTTTGACTTGGCTCATTATATAGGTCTAAATCTATAAACGCAGTAAAATCGCAGGGTAACACTAAATCCCCATCATCGGTATTACACGCTAATAAAATGAAAGCTAACAGAATTATAGGACACTTAAAGTTTTTTAGCATTATGTTTTTTAGCTTAGTTGGTAACAGTACGACTATTATGTTTTAAATTTAAAAAATTATCACTCTTTAGATAAATATTGCAACTGCCACTTTGTCATAATCATCAAAATAATCCTATCTTTGCATACTTATTGAGATTTGAAAAAGCAATGGAAAAGATCATAGACGAAAACAAACAAGGGGAAGCTCTTATTTTAGATAAAAAAGTAGGGAACGGTAAAAAACTATTTATAGAAAGTTACGGTTGTCAAATGAATTTTAGCGACAGCGAAATTGTAGCATCAATTTTAGCAGACCAAGGTTACAACACTACACAATCTCTTGAAGACGCAGACTTAGTATTAGTTAACACCTGTTCTATTAGAGATAAAGCAGAACAAACCGTAAGAAAACGTTTAGCTAAATATAATGCCGTAAAGCAAATTAACCCAAAAATGAAAGTTGGTGTTTTGGGCTGTATGGCAGAGCGTTTAAAAAGTAAATTTCTAGAAGAAGAAAAAATTGTAGACCTTGTTGTTGGCCCAGATGCCTATAAAGACTTACCAAACCTTTTGGCAGAAGTAGAAGATGGTAGAGATGCAATTAACGTCATATTATCTAAAGAAGAAACCTATGGAGACATTGCACCTGTGCGTCTTAACAGTAATGGCATTACAGCATTTGTATCTATTACTAGAGGTTGCGACAATATGTGCACCTTTTGCGTAGTCCCATTTACAAGAGGACGAGAGCGCAGTAGAGATCCACAAAGTATAATAGAAGAAATAAATGATTTATGGTCTAAAGGGTTTAAAGAAGTTACGCTTTTAGGGCAAAATGTAGATAGTTTTCTTTGGTATGGTGGTGGCTTAAAGAAAGATTTCACAAAAGCATCCGATCTTCAAAAAGCTACGGCTGTTGACTTTTCTAAACTATTAGACATGTGCGCTAAAGCACAACCTAAGATGCGATATAGATTCTCTACATCTAACCCACAAGATTTAACTTTAGATGTTATTAGAACAATGGCTAAACACGATAATATTTGCAATTACATTCATTTGCCTGTGCAAAGTGGTAGTAATCGTATATTAAAAGAAATGAATCGTTTGCACACGCGCGAAGAGTATTTTGAACTTATAGATAATATAAAGACATTAATACCAGACTGTTCTATTTCTCAAGATATGATTACTGGTTTCCCAACAGAAACAGAAGAAGACCACCAAGACACATTATCTTTAATGGAATATGTAAAGTACGATTTTGGATTTATGTTTGCTTACTCAGAACGACCAGGTACTATGGCAGCAAGGAAGTTAGAGGATGATGTGCCTGCTGATGTAAAGAAGAGACGTCTTAACGACATTATTCAACTACAACAAATACACGCTTTAGAAAGAACACAAGCACACATTGGCAAAGTTGAAGAGGTCCTTGTAGAAAAAACATCAAAACGCTCTGATGCACATTGGTCGGGCAGAAATAGCCAAAATACAGTTGTCGTTTTTCCTAAAGAAAATTATAAACCTGGCGAATTTGTTAATGTAAAAATAATAGACTGTACAAGCGCTACACTTATGGGTGAAGCGGTTGCGTATTCTAAAAACAATTAATTTATGGAATCGGTTCAGGCTATAAAACAACGTTTTGGCATTATAGGTAACGATCCTAAATTAAATCGTGCCATAGAAAAAGCCTTGCAAGTTTCACCTACAGATATTTCGGTATTAGTTACGGGCGAAAGTGGTGTTGGTAAAGAAAGTATACCAAAAATTATACACCAATTATCGCATAGAAAACACGGTAAATATATTGCCGTAAACTGTGGTGCTATACCAGAAGGCACTATTGACA
Organism: Winogradskyella sp.; assembly: GCA_028383925.1. Classification (GTDB taxonomy): domain Bacteria; phylum Bacteroidota; class Bacteroidia; order Flavobacteriales; family Flavobacteriaceae; genus Winogradskyella. The sequence goes on from JAOEWO010000007.1 coordinate 20,783, forward strand.
GCGAACTATTTGGGCACGAAAAAGGCGCTTTTACTGGCGCAACGGCAACACGGTCTGGTTATTTTGAAGTGGCAGACGGAGGCACCATATTTTTAGACGAAGTTGGCGAATTACCACTAACAACACAAGTCCGTTTATTACGTGTTTTAGAAAACGGAGAATTTATAAAAGTAGGTTCAAGTAAAGTCCAAAAAACAGATGTAAGAATTGTAGCCGCTACAAACGTTAACATGTTTGAAGCCATAAAAAAAGAAAAGTTTAGAGAAGATTTATACTACCGTCTTAGCACTATAGAAATAAACCTTCCGGCTTTAAGAGAACGAAAAGACGATATTCATTTATTATTTAGAAAATTTGCTAGCGATTTTGCATTAAAATATAAAATGCCTACAGTAAAACTTGAAGATGAAGCTATTCATCTACTTGTAAAATACAGATGGAATGGTAACATTAGACAATTAAGAAACGTTGCAGAACAAGTCTCTGTGCTAGAGCATAACCGTACAATAAGTGCTTTAACAATTCAAAACTACTTGCCTAATGCAGGCAGTAATTTACCAGCAGTAGTTAGTACCTCAAAATCTGAAAGCGACTTTAGTAGTGAACGTGAAATACTATATAAAGTATTGTTTGATATGAAAGCAGATCTTAATGACCTTAAGAAGCTTACTATGAAACTCATGAAAAACGGAAGCGCTAAAGATGTGCAAAAAGAAAACGAGCACCTTATAGAAAAAATTTATGGTGATGGTAAAGAAGAAAACTATGACGATGCCATTGAAGAATTAGGTGTTTTAGCTATACCAGAACACGCGACTAATACAGAACAAAGCACTACAGATATTGAAGACAAATATCATTTTGCTGAAGAAATTGAAGAAGAAGAAACGCTATCTTTACACGATAAAGAATTAGAGCTAATAAAAAAATCTTTAGAACGCCATAGTGGCAAAAGAAAACTAGCAGCTACAGAGCTTGGTATTAGCGAACGCACATTATATCGGAAAATAAAACAATACGATCTTTAAGAACTATTTATGAAACAATAATGCCTAAAATGACGTTATTGAGATTAAAAGATAAACAATTAATTAAATGAAGCAATTACAATTTATACTTCTTATTCTAGCAAGTTCTGCTCTAGTTAACTGTAATGTCTATTCTTTTACTGGCGCAGATACTGGTAATGCAAAAACGTTTCAAGTTAATTTTTTTCAAAATAATGCAGAGTTAGTAGAACCTGGTCTAGATATAGACTTTACTAATAGTCTGCAAGATTTGGTACAAAACCAAACCAACTTAAACTTAGCAACGCTAGGGGCCGATTTAATATTTGAAGGCGAAATTACAGAATATAGAATTGCACCGATGACGGCTACTGCTCAAAACACAGCTGCACAAAACAGACTAACAATAGGCGTAAATGTGCGCTATATTAACACCTTAGATGCAGAAAAAGATTTTGAAAAACGCTTTTCTTTCTTTTTTGATTATCCTGCAAACGCTCAGCTAACAGGAGGCACTAAAGACGAGGCCTTCGAAGTTATTTTTGAACGTTTAACCCAAGATATTTTTAACGCATCTTTAGCAAATTGGTAAAATGCAACTTAAAGAACTTTCATATTTATTGCAACATCCTGAAGCCGTTACAGCTGCACAAGTAGATGCATTATCTTTAAAAATAAAAGAGTATCCTTATTTTCAACCCTTAAAAGCACTCTATCTTAAAGGCTTAAAACAGAAAGAAAGCTATAAATACAATCACACGCTTAAACAGACTGCAGCACATACTACAGACCGTAGTGTATTGTTTGATTATATAACGTCTGAGGTATTTAATCAGAATGAAATATCTAATGAGATTAAGCAAAACTTAGAAGCTATAAAAAATATTGAAGTAACTGCAATAGATGATATTTCTGTAAACAAAAGCGTAGCAATAGATGATGCACTTAAAGAACATATAAAAGCAACAGAAGGCGTCTTAGACCCAAATCTATTTGAAGTAAAAAAACAACCACTACCTCAGTCTGAAGCTTTAGATACAGAAAAGTTTAACAGCGATGTTGCTGTTAAAAACAACACGCTAGAGAAACAACTAAACATAGGCAAACCCTTAGAGTTTGATAAGTCTGAAAATCATTCGTTCGCAGAATGGCTAAAAATTACAAGTTTTAAACCCATAATAAGAGCAGAAAAAGAATTTAAAAAAGAGCCTTTAAGCGCTTCTAAAAGTACACCATTAGAAAACAAACTGGCTATTATAAATAAATTCATAGATGAAAATCCTAAAATAAAACCAGTCACAAATCAAGTTTCTAAACCTAAGCTTGTTAATAATGATGAAGGGGTTTCAGACAGTTTAATGACCGAAACTTTAGCACGTATTTATCTCGAACAAAAAAACTATGATAAGGCGATTCAATCCTATAAAATTTTAAGTTTGAAATATCCAGAAAAAAGTAGTTTCTTTGCACACCAAATTAAAGCAGTAGAAGAATTAAAAGAAAATAATAAGACATAAACATGAGTACATTCGTAATCTTTTTGGTATTAATTGTAATAGTGGCATTTTTATTAATCGTTGTCATTATGGTACAAAACCCCAAGGGCGGTGGTTTATCATCATCTTTTGGTGGTGGCGGAACTCAGCAATTAGGAGGTGTTAAAAAAACAGGAGACTTTTTAGATAAAAGCACATGGTTTTTAGCAACAGCATTAATTTTATTAATACTTGCTTCTAACTTAACTATAGATGGCGGTAACAATATAGAATCTAAAGCTTTAGACTTAGATGAGCCAATAGAAATGCCAGTTACACCTGCTACTACTGATGATACAACAGACGGTACAGAAAGCGGAAGCTAAAACATAACATACATCATAATTTTAAAAGCCAACTGTTTAGTTGGCTTTTTTTATGACCTAAACATTTAAGATATATGAAACTTTGTCAGTCGCATACAATTGGCATAATTTTCGAACTACGCTACAGAATAAAACAATTAAAATAATTAAAAACATAAATTAAATGGCTTTAAACATTAAACCCTTAGCAGATCGTGTACTTGTAGAACCAATGCAAGCTGAAACAAAAACAGCTTCAGGTATTATTATTCCAGATAATGCTAAAGAAAAACCACAAAAGGGAACTGTTGTTGCTATTGGCAACGGTACAAAAGATGAACCCTTAACAGTAAAAGTTGGCGATACTGTACTTTACGGTAAATATGGTGGTACAGAACTTAAATTAGAAGGTAAAGACTATTTAATGATGCGCGAAAGTGACATCTTGGCGATTATCTAAAATTGCTTTTAGCTATTAGCATTTCGCTATTAGCACTAAAAAATTAAATTAACATTCAGTCAACAGCTAAAAGCTAATGACTAAAAACTAAAGAATATGGCAAAAGATATAAAATTTGATATTGATGCACGCGACGGACTTAAACGTGGTGTTGATGCATTAGCAAACGCAGTAAAAGTAACTTTAGGACCAAAAGGTCGTAATGTAATAATTGGCAAATCATTTGGTGCACCACAAGTCACTAAAGATGGTGTTTCTGTAGCAAAAGAAATTGAGCTTGCAGATGAGCTAGAAAACATGGGAGCGCAAATGGTAAAAGAAGTCGCTTCTAAAACTAACGATTTAGCTGGTGATGGTACAACAACTGCTACCGTTTTAGCACAAGCTATTGTAAAAGAAGGTCTTAAAAATGTTGCTGCTGGTGCAAACCCAATGGATTTAAAACGTGGTATAGACAAAGCAGTTGAAGCTATTGTAAAAGATTTAGATAAACAATCTCAAAAAGTAGGTAGCGATTCTGATAAAATTAAGCAAGTGGCTGCAATTTCTGCTAACAATGACGATACTATTGGTGATTTAATCGCTAAGGCATTTGGTAAAGTTGGTAAGGAAGGTGTAATTACTGTTGAAGAAGCTAAAGGCATGGAAACTTACGTTGACGTTGTTGAAGGTATGCAGTTTGACAGAGGTTATTTATCTCCTTACTTTGTAACAGATGCTGATAAAATGATTGCCGATTTAGAAAATCCATACATTTTATTATTCGATAAGAAAATTTCTAACTTACAAGAAATACTTCCAATATTAGAACCGGTTGCACAATCTGGCCGTCCGTTATTAATCATCGCAGAAGATGTAGAAGGACAAGCTTTAGCTACTTTAGTGGTTAATAAATTACGTGGTGGACTTAAGATTGCTGCTGTAAAAGCACCTGGTTTTGGAGACAGACGTAAGGCAATGCTAGAAGATATTGCTATCTTAACTGGTGGCGTTGTTATTTCTGAAGAACGTGGCTTCTCACTTGAAAATGCTGACTTAACTATGTTGGGTACTGCTGAAACGGTAACAATAGACAAAGACAATACAACTATTGTTAATGGTGAAGGAAAAGCTGCTGACATTAAAGCTAGAGTTAACCAAATTAAAGCACAGATTGAAACTACAACATCTGATTATGACAAAGAAAAGTTACAAGAGCGTTTAGCTAAGTTAGCTGGTGGTGTTGCTGTACTTTATGTTGGTGCTGCTTCTGAAGTGGAAATGAAAGAAAAGAAAGACAGAGTTGATGATGCTTTACATGCAACAAGAGCTGCAGTAGAAGAAGGCATTGTTGCTGGTGGTGGAGTTGCCTTAGTTAGAGCTAAGAAGGCTTTAGAAAAAATTACAACTGAAAATTTAGACGAATCTACAGGTGTACAAATTGTTAATAAAGCAATTGAGGCACCTTTACGTACCATCGTAGAAAATGCTGGTGGTGAAGGTTCTGTTGTTATCAATAAGGTTTTAGAAGGTAAAAAAGACTTCGGTTACGATGCTAAATCAGAAACTTACGTAGATATGCTTAAAGCAGGTATTATAGATCCTAAAAAAGTAACACGTATTGCACTAGAAAACGCAGCTTCTGTAGCTGGTATGATCTTAACAACCGAGTGTGCTTTAGTAGATATTAAAGAAGATGCACCTGCAATGCCAATGGGCGGAGGCGGTATGCCAGGCATGATGTAGTCGAGAACATAGACACAAAATGTATTAAACTAGTCAGTGAGAGAAACCGAGCTGACTAGTTATAAATTTAAAAGCCTTTGATTTACATCAAAGGCTTTTCTTTTAGATTAATGATACTTTTTTACTCACCATCACCTTTACCTTTTTCGTGATCTTTCTTCACATCTTCATCACGGTATTTACAACATGGGTGAACTGAGTTATATTGTTCTTCTGTCGCTTTTATCTCTTTGGTATCGTGACCAACAGAAGCTAAATTCTTAGAAATAACTTTTATGCTTGTTTTACGCTCATCTATAATGAGTTTTAACTCATGCGTATCTACATTCCAAACGGCAGATTTTACACCTTTTGTTCTTATAGCTGCTTTTTCGATACGGTCTTTACACATGCCACAAACGCCATCTACTTCAATAGAGGTTTTTAAATTTTTGTTTTGTGCAAATGTTGCTGTTGTTACTAATACTGTGAAAATTAAAATTATTTTTTTCATCTAAAATTATTTTTGTACCCATAAAAATGAGAAACTGTTATACTTATATTTATAAGATTCCTGCCTTCGCAAGAATTGGTTACTTTATTCTGTATCGCAAACCTGCATAATACATATTTCCAAAAATTGGGCCATACACAAAGTTACTATCAAAATTTGAACTAAACGGATTATCTGGACTAATAATTGGGTTTGGCTGACGTACATTTGTTACATTTTCACCTCCAAAATAGATTTCAAACTTAGAAGAAAACACTTTAGTAATCTGTAAGTTTAATGTACCTACAGTTGGTGAGTAATCATTTAATTGAAACTCTACAGCGCTTAAATCTGTACTCGGAAAACGCTGAGAATCTAACCAATTGTATGTCGCATCAAATTTCCATTGCGCCCCACTTTCTTTTGCATTGGTTTCGTAAGACGCATTAGCAAACACACGATGTTGAGGTATGAGGGGTTTTTCTAGTTGACCAGATGTGTAATCTGTTTTAATATCATAATACTTATAAGCTGTTCTAATATCGAGATTATCGAAGAGGTTATAGTTAAACTCAAACTGAAAACTATTAGCATAGCTCTCTCCTTCAAGATTATAAAAATTAATTTCAAACGGGTTTTCCCAATCTACCACCACTTGATTCTGAAAATCGGTTCTATAGAAATCAAACGTGATATCAGCTTTTCTATCAAAAAGATTAAAACCTTGAAGATAGCTTATACCATAATTCCAGGCAATTTCAGGATCTAAACCATATATTTTTCCACCAGCATCTGTAATATTGATTTGTCTAGAGCTCGAAAACATATTCTGATTTTCTGCAAATATATTTGCACTACGTTTTCCTCTTCCTACCGAAAAGCGTAATGCTGATTTTTCCCAAGGTGTATAGCGCAAATGAAAACGTGGTGTTATAAAAAAGCCAAGTCTATTGTGTTGATCTGCTCTTAAACCTGCAGTAAAGGTTAATTTATCTAAATCGTCGTAAGCATACTCAAAAAAGGCACCAACAGAATTCTCTGTGCGCTCATAAGCATCTGTGTTTACCAACTCATCATAATGATCAAAAGTAAAACTCACACCTGTTTTTACTTTATGGCGTGAATCTGAAATAATACTATTGTAGACTAAGTTAGAGTAGAAACTATTGTGCCTAATATCATAGGTGTTTAGACCAAAATAAGACTCTTGCTTATGGTGACTAAAGGCGGTTTGAAAGCCTAAACTTTGGTATGGTATTTCTGGATTAACATACCCTAATTTTGTAGTAACCTCAAAACGTTCTGTATCTATTTCACTTCCCCAAAAATTGGTAGTTCCGCTGTCTCTATCTGGATCGAAATCTAATTGACCCGATTGTGTATTATCATTTAAGTATCTCAAATTAATAAAACTCACCACCCCTTTTTCACCGTTGGTATATTGCCAACGATTCATAATATTAATTTGTTCTTTTAGCGGAACATCTAAAAAACTATCATCATTATTATCAAACTTTTGGTTTCTCAGATTGCCATGTAGATACAAACCAGTACTCCATTTGTCTGAAACTTGTTGATTAATATGCGTGTTCAACTCTAAGCGTCCGTTTGCACCAGCAAAAGCATTTACAAATAATGGATCATCTGTTGTTGGCTTTACCATTTCTGCATTAATCTGCCCTGCAATACTTTCAAAACCATTAACTACACTACCAGAACCTTTTGTGATTTGAATACTTTCTACCCAAGTACCTGGAATAAAACTTAAGCCATAGGCCTGAGACGCACCACGAATTGCAGGTACATTCTCGGTTGTAATTAATATGTAAGGAGAATTAAGTCCCAACATTTTTATTTGTCGTGTACCCGAAACGGCATCTGCAAAATTAACATCTATAGAGGGGTTAGTTTCAAAACTTTCAGAGAGATTACAACACGCTGCTTTTAAAAGTTCGTCACTACTTACAAAAAGAGTGTTTGCCGCTTTTAAATAAGATCTTGAAGTCGCCTTTTTTCTAGATGTTACAGTTACGGTATCTAGCTCATCTGATGCTTGGAGTACATGCTTTATATACGTGTTCTTAGTAACGGTTATTGTATCGGTTTTAAAACCAACATAGCTAATTACTAGCTTACTGTAAGAAAATTTATAGGGCAGCGTAAATGTGCCATCATCATTGGTTATAGTACCAATGGTAGAATTTGCCCAATACACATTGGCGCCTGGCAACGGACTTTCTTTAGCGCTACTCGCTTCTAAAATTATACCTTTTAACTGTTCTTGTGATACCGCAAACAAGGGTAGCAAAAGCAATAAAATTATTGACTTTTTCATAAGCTCATTGTTTTAGATAGCATTACTAGTGCCATTAGTATCATTATGGTATTCTCTATAAATGTGGCTTTTGTCATTGGTAACTTTAAAGCTGTACCAAGACAAGCACATTGAATCGTTGTTTTATTAAGTAGTGTTTTGGTAACACCAAACGTTGTAATACCTAAAACAACTAGCGTAATTATTAGTGCTATATTTACTTGAAAATGCATTAAAAACATAAGACCTAAGGCAACTTCTATAAAAGGATAAACCCAACCATAAGCTGGAATTGCCTTAGCCAAAGGATCGTACATTTTGAAACTCTCTGGAAAACCTTTAAGATCGAGTAACTTAAAAAAGCTAAAAACAATATAAAATAAGCCCATAAAATCGAGCATAAACCCATCTAAATTAAATGGGTTTCTATTCAATAATACTGAGGCTATGACCAAATAACCTAAAATTAAGATTAATGGAAATAATTGTTTTAATTCACTTTGATTCTGAATTTCGGTTTTACTAAACGTGTTAACCTGTATACGTTCTGAAATTTTAAATTTATCGGAAAGCACCGATTGAAGCGTCGTAAGATCTACGTGTGCTTTCATTTTTAAGGTTGCAGTATGTGCTTTTAGGTCTACTAACGCATTCTCTACACTTGGTAATGCAGAAAGCGCCTCTTCAACCGAAGATTTACAACCGTTACAAGTCATACCTGTAACATTATATGTGTGTGTCATTTGTTTAAATTTGAAATATTGATACTTAATACGTAATGGCTAAGCCACTAGTTATAAAATTTCAAATGCATCAAATTAAATAAGTCTGGTCTAAGACTTGAATGTCTTTGATGAGTAATGGTGGAGAATAATCGTCTAATTGATATACCGAAGATGGTAATGTTTCAAATAAATTAATATACGAGTAGCTATATGCAAATAATACTTGCTGCTGTATGTCTTCTAAATCTTCAAAAGTATTTGTAGTTAATTGGTCTAAGCCTTCAATGACATCAACCTCATCTTTACAACATGTTTTTTTAACAGTTTCAGCAGTATCAATAACAGAAACGACATCGTCTGCACATTTTTCAATTTGCGTAAATACAGCAACATCAATAAGCACACCACCACAGAAGTGTTTTTCTATCGTTAACGAAAACGTAGAAAACAGCACCACCAACGATAGTATTACTGAAAAAACTTTATGTGTTTTTAAAAAATTCACATTGCAAATTTACAAAATTCTAAAAGATCTTGTTTTATATTAAACCATTATTAACGTTTTAACCTATGGTAATAAAATGCAGGAAGCAGAACAAGTATTAGTATGGGATGTATTAGAAACCTTCTAAAATTAAAAAACAGATAATAGTCTTCTTGCTTAGGGTTTAATACAAAATAGAGAAATGCCACCATTAAAAACACATAAGCAATTGTGTATATTAAAACTGAAAATTTAATTATACTTTTTTCTCTAAAGGTGAGATATAAAATACCTAGCGAGGTAACTGTATTTAGCAAATACCTTAAACTTGTATAAAGTATAAGTTTAGCAACTTCGCGTCTAGGGTTGTCTATGTAGAGGTAATCATTCTCAAAAAAAACCAGATAGGGATCATAAAATAAAATGGTCTCGTAGGCGCGTATAAGAACTAATACTAGAAATAGAACTACTATACATAAGTATCTGGCTAGGTTAGGCATTATTTTTTGCTTTTTTTAGAAAATTGATTAACCCAAAACATCCATAGTAAAAAAACAGTACCATAAATAAGTAACGGAAATATAACAGAGTGCAACACTTCTTTTCGCCATGGATAATGATACAGCCCTACAGACAAGACAACAATACGAATAAGATTAAAAGTATAGATAATAGCACTACCTACAAAACAGTATAAAAGTGTCGTTTTAAATTTACCAGCAAAAGCAACAATAAATGCTAAAAACAAAATAATAACACTTACACCATTACACCCTTCTACAACTCTACCAAGATATTTTCCGTTTACAATTAGCTGTATTGAAGCTTCTTTTGGATGCGGTAGAATAGACGCATTATAACCAATATCGTTAAGTAAGGTATTGGTTTGTTTTGCTACTAAGTTTGTAATATAATCTGGGTAATACAAAGTACCATCTGACAGATTTAAATATAAGTTGTACACAAGTGTTAAAACGACGTAAACCAACAGAAATGTAATAATAAATCTATTAACGTGTTTGTATTGTTTTAATAATGCTTTCAAAAAAAATAAGTAATGTTAGTTTGTTGTTAAATTTATAAAAACCACGTTTTATAACAGTGTATTTTAAATACTTTTACCAAAAAATTTAAAAACCCATGACACTACAAGAATTAAAACCCCAAATAAAAGCTATTATTTCTAGAGACAATCTAAGTGTTGATGAACGTTTAATGCACATTTGTGAAACGCTAGAAACCAATATAGCCTATTACAATTGGGTTGGTTTTTATTTTAAAAATGGTGATAAAGACGAACTAAAACTTGGGCCTTATTTTGGTGAACCTACAGACCACATTATTATACCATTTGGTAAAGGCATTTGTGGACAAGTTGCTGTTAGTAATCAAAATTTTGTAGTGCCAGATGTTGCAGCACAAGACAATTATATTGCTTGTAGCATTACGGTAAAGGCAGAAATTGTAATTCCTATTTTTGTAAATGGTCAAAACATGGGGCAAATAGATATAGATTCTAATACACCAGATCCGTTTACAGAGGCAGATGAACGCTTTTTAGAGTTTGTTTGTAAAGAAGTGTCTAAACTTATATCATAAAACAGATTACATCCCTGTTCTTATAGCTTCAACAGGGTCTAGTCTAGATGCAGACAATGCCGGAATAACACCAGATATTAATCCTATAAACGAAGCAATTAGAAAACCTATAAGCATATTCTGAAACGACAATATAAATTCAAAATCATCAGAAAAACTGTTTCCTGCCAACGTACCTAACCAGACTAAGAGCAAACCAATAAGTCCACCAACTACAGCTAGTATTATAGCTTCAAATAAAAATTGAAACAAAATAAATCTGTTTTTTGCGCCTAATGATTTCTGAATTCCGATAAGGTTAGTCCGCTCTTTTACACTCACAAACATAATATTTGCAATACCAAAACCACCTACTAATAATGAGAAACCACTAATAATCCACCCTATTAAATTCATAGTACCAATAATACCATCAATAGCATCTTGCAAACCAGAAATAACCGTTAAAAAAAACGAATCTATCTCATCGGGTTTAATACCACGTTTATTTCTTAATACTTGGGTAATTTCGGCTTTTAAGCCTTCTATATCAATATCTGCTTTAGGTTTAATAATTACAATATTTCTAAAGTTAGAATTATTATCACCATATCTGTTTCGCACATAATTAGCTGGCAAAAAAATAGAAATATCATTACTATCACCAAATAAGCCCGAACCTTGCTTTTTCACAACACCTATAACCGTAAATTTCTGACCATAGAGTCGCACTTTTTTACCGATAGGCTCAAATTCGCCAAACAACGATTTTGCTATTTCAGATCCAATCACTACAACTGGCCTGCCTGCATTAGACTCAGATTCGGTATAAAATCTTCCTTTTTCAAATTCTAAAACCTGAATATCTGTAAACTCATTTGAAACCACGACAGTATTAACACTACTAACAAGTTCAGACTCGTACCTAATGTTTTCGCGTTTTACAAACAACTGAAACGCTATATGCTCTGCGCCAGACACATTAGACTTAAGGTGCTTGTATTCGTTAAAAGAAATTTCGTCAAACTGTTCTCGTTTCCAACGCGGCACATCAGTTGGGCCAAAAGAGAAACTAGCTAAATACATGGTATTGCTGTCTAAAGAGTTTAATTGAGATTTAATTTGCTTGTCTAAAGAATCTACAGCAGCTAAAACTGCTATAATTGAGAATATACCAATAGTAACGCCCAGTAACGACAAAAACGTCCTAAGTTTATTGTTACGTAAAGCATTAAAGGCAAAAGAAAAACTTTCTTTAAATAAACGGAGATATAAAAACATTAGCCATTTCTTATTTAATTTTGAAAGATAATGGCTTTTCTATTATTAAGGTGTTACAAAAAGCATAAATATATTACATACCTGTTCTAATAGCCTCAACAGGATCTAAACGTGATGCTGTTATTGCAGGAATTATACCCGATATAAGACCAATTACAGTAGAGAGGAAAAAGCCTAAGAACATGTTACCAAAAGACAGAATAAATTCAAAATCTTCTACTAAACCATTCATAACTAATGAAATTAAATACACAAACAACAAACCAACCAAGCCACCAACAACAGCAAGTATCGTTGCTTCAAATAAAAATTGAAACAAAATAAATCTGTTTTTTGCGCCTAACGATTTCTGAATTCCTATAAGATTTGTACGTTCTTTTACACTCACAAACATAATATTAGCAATACCAAAACCGCCAACAAGTAATGAAAACCCACTAATTAGCCAACCAGCACCATTAAGCACCGAAATAATTCCGTCAATAAAAGACATTAAACCTGCTATTTTATTTACAAAAAAATCATCTTCTTCGTCTGCCTTTAAACCTCTAAACACTCTCACTTTTTGTTTTAGTACTTGCTCAAAACCATCTATATCTACACCTGCTTTTGGTTTAATAGCTACTGCGCCTGGCAAACCACCTATACCACCATTTTTAAAACGTCTCACAAAATTTGCAGGCACAAAAGCCTTATCATCTGGCGAGTCACCAAAACCTGAGCCTATTTTTTTTAATGTACCAATAACTGTTAATTTTCTGCCATAAACACGCACTTGCTTACCTATTGGATTAACGGTACCAAATAAATTTTCTGCCAAATTTGAACCAACAACTATAACTGGTGCACCAGTATCTGATTCTAATTCAGAATAAAAGCGTCCATTTTCTATTTTTAAATCGTCAATTTCATAAATACCATGAGATACTGGTGTTACATTAACGTTACCAACAGTTTCTGCTTGATACCTTATGGTTTCATTACCACCAAATATAACATAAGCAGAAGCTTCTATATTGGGTACATTTCTTTTAATAAACTCGTAATCATCATAACCCGTTTGAGGGTAATTATCGCGTTTCCATCGTGGTATGTCTGTTGGGCCAAAAGAATACTTAGAAATATAGATAGTGTTTTTATCTAAACCAGATAAACTATCTTTTATATTTTTATCTAAAGAATCTACTGCAGCCAAAACCGCAATAATTGAAAAAATACCTACTGTGACGCCCAAAAGAGACAAAAACGTTCGTAATTTATTATTTCTAAGTGCGTTTAACGCAAAAGAAAAACTCTCTTTAAAGACTCTTAAATAGACAAGCATAGCTTAGTTGGTTTACTATATTATACATATTAGACGTTGTCAACAATTCATTGTTACAAAAAAGTTGAATAAAGTACTTTTTACAGGAAGAACTTCTTTACGAATATCCTTATTTTTGCGGCATCTAAATTACAACACAACACTATGAGCAACAAGACCATTTCATCTGCACTAATTTCCGTTTTCAGTAAAGATGGATTAGCACCAATTGTAAAAAAATTAAACGCCCTTAATGTTACCATATATTCTACTGGTGGTACAGAAAAATTTATAAAAGACTTAGGTATTGCTGTCGTACCTGTTGAAGATGTTACGTCTTACCCATCGATTCTTGGTGGTCGTGTAAAGACATTACATCCAAAAGTTTTTGGTGGTATTTTAAACCGTCAAAACCATGAAGGTGATGTTGCAGAATTAGCAGAATTTGAAATTCCGCAAATAGACGTTGTCATTGTTGACCTCTACCCTTTTGAAAAAACGGTAGCATCTGGCGCAAGCAACCAAGATATTATTGAAAAAATTGATATAGGTGGTATTTCTTTAATTAGAGCTGCTGCTAAAAATTATGAAGACGTTACTTGTGTATCTTCTGTTGATGATTATGCTGAGTTTTTAGAGTTATTAGAAACTAAAAACGGAGACACATCTTACGACGACCGTAAACGTTTTGCTGCAAAAGCATTTAATGTGTCTTCGCATTACGACTCTGCCATATTTAACTACTTTAATAAAGACAACAGCGAAACTGTTTTAAAAATTAGCGAAACAAAAGGTAAAACACTTCGTTATGGCGAAAATCCACACCAAAAAGGATTTTTCTTCGGAGAATTTGATGATATATTTACAAAGCTTCATGGTAAGGAATTAAGCTATAACAATCTTTTAGACGTTGATGCTGCTGTAAATTTAATGCTCGAATTTAAGAATGACGCACCAACTTTTGCTGTTTTAAAACACAATAATGCCTGTGGTTTAGCACAACGCGACACACTACACCAAGCTTATGTAGATGCATTAGCTGGTGATCCTGTTTCTGCTTTTGGTGGTGTTTTAATTAGCAATACCGAGATTGATGCCGCAACAGCAACCGAAATACACAAATTATTTTGCGAAGTCGTTATTGCACCATCTTTTTCTAATGACGCACTAGATATTCTTAAAGGAAAGAAAAATAGAATTCTTTTAATTCTAAAAGATATAGACATGCCACAAACAAACGTTAGAAGTTGTTTAAATGGTATCTTAGTACAAGACAGAAATAATATTACAGACACCTTAGAAGGTTTAACATCTGTAACAGATAAAACAGCAACTAAAGCTGAGTTAGATGATTTAATATTTGCTTCAAAAATATGTAAGCATACAAAATCTAACACCATAGTACTAGCAAAAAATAAACAACTTTGTGCTAGTGGTACTGGGCAAACTAGCCGTGTAGATGCTTTAAACCAAGCTATTCATAAAGCAAAATCTTTTAATTTTAATTTAGATGGAGCCGTTATGGCAAGTGATGCATTTTTTCCGTTTCCGGATTGTGTAGAAATAGCTGATAACGCAGGTATTTCTGCAGTTATACAACCAGGAGGTTCAATAAAAGATGAATTAAGCATTAACTATTGTAATGCAAATAATGTAGCCATGGTATTTACAGGGACACGTCATTTTAAGCACTAAAGAAAAACACTTTAAAGCAATAAAAAGAGCGCCAATTGGTGCTCTTTTTTAGTTTAGTCAAGGTTACAATTGTTACAAAAACAAAGTTTATAGCCATATAATAAGCTGTAAAAAGAAACAAAACAGAAATGCTGTTTACACAAAAAATGCAACAAATTGATAATAGTTGTATTAACTACGTATTTATTTATTAGATTTATTACTTTTACATATAAGTTTTTTAACCCGATATAATTATAACAGCACATGGGATTTTTTGATTTCCTAACCGAAGAAATAGCAATAGATTTAGGAACCGCAAATACATTAATAATCCACAACGACAAAGTTGTTGTTGATAGCCCTTCTATAGTAGCACGAGACCGAATTAGTGGTAAAATTATTGCCGTTGGTAAAGAGGCCAACATGATGCAAGGTAAAACCCACGAAAACATTAAAACTATTCGCCCTTTAAAAGATGGTGTAATTGCAGATTTTGATGCTTCTGAACAAATGATTAGTTTGTTTATTAAGAATATTCCTGCTTTAAAGAAAAAATTCTTTAATCCGGCTTTAAGAATGGTGGTATGTATACCGTCTGGCATTACTGAAGTAGAGATGCGTGCTGTAAAAGAATCTTGTGAGCGTGTTAATGGTAAAGAAGTTTATTTAATACACGAGCCAATGGCTGCTGCTATTGGTATTGGTGTAGATATAATGCAACCAAAAGGTAATATGATTGTAGATATTGGTGGTGGTACTACCGAAATTGCTGTTATAGCACTTGGTGGTATTGTTTG
Organism: Winogradskyella sp.; assembly: GCA_028383925.1. Taxonomy (GTDB): domain Bacteria; phylum Bacteroidota; class Bacteroidia; order Flavobacteriales; family Flavobacteriaceae; genus Winogradskyella. The sequence goes on from JAOEWO010000007.1 coordinate 36,446, forward strand.
TGATAAATCTGTAAAAGTTGCAGGTGATGTGTTTACAAACGATATTATTTACTACATGCGTACGCAACACAATTTATATGTTGGTGACAGAACTGCAGAAAAAATAAAAATTCAAATAGGTGCTGCAACAGAAGATTTAGAGCTACCACCAGATGATATGAGCGTTCAAGGACGTGACTTATTAACCGGTAAACCTAAACAAGTGCAGATTTCTTACAGAGAAATAGCAAAAGCTTTAGATAAATCTATTTTAAGAATTGAAGATTCTGTAATGGAGACCTTATCTCAAACTCCGCCAGAATTGGCTGCAGATATTTATAACACCGGTATTTACTTGGCCGGAGGAGGTTCTATGTTAAGAGGTTTAGATAAACGGCTTTCTCAAAAAACAGATTTACCAGTTTATATAGCAGAAGATCCTTTAAGAGCTGTTGTAAGAGGTACTGGTATTGTGCTTAAAAACTTACCTAAATTTAAAAGCGTATTGATTAAATAAAAGCGTAAATAATGCAACAAATTTTAAATTTTGTTATTAGAAACAAAACCTTTCTGTTGTTTTTATTGCTTTTTGGTATTTCACTTGCGCTAACAATTCAGTCGCATTCTTATCATAGAAGTAAATTTATTAATTCGGCCAACGGATTAACAGGTGGTGTTTATGGTACATTTAACTCAATTGAAAAATACTTCGACTTAAAAGATCAAAACAATATTTTAGTTGAAGAAAACAAATATTTAAGAAAACTGCTATTTAATTCTAAAACCACAATAGATTCAACGTATATAGACACAACATTTATTGGGTCTAGGTATAATGTTACTATTGCAGAAGTTTATAAAAATAGTTATTCATTAAGCAATAATTATCTTACAATAAATAAAGGTTTAAAACACGGTATTAAACAAGATTTTGGTGTAATTACATCAAAAGGAATTGTTGGCATAGTAGATAACACCTCTAATAACTACGCTACAGTGCTCTCTATTTTAAATAAAAAGAGTGGAATTAATGCTAAGTTAAAATCAACAAATCATATTGGGTCATTAAGATGGAATGGTAAATCTGCTCAGCATGTGCAACTAGAGGATGTTTCAAATTTTGCACCAGTAAAGGTTGGTGATACTATTGAAACTGGTGGAGAATCTTCAATTTTCCCAAAAGGTATCGGTATTGGTAGTGTTGAAAGTTATCTTACAGATATAAGTGGTGACACCTTCACTATAGAGATAAAGCTATTTAACGATATGTCTAATATTGGTAACGTTTATATATTAGAAGATTTAGATAGACAAGAAATTGAAACTTTAGAGAATCAAAGTAATGAATAATGTAGTTGCAACACATATAATTAGATTTATACTACTTGTGTTAATACAAGTAACGATCTGCAATAACATTAACTTTTTAGGATTTATAAACCCATATATTTATATAATTTTTATATTATTATTTCCAATCAGAGATACCAGAATTCAACTCTTATTAGTCAGTTTTCTATTGGGTATGTTAATAGATCTTTTCTCAGATTCTGGTGGTGTACATGCCGCAGCTTCTGTAGTTTTAGCCTACACTAGACCCGTAATTTTAAAGACATCTTTCGGTATGTTATACGAGCACAAAACTATAAAATTTAGTAATACAGATGTTGGTCATCTTATTACATATGTAACGTTAGCTACCATTTTACATCATACCATTATGTTTTCACTAGAAATATTTAACGTTTCTAACATAATTTTAATACTTAAAAAAACGTTGTTCTCTAGTATTTTTACTATAATAGTGAGTGTACTGATAATAATTCTGTTTAGCCGAAATCGAAAATGAGAAAATTGTTACTCTTAACCACTGTTGTTTTAGTTGGTCTCGTTTTTATTGCGCGTTTATTTTACCTGCAAGTTTATAATAACTCTGCGTACAGTATTTTTGAAGACAATGCTATTAGAAAAGTCTATAATTACCCAAAACGCGGTTATGTCTACGACAGAAATGGAAAACTTTTAGTTGCCAACCAACCTTCTTACGATGTTATGGTAATTCCTAGAGAGGTTGAACCTATGGACAGCTCAGACTTAACAGAATTCTGTAGGTTATTAAAAATTACTGAAGAAGAATATACAAAAAAGCTAAAAAGAGCAACACGATACTCACCAAGATTACCATCACCTTTTGTACCACAACTTTCAAAAAAGGATTATGCTGTACTACAAGAAAAAATGCGAAAATTTGAAGGTTTTTATATTCAAAAGCGATCTTTAAGATCTTACCAAACCACTATAGGCGCAAATGTTTTAGGGGATATCGCAGAAGTAAATCGTCGTATTATTGCAAAACAACCATATTATAAGTTAGGTGACTTAATAGGAAACCAAGGAGTTGAAAAGACTTACGAGACTACTTTGAGAGGTGTTAAAGGGATTAAATTTATTCAAAAAGACCGTTTTAATAAAAACATCGGTCCGTATAAAGACGGCATTTACGATACGTTACCAAAACCAGGAAAAAACATTACAATTACCATAGATGCACGCTTACAAGCTTATGGTGAATTATTAATGCGAAATAAACGTGGTGGTATAATTGCAATTGAACCAAATTCAGGTGAAATATTAGCAATGATCAGTGGCCCATCATACAACCCAAATCTTCTTGTAGGTAGAGAACGTTCGGGTAACTTTAAGAAATTATATAACGATAGCATTTCAAAACCATTATTTGATAGAGGTCTTCAAGCCATGTATCCGCCAGGCTCACCGTTTAAAACACTTAATGCATTAATTGCGTTACAAGAAGGGGTTGTTACTACAGAAGAGCGTTTTAGTTGTGCAATGGGCTATAAGTATGGAAACAGAAAAATGGGATGCCACGCCCATAAAAGTCCTGCAAACATGAATATAGGCATATACGAATCTTGTAATGCTTATTTTGCTAATATTTACAGAAGAATAATAGACAAATATGAGTCGCCTGCAGAAGGTATGGATAATTGGAGTAAACATATTAAAAGTTTCGGTTTAGGAAATTATTTAAACAATGATTTAGCTGTTGGTCAGCCAGGTAAAGTTCCTAATGCTGCTACTTACAACAAAGGTTATGGCAAAAATAAGTGGTATACTACATTTACTATTTCTAATGCTATTGGCCAAGGTGAAGTTTTAGCAACGCCAATTCAATTAGCAAATATGGCTGCTGCTATTGGCAATCGCGGTTATTACTACACGCCTCATATTATTAAAAATATTGAAGGTGACACGGTACCAAGTCAATATACAACGCCTAAATACACTACTATAGACAAAAAACATTTTGAACCTGTAGTACAAGGCATGTTTGATGTTTACAATAAAGGAACTGCAAAATCTCTGCAAATTAAAGATATTGAAATCTGTGGTAAAACAGGTACAGCCGAAAATTATGCAATTATAGATAATGTAAAGACACAGTTAACAGATCACTCTATTTTTGTAGCCTTTGCACCAAAGGATAACCCCAAAATAGCTATAGCGGTTTTTGTAGAAAACGGATATTATGGGAGTCGTTTTGCTGGCAGAATGGCAAGTTTAATGATAGAGCGCTATCTTAAAGGTGAAATTTCTAGACCAGATATGGAAAACTTTGTATTAAGATATTCTTTAGAGCACGAGTATGAAAAGCCCTATTTAGTTAAGTCTTTTGGCATTAATAAACAAACTAAATTAGTACCTATTGATGACCAAGAGTTTCAAAATATTATGAAGCTAAAATCAGAAATTCCAAAGTCATAACAAATGTTAAGAGAAAACCAAAGACGCTTTAAGTTTGACTGGCTTACTATAATTTTATTTTTACTTTTAATTAGTTTTGGGTACTTAAATATTTTATCAGCCTCTCATGTAGGGGAAATAACCAGCTACTTTGATCCTACACAACTCTACGGAAAACACCTCATCTTTGTTGGCCTTACGTTTGTACTAATTGTTTTTATACTCTCTTTTGAAGCTAAGTTTTACGAGCGGTTTGCTAGCATTATATACATCGTAGCTATTTTAGCATTAGTGGGTTTATTTCTGTTTGGTAAAGACGTTAATGGTGCAAGATCATGGTATGGCATTGGTAGTATGACCATACAACCTAGTGAGTTTGCTAAGTTTGCAACAGCCCTTGCTGTAGCAAAGTATGTTAGCGATCTTGAAACTAATATGCAAACACTTAAAGACCAGCTAAGAGTTGTCGCTATTATCTTAACACCAGCGATCCTTATATTACTTCAAAATGATGCTGGTAGTACTATTGTTTACCTTACTTTTTTCTTTGTTTTTTATAGAGAGGGATTACAACAAATATACCTAGTGGTTGCTTTATCATTAATTGCTATAGCTGTGTTAGCTTTAAAATTTGGTGTTTTAATTGCTGCAGCAGTGGCACTATTGGTTTTAATTACCCGGTATTTTCTTAGAAAGAATAAACGTGCTTCTGTACTTCAGTATATTTTAGTACTAGCGGTTTGTATAGGTTTTTCTTATGGTGTAAGATTATTTTATGAACATGTCTTAAAAGAACACCAACAAAATAGAATTAGCTTGTGGTTACGTTTAGAAAAAGACCCAGCTAAGCTAGAATTAATGAAGAAACGCGAGGCCTATAACCTTATACAATCTGAACAAGCTATAAGCTCTGGTGGGTGGACAGGCAAAGGCTTTTTACAAGGTACACGAACCACAGGTAAGTTTGTACCAGAACAACACACCGATTACATCTTTAGCACCGTTGGTGAAGAATGGGGTTTTTGGGGAAGTACTTTTGTGGTACTATTATTTGTAACACTTATTGTAAGAATACTTTATTTAGCCGAAACTCAAAAATCACAATTTAGCCGTGTATATGGTTATGGTGTTGCTTCTATATTTTTTATTCATTTTACTATTAATACAGGTATGGTAATGGGCTTAATACCTACTGTTGGTATTCCTTTACCGTTTTTTAGCTATGGTGGCTCTGGGCTTTGGGGCTTCACTATTTTACTTTTTATTTTTGTAAAACTAGACAGCAATAAGATTAACGAATGGTAAATAAAAAAGATTGCCATCTCTGACAATCTTTAAATATGAATCTAAATTTTAAAAAACAAAATTATGTAATTTTTGGTTCTTTAAAAGTAATAGACATTATATAAAGAAAGACACCAATCACCGGCAAACACAGTACTAATACTAACCAAAATACTTTACTTGTAAGTTTCATCTGTGATCTTTGCACAACGATACACAGAAACAGTATAATTAGTATGTAACAACCTATGAATAATTTTACCAATTCTGAATCTACCAAACTCATGATGTCTTTATATATTATTTATATCTTAAAATCTAATGACTAACTAACTCAAATTCAACTTTTAGATATAAATCTTAATAACCAATTTTTATTGCCCTTGACCTAGCGAGTAACCCCTTACACCATCAAAAGTGTATAAGTTTTCTGTCTTAATAGCATCAATATTATTTGACATTGCTGATTTTAGAATATCAATTATGCTTTCTTTTGATAGATCTTCACCGTCTTTAGCCAAATACCTACAGCGCCAATGATCTGTGCAAAATGTTTCACTAAAACCGTTTGGCCAGACCTTTACCCCTCTATTAGTAATAAGAGAAAGCTCTAACGCTTCATTATTTAATTTTTTTAATTGATCTGCCAAAACATTAGCGTCATACCCGTTCCAATCTACAAACAGATCTACACCAACAACGTTTTTAGTTTTTGAAGGTTTTCTTTGGTATTTTGGTAATACTAAAGGGGTGTTATCCTCATAAAACACTTCTGGCAACTGCTTGGGCTTATTTCCTAAATTAGTAATAATAGCCTCAGCAAATTCTTTTGTCCCAACACGTTTAGTACTCATTATTGGATCATAAATATCATTTGTATGGACACCATCTTCTATTGTTCTTAACCAAGCATTCTGTATCTTTTCGGCCACATCACTCTTACCTATATGATTAAGCATCATAACCGCACCATTTAATAAACCTGAAGGATTTGCAACATTTTTACCCGCTATATTTGGTGCAGAACCATGAATAGCTTCAAACATTGAGCACTCTTCTCCTATATTAGCAGAGCCAGCTAAACCAACAGATCCTGTAATTTGTGCTGCAATATCAGAGACGACATCGCCATATAAATTGGGCATTACAATAACATCAAAATCTTCTGGAGAATCAGCAACTAAAGCAGCACCAATATCAACAATCCAATGTTCGTTTATAATTTCTGGGTAGCGAGAGGCCACCTCATCAAATACTTGGTGAAACAAACCATCTGTTTGTTTCATTATATTGTCTTTTGTAAAGCAGGTTACCTTTTTGCGGCCATACTTCTTGGCATACTCAAAAGCATAAGTCACAATTTTTTCGCAACCTGGTCTGCTAATTAATTTAAGACATTGTGCCACCTCATCGGTCTGTTGGTGCTCTATACCTGCATATAAATCTTCTTCGTTTTCTCTAATAATAACCAAATCCATTTCTGGGTGTTTGGTCGTAACAAAAGGGTGTAAACTTCTACATGGTCTCACATTAGAATATAATCCTAAAGTTTTACGCATCGTTACATTTAAGCTTTTATACCCACCACCTTGAGGTGTTGTAATAGGTGCTTTAAGCAGAACTTTATTTCGTCTTATAGTTTCCCAAGCTTCATCTGAAATTCCGGTAGAGTTGCCAGAGAGATATACTTTTTCACCAACTTCAATTTCTTCAAAAGTTAAATCTGCACCTGCAGCATTAAGAATACTTAACGTGGCGTCCATAATTTCTGGACCTATGCCATCTCCTTTTGCTAGTGATACTTTTATTATAATTACAGTAGTTTTTATTACACCGCAAAGATGAATATAAAATACCATATAGTTTTATATATGTTTTTTATACAAATCATTAATACAATTTATGTATTAAACAAAAACACATATAAACACTAGGATTTATTAACTACAATAATCATAAATCAGTCTTTATTTTAAGAACATTTAACTAACCTAAACTCGCTAAACTACTTTTTATAGTTTCAATTTTGGCTAAAGCATCTGCTTCTTTCTTCTTTTCTGAAGCAACAACTTGCTCTGGTGCACCTGCAACAAAACGTTCGTTAGATAATTTTTTCTGAACAGACTTTAAAAATCCTTCGGTATAGCTTAACTCTTCGGTAAGTTTGGCAATTTCTGCCTCTACATCTATACTCCCTTCCATAGGTATAAAGTACTCGTTAGATTTTACACGATAGGTTAATGCGCCTTCTACAGCTTCTGTTACATAATTAAAACTACTTAAATTACCTAATTTAGAAATTACATCATCAAAAGTTGTAGCCACATTTTCGCTATTTACAACAGAGAAACCAATAGCATCTTTAAAAGCAATGTTCTTTTGTTTTCTTATATTTCTTAATCCTGAAATAACTTCTGACGCAAAATCGAATTCAGAAATCAACGTTTCATTAATTGGTTTAGCTTCTGGCCATTTTGAAATAATTAAAGCTTCCTCTGGCGAGCGTTCTTTTATATAATGCCAAATTTCTTCGGTTAAGAATGGCATAAACGGATGTAATATTTTTAAAATATCTTCAAAAATCGTTGTAACACTTTTTAGTGTTATAGCATCAATAGGCTGTTGGTATGCTGGTTTTACTATTTCTAGTAACCACGAAGCAAAATCATCCCAAATTAATTTGTACGTTGCCATAAGGGCATCGCTTAGTCTGTATTTACTAAAGTGATCTTCTATTTCAACAATAGTTTGCTGAAACTTAGAGTTAAACCACTCAACTGCTATTTTACTTGAGTTAGGCTGGCTTATGGTTGTATCTAATTCCCATCCTTGTACTAACCTAAAGGCATTCCATATTTTATTGGCAAATTGTTTTCCTTGCTGGCAAAGGTCTTCATCAAACATTAAATCGTTTCCGGCAGCAGAACTTAATAAAAGGCCTACTCTTACACCATCTGCACCATAATCTTCAATTAATTTTAGAGCATCAGGAGAATTTCCTAAAGACTTAGACATTTTTCGTCTTTGCTTATCTCTTACTAATCCGGTGAGGTAAACATTTTCGAACGGTCGTTCATCTTTATATTCATACCCAGCAACAATCATACGTGCTACCCAAAAGAAAAGAATATCTGGCCCTGTTACTAAATCATTAGTTGGGTAATAGTATTTTATTTCTTCGTTTTCAGGATTTCTAATACCATCAAAAACACTCATAGGCCATAGCCACGAAGAGAACCAAGTATCTAGTGCGTCTGTATCTTGTCGTAAATCTTCAATTTTAAAAGTCGTCGCTAATGCGCTCGAGCTAGCAGCAAGTTTTTCTTTAGCAAGTTTAAATGCGGCTTCCCTAGTCTCTGCTACTACAAAATCTTCTTTACCATCACCGTAGAAATAAGCTGGTATTTGCTGTCCCCAAAGTAATTGGCGAGAAATATTCCAATCACGGATATTCTCCATCCAATGGCGATAGGTGTTTTCAAATTTTTTAGGAAAGAGTTTTACCTCACCTGTCTTTAAAACTGCATCAATAGCTGGTTTTGCTAAGTCTTCCATTTTTAAAAACCATTGATCACTTAATCTTGGTTCTATTACGGCTTTGGTTCTTTCTGAAGTTCCTACTTTATTGGTATGACTTTCAGTTTTTACTAAAATCCCAGCAGCTTCCAATTCTTTAGTTACTGCTTTTCTAACTACAAAACGATCTTGACCTTCGTAATGCATCCCAAAGCTATTTAAACTCGCATCTGCATTAAAAATATCAACCACTTCAAGATGGTGTTTATCACCTAACACTTTATCATTTTCATCATGAGCAGGCGTTACTTTAAGACATCCTGTTCCGAATTCAATATCCACGTATTCATCTTCAATAATAGGAATAACGCGACCGCAAATTGGTACAATTGCCTTTTTACCTTTTAGGTGCGTAAAGCGTTCATCGTTTGGATTGATACAAATTGCAGTATCACCAAAAATAGTTTCAGGACGTGTTGTTGCTATGGTAAGTTTTTGGTCACTCCCTTCAATCTTATATTCTAAATAATATAGTAGACCTTGTCTTTCTTCGTGTACAACCTCTTCATCAGACAAAGTTGTTTGAGCTTCCGGATCCCAATTTACCATGCGGTATCCTCTATAAATTAAACCCTTGTTGTGTAAATCTACAAAGACTTTAATAACGGCTTCAGACATGTCATCATCCATCGTAAATTTAGTACGTTCCCAATCACAAGAACACCCTAGTTTTTTAAGTTGTTCTAATATAACACCACCATACTCTTCTGTCCAATCCCAAGCATGCTCTAAAAATTCGTCTCGGGTTAAATCGTTTTTATCTATGCCCTGCACTTTTAATCTTGCAACTACTTTAGCTTCTGTAGCTATAGAAGCATGATCTGTTCCTGGTACCCAACATGCATTTTTACCTAATAAACGAGCACGACGTATTAATACATCTTGTATAGTGTTGTTTAACATGTGGCCCATGTGTAAAATCCCAGTAACGTTTGGTGGTGGAATTACAATGGTATAAGGCTCTCTATTATCTGGTTTTGAGTGGAAATAATTATGTTCCATCCAGTAGTTATACCACTTTTGTTCTATTGAAAATGCATTATATTTTGATGGGATATCCATATTTTGGTATTGTTTTTGCTAAGTAATAGACAAAAGTACTTATATTTCTTTTTTCGAAAAATTATTACGTGACTTATATGTGAGTAAAACCACAAATACTGTTAAAAGCTATGTATTAGGTCTAAATAATTTTGATGAGACTTAAAAAGTAAGTAATTTTGATAGTATCAATTAAAAATTTATAATGATGAAAAATTTAATAACAATTTTATTTGTAGGCTTAATTAGCATAGGTTCTTATGCGCAAGAAAAAGTAGCAAAGATTGAGTTTAAAACAAACATAATTGATTACGGCACCATAGAAAAAGGCGCCAATGGTGTTAGAGTTTTTGAATTTACAAACACAGGCAACGCACCTTTAATAATTTCTAGTGTTAAATCTACATGTGGTTGTACAGTTCCTAAAAAACCAAAAGGACCAATTATGCCTGGTGAAACTGGAGAAATTGAAGTAAAATACGACACCAACAGAGTTAACCCAATTAGAAAAACAATTACTGTTATCTCTAATGCTGAAACACCTACTGTAGCGTTAAAAATAAAAGGTTTAATAATAGACCCAAATAAAACAAGTGTTTTAGAAAAGAAAGAAAAAAGTATGATTGAACAATAAAAATTCAATCTTTAAATATTTTAATAAGCTCTCAATTTTTTTGAGAGCTTATTTTTTTTAAAAATTTAACCAAATGATTCCTTTATAAAAATGTAAAGTTTGGGCACAAAAAATATAACTTTATCTCGATAGATTTTTTTACTAAAATTTATTAGTAGTTTTTGAGAAATTTCGGAACTTAGCATCTTAAAAATTATACTATGCCTACGATATCAAAAAAAGGAATTAACATGCCAGAGTCGCCAATTAGAAAATTGGTACCTTATGCAGAAGAAGCGCACAAACAAGGTAAAACAGTCTATTATTTAAACATAGGACAACCCGATATTAAAACACCTTCTGTAGCTTTAGACGCCGTTAAAGTACACTCCTTAGATATCTTAGCTTACTCACGTTCTGAAGGGTCTGAGAATTACCGAATAAAAATAGCAGAATATTACAAACACAATGCTATAGATGTAACACACAACGATATTATTGTTACAACCGGAGGAAGTGAAGCCTTGTTATTTGCCTTTGGTAGTATTATGGATGAACACGACGAAATCATAATACCCGAACCTTTCTATGCTAATTACAATGGTTTTTCTATAGCATCTGGTGTAAATGTAGTGCCAGTAATTTCTAAAATAGAAGACAATTTTGCTTTACCACCAATTGAAGAATTTGAAAAATTAATAACACCAAAAACTAAAGCTATATTAATTTGCAATCCTGGCAATCCTACAGGTTATCTTTACTCTAAAGAAGAAATTAAAAAACTTGCTGCAATAGTAAAAAAACACGATTTGTTTTTAATTGCTGATGAGGTTTATAGAGAATTTGTTTATGATGGTATTTCTCATTATTCAATTTTACAAGAAGAAGGACTAGAAGAACATGCCATTGTTATAGACTCTGTATCTAAACGTTACAGCATGTGCGGTGCACGTATAGGTTACCTTGTGTCTAAAAACAAAGAGGTAATGAAGACAGCCTTAAAATTTGCACAAGCAAGACTTAGCCCACCTACGCTAGCGCAAATAGCAAGTGAAGCCGCTTTACAAACACCGCAAAGCTATTTTGATGATGTTATAGAGGAGTATGTAAAGCGAAGAGATATTCTTATTGAAGGCCTAGAAAAAATTGAAGGCATTAAAGTTGCCAAGCCTAATGGTGCATTTTATTGTATTGCAGAGTTACCTGTTAAAAACACAGATGATTTTGCAAAATGGCTTTTAGAATCTTTTGATTATAAGAACAATACAATTATGGTAGCACCTGCTGCAGGTTTTTATTCCACACCAGGCGTAGGCTTAAACCAAATTAGAATAGCTTACGTTCTTAATGAGGATAGCTTAAGACTCTCTGTTAAAGTATTAGAAGAAGCTCTAAAAGTATATAAAGATTAGTATAGTATGATAAAACACAATATTTCCTTAAAAGCCTTTAATACTTTTGGTATTGATGCAAATGCAGGTGCATATTGTGATGTTACGACATTAGAGGATTTAAAAACGGTTCTAAAAGAAAAACAAAACAGACCGTTTTTTGTATTAAGCGGAGGTAGTAATATGCTACTCACCAAAGATATAGATGCGCTAGTACTTCATATAAATCTTAAAGGTATAACTGTAGTAAAAGAAACTAAAAATAGCATAATTATTAATGCAAAAGCCGGCGAAAACTGGCACGATTTTGTATTGTGGTGTATAAAATACAACTATGGTGGCGTAGAAAATTTGTCATTAATACCTGGCAATATAGGCACAGCACCAATTCAAAACATAGGTGCTTATGGTGTTGAGCTTAAAGATGTTTTTGAGAGTTGTGAAGCCATTCATATTAAAAACCAATCACATAAAACATTTATGTATGATGATTGTAAATTTGGCTATAGGGAATCTGTTTTTAAACAAGATCTTAAAGACCAGTATATTATTACAAGTGTCAACCTAAGACTCACTAAAAACAACCATAAACTTCACTTAGATTACGGTGCCATTAAAACAGAACTTGCAACGTTAAACATAGAAAAACCAACCATTAAAGACATTTCTAAAGCGGTAATAGCCATAAGACAAAGTAAACTACCAGACCCAAAAGACATTGGTAATAGTGGTAGTTTTTTTAAAAACCCTGTAATCTCTGCACAACAATTTAAAGACTTACTAAGTAATTTCCCAGAAGCACCATCGTATAAAATATCTGATACTGCAATTAAAGTACCTGCAGGTTGGCTTATAGAAAAAGCAGGTTTTAAAGGCAAACGTTTTAAAGATTATGGTGTACATAATAAACAAGCGCTAGTCTTAGTTAATTATGGCAATGCTCAAGGTAAAGACATTTTTGATTTGGCAAAACTGATTCAAAAAACAGTAAAACGAATTTTTAATATAACAATAGATACAGAAGTAAATATTATATAAAACAAAAGTCATAATTAATATTATGACTTTTGCATCTAGAATAATTTTAAAAGCTATTAATCAGTACCCGTAAAGATGTTGAATAAAAATTATTCTATTATATGTTAACCAACGCGTTTGTTGTATTTGTTATATTTACGTTTCAAAACAGAATTTAGACGTTATAAGAATCAGAAAAACAACACTTTAACATTTTGAGTATAACACCCACAGAACAAAAGATTATTAATTTCCTCGAAAAAGAGGATAAGCGAGCACTAAATTTATTGTATGAAAACTACTCTAATAGTCTTTATGGTGTTATATTGAAAATAACAATAAACGAAGAAATAGCTCAAGATGCCTTACAAGAAACCTTTATTAAGGTTTGGAAAAACGCCTCTAAATACGATGCCAGCAAAGCAAAACTATTTACATGGTTGTTTAGAATTGCAAGAAATACAGCTATAGACAAATTACGCAGTTTTAATAACAGATACCACAAAGAAGTCCAAATCGATAATTCAAACGTATATATCTTACCAACGAGTAATTTAAACCAAGACGTTTTCGATATTAAAGAGCATGTTGGGAGACTAGAAAAGAAGTATCAAATAGTGTTAGACGCTTTGTTTTTTCAAGGCATGACGCAACAAGAAGCTAGCGATGAATTAGACATCCCATTAGGTACAATAAAATCTAGATTAAAAATAGGATTGAGAGAACTTAAGAAAGTTTACAATCCATAAATTTTATTACGATGGAAAAAAAATTACATAACTTTTTAAATTCTAACCTACTCAACCAATATTTAGTAGGTGAAACTGATGCTATAGAAACAGCTGAAGTAGAATTTTTTATTGCCAAATACCCAGAGGCGGAAGAAGCTTATAAAAAACTACAAAATAACTTAGAAATTATTGCTAATGTAGGTGCTAAAGATGCACCTCTAGATCTTTTAGATGATATCTTTAAATCTCTAGAAAAGACACAAACACCTAAAGTTATACCACTTACTCAAAGCAGAAGAGCTGCTTGGTTTAGCATTGCCGCTAGCGCAGCAGCCGTACTATTTGCTGTAAGTTCATTTATGCTCTACCAAGAAAACCAACAGCTAAATAGTGAAAACATAATTGTAGATGCTGAAATTCTTGATTTAAGAAACGACATTAACAAAAATAACTCTAAACTAGATGAACTTTCTAAAGAGTTAATGAAATTAAATAACCCTGATGCCAGAAAATATATTATTACAGGTAACGATCGCGCTAAAGATCTTAAGACTGTAGCTTATATTAATTCGGTAGAAAAAACATCAATGATAGATGTTATTACACTGCCAAAATTACCGGAAGAACAGCACTACCAAATTTGGGCAGAACTAGAAGACAGAATGGTTAACTTAGGTATATTAGATGAGTCTGATCGTAAGCTAAAACAAATTCCGTACATGGAAGATGCATTAGCACTTAGTATTAAGATTAGCAAAAAAGGTGATAACACCAATGAAAATGACACCGAAGTAGCAGAAATCTCATTAAAACAGAAATAAACGAGTATTTAACAAACTACAAAGAGGCGCATGTAAAAATGCGCCTCTTTTGTGTATACTAGTTTTTTTTTTGAATTACTCTTTTTCAAAAAATGTTTTATGAATAATACCACCAATAATAGCACCAGCAATGGGAGCAACCCAAAACAACCAAACCTGAGATAAATAAGCTCCATCTGCAAATAAAGCCTGACTTAAAGATCTTGCCGGATTTACCGATGTATTGGTAATAGGAATACTTATTAAGTGAATTAACGTTAACGCTAAACCTATTGCTATTGGTGCAAAGCCTTTTGGCGCTCTAACATTTGTACTCCCTAAAATTACTATTAAAAAAAACGCTGTTAAAACAACCTCAGCAATTAAAGCAGATAGCATACTATAACCATCTGGTGACAAATATCCATAGCCATTAGCGGCAAAACCGTTGAGCGATATAAAGTCAGTTTTACCACTCATTATTGCCCATAAGGCTAATGCAGCAACAATTGCACCCAACACTTGGGCAATAATATAACCTATTAAGTTTTTAGCCTCAAACTTACCACCAGCCCATAGACCAATAGAAACTGCCGGATTAAAATGCCCTCCAGAAATATGCCCAACAGCATAAGCCATTGTTAATACTGTAAGACCAAAAGCAAGTGAGACACCTACAAACCCAATTCCTAATTCTGGAAAACCAGCGGCAAAAACAGCACTACCGCAACCACCGAAAACAAGCCAAAATGTTCCAAAAAATTCTGCAAATAACTTCTTCATAATTGATAATTAATTAGTTAGTAATAAATATTTTATACAAATAAGACACAACAAATATTCATTAAGTCACAATAGAAAGAGGAGCAAAAAACAAAGTAAAAGCCTTATCTTTGTATTAAATTTAATAAATAATGAAACTATTACTACTTACATTAGGTTTATTATCACTTGCTGTAGCAGGCATAGCTATTAAAATTTGGGCTAAAAAGGATGGTAAATTTGCTGGTACTTGTGCTAGCCAAAACCCAATGTTAAATACAGAGGGTGAAGCTTGTGGCTTTTGTGGTAAGTCTGCAGACGAATACAAAGACTGTAAAGAACCGCAACATTCATAAAAATTAATGACGTTTCTTACCGGGTTACTTTATCTTTTTATAGTTATTGTTTTTATACAAGTAAGTTACTACTTAAGTTTCCTATTTGCATTTGGTGTAAAAAGAGAAGAGCCTACAGCATCTCGTAATATTCCACTTTCTTTAATTATTTGCGCAAAAAATGAAGCCGAAAATTTAAAAAAAAACCTGCCTTTATTTTTAAATCAAAATCATCCAGAATTCGAACTTGTTTTAGTAAATGATAGCTCAACAGATGATACACTAGAGGTTATGACATCTTTTGCACTAGCACATAACTCAATTAAAATTGTTGATGTAAAAAGTATTGAAGCTTTTTGGGGCAATAAAAAATACGCTCTCACTTTGGGTATAAAATCTTCTAAATACGATTTTTTAGTCTTTACAGACGCAGATTGCCAACCCAACTCTACAAACTGGCTTAAAGAAATAAGCAGTAACTTTTCTAATGAAAAAGCTATTGTATTGGGTTATGGCGCTTACAAGAAAAAAAAATATTCTATATTAAATAAACTCATTCGCTTTGAAACTGTAATGACAGCATTACAATACATTTCTTATGCTAAATTAGGATTGCCTTATATGGGTGTTGGCAGAAATATGGCTTACAGAAAAACCTTGTTTTTTAATAATTCTGGTTTTAATAGCCATATGAAACTAAACTCTGGTGATGACGATTTGTTTATAAATGAAGTTGCTCATAAAAATAACACTGCAATTTGTATTACAAAAAACAGCTTTACATTATCTGAGCCTAAAACGTCTATAAAAGACTGGATTATTCAAAAAAGAAGACATATTAGTACAGCAAAATTATATAAACCAAAACATCAAATATTGCTAGGTCTATTTTATAGCTCTCAACTTTTATTTTGGTTTTTAGCTATCGTTTTATTGGCTAATGGTTATCAATGGCCCTTGGTCTCAATACTTGTTGGTTTTCGTTTTTTGATTCAACTTATAACTTTTGGTAGTGCTTCAAAAAAATTAAATGAAGTTGACCTGATATTTTTAGCACCTCTACTCGAATTATTTTTAATTAGCACACAATTAATTATCTTTAGTGCTAACCTAATATCTAAACCTAAGCATTGGAAATAAAAGACGCCATAAAAAAAGCCAAACAGAATGACCAAATTGCGTTTAATTTTCTCCTAGACAACTATTGGAATGACGTTTACGCATTTCAGCTTAAGCGCACACAAAATGAAAATGATGCAGAAGACGTAACTATACAAGCTTTTTCTAAAGCTTTTGATAAGATTAATACGTATGACGATAAATACAACTTCAAAACATGGTTAATCACCATTTCAAAAAATATTCATATAGATTTAGTTAGAAAACAACAAAAAACTATTAAGAATACCTCTAAAGATAATGATGACAACTACTTTCAGATTATAGATGACTCACCTACACCTGAGGATAAAATAATTACAGAACAGAATTTAGCCAAATTATTAAAAGATATAAAAAAGCTAAAACCACACTACCAAGCCGTTATTAACTTAAGATATTTTCAAGAATTAAGCTATAAAGAAATTTCTACTGCACTTAAAGAACCTATAAATAACGTTAAAGTAAAATTACTAAGAGCAAAAAAATTATTGGCAGAGATAATTACTAAGAGTGATGCTTACAACCCTTAAAAAACTAGGTCCTGGTCTCTTATTTGCTGGAGCAGCAATAGGGGTCTCTCATTTGGTACAATCTACAAGAGCTGGTGCAGATTTTGGCATGGGTTTACTTTGGGCTTTATTATTAGTTAATTTATTTAAATATCCATTTTTTCAGTTTGGCCCTAGGTATGCTTCTGCAACTGGCGAGAGTTTAATAGAAGGCTACAGAAAGTTAGGTAAGGGTGTTTTGGCTACTTATTTTGTTTTAAGCTTGGGCACTATGTTTACAATTCAAACAGCAGTAACTATAGTTACTGCTGGCTTAGCTAACTCTTTGTTTGGTGACATTGGGCCTTTAGTAATCGCTGGGATTTCTATTTCTAGTTTACAGTTATGGACGTTAATAATTCTTTCAGTTTGTTTAATAATTCTCTTTGTAGGTAAATACAATATTTTAGACAAACTCATCAAAGTCATTATAATTACGCTAACTATTAGCACACTAGTTGCTGTAGTATGCGCTTATACAGGTTTTAACCAACCCTTATCATTTGTTCAAAAATTACCCAAAAACGCAACAGAAATAGCTTTTTTAATTGCTTTTATGGGGTGGATGCCTGCCCCATTAGATATCTCTGTGTGGCATTCTATCTGGACTATAGAAAAGAAAAAAATACAAACTACATTATCACCAAAAGAAGCCTTGCTCGATTTTAATATTGGTTATGTTAGCACCATTATTTTAGGAATTGCATTTTTATGTCTTGGTTATTTTGTTATGCATTTATCTGGTGAAACATTTAGCAATAAAGCCGCTGTGTTTTCTAACCAGCTTATAGATTTATACACAAAAAGCTTAGGTAATTGGGCTTACATTTTTATTGGCATTGCTGCATTTACAACAATGTTTAGCACCACAATTACAACGTTAGACGCCTCACCAAGAGCCCTCTCTAAAAGTTTAGATACGCTTGCCAACAGAACAACGAGAAACGGATATCGTAATTGGATATTTATTTTAACATTTGGCACACTTATAATTTTCTTTTTCTTTGCTTCAGAAATGGGTTTACTTATTAAGATAGCAACTATTCTTTCTTTTATAACTGCACCTTTTTATGCCATTGTAAACTATAAACTTATTAGCAGTAAGCATACACCTGCTGCTTGGCGACCAAGTTTAAAATTACATATACTTTCGTTTTTGGGTATATTTTTCTTAATTGGATTTAGCCTTTGGTACCTTAACACTCTTTAGCACATTTTAATGATTTACTTTGTATCTTTGTAATCTTGAAAATAAGATATATGGAAACGCAAGTAGCATCAAATATTTTACCAGAAAGAAAACCCAAATGGCTAAGGGTAAAATTACCTACTGGAAAAAAATACACTGAACTTAGAAGTTTAGTAGATAAATACAAACTAAATACAATTTGTACCTCAGGTAGCTGCCCAAACATGGGAGAATGTTGGGGCGAAGGCACTGCCACATTCATGATTTTGGGTAATGTTTGCACAAGATCTTGTGGCTTCTGTGGTGTAAAAACCGGAAGACCAGAAACCGTAGATTGGGATGAGCCCGAAAAAGTAGCACGCTCTATAAAACTTATGCAAATAAAACACGCTGTTTTAACAAGCGTAGATAGAGATGACTTAAAAGATATGGGCAGTATTATGTGGACAGAAACAGTAAATGCTGTAAGACGTATGAATCCTGAAACCACACTTGAAACACTTATTCCAGATTTTCAGGGTATAGAAAAACATATTGATAGAATTGTTGCTGTTGCACCAGAAGTTGTATCGCATAATATAGAAACGGTAAGACGTTTAACACGCGAGGTTAGAATACAAGCCAAATACGACCGCAGTATGGATGTACTTAAATACTTAAAGCAACAAGGGCAACGCAGAACAAAATCTGGCATTATGTTAGGCTTAGGAGAAACTAAAGAAGAAGTTATTGAGACGCTGCACGATCTTAGAGAAAATGATGTTGATGTAGTTACCATTGGTCAATACTTACAACCAAGTAAAAAACACTTGCCCGTAAAACGTTTTGTAACACCAGATGAGTTTAAAGAATTTGAAGACGTCGGTTTAGCACTTGGGTTTAGACATGTAGAAAGTAGTGCATTAGTAAGATCTTCTTACAAAGCACAAAAACATATTAATTAATGATTACTTTAGCCATTAATGGTTTTGGCAGAATTGGTAGACGTGTATTTAGGCTAGCGCTAAATAATCCACAAATTAAAATTGTGGCAATTAATGATTTGGCAGATAGCAAAACATTAAGTCATTTATTAAAATATGATAGTATACATGGTGTTTTAAAATCTGCAATTAGTTGTGATGAAAATCACATCATAATTAATGATACTGCTATACCTTTATATAATAAAAAACATCCAAAACTTATAAACTGGTCTAATGTTCAACCAGATTACGTTATAGAATCTACAGGAAAATTTAAAACCAAACCAGAGCTACAACACCATATAAATAATGGTGCTAAAAGAGTTATACTATCAGTTCCGGCAATAGAAGATGACATTAAAACAATAGTACTTGGTGTAAATGAATCTATAATTGACGGTTCTGAGACTATACTCTCTAACGCCTCTTGTACAACAAATAATGCGGCACCAATGATTTCTTTAATAAAAGCACATTTTGGTATTAAGCAAGCTTATATTACAACAGTACATTCTTATACAACCGATCAAAGTTTACACGACCAACCACACAGAGATTTAAGACGCGCAAGAGCTGCTGGCCAATCTATAGTACCAACAACCACTGGCGCAGCAAAAGCATTGACTAAAATTTTCCCAGATTTGTCTAATGTTATTGGCGGCTGTGGCATAAGAGTGCCTGTGGCAAACGGTTCTTTAACAGATATAACTATTAATGTAGAAAAGCCTACAACAATTAAAGCTATTAACTTAATCTTTAAAAATGCAGCTAAAAATCAATTAAAAGGCATTTTAGAGTATACAGAAGATCCCATTGTATCTATAGATATAGTAGGCAACACACATTCTTGCATTATAGATGCTCAAATGACATCTGTAATAGGCAATATGGTAAAAATAGTAGGTTGGTACGATAATGAAACAGGCTATAGTTCACGAATTTTAGACTTAATTTGCTATTTATCGGATAAAAGTGCACTTTTGTCGAATAAATAATTATATTTGTTCCTAATAAATGAGCAGAAATGTCCCAAATTAAATATCACATATTTATTTTTATAGCATGCTTTAGCACTTTATTATCTGCACAGCAAGATAGTACAGAAGATAAAGACATGCTCTTAATAAGGCTTCAAAGCTATGTTGACCAAGCCAAGCTCGATAGTGATCGTGGTAATTATTTTAGCTCAACCGACAACCTAAACAAAGCCTTAGAGATTGCAGAAAAAATTGAAGATAAATCTAACCAAGGTAAAATTTTAACCAAAATTGCAAAAGTTGAATATTTAGGAAATAAACCAAACCAAGCCAACTTATCTATAAGTAAAGCACTTAAAATTCAGAGAGAAATAGAAGACTACGGCAGCCAAGCTATTGCTTATAATTTAAAAGGTGTTTTTCATAGTAACAAAAAAGAATACAAAAGTGCTTTAGATTATTTTACATCTGCAAAAAACCTTTTTGAACAAGAAGATTTAGAAGAATACATCTCTGAAGTTACCCTAAACAAAGCAAAAGTTTTTATAGCCTTAAAACAATTTGACAACGCTAAATCTGAATTAGAGAACACGATTATCATTACAAAAAAATACGATCAAAAACGCAGACTAAGTAGTGCGCTAATACAAAGTAGTATTATATCTAATGCTTTAGGAAAAAAAACAGTAGCCTTAGCTGAAGCAGAAGAAGGTTTAAACATAGCAAAAACCTCAAATATTGTCGAAAACATAAATGAAGCTTATTTAACCTTAAGTGCAATTCACGAAAAAAATAACGACTATAAAAATTCCTTCTTTTACATAAAAAAATACAATCAATTATCAGATTCTCTAACAAATGCCATGCGAAACAACTCAGTTTCTGGTGAAAATGGTGAGTTTATTAATGAATATATAGCAAAAAACGAACAATTAAAAGCTCAAATAGACGAAGTAAGTGCAGAAAGTAATTTTACAAGAATTACTACCGTGCTTAGTATTGCTTTAATTACAATCTTATCGCTCTTAACATTATCGCTTTACAAGAATAATAATATTAGACTTAAGACCAACAATATGCTTCATAAGAAGAATGACGAGCTTATAGTTGCAAAAGAGAAAGCAGAATTGGCCTCTAAGACAAAAGCAAATTTCTTATCTACAGTAACACACGAGTTACGCACACCTTTATATGCCGTAACAGGGCTAACTAATATGTTGTTAGAAGAAGAACCAAAAACGCACCAAATACCACATTTAAAGTCTTTAAAATTTTCTGGTGATTACCTACTAACTTTTATAAACGATATTCTTCAAATAAATAAAATTGAAGCAAATAAAGTGGAGTTAGACCCAGAGGGTTTTAACCTTAAAAACAAAATAGAAAATGTAATATCTGCACTGTCAAACTCAGCAAAAGATAATGGCACAAAATTACATTTAGAATACGACAATGACTTGCCAGAATTCTACAACGGAGATCAATTAAAGATTTCTCAAATCTTAATTAACCTATTAGGTAATGCTATAAAATTTACAAAAAATGGGGATATTTGGGTGAGAACTCATAAAATTAGTCAGAACGGTAAACTCTATGCAATTCGCTTTGAAATTGAAGACAATGGTATTGGTATTACAAAAGAAAAACAAGAGTACATGTTTGAGAGTTTCTCTCAAGGCTCTGTTCAAATTAACAGAAAATACGGTGGTACAGGTTTAGGTTTGTCTATAGTAAAAGGCCTTATTCAAATTTTAAAAGGTAAGATTTATCTAAAAAGTGAATTAGGTAAAGGCACCACTTTCTTTTTTGAATTACCTTTAGAACACGTTGAAGAAGCCAAAAAAACGAAAGTCGTTGCAGGTGAAATAGTTAATAAAATGCAAGATTTGGATTTAAACAAAATTAAAATTTTAGTTGTTGAAGACAATAAAATTAACCAAATGATTACAAAGAAAATCCTTAATAAAATGGGACTTTCTTGTGATGTTGTAGATAATGGCGAAGATGCTGTAGAGCAAGTAAAAACTATAGCTTACAACATTGTTCTTATGGATATACACATGCCAGGCATTAGCGGATTAGAAGCTACAAAAATCATTAGAACTTTTGATAAAGACCTCACTATTTTTGCCCTAACAGCTGTAACCTTAGAAGATAAAATGCACGAATTTGGCGAAGCAGGATTTAATGATATTATCTCAAAACCTTTTAAACAAGAAGATTTTGAGCAGAAATTATACGATGTACTTTCGGGCAAAGGGGTAACCTCTAATTTCTTTTAATTCGCAAAAGTCTTTACTAAAGCATTAAACGTTTCAGGTTTATCTAAAACTAAACGTATAGGTAAATAGTATAAGTGTGACTCTAGATTTTTATAGTTAGATAACCTTACAAAATCCTTTTCGGTAGTTATAATTAAACCAATAGATTTTAACTTATCAATATCAGATGAATTAAAATTGTAATGATCTGCATATTCTAAATGATCAAACTCTAAGCCTTTAGAATTTAAAAAATCTACCAACGGCTTGGCATTTGCAATACCCGTTACTAAAGTAAACTTTGGCAATTTCACTAACACTTTAGATGCGTTAGCAGACACAACAACATCACTATAATCTATATAACTAAAAAAAGCACTTTGGTGAGATTGCAGCTTTAGCCCCTTTACAATTTTAGCTTTTTCAATTTCCGAAATATTACGATCACACTTGGTAACAACAACAACATCTGCTCTATTAGCACCCAA
Source organism: Winogradskyella sp. (assembly GCA_028383925.1). Taxonomy (GTDB): domain Bacteria; phylum Bacteroidota; class Bacteroidia; order Flavobacteriales; family Flavobacteriaceae; genus Winogradskyella. The sequence continues at coordinate 59,329 of JAOEWO010000007.1, forward strand.
CCTAGGCTCTCTTAAATTACCTGTTGGCAATACAATATCCTTAGAGTATAAATTAGAATAAGCGGTTAACAAAATATTAAAACCAGCCTTTACTTTTCTATGCTGGTAAGCATCATCTAATAAAATAATTTCTGGTTTTTTTTCTAATTCTATTAATTTAGAAATTCCGTTTTGTCTATTTTCATCTACAGCAATAGTAATATCTTTAAACTTAGTATAAAACTGGTATGGCTCATCACCAATAGCAGATGCTAATGTGCTTTTATTTGCTAAAACAAAGCCTTTAGATTGTCGTTTATACCCTCTGCTTAGGGTCGCTAAAGATTTTTCATCTTTTAACAATCTAATTAAATATTCTATCATTGGTGTTTTACCAGTACCGCCAGTACTTAAGTTTCCAACACAAATTATTGGCAAGTCATAAGACTTAGACGGCTTAATTCTTTTATCATATAACCAATTACGAAACCAGGTTACCAAGAAATAAATAGGAACAATAGGGAATAATATGATGCGTATAAACTTCATGAGCACTAAAATATATTATTTTTGGTACAAATAAGCACTTATGATAGTACAAGATGTAATAAATCACCTGCAAGACTTAGCACCTTTAGCTTATGCTGAAGATTTTGATAATGTTGGTCTATTAGTTGGCGATAAAAACCAATCTATTACGGGCGTTCTTGTAACCTTAGACACTCTAGAAAGTGTTGTTGATGAAGCTATTAAAAAAAACTGTAACCTTATTGTTAGTTTTCATCCTATAATTTTTAAAGGTCTCAAAAAATTAACAGGCAAAACGTATGTAGAGCGCGTTGTTATTAAAGCCATACAACACAATATTGCTATTTTTTCAATTCACACAGCTTTAGATAATGCCATTAAAGGTGTAAATTCTATTATTTGTAATCAATTAGGCTTACTAAACAAACAAATTTTAATTCCGCAAACAGGTACTATTAAAAAATTACAAACGTATGTACCACAACAAAGCGCAGAAGTACTAAGGCAAGCACTTTTTAACGCAGGTGCTGGCAGCTTAGGTAATTATGAATCTTGTAGTTTTATTATTAATGGTGAAGGTACATATAAGGGTAACGCTAATTCTAATCCTGTAATTGGCAAAAAAGGAGAATTACATACCGAAAAAGAAACCGCTATTTCTGTAACTTATAAAAAACATTTAGAGTCTAATATACTAAATACCCTATTTAAAGCACACCCTTACGAAGAAGTGGCTTATGAAATTACAACGCTAGAAAACGCAAACCAACACATTGGCATGGGTATGGTTGGCGACTTAGAGGTACCAATGACAGAACTTGATTGTCTTAATTTTATTAAAGCTAAAATGAATACTGTTGCGGTAAGACACTCTAAGTTTTTAAATAAACCTATTAAACGTATAGCAGTATTAGGGGGCTCAGGCAGTTTTGCAATTAACGCCGCAAAAGCAGCAGGTGCAGATTTATTTGTGACTGCAGACCTTAAGTATCACGATTTTTTTAGTGCAGAAAATGATATTGTATTGGCAGATATAGGCCATTACGAAAGTGAACAGTTCACAAAAACGTTTTTAGTACACTATCTCTCGAAAAAAATTACTAATTTTGCAATCATTTTATCAAATAAAAATACAAATCCGGTAAAGTATTTATAATTATGGCAAAAAAAGCTGAAGTTTCTGTTGAAGAACGATTAAGAGCACTATATGATTTACAGTTAATCGACTCTAGAGTAGACGAGATAAGAAATGTCAGAGGTGAGCTTCCTTTAGAAGTAAGAGACTTAGAAGATGAAGTTGAAGGACTTAACAAAAGATTAGACAAGTTAAGTGATAACCTTGCAATAATTGACGATGAGATTAAAGGAAAAAAGAATTTAATCGAAGAAGCAAAATCTTTAATTAAAAAATATAGCGAGCAACAAAACAATGTTAGAAATAACAGAGAATACAACTCGTTAACTAAAGAGATTGAATTTCAAGAATTAGAAATTCAATTAGCTGAAAAAAACATCAAAGAATTTAAAGCACAAATAGATCAGAAAAAAGAAGTTATTTCTGAAACTAAAAGTCGCTTAAAAGACAGACAAACACACCTTAAGCACAAAAAAGGTGAGTTAAATGAAATTCTTAAAGAAACTGAAAAAGAAGAAGAAGCGCTTCTAAACAAATCTTTAGATTTTCAAAAGAAAATTGATGACCGCTTAGTTAAAGCCTACTTAAGAATTAGAAACAATGTTAAAAATGGTTTAGCTGTTGTTGCTATAGAGCGTGGTGCTTCAGGTGGTTCTTTCTTTACAATTCCACCACAAGTACAAGTAGAAATTGCATCTCGTAAAAAAGTAATTACAGATGAGCACAGTGGTCGTATCTTAGTTGATGCTATCTTAGCTGAAGAAGAAAAAACAAAAATGGAAAAATTATTTGCTAAACTTAGTAAATAATTATACCACACCCATTATATCTAAGCCTTTGCATTTTTTGCAAAGGCTTTTTTATTTAAGATAAATTTAAAATAATTGACTTTAAGGATTAGTATTTTTACACGACTATTATAAAAAACACATCCGCAGGTTATCATTTAAGTAATCCTGAATTAAATTTGCAATAAAATGAAACATATACTATCTATTTTAAGCATAACCTTACTATTTAGTTGCCATAACCAAGCTCAAGTTAACGACAAACAACAAGCTGTTATAAATGCCGACCCCATAGTTGTACCATTAAAAGATGGTAAAGCTAGAGCCTACTTTGCTAGTGGCTGTTTTTGGTGTGTAGAAGCCGTCTTTGAAAGTGTAAAAGGAGTAGAAGAATCTATAAGCGGTTATGCTGGTGGCCATACAGACAACCCAACTTACGAGGCTAGCAATACAGGTAGAACTGGGCATGCTGAAGCTGTAGAAATTATATATAATCCTAAAATAGTGAGTTTTGCAACCTTAGTAGATGTTTATTTTGCATCACAAAACCCAACCCAAGTCAATGGTCAAGGACCAGATAGAGGATCGCAATACCGCTCTATAATTTTTTATCAAAATGACGAACAAAAGAAAATTATAAACCAAAAGAAAGCAGCTTTAGCTAAAAAATTAGATGCTACTATAGCAGCCGAAGTGTATCCGTTTCAAAAATTTTGGATTGGCGAAGCTTACCATCAAAACTATGAGCGTAGAAACCCTAATAATGGTTACATAAGAAATGTTTCTATACCGCGATTAAATAAATTTAAAGCGAAGCTGCCAGAGGTATTAAAAACTAATACAAAACATTAATACAAGCCCCAACTAAAACTAAAAAAACCTAAAAATCATAAAAAACAATGAGTCAGAGTACTTTAATTAAGAATTCTTCAATTGTAAATGAAGGAAAAATAACCACTGCAGACGTCTTAATATCTAACGGACGTATACAACAAATAGGCCGTATAGATAGCCAACCACAATACAAAATTATAGATGGTACTGGTAAACATCTTTTTCCAGGTATTATAGACGGCCAAGTACATTTTAGAGACCCAGGACTTACACATAAAGGTGATTTATATACCGAAAGCAAAGCTGCAATAGCTGGTGGCGTAACTTCTTTTATAGACATGCCAAATACATTACCTAATATATTAACGGTAAAAAGTCTCAAAGAAAAATATGAGATTGCTTCAAAAAAATCATTAGCCAATTATTCTTTTTTTCTTGGTGTAAATGGAGATAATATTGATGCTGTTATTAAAATGGATACCACGCAATTTATTGGTGTTTCAGACGATGGCTTGTATTTTATAAAAAAGGGAAACCTATTAGCTGATAGTCCAGAAAAAATGGAAAAATTATTTGCTAATTGTAAATCTATAATCGCTATTCATTCCGAAAAAGAAGAGATTGTAGAAGCTAATGAACAAGCTTTTAGAGAAAAATACGGTGAAGATATTCCTGCAAAGTTTCACCCAATTATTAGAAGTACCGAAGGCTGTTACGAAGCAACCAAACGTGCTATAGGTTTAGCAAAAAAACACAATGCCAGACTGCATATTCTGCACTTAACAACAGAGGCAGAAACGCACCTCTTTCAAAATGACATACCCCTAAAAGAGAAACATATAACAACAGAAGTTTCGGTACATCACTTATGGTTTTCAGACAAAGATTATGATCGCTTAGGAATGCTCATTAAGTGGAATCCTGCCATAAAAACAGAAAAAGACAAGCAAGGGTTACTTAAAGCACTATTAGACGATAGAATAGATATTATAACCACAGACCACGCACCACATACGCTAGAAGAAAAGCAACAACCTTATTTTAAATCTATGTCTGGCGCACCAATGGTGCAACACACGCTTAATTGCATGTTAGAATTTTATAAGCAAGATTTAATTTCATTAGAGAAAATCGCTGAAAAAATGTGTCATAATCCAGCTACACTGTATTGTATAACAGACAGAGGATATATTAGAGAAGGCTATTATGCAGACTTAACTTTAGTAGACTTAAATACAAAATGGACCGTTTCTAAAGAGAACATATTGTACAAATGTGGATGGTCACCATTAGAGGGCACCACGTTTAATACCGCAATAAAACAAACCTTTGTAAATGGTAATTTGGTATATGACAACGGTACGTTTTTTGAGCAAGTAAAAGGACAAGAAATTGAATTTGGTAAGTGGCATCCATAACTCACAAATACCAACCGTAGCTAAACGTTAGATGTGTTTTTTTTTAATATAGCAAACTAGCTGTGACTATAGGTTTTAATTAAAGTATAAAAACGACGCTAGTTCGTATCATTTTTAAATATAAAAAATTGTATCGAGAACTATTTTAAAACTAAAATTTGGTTTCTCGATACAATTTTCTCTAAGTGAACAATTTTATAAAACACAATAAGAGTTAAACCTTTTTTTTTATCGCTTAGTTGCCTTTATCTCAAACAACATAGGAAACAATTGGTCTTTTAACTTATACATACCATTATCTAATTTCACTAAATCAGGAAACACATCGTAAGGGCTTTCGTCATATTCATTAAGGTATTCAATATCTAAACCAGCTTCAATAAGTGCATTTATAATTTCACTTAATCCATGGTTCCAACCATATTCCTTACTCACCATTTTAGAAGATTGGTTAGCGTAAGTACCTTCGTATTCGTCATAAATCACTTCTTTTCTGTTATAATGGTATTTCATTTTAGAGACACCATCAATATAATCAAACATCCAAATTATAGGATGAAACTCTACAATATAAAACGTGCCACCAACATTAAGACGCTCAGCAATCATTTTTGCCCATGGTTTTAAATCGGGTAACCACCCAATAGTGCCGTAACTTGTAAAAACAATATCAAAAGTTTTAGAAACATGTTTAGAGGTGTCCAAAACATTACAACACACAAATTCGGCATCAAGCTTTAAATCATTATTAAGCTGTTGCGCTAATTTAACACCTTCATCACTTAAATCTACACCAACACACTTGGCTCCTAGCCTACTCCAACTCAAAGTATCTTGTCCAAAATGACATTGCAAATGCAACAAAGACTTGCCATTAACATGGCCTAATGCTTTTATTTCATAAGGCATTAAAGAGGTTTTACCAGCCTTAAAGGCTTCCATATTGTACATATCACTTTGAGCATGCACATCTACTTTTTTGTTCCAAGTGGCTTTATTAACATCAAAATAATTAGTGTTGTCTTTCATTTTCTTTGTAAGTTTTCACGCCTTCCCTTTGGCAAAGTAAGGATGGGACTTAATTTTGCATGTAAATTAAAACTTTTTTAAATATGAAGTCATTATACATAGGCCTAATCTGTTTCTTACTCGTATCAGCTTGTAAATCTGAGAACTCAAAAACAGTGATAACACCAGAAACAACATTAAAAGAGATTAAAATAGAGCCTACTATAGCAAGAAAAATTGCAAATGCTCATGGTTTTGAAAACTGGAAAAACGTAAAAAAAGTAGCCTTTACACTTAAAGTAGACAGAGATAAAATAAAAGGCAGCGGAAGGTCGTGGCAATGGTTTCCTAAAAAAGATAGTGTTGTTATGATGGCTGGTGCACAACACATAAAATTTACAAGATCAAACCTCGATAGTGTGCCGCCAAACGCTGACCGTAACTTTATTAACGATAAATTTTGGGCCTTTGTACCTTTTCAATTGGTTTGGGACGCTTCTGCAACCATAACAACACCTAAAAAAGCAATAGCACCAATAAGCAACGACCAATTAAATATGATTACTATTTTATACCCAAACCAAGGTGGTTACACACCTGGGGATGCTTACGATATTTTTTATGATAACGCCTTCTTAATTAAAGAATGGACTTTTAGAAAAGCAAATGCAACGAAGCCAACCTTATCTACAACCTTTGAAAACTACAAAGATTACAACGGTATTAAAATTGCAACAGATCACAAAATGAAAGGAGGCAATTGGAATTTAAATTTTGCAGATGTAAGCATAACTTTGCAAAAGTAGAATTATGACCTTACTTTTATAACCTATAATGTAAGTTTCACGAGACGAGTTAATACTTAAAACGTATAGCTTACATTTTCCGCCTTTTGGCGCCTATTATATATCTAAGCACTTTAACTTACGGGTTAAGGTGCTTTATTTTTAAATGAAATTCATTTTGCAAGTCTTAGCTTTATAGGGTAACTATAAAATGTCTAGTTAAATTAATCACATTGAAAAACGGGATGTCAAATTTCCTTAGAAATCATCCTCTAAAATCCTTATTTTTGTTACAAACCGAAAATCAATTCAAATTGTCCAACTATAAACTTGGTCTTGATTACGCAAAGCAACAAGACACTTTAGACGAATTAGCAAACTATAGACAGCAATTTCATATCCCTAAAGACAAAAACGGAAACGCACTTATTTACCTCTGTGGTAATTCGCTAGGGCTACAACCAAAAGCTACTAAAACTTATATAAATCAAGAATTAGAAGATTGGGCAAACCTTGGTGTTGACGGACATACGCATGGCAAAAACCCATGGCTTGGTTACCATGAATTATTAACAGAAGCCACGGCCAAACTTGTAGGTGCAAAACCTATTGAAGTCGTAACAATGAATTCTTTAACAGCGAATCTTCATTTTATGATGGCTTCGTTTTACAAGCCTACAAAAGAACGTTATAAAATACTTATTGAAAGTGATGCATTTCCGTCAGATAAGTATGCTGTAGAATCGCAATTACGCCATCATGGCTACGATGATAAAGAAGGACTAATACTTTGGAAACCTAGAAAAAATGAAGAGTTATTACGATACGAAGATTTAGAAGAAATTCTTGAAGCCCACGGCAGTGAAATCGCTTTAGTAATGATTGGTGGTGTTAATTACTATACAGGTCAGTTTTTCGATTTTAAACGCATTACCAAACTCGGCCATAAGCAAGGTTGTATGGTAGGTTTTGATTGTGCACACGGTGCCGGAAACGTAGATTTAGATTTACACAACTCAGGTGCAGACTTTGCCGTTTGGTGCACCTACAAGTACATGAATTCTGGGCCAGGTAGCTTGTCTGGGTGTTTTGTGCACGAGCGTCATGCACATACTAAAGATTTAAACCGTTTTACAGGTTGGTGGAGTCATAATAAAGCCACACGTTTTAATATGCGCCACGAGTTTGATGTTTTGCCAGGCGCAGAAGGCTGGCAATTAAGCAACCCACCTATATTATCTATGGCAGCTATAAAAGCCTCTCTAGATATGTTTAATGATATTGGTTTTGATAAACTTCTTAAAAAATCTAAAAAACTCACAGGCTATTTTGAGTATCTATTAAAACAATTAGGCGAAGATACCATTAGAATTATTACACCAGAAAACCCTGATGAACGTGGTTGCCAGTTATCTATACAAGTATTAAAAGCAGACAAATCACTGCACGATAAACTAACCAAAGCCGGTGTTGTGAGCGATTGGCGAGAACCAGATGTTATTAGATGTGCACCAGTGCCATTGTACAACTCTTTTACAGATGTGTATTTGATGGTTGAAAAAATGAAAACTATTTTAAAAAAGCCTTCCCTAGCCCTTCCAGAGGAAGGGAACTAATGATTAATATAAAGATGAATTCCAATACAGACAAAAGTAACAGTAAAAAGGTCTTCCCTTCTGGGGAAGATTTAGAAGGGCCTACCCAAAACATATTAATTATAGGAGCGGGACTTTGCGGAAGTTTACTAGCATTAAGACTAGGACAACGCGGTTACAATGTTACCGTTTACGAAATGCGAACAGATTTACGTAAAACAGACATCTCTGCTGGCCGTTCTATAAACCTATCATTATCAGATCGCGGTATTAAAGCTATGAAAATGGTAGGCCTCGAAGACAAAGTAAAAACACTCTGTATTCCTATGAATGGTCGTATGTTACACGACAGAGAAGGCAACACCTTTCTATCTAATTACAGTGGTCGCGATCATGAATATATTAATTCAATATCGCGAGGAGAACTCAATGCCCTACTTTTAGACGAAGCCGAAAAACATGAAAATGTGACCATTCATTTCAATAAAAAATGTACCGCTGTCAATTTCGAAAAAACCACTGCTAGTTTTCAAGATTATATTACAAAAGATGAGTTTATAGAAGATGCAGATTGTATAATTGCCACAGATGGTGCAGGCTCTGCACTACGACGAAGTTATTTTTTAGAACGTAAATTCTTATTTAGCTTTTCGCAAAACTACTTAACACATGGCTATAAAGAACTAAGTATCTTACCCACTGAAACTGGCGATTACAAAACCTATAAAAATGCATTACATATTTGGCCAAGAGGCGATTTTATGATTATTGCATTACCAAATTTAGATGGCAGTTTTACAGTAACGCTATTTTTAAGTTATGCTGAAGGCGAATACAATTTTAATAATTTAACCACACCAGAAATTGTTACGGAGTTCTTTCAAAAAGAATTTCCAGATGCTTTAGCATTAATGCCCAATTTAGTTGAAGATTTCTTTGAAAACCCAACAGCACCATTAGGCACCGTAAAATGCTCACCATGGCATTATAAAGGCAACACACTACTTATGGGAGATTCTGCACATGCTATTGTACCATTTTACGGACAAGGAATGAACGCATCTTTTGAAGATGTTGTAGAATTTGACAACGTATTAGAGCAAAATTTAGACAGCTGGGAAGCTACTTTTGAAGCTTACGAAAAAAACAGAAAAAAAGATACGGATGCCATTGCAGATTTAGCTGTTGATAATTTTCACGAAATGAAGAGCCATGTTGGTCAAGCCATTTTTCAAGAAAAACGAAAAATAGAAATGGCTTTAGAAAAAGAGTTTCCAAACACTTATTCATCAAAATACAGTTTAGTTACCTTTAATGAACATATTGGCTACCGAGAAGCCATGGTTAGAGGTCGTGCACAAGACAAGGCTATTTTAAATATGTTAAAAGATGGAGACATCTCTACTGATTTTATTGTAAGCGGAAACGAAGGAGTCGACATAACAGACAAAGTCGTTTTAAAAACCATTTTAGAAAAAGTAAAAATAGAAACTGAGGCGATTTTAGATGAAGATAAAATTGCAGGGTTGAGTTAAAAAAGCCATCCTAAACTTCGCTAAAGGAACTGAAAACAGAATTAACCTGCAAGGTTTTAAAAACCTTATAAGTTTAAAAAGTAGGATAAAGCATGGTTTAAGAACTGAACAATTTAATAATAACTTAAAACTCAAATGCCCATATTGAGTTTTTCCCTCTGGGGAAATTAAAAAGGGCTTTTTTTTATTATGAATGAAGTAACACCAAGAGGAGCATATCCACACGTTAAACAAGTAGGCGATTTTATTTTTGTATCAGGCACAAGTTCTCGCAGACCAGACAATACCATTGCAGGAGTAGATATTATTGACGAAATGGGAACCAAAAAGCTTAACGCTTATACCCAAACCCAGGAAGTATTAAAACACATAGAGGGTAATTTAGCCAAAGTTGGAGCTTCATTAAAAGATGTCGTAGACGTTACGTCTTTTTTAGTGAATATGAATGATTTTGCTGATTACAATAGAGCCTATGGTGAGTTCTTTGAAAAACAAACAGGACCAACCAGAACAACGGTTGCTGTACACCAATTACCACATCCTGATTTGGTGATTGAAATTAAGGTAATGGCCTACAAACCAATTACTACCAAGTAGTAATCTTAAAATTAAAAAGGATATTTCACTTAATCTTAAAAGTATATATAAGACATTATTATAGTTTGGTGAAATTATTTTAAAAGATTCAAGAAAAGAATATTGTAACTTAAGACCTTAGAGGTTTTAAAAACATTAGTGAATTCGTGACAAAAAAACTAACAGATAAAGATATTCCTGCCTTCGCAGAAATTAAAAACTACATAAACGGTAAGTTTCATAATCCAATCCATAATAACTGGATAGACAACTATAATCCTTCAAATGGGGAGATTTATGGACAAATACCCAACTCTTCAAAAGAAGATGTAGAAAACGCATACAAAGCTGCCAAAACTGCATTTCCGAGTTGGTCGCAAACCACGTTAGAAGAACGCAGTAGAATTCTTATAAAAATTTCAGAATTACTAGAAGCCAACCTGCAACGTTTTGCAGAAGCAGAATCTAAAGACAATGGTAAACCAATCGCTTTAGCTAAAGCTATAGACATACCAAGAGCGGCAAGTAATTTTAGATTTTTTGGAAACGCCATTACGCAATTTGCTAGCGAAAGTCACGAAAGTATTGGCCAAAATGCTATTAATTATACGTTGCGTCAACCTATTGGAGTTGTAGGTTGTATTTCACCTTGGAACCTTCCACTCTACTTATTTACATGGAAAATAGCACCAGCAATTGCAGCAGGAAACTGCGTTGTTGCAAAACCAAGCGAAGTCACACCTATGACAGCCTATTTATTAGGTGAAATTTGTAACGAAGCAGGCTTACCAAAAGGAGTTTTAAATATTGTGCACGGACTAGGAGGCACAACAGGGCAAGCTATTGTAGAACATAAAAACATTAAAGCAATTAGCTTTACAGGTGGTACAACAACAGGAGCACATATTGCACGCGTTGCTGCACCAATGTTTAAAAAACTATCTTTAGAATTGGGTGGTAAAAACCCAAACATCATTTTTGCAGATTGTGATTATGAAGATATGCTAGACACAACGGTGCGTTCGTCATTTGCCAATCAAGGTCAAATTTGTTTGTGCGGAAGTCGTATTTTTGTTGAAGCGTCTATTTACGAAAAGTTTAAAGCCGACTTTATTACAAAAGTAAAGGCACTAAAAGTTGGTCATCCGTCTGAAGCAGACACCAATATTGGTGCTTTGGTTTCTAAACCACATTTAGAAAAAGTAAAAGCATACATCGCAATTGCAAAAGAAGAAAACGGAACTGTTTTATGCGGTGGTAATGAAGTAACAGTTAAAGGTTTTGAAAAAGGATATTATCTTGAACCTACAGTGATTGAAGTACCACATGATGAATGCAGAGTTAACCAAGAAGAAGTATTTGGCCCTGTGGTTACTATAATGCCTTTTAACACAGAAGATGACGTTCTGCTAATGGCAAACAAAGTAAAATACGGACTATCTGCAACGCTTTGGACAAACAACTTAAAACGCACTATGCGCATCAGTAATGAGCTACAAGCAGGAATCGTTTGGGTAAACACATGGATGATGCGCGATCTAAGAACTCCGTTTGGCGGCGTAAAAGCATCTGGCGTTGGCAGAGAAGGTGGCTTTGAAGCCTTACGCTTTTTTACAGAAGCAAAAAATGTATGTATTAAATATTAACAGTTCTGTGATACTGAGCTATTTTTAGCATCTCATAACAATTAAAACAAATGATATGAAAATTAAATTAACAACTCTAGTCGTACTTTTAATAGGCTCTACAGTATTTGCGCAAAAAGATTGGACACAATTAACACAAGATGGTTTTGCGATTAGCTATCCTAAAGATTGGGTCTCTAGCGACCAAAAACCACAACCATCAATGCAATTTTTATTGATGTCGGACGAAAAATCTCAAATCAATGATAAATTTAGAGAAAATATAAATCTAACTTTAGAAGATTTAGGAGGCCAAACATTGAGCTTAGAAGACTATGCTAAAATATCGCTAGAGCAAATAACAACACAAATCCCTAGTGCTAAAGTTATTGTAAATGAAACGACTAAAATTAATGATTACGAAGCACGCTCTGTAATTTGGTCTGCTGATTTTGGAAATGGAATGGTCTTAAAATTTAAACAAGTATTTATATTAAATGGAGGTATGGCTTATGTCTTAACCTTTTCATCTACAAGTGCAGAATATAACGATTATATTGAAGTAGGAGATAAAATCCTTAACAGTTTTAAACTCGCCAAATAAATGAATTTTAACCTTAACAACAAACACGCATTAGTTTGTGGCAGTACAGCAGGTATAGGTAAAGCAACAGCTTTAGCACTAGCAGAAGAAGGTGTAATAATCACTCTAATTGCCAGAAACGAAGATAAGCTAAAAGCCACGCTTGCAGAGTTACCTCAACACAGACCACATAATTATATTGTAGCAGATTTTTCTAACCCTATAGATTTAAAACAAAAAGTGAGTGATTACATTTCTAATCATCATGGGTTTCATATCTTAATTAACAATACAGGCGGACCAAAAGGTGGACCAGTGTTTTCTGCAGATATCTCTGAATTTGAAAGCGCCTTTACACAACACCTTAAATGCAATCATGTATTAGCACAAAGTGTCGTTCCTTTTATGAAAACTGAAGGTTTTGGAAGAATTATTAATGTAATTTCTACATCTGTAAAACAACCCTTAGATGGCTTAGGTGTAAGTAATACTATTAGAGGTGCTGTTGCAAATTGGAGCAAGACTTTAGCGAATGAATTGGGTCAATTTGGCATAACAGTAAATAACGTATTACCAGGTGCAACAGGCACAGAACGTTTAACTGAAATTATAAAAAACAAATCGGCTAAAATGGGTAATACAGAAGAAGAAGCTGCAAATGCTATGAAAAGTGCCGTACCTGCAAAACGCTTTGCTAAACCCGAAGAATTGGCAGATGCTATAACATTTTTAGCAAGTGAGCGTGCTGGTTACATTAATGGTATTAACTTACCTGTTGATGGAGGACGTACAAAAAGTTTGTAAATTTATACGACTTGTCATTCTTGCGAAAGCAGGAATCCACAATATAAACAACACTAAAAACAGATTCTGGCCTAGGTCGGAATGACAAAATAAAAACATTATGAGCAAACTGTTTCCACCCCTGAATTTTAAAGCTTGGATTGAAGAAAACCGACACTTATTAAAACCACCTGTTGGCAACAAAGTGGTATGGAAAGATGGTGATTTTATTGTAATGGTTGTTGGTGGACCAAACAATAGAAAAGATTATCATTATAATGAAACACCAGAATTTTTCTATCAAATAGAAGGTGATATGGTTTTAAAAGTTATAGACGAAGGTGTACCAAAGGATATTGATATAAGAGAAGGAGACATCTTTTTATTACCACCAAAGGTGCCGCATTCTCCTCAACGTGGCCCAAATACAGTGGGCTTAGTTATAGAATACCCAAGAGAAAAAGGAGTAAAAGATGCGCTACTTTGGTTTTGCGAAAACTGTACCACCAAACTTTACGAAGAAGATTTTACAGTAGAAAATATTGAAACCGATATGCCCGTAATATTTGACAACTATTATGGTGATGCAAATAAACGCAGCTGCCCAAATTGTAAAGCTGTAATGCAACCGCCAAAAAAAGTAAAGGTAGAAGACTAAATAGTCTCATTTAATTCCCACTAAGGAAGACCTAACAATGACTTGTTTATTAAAATGTAAATTAGAAAAGAGACGCGAAATCGGACTCTGTATAGCATATGGAACAAAAACGAAAACTTAGAATAAACGGCCACTCACACTTATTACCTTACCCAGAGGACATCCCTCAGTTTATGAAAGATAAAGGTATTTTTTGGGTAGATAAGGATCGTAAATTTATGCTTCAAAAAGATTGGAATCGCCCAATCACAGATTCTAGTTTCTTTTTAGATGAGAAACTCGAGTGGATGGAGCGCTATAAATTAGACCATGCTGTAGTTTTAAATTTATCGCAATTGTATGGCAACGGACTTAGGGTTGAAGAGATGAAGCAAGCCTTAAGGTTTCAAAATGACTTTAATGCAAAAGTTCAAAAAGAGCACCCAAGTAAGTTTACATGTGGCTTTGTAGTACACCCAGGTTTTGTTCAGGGTGCGTGCTGGGAGATTAAGCGTTGTGTTGAAGAATTAGGCATGCAATTACTTTGTTTACCTACGCATTACATGGATACTATTGGGACGTGGCGTTGTATTTTTGATGAAGAAAATGAACCCATTTTTGAGCTTGCAAACAAATATAATTTAGCCATAGAAATACACCCTTATGATGGTGAAAAATTTATAAAATTAGAAAATACCTCATGGCGGTTTCATTTAATTTGGATGCTAGCACAATGTGCAGATGCTTATCATTTTTTAACTCTTAACGGCTACCAAGATAAATACCCTAATATGAGAACCTGTTTTGCTCATGGCGGACAATTAGCACAAATTAATTTGGGCAGACGTATTCAAGGATTTGATGGTAGACCCGATTTATTTGAAGGTAAAAGTCACCCAAGAAAAGCTGTTGGACATAAAAACATATTTTTTGACACCCTTGTGCACGATACAGGTGGCTTAGAGTTACTTATTAAAAACCAAGGTTCTAAACAAGTTTTAATGGGCTTAGACGACCCATATCCTTTAGGAGAAATGGAAAGCGAAAAGCAATCGTCTTATCCTGGTAAAATTTTAGATTTAGCGATAGAACGAGATATTATTACAGAAACTGAGCGCGATGCCATTTGGGAAGATAATGTTATACAATGGCTTTGTGGTGATGATGAAGTGGCAAAACAGAAGTTAATTTCTAGAATACTATCTTAAGTTATACACTGCCGTTTAAGACGTAAACGACTTATATTACACTACTATAAACCGACAAATAAAACTAATCTTATATGTATTTTTTGCCTGAAGCTTTAGACGAATACGTAGTATCGCACTCTGAGCAAGAGCCAGAACTATTACAAGAGCTTACAAGAGAAACCTATCAAAAAATTTTACAACCTATTATGCTTAGTGGGCCTTACCAAGGCAGAGTATTAAGTATAATATCTAAACTAATTAATCCTAAGTATGTACTAGAATTAGGTACATTTACTGGCTATTCTACACTTTGTTTAGCCGAAGGTTTACAATCTGAAGGTATCATACATACTATAGATATTAACGAAGAGCTGGTAGATTTTCAGCGTAAATATTTTGACAAATCTAATTTTGGCAATCAAATAACCCAACACACCGGAAGTGCTATAGATATTATACCAACATTAAATTTAAAGTTTGATTTAATTTTTATAGATGCAGATAAGCCTAATTATAGCAACTACTTTCATCTTGTTATAGATAAGCTAAATAAAGGTGGTATTATTCTTTCTGACAACGTTTTATGGCATGGTAAAGTAGTTGAACCTGTTAGCGAAAAAGACACCTCTACAAAGGCTGTTTTAGATTATAACACACTTCTTATTAATGACAAACGTATAGAAACCGTAGTTTTACCAATACGAGATGGCCTAACAATAAGTAGACGGCTGTAATTACTTATTTCGTTTTAAAGAACCTGTAAAATCTTGAAGCTCATCTTTTACACTATCTAATTCTTTTTGAATGTCTTTAACAGCATCTGTATCTATGATGTTACTTTCTTTTGCACTTTTAGTAACCTCGTGCTTAATATCATTTGTTGCGTCTTTTAATTGACGCATACCTTTACCTAGCCCTCGGGCTATGTCTGGTATTTTATCAGAACCAAAAACCATAACTACTATAAATAGTATAAATATGACTTCGGTACCACCGATAAACAAGAATGTAGTTAATTGTATCACGTTGCAAATATAGAGTGACTTTGTCTAATAAAAAAAAGCCGACTCGTTAAAGTCGGCGTTATATTCTAAAAAAATAAAATATTAGTCTTTTACTTTATTTTTAAACTTATCAAATTCATTGGCTTTAACTTCTCTAGGCCAAGAATTGTTAGACGTATCAACATCTGCAGTTTCCAAATCTGGATCTACCATAATTGATACTATTTCTTTATCACTAGCTATAGATTTAGAAACCTCAGCATCGTTTAATCTCCAAACCTGTGCTGGGTAAGTTATGCGTTCTTTTGTACCATCTGCATAAGTATACTCTACAATTAAAGGCATTACTAAACCACCTGGCTTATCAAAAGTTATGTTATAAAAATACTTAGGTGACTTTAAGTTTTTACGTTCTTCTGGCGTAAAGTTATCCATTACATATTCCTTTACTGTTTTAGCATTCTCTGTAACGTCTTGGCCAGACATATCTGCTTTGTAATCTTCACTTCCTTCTTCAACAAAAAACACTAGAGGTGGTAAATCATCTATTGAGCGTCCTTGTGCTTCTAATTGCTTTTTAACAGCGGCTGTTGGATTACTTGTTACCTGGTATTTTTTAACGTCCTTAATACCTATATCTGTATAATCGGTTGTGTAAAACCAACCACGCCAAAACCAATCTAAATCTACCGCAGATGCATCTTCCATAGTACGAAAGAAATCTTCTGGTGTTGGGTGCTTAAACATCCATCTGTTAGCATACTCTCTAAAAGAATAATCAAAAAGCTCGCGCCCCATAATTGTTTCTCTCAAAATATTTAAACCTGTACCTGGCTTGCTGTAAGCATTGCTACCAAATTGATATGTATTTAAACCTTTTGTCATAATTGGTGCGATAAAATCTTGATCGCCACCCATATATCTTACAATATTTTTAGCAGGCCCTCTTCTAGAAGGGTATTTTTCATCTTTAGGAGATAAAGCTGCAGGATACCACTCTCCAAAATCTTGTTCTGCAACATATTGTACAAAGGTATTTAAACCTTCATCCATCCACGTCCATTGACGTTCGTCACTATTTACAATCATTGGAAAGAAGTTGTGCCCTACTTCATGAATAATTACACTTATCATTCCGTATTTAGTTCTATCAGAATAGTTTCCTTCTTTATCAGGACGACCAAAGTTAAAACATATCATAGGATATTCCATTCCCATTGGTGCATGTACTGATATTGCTTTGTGGTAAGGATAATCAAACGTCATACGCGAGTAAGACTTTAAAGTACTTGCTACAGCGTTGGTTGACCAATCTTCCCATAACGGGTTTCCTTCTTTAGAATATAAGGATACAGCCATTACATCTTTATCGCCGATTTTAACCGCCATCATGTCCCATAAAAATTTACGCGAAGTTGCAAAACCAAAATCACGAACCATCTGAGCTGAAAGTTTCCATGTTTTTTTAGCTGTGCTTTTTGATTTTTCAGTTTTTTCTGCTTCTGACTGTGTTACAATCATCACAGGTTTGTCATAAGATTTTTGAGCTTTCTTAAAACGTTTCATCATATCTTTAGTAAAGACATCTTCTCTGTTTGTTAAATATCCTGTACCGTCTAATATGTGATCTGCAGGCACTGTAATATTTACATCAAAATCACCAAATGGTAACGCAAACTCATCGCGTCCCCAAAACTGAGAATTTTGCCATCCTTCTACATCATTATATACTGCCATACGTGGGTAAAATTGAGCCATAACATAAATTTTGTTATCGTTTTCCTCAAAATACTCGTAACCCGATCGGCCACCTTCTGTAACGTGGTTGTTAATGTTGTACCACCATTTAATATTAAAAGAAAACTGATCTCCAGTTTTCATAGACTTAGGCAGCTCAACACGCATCATAGTGCGGTTTATTGTGTGTGGTAAGTCTTTACCGTTAACATCTTTAACATGGTCTATATTAAAACCTCTTTCTAAATCTTCTGCTAAATAAGTTTTAGTAAAGTTAGATGCATAGTCTGCTTCTTGAGCTCTTTGATTAGAGATTAAAGGTGTTTTTGAGTCCTTTGCTCTCATATTTTGGTCTAATTGCACCCATAAATACTTTAGCTCATCTGGTGAGTTATTGGTGTAAGTAATAGTTTCGTTACCATATAATCTTGCTTTTTCGTCATCAATCTCAATATCCATTTTATAATCTGCTTGCTGCTGATAATAAGCTGGACCTGGAGCACCAGAACCTGTTCTAAACATGTTTGGTGTAGAAAACTCATCATAAAGTTGCTTAAACTTGTTTTGATTAGTGTGGCCTGGTTTGCGTTCTTGCTTTACCTCGTCTTGAGCAAATGTATTTGCTGACACGAATAATAAAGCACAAAAAAAGTACTTAAAAATTTTCATATGTAAATTGTCTGGTTAAAAATGGTGTGTAAATTAATAATTTAAGATGTCTTTAACAGTTTTTAATTAAAGTTTAACATGCATTTATCATTCTCTGGCGTTAATAAAAAACTCTTGTTTTTACCTTTAAGTTTAAGACGTACAATATTTTGTTGCTCTGATATAACATCAAACAAAACACGGTTGGTTATAGCTATAGAATTTATCTCGGTGACATCTTCTATTTCGAGATAACAATATACGATGTCATCTTTGTATTCTTTACCTATAAATTTAAAGTTAACAGCATTTTTATTAATGGTAACTTTCAATTTATCTTGTAAATAACGTTTCATATAGTCTTCAATAGCTTCAGGCTCATTTTTTTCTGCTAGAGTTATAGTCTCATCATAACGCTGACGTAGTAACGTTTCAAAATCATCAATAAAAATCTGACTTATAATTTGAAGTGATTTCTGGTCCTCTACGTATTCTACTTTTGTAACGCTTATATAATATTCGTGTTTTTGGCTAGTATTAGCTGTAAATAAAGGTGCAAATAGTATTGCTATTATTAAAGGTAATGATTTCATGTTTTAATGCTGTTGTTTTATTTAAGGACAGGTATTAATGGTGTAATACCTTTACATTATAATCTTAGATTTGTGTGAATTTAAGATTTGTGTTTTGTTTGTTCTAAGATTTTTAGTCTAATTTCAAAAAGCATTCCAAAATTAGTCTTTAGCTACCGATTTTCGGTTTTTTTTGTAAGCAACTAATTTAGTTTTTAAAAACTCAATAGCCGTTAGGTCGTCATTAGCTTCACATAATGCTTTAAAACTAGGGTCTTCTTCGCAAAACAAAAAATACTCGCTTCTTAAGTTTTCGGCAAGTGTTTCTTTTTCAAAAATTAGAGATTCGTAATCACGTCTTAAACGATTTATACAATTTGCTCTTTCATCTAAAGCCACAATGGCTTTTAATTTTTTTGTTCTTCCGCTAATTTTATTCAATAATTTATGAAAATTAACACCTGCACCTGCACCATAGCTACCACCACCTAAACTAAGAATACTACCAGCATCAGCATCGTGTAATTTTCTTTCATTTTGCGTTAAAGGTTTACCTGTAAAACCTGGAATACCTAAATCGTAAAAATTAATATCGGTTTTTGCATCAGAGTTTTCTAAGTCAGACTCTAGACTACCTGTTAACATTTTACCAATAACGACCTGACTTAGCTCATTAACCTGTTCTTCTAAAGTCACCCTAAAAGTGCCTAAATCTAATATAGATTGCGTAATAACAACGGTCTTAATTTGGTATCTTAAACTAGATATTGTTAGTGTATCTAATAATTTGGCAGGTATTACAAAGCTTCCATCTTCATTAGAAACAGTATATTTAACTGAGGTTTTGTTGAGTATATGAATACCTTCAACATCATCGTTTGCAATGAGTTGCCCTTCAATGTTTTTCTGCTGTGCGTTTAATAAAATACTTGTAAAAAAAACAACAAAGAAAATAAACGTATTAATTTTTGACACCTTGTGTTTTTAAGAAGGTTTTACTTAGTTGGGTGATGCGTTCTAAAAGCTGAATTTCTTTATTTTCTTTTAGTAACTCTTCATTTACACCTTCTATCTCAACATAATCGATAAAGGCGTCTACTTTATTTAGCGGAATATTAAAGTTAGTATGAATAAAATTAATACTATACTGGTCTAAAGCTTTTCTAAAAGGGGTCGTTTTAAATTGTTGCTTCTTTTTTGATGTCTTTTTATCTAAATCTACAACCTGACTTATTAAGAAACCTGCAACATTTACTATGTTAAGCATGTTTTCTACTCTAGGATGGTAAGCATCAAAAGAGGGGTTTTCTACTCTAGTTTTGTAATCTGCTGTAAACTCAAAATCTTCTATATGATCTAAACCAAAATAAATAGCATATAGGTTAGAGTTATAGGTTCTTACATTATCTAGATCTGCGTTTAAGTTGCCTGTAAGTCCGTAAGGCAGTAACACGACCTCATCTAATTTATTAACTTCTTCTACTAAAATTACAGTCATTTGTTTAGAGCTTATAATTTTATCACTTATAATAACGCTAAAATCTTTAAACTGTAAAGCACCAAACTCAACAACATCGTTTAGTGCTACTTTTATAGTAAAATTACCGTTTACATCTGTTGTAGTTCCTTTATTAGACGAACTATTATAAACCGTGACACCTTCTTTATCGTCTGACAGCACTACAATTTTCCCATTTACAGTAATCCTTTCAATATCTTGACTGTAAATAGAGAGGGTAAAAAAAGTGAGTATTACGAGTAGTCTATTTTTCATGTGAATTGTATTGACCATGAAAGTTCGTTTATATTCTTGATATTTTACAAATATATGCTGGTAAATTTATGTTAAATGACATACTGTCCTTAAACAAACAGTCTCTATCAACACGTTTATAGCATATAAATTAAAACAAATTATGTATTTAAAGGTTATTAATTTTTAGTGTTGTTTGTATTTTTTAAAAACAACGCACTTTTCACATTTATAACCTCTAAAAGCTCTAATTCTTTACCATAATTAAGAAGATTAAAATCAAAATTTTCTTCTTCCACATAACGAATAAACTATTCTATACGGTGTTTTGGTATTCCAAAATTATCTGATAAAAACTCTGATCCAAAGAAGTATTTAATAGATTTAGCTGGCACGTCTGGCATACCTAGCTCCTTTTTGTTTTTTACTTCAGATCTAAATAAAGGTATTAGTAATTGATCTACCACATTAACAATATTAAGGCCATTAACTAACGGCTTATTTTGAGAGGTTAAATTTGTAATTGCAACGTCTGATCTTGTGAAATCTGCCGCACTCTCGTTAAGTCTGTTTTCTTGTTTTACCCCAAAGTAAATGGCTTCGTATTTAGGTTTAAATGTATTTATAGCACCAGCATCTGTTTTTAAGTTTCCTGATAAAGTGGTATTTTTTATTACGATTTCGTCTAATTGGTTAATTTCTTGAATTAAATAGACCTTCATTTTTTTTGACTTAATAATCGATTGGTTTACAATCACATCAAAATTTTGATACTGTAAGGCTTTTAATTGAATGGTATCATTGAGTTTTAACTGAAGATCAAACAAACCTTTACTATCACTAGTTGTGCCTTTATTTGTTGTTTTATTATATATAACAATGCCTTCAATATCTACACCCTCTACAATAATCTGTCCTTTTACATCTACCTGTTTGTTTTCTTGAGAAAAA
Organism: Winogradskyella sp.; assembly: GCA_028383925.1. Lineage (GTDB taxonomy): Bacteria > Bacteroidota > Bacteroidia > Flavobacteriales > Flavobacteriaceae > Winogradskyella. The sequence goes on from JAOEWO010000007.1 coordinate 80,993, forward strand.
AGCAAACTATTTAGGCCAAACACAACTACTAATAAAATTACTTTTTTCATCTTTTAAGTTTTTACTAAAGATACTGATTAAGTCTGCCTCTATGAGCTTTATAATACCAAAATTTTTGTTAAACCAGACGATTCCTTAAATTTACAAAAATCAAAATTTTGAAATCAATTTTAATTGCAAGTACATCTACAATTCATGGTAGTGGTTATTTAGACTATTTATTAGAAACACTAGAGGTTCATTTTAAATCTGCAGAAGCTGTTTTGTTTATTCCTTATGCAAGACCAGGCGGCATTTCTCATAACGACTATACTAAAGTTGCTGCTAAAGCCTTTAAACGTATAGGTAAAACAGTAACCGGTTTGCATGAGTTTGACAATGCAGAAAACGCTATTAAAAATGCAAAAGCGATTTTTACTGGTGGAGGAAACACCTTTGTTTTGGTAAATCAACTTTATAAAAATAAAATTTTAACCCCCTTAAAACAGGCAATAGAAAACGGCACTCCTTATTTGGGCACCAGCGCTGGCAGTAATATATGTGGTTTAACAATGCATACTACTAATGACATGCCTATAGTTTATCCTCCAAGTTTTAAGACGCTTGGCTTGGTCCCTTTTAATATTAACCCACACTATCTAGACCCAGACCCCAAAAGCACACATATGGGTGAAACAAGAGAAACCCGAATTAAAGAATTTTTAGCCTATAACTCACAACCCGTTATAGGGTTAAGAGAAGGCAGTTGGATAGCTGTAAAAGGATCAAAACTTACGCTTAAAGGCACCTTAGATGCTCGAATTTTTGAATACAACAAACCACCTTACGAGATAAAAACAAATACGGACTTAAGCTTCTTAAAATAAATTATAAAGCTTTAAGAAAATGGTAACCTAATATTTCGAAACCTGCATTGTAATAAAATTTATGCGATGGGTAATTTTGTATATAAGTATTTAACTCTATAGCATTATAACCCTTGTTTTTTACATAATCATTAATCCAACTCATAAACTGTTTTCCTAGGCCTTCTCCTCTATATTTGGGTTGTATGTACACATGGTCTAACTCTACAGACTTACCTATATAATGTCTGGTACAAAACCATAACCCTGTAATACCTATTAAATTTTCACCACTATAAACACCAGCACATTCATAATTTTGAAGCTTCATTTCGTTAAATCTAGACACCAAAAGTGTTTTAGAAATTTTCTCTTCATTGAGAGCATACACTAATGGTATAACAGCATCTAACTCGTGATTGTGAAGTATTCTAAATTGATAGGACATATGCTTTGTTTTATACCCTAAAAATAATTTAAATACTTAAACAGAAAGCCAACTTGGTAATTAAAAGGATGACTTTTAAATAAATTATGTGTCAAACTTTTGTAAATTGAACACTAAACCAATGATTATGAGAGGCAAAAGTTTTAAAGTCCGCATTTTAATCTTTGCAGCTATTGCTGCTTTTGCATTTTTAAGAAAATGCAGTCAAGAAGAAGTAAATCCTTATACTGGTAAAACACAAGCTATATCTTTATCACCAGATGAAGAAATTGCGATTGGACTACAAAGTGCACCAAGCATGGCACAACAGCATGGTGGCTTGCACCCTCGCAGTGATTACCAAGATTAGTTGATACTATTGGTAAGAAACTAGTTAACAATAGTATTGCAAAAAAAACACCTTATAAATATGACTTTCATCTTTTAGCAGATGCGCAAACTATAAATGCATTTGCGTTACCTGGTGGACAAATTTTTATAACCTATGCCTTATTTTCTCAATTACAAAATGAAGATCAACTCGCTGGTGTATTAGGCCACGAGATTGGGCACGTGCTAGGCAAACACTCTAACGAGCGTATAACAAACGCTAACTTTTGGAAAACTTTTGCCATGGGAAGCTCTGCAATAGACATGGGCGGTGTTGTACAACAAATGGGACAAGGACTACTCTTAAAAAACGGACGTGGTGATGAGTTAGAGAGCGATAAACTTGGTGTTTACTTTATGATGGATGCTGGCTATAACCCTGAAGAAATGATTGGTGTTATGGAAATTCTAAAAACTGCCGCAGGTCCAAATCGTGCACCAGAGTTTCAGAGTTCTCATCCAGATCCCGAAAATAGAATCGAAAACATTAAAGAAACTATAAGAAATTACAAAAATAAAAAGCGTCCTAAAGTATAAGACGCTTTTACTAACTAACTAACTAACTAAAATAATGGCCTATAACTAGACCTTTTATTTTTTAAAACGCTTTAAAAACAAAACAGCATCTGTTGCATTTGCATTTTTTGCATGTCCTAAGGCGGTATATCCATTATCACACGTTGCATGTACTTCTGAGCCTGCGGTTAATAATACTTTTATTAATTCTACACGATTATATTTTGCAGCATAATGTATTGGGCGCAACCCGTTAGATTTTAAATTAACATCAACTCCTTGTTTAATTAAGATGCGTACTGCTGCAATATCTCCTATTGCTACAGCCTTACACAAAGGACTAACCTCAACATTTTTTTTAACAGTTACCGCGGTTTCTAAAGAAGTTACTTTATTTAATGCATTTAAATTTGCTACTGAAAACCCTAAAGCTAAGGCTAAAACTACTACTGATTTTTTCATGATGAAAGATTTTAAATTTAATTGATTTGTTTTTTGATTACACTTAATAGACGATACTATTGCAGTGCTGTTACAGCAAAAAAAGGATATAACATATATTTAACAGTTTGATAACAAATATGTTAACTACAGTACAATAACGCACAACCCATAGGCTCTAAATTTAACTAGCACCAAAACAGCACTAACATGTTAGGTGTTGTACACTTTAAATTTGTTAGAGTATTGTATCTTTGAGACTATTAAAAAAACCATTTCAATGAACAAAAAGGTAATACTTATGATACTAGATGGCTGGGGAACTTCACCAGACCCAAAAGTATCTGCCATAGACCAAGCCAAGACTCCATTTATAAATGCACTTTATAAAAACTACCCAAATGCCAGTTTAAGAACAGACGGGTTGCATGTTGGTTTACCAGAAGGACAAATGGGAAACAGCGAAGTTGGACACATGAATTTAGGTGCTGGTCGCATTGTTTACCAAGATTTGGTTAAAATAAATCTAGCTGTTCAAAACAAAACATTACAAGAAGAACACGTACTAAAAAATGCGTTTGAATACGCAAAAACTAATGCTAAAAAAGTGCACCTTTTGGGCTTAGTTAGCGATGGTGGTGTACATTCTCATACAAAGCATTTATTTGGCTTGTTAGAAGCAGCTAAGGATTATGGTTTAACAGATGTTTTTGTACATGCATTTACAGACGGCAGAGATGTAGACCCTAAATCTGGTTATGGTTTTATTTCAGATTTACAAAACCACCTAGACAATACCACAGGTAAACTCGCTACTGTAACGGGCCGTTATTATGCTATGGACAGAGATAAACGCTGGGAACGTATTAAACTTGCTTATGATGCTTTGGTTAATGGAGAGGGCACAAAAACGACTAATGCATTACAAAGTATTAAAGACAATTATGATGCTGGTATTACAGACGAGTTTATAAAACCACTTATTATTACAGATAGTAACAATAACCCTACTGCCACAATTAAAGACGATGATGTGGTTATCTTCTTTAATTTTAGAACAGATAGAGGTCGCCAATTAACCGAGGTTTTATCTCAAAAAGATTTTCATGAGTTTAATATGCACAAACTAAACCTGCATTATGTTACCATGACAAATTATGATGATAATTACAAAGGCATTAATGTGGTGTTTAACAAAGATAATCTAAAAGAAACTTTAGGTGAAGTTTTAGAAAAGCACCATAAAACTCAAATTAGAATAGCAGAAACAGAAAAATATCCACACGTTACCTTCTTCTTTTCTGGTGGCCGAGAAAGACCATTTAAAGGTGAAAAGAGAATTTTAAGAAACTCACCAAAAGTAGCGACTTACGATTTAAAACCCGAAATGTGCGCTTACGAGTTACGAGACGCACTTATACCCGAGTTAGAAAAAGGTGAAACCGATTTTGTGTGCTTAAATTTTGCTAACGGTGATATGGTTGGCCATACAGGTGTTATGCAAGCCGCTATTAAAGCCTGCGAGGTTGTAGATGAGTGCGTAAATGATGTTGTAAATTCTGCTTTAGCTCATAATTACACAACGCTGTTAATTGCAGACCACGGCAATTGCGAAACTATGATTAACCCAGATGGTTCACCCAACACAGCACACACAACTAACCCTGTGCCTGTTATTTTAATAGATAAAGACATTAAAACAATTAAAGATGGCGTTTTAGGAGATATAGCACCAACTATTTTAAAATTAATTGGTGTACCACAACCCAAAGCAATGACTAGACACAGCCTTGTTTAGGCTTGTTTTTGTACCTTTAATGATTAATAATGAATTATAATGAATTTTCAAGATAAATTAATAATTGCTGTAGATTTTGACGGAACCATCGTAGAAGATGCCTACCCAAAAGTTGGTAAAACACGTATTTTTGCATTTGAAACGTTAAAACGTTTACAACAAGATGGTCATCGTCTTATTTTATGGACCTATCGCTGTGGCTCTAAACTAGACGAAGCTGTAGAATTTTGCAAAACAAATGGTATTGAGTTTTATGCCGTAAATGCGAGCTTCCCAGAAGAACGGTTCGATTATAGCAGAAGCCGTAAAATTAATGCCGACTTATTTATTGACGATAGAAACATAGGTGGTATTTTAGGTTGGGGAGAAGTATATCAGCTCATAACCAACGAAACTCCCGACATTAAAAAAATCAGTAAAAAATGGTGGCAATTTTAAGGGCTTCAGTGCTGTAAAGCGCTATAAATTAATCTATAAAAATTGAAGCTAATTATACGTTTTTTACGGCCTAGTTTTTATACCCAATTGCACTCATTTAATAATTTGTATTTTAATTAAAACACGAATAAAAACGGCTTAAATATCATCTTTAAGAAATATTCTAATTATTTTTTATACCTATCTTTGCCACTCAATATTTTGAAACATGATTATAGCAAAAACAGCCGAAGAAATTGAATTAATGCGTAAAAGTGCGCTTATCGTATCTAAAACCTTAGGGATGTTGGCTAGCGAAATAAAAGAAGGTGTTACCACAAACCACTTAGACACTATAGCAGAAGCTTTTATAAGAGATCATGGTGCCGTACCTGGTTTTAAAGGCCTTTACGATTGTCCTTCTACCTTGTTATGTAGCGTTAATGAAGCTGTGGTGCATGGACTACCAACAGATATACCGTTAAAAGATGGTGACATTATCTCTGTAGATTGTGGTTCTTTTATGAATGGCTTTTACGGTGACCATGCCTATACTTTTGAAATTGGAAATGTTGCCGAAGAAACAAAAAAACTCATTGAAATTACTAAAGAATCGCTTTATGTTGGTATTGCGCAATTAAAAGTTGGCAACCGTGTTGGTGATGTTGGTTTTGCAATACAGCAATTTTGCGAAGCTGAAGGTTATGGTGTTGTACGCGAATTAGTTGGCCATGGTTTGGGCAGAAAAATGCATGAAGATCCAGAAATGCCAAATTATGGCAGACGTGGTAGAGGTAAAAAATTTATTGAAGGTATGGTTGTGGCTATTGAGCCAATGATTAATATGGGCACTCATAAAGTAAACCAACTAAAAGATGGGTGGACAATAGTAACACAAGACGGTAAACCAAGTGTACACTTTGAACACGATATTGCTATTGTAAACGGACAACCCGAAATACTTTCTACTTTTGCTTATGTACACGAAGCTTTAGGAATTGTTAGTACTGCTGAAGATGCTTTTAGAAAAGAAGCCTTGGTACTGTAATTATTCCACAGAAATTCGTATAATTTTTTGTGTAGATTTAGAGTAAATTTTTCATGTTAAACGAAAATATAGTTAACAAAAACACAACAGCACATAACATTGGAGCAGCTATTAAACTTAGCATATTACCAAATAAGCTTACAAGCACCTCTGTGTCTCTCGGTTAACACCTATGTAACGAAATGAAAAAGCTCTTCAAATTAATATTAAATACCATTCCTAGACCAATTCTTATAAGGCTTAGTTATGTTGCAAGACCATTTCTAGCCCTTATATTACGAGGAAACACCTACACAGATCCCATAGACAATAAAAATTTTAACTCGTTTTTATCCTATGGCTATGGTAAACAAAGACCAAATGTATTATCACCATCAACACTATCTTTAGAGCGTCACAGATTACTTTGGCTGTATTTAAAAAACGAAACCAACTTTTTTAGTAAAGACCAAAGTGTATTGCACTTTGCACCAGAGCAATGTTTCTTAAAACGTTTTAAAAAACTAAACCATTTAGAGTATACCACAACAGATTTATTATCTCCCATTGCAGATGTTAAAGCAGATATTTGCGACTTGCCTTTTAAAGATAACAGCTATGATGTTATTTTATGCAATCATGTATTAGAGCACATACCAGACGACACTAAGGCTATGCAAGAGTTATATCGCGTTATGAAACCTGGTGGTTATGGTATTTTTCAGATTCCGCAAGACTTAAATCGTGAGACTACTTTTGAAGATAATTCTATTACCGACAAAACCGAACGTGCTCAAATTTTTGGACAATACGACCATGTAAGAATTTATGGTCGCGATTATTTTAATAAACTCCGAAGCATTGGGTTTACGGTTAAAGAAGTCGATTATACAGCTCAGCTTTTAGAAACGGATATTAATAAATACAGATTAGCAAAAGGCGAAATTATACCTGTAGTCTACAAATAAAACCAATTTAAAATTTTAGTAAATGACACCACAAATTATAATTGCTACGGCTGCTGTTTTCGGAATGTTATCTGTAATATTTGGTGCTTTTGGTGCACATGCTTTAAAAAAAATCTTAACCAAAGACCAATTACATAGTTTTGAAGTTGGTGTAAAATACCAAATGTACCACGCCATTGTGTTACTAGGTATTGGTTTTAGTAACACAACACTATCTACTGCAACATATTCGTGCTTTACTGCAGGAATTGTACTGTTTTCTTTTAGTATTTACGGTTTAGTGATATCTGATGCTCAAGGAAAAAAACTAAAGTTTCTAGGTCCAATTACACCACTAGGAGGGCTACTTTTAGCTATTGGCTGGTTACTGTTGCTTATTAATGTTTTTTAAGACAACATCTAAAACCAAAAAAAGCTGAACCCTATACATTAGGAACAGCTTTTTAATATAATAGATAGTTAATAGCATCTATAAGACACTATCATTTTTAATAAGTCACTACATTATTCGGGGAAATTATTCACTAATAATGTACGCAGTGTTTTTGTAGCATCTTCATAAATAAAATAGGCTTTTAACTCTGGGTGAATTTCTAAAAAAGCCTTGGCTTTATTTAGACCCATAGCCTGAAACGCTGTTGCATAACCATCTGCCGTCATACAATCTTCTGCAATAACAGATACACTTAAAATGTTTGTTTTTGTTGGGTAACCTGTTTTAGTATTTATAATATGAGCATACTTATTGCCTTTAGCATCGGTTTTAAATTTTCTGTATGTACCCGAAGTCGCCATAGCTTCATCTAACAACACAACTACTTTAGAGTAAGATTGTGTGCCATCGTAATTAGGGTCGTCTATACCAACGGTCCATCCTTTGTCGCTTTCAATATTAATACCAGAAACCCGCAAATCACCACCAATATCTACAAGATAATTAGTAACCCCTTTAGACTCTAAAAACTCGGCAATAACATCTATACCATAACCTTTAGCAATAGCATTAAACTCTAAATAAGAGGTTTTAGGCTTCTTAACTATAAAATCCTTAATACCAACCCTGTTAAAACCAACATAGCGCATTAAGCTATCTATTGTTGTGCTATCTGTTAAAAATTTGTTTTGCTCTGCACCAAAATTCCATGCGTTTACAACATTACCAATTGTGGGGTCAAAAACACCTTCTGTTGTTCTGTAAATAAGTTTAGAGGCTTCAAAAACACGTTTAAAATGAGAATCTATTGTGGTAATTTCATTTCTATTTAATTTAGAAATATCAGAATCTGCCATGTACGTAGATAGCGATCTGTTAACCTGCATAAACAAACTGTCTATATCTTCTGAGTAATTAACATTGCCCTCGGTATAATATTGAATATTAAAACCAGTACCAAATATAGGACCCGTAAGTTTAACATTAACCGGTGGTTCTTGGCTACAAGACACCAATGTAATAAGTAGTAAAAAAGTAATTAGTTGTTTCATATTAATTTAAATTCATTTCTATAACTTGTATGCCGTTGTATTCTATAAGATAGTCTTCGTTTAGATATATTGGTAAATTTTCACCTTTAGGATTGCCCACTCCTACACCTGCGTATAAAACTTTTGCATCTTTTTCATAAGCATGTTTTTTAAAGGTTTCCATCCATACAATATCATAATTATTAGGATTATCTGGTAAAATTACGGCTCTAACTACAACAAAAAAATACTGACTTTTTTTATCTATACATACAAATTGTGGGTGCCGTTTTAGCTTGCTATTTATAGCAACAAACTCAAAACCACGTGCCTCTAGGTCTTTACCTACATGGTTCATCGCTAGATTGTGAATATCTTGTGGACTTAATTTTTTTCGCATAGTGCAAAGATACAAACTTGCTATTTAAAGCGCACAAATTTTGCACTACTAAAGGTATAATTTGAAACTGGAATTGTTGCACCATCCTTAAGCGCATACCATGGAGATAATGATGCATCTTCTAAGTTTTTAACCAAATGTACACTTTGGGCTGGCGTATTACCTTGAAACAATAAAAATAATTTTTCGCCTTTGGCATTTATAGCTTCATCACCTAACATTACAATATGACCAGGCGAGCCACCTCTTATAAGCATGTCACCTATTTGCAAATCTCTAGCAGCAACAGGTTTGAGTTCGTTATAAAGTGATAATGTACCCGAATACATATAAATAAGGTTTAAATACTTATAAAAGTTTGCTTTAAAGCTATCTGCAACTTCTGTTTTATGAAACGTCACTTTATTACCTTTAATTTTTGGTCTATACCCTTGGGCATATTTAAGCCAAGCGCAATAGTGCCCTGAGGTAAAATTAAACCCAATTTCGTCTTTTCTGTTGTTGTCCCAAAGGTATTCGCTTCTAATTCTTATTAACGCATCTGCACATTGTTGCAAACCATTTTTAGGTACAGCAATATCTAAAACACCAATATGACCACCTTGCCAATAATACTCGGAATTATCGTAATTTATAATTTTGCTTCCAAAAGGCTTTAAAGTGTAATTTCTAAGATAAGTTTTAAAACTTTGACGAGCATAAGTTACACGTTTATAGCCTAAAGGCAAATTAACTCTAGTGTGTATGGTTAAACTATCTTTATTAATAAACCGGTTTGTTTTCTTTGCAGAAAATGTGGTACTACCGCTTTTAATATTTGGTTGTATTGTATAAACATATGTGGCAGTAACCAAAAGCAGCATCAAAACAAATAAACCTTTTTTCATAACTCATAAACGCAATAAAATTGTATTTTGTTATGTTAAGCAGTCTAATATTTAATTATGAAAATAAAAACAGTTCTTTTTAAATGTTACATGGTCGTATTACTCTCTGCACTAAGTTGTACTAACAAAAATGACTTACCAGATCCTCTAGAAGCAGGTTGGCAAGGAGAAGCCGTATGCGAAGTCTTAGAAGAAAACACAAACGTAAGGGTTTTAAAATGTACGTTTAAGCCAGGTATTGGCCATGAGAAACACTACCATAATCCACATTATGGTTATACACTTGCTGGCGGACAATTTAAAATTACAGACACGACAGGTACCAGAGATGTAAATGTACCAACAGGGTACAGTTTTAGTAAAGACAGTGTTACAGTACATGAGGTTTTAAATATAGGTGAAACCACAGCCGTTTTTTTAATAGTAGAATACAACTAAAACGCTTTTCTCTATTTGTGTAAATACATCATTTTAAACATTTAACAGATACAAACAACGCCTGATAATTTAATAGCGTGCCACTTAAACAATTAAAATTTAAACAGAAAGTTAAAAAGGTAACTTACCTAGGGAACCACTTACTATTGAAACTTCAATTTTAATACGGTTAAATCTATAAAATCTGACTCACTTTATGCTAAAACAAAACCATTAGACAACCAAGCGCCGTCTATTTAAAAAAATGGTAGGTAATATCTACATATTAAAGAATTACCGCATCCAAGATTACCAATACTGTTTTTTTTTTTAATAGTGTTGCCTTTAATATAGTAGTAAAACTATTAAAATTCAAATTATTATTTAATAAAAATAGTATTTTCCTACTTATAGTTGTAAATTAACAGCTGTATGTCACATGATAACAAATCCCCCAAAAACTACACAAACACTGCACGCTATCAAAACAGAAAAATCCCTACTCGACTTTATTCAAGAATACGCCACAATTGGTACTTGGAGCTATGATGTAATTACAACAGAGCTTACTTGGAGCCCAGAAACACGTAAAATTCACGAGATGCCAAATGATTTTGTGCCCGATGTACAATCTGGTATTAACTTTTATAAAGAAGGTTATAGCCGTGATATTATTACTAAACTATTTACGGCTAGCTTAGAGAGACACGAAGATTTTGACATAGAGCTACAAATTATTACTGGTAAAAACAAAGACAAATGGGTACGGTCTATAGGCATGCCTATAGTAGAAAATGGTGTATGTGTAAAAGTTCAAGGTCTGTTTCAAGATATAGATGAAAAAACTAAAATTGCAAAAGCACTTGCTATAAAAGAAGAGCAACAAAGACGGACCTTTAATTATGCCTTAATAGGCATGGCAACTTTAGACCTTAAAGGCAATTGGCTAACCGTAAATAAAAGTATTTGTAACATGCTGGGCTATAGCGAAGAAGAACTTGAAAAACTTTCTTTTTTAGACATTACACACCCAGATGATTTGGTTTTGAGCCAAGCTGCAATGCTAGAAATGATTAAAGGTAAGCGCGAAAGTTTTGAAACAGAAAAACGATATATTAAAAAAAGTGGTGTTACACTATGGGCGCAACTAACTACATCTATTGTTAGAGATGACAAAGGCAAACCGCTACATTTTGTTACTCAAATAAATGACATTACGGAAGTAAGAAAAAATAATAAAAAAATAAATCAACTCTTGGTTACTACAAACAGGCAAAATGAGCGTCTTATAAATTTTGCGCATATTGTATCTCATAACCTAAGGTCTCATTATAGTAATTTAGATATGCTCTTAGATATAGCAACTATAGACTACCCAGAATTTACTAAAAATGACATCTTCCCCATGTTACAAGATGCGGTTAACCAACTTAGTGAAACTGTAGAGAACCTTAGTTGCGGTTATAAACACCAAGAAAAACATCCCTGTAGAGCGTTTAAATTTATTAAGCTACATTAATAAGGCTAAAGCAGGTATTAATGCTATAATTATAAACTCCAATACACAAATAACTATAGATGTGTCGCAGAGTTTAAATATATATGGTATACCCGCTTAAATAGATAGTATATTGTTAAACTTTTTAACCAATGCTATTAAGTATAAAAAGCCCAATGAGCCTGCAAAAGTAGAGATCATTGCGACTAAAAAAGGGCATTGTATAGAAATGAGAATAAAAGACCATGGCTTAGGCATAGACTTAGAAAAACATGGTGATAAATTATTCGGAATGTATAAAACGTTTCATAAACACAAAGATGCTAGGGGTCTTGGTCTTTTTATTACTAAAAACCAAATTGAAGCTATTGGTGGTAAAATTGAAGTAGAGAGTGCTATAAATGTGGGGACTACATTTATAATAAAATTTAAAAATTATGAGTAAAATTGATATTGCCTGCATCATAGATGATGACCCAATTTTTATTTTTGGAGCCAAACGCATGATGGAACTTGCGGACTTCTGTGAATCTTTTATGATATTTAAAAACGGAAGAGAAGCTTTAAATGCTTTAGCACCACTTTTAATTTCAGGTAACGATATCCCAGAAGTTATTTTATTAGACATTAATATGCCTATTATGGATGGGTGGCAATTTTTAGATGAGTTTACACAAATAGAAACACACAAATTAATTACTATTTATATTGTGAGCTCTTCTATAGACCCTGCAGATATGAATAGAGTAGATGATTATAAAAGCGTAACCAACTATATTATTAAGCCTATATCTATGGAAGTACTGAGGCAAATAATGCTAGAAATGGATTACAAATAGTAGAAATATTAATTGATTTAGTAAAATAAGAAGATAAAAAGAAAGCCAAACACTTTAGTGTTTGGCTTTCTTTTTTTGAGATAATGTTTAATGGTTACCCACCAAAATCATCAAATCTAATATGCTCGTCAGGGATACCATAATCTTCACCCATCTTCTGAACCGCTTGGTTCATTAATGGTGGCCCACAGAAGTATAATTCTATTTCTTCTGGTGACTTTATAAGCATATTAATTCAAATTAAATTTTAATAAGCTGTTTTAAAATACTCGCACCTGTCTTTTTGCTTACAACTTTTATAATATAAGGGGCTTGTTCTAAAGTATCTAAATTAGATACTTTAACAATATTATTAATTGCAATATAAGACTTGCTAAAAACTAACCTTCCATTTAAATCGAACACCTTAACATCTATAATACTATTATTAAAATTACTTGAAAGCTCAATATTTATAATGGTATTAAAAGGATTGGGTGTAATATGAGTGTCACTAAAACTTAAATTTATAGTTCCAAGTACATCATCTGATGTTAATGGGTTACAATCATCGTCTATATTATTATTTAATATCTCTTCCATTCCTGGATTTATATTAATATCCCCGTCATCACAGTCTGTAACCTCTGGCTGCGTCGTTGTGTAATTTACTCCTGGTGCTTCACATTGAACGATTTGTTCGAAATCACCTATAAATCCATCTGAATCCAAATCTATACCTGCATACCAAATCGTATTCGAGTTAATAGTTCTATCTAAATCTTTACAGTCTGTATCGTTATCTGCATAACCAACTGGCGCAACTGATGCGCAAAGCATCTCTGTTTCTGATGAACCAAAACCGTCACCATCCGCATCTACATAGTATAACTGTGGTTCTGTAATTGATGGATCTGAATCGTTACAATCTGAATTGTTCGGGACGTACATGTAGAATAAAAAAGGATCAAGCTCTTCACAGACCGAAATTGATTGTTGAGACCCGTATCCATCACCATCATTATCTAAATAAAACAACCGTGGTATTTGAAAATTTGAATCAAAATCGTTACAATCATCATTATTATTTGTATAACCTGACGGAGGAAAACGATCACAAGATACCGTTGCAACACCTGCTCCGTAACCATCGCCATCGTTATCAACATAATAAAGTTGTGGTCCTAAAATTGTAAAATCAAGGTCAAAACAATCTGAACTATTATCAGCATAACCATCTGGCGCAACAGAGGCGCAAAGCATCTCTGTTTCTGATGAACCAAAACCGTCTAAATCTGCATCTACATAATATAGTTGTGGTTCTGAAATTGCTGCGTCGTTATCGTTACAGTCTGAAATTTCTGGTTGTGTTAAGCTGTAACTTTCGTCTTGGGCATCACACTGGACTACTTCTTCAAAACTTCCAACAAATCCGTCATCATCAGCATCTAACCCTACATACCAAATAGTATTTTCATACAAAGTAAAGCTTGTTGTATCGTCTTTATACCAATCTGTAGGAATGGTATCTAACTGTATTTCGTTTACAGCTATACATGATAAATTATCATTTCCTGTTGCGTATAACACTTCTAATAGGTTATTTTTACTGACATTTAAATAGCTTAAATTGTTCCCCCCACAATACAGAATCTCTAATGCTGTGTTTTGACTAACGTCCAATACCGACAAATTATTATTGGACAATGCTAAAGCAGTTAGATTCAAATTATTTGATACATCAATGATTGCAATATCGTTATTATAGGCACTAAGTAGAGTAAGTGCCGTAAAATCCTGAATCCCTGTTAGGTCTTGTATATTTAGTTCCTCAAGATATAATTGCTGTACACCTGAAATATTAGCTGTTAAGACTTGGCCGTTTAAAACATCATCAAACCCCAAATTTATTAAGGCTTGCTCAAAATTGGCGTCAGGAATGGCTGTTTGGCTTTGGGACCAAATTGTAGTTAAGAAGAGTAAAAATAATAGATTAAGTAGGCTTTGTTTCATAATGTTCATACTTTTTTAC
>JAOEWO010000070.1 GCA_028383925.1 Winogradskyella sp.
AAATTATATAGTCGCTTAAACTTTTTTACAGTCTTAAGCGTGTCTAACATTTTATAGACTCCTTTTTCGTCTTTATTGAGTACTTCTAACCTGTTGTTTTCCCAAAAATCATCAGCTCTGTTATAAATATCTGAATCGTAATTATAAACCACCTTCTCATAATATGCTGCATCTTTTGGTTGGTTAAACTTATAGTTATCGTAAAGCGTGGTTCGTTTACCGTAAACACCTCTTGATTTTTCTTTTTTATTTAAAGCGAAATCAGACAGAAAATAATCGCGTTTTATAAGAAACAATGAGTCGTTTAAAACCTCGAATTCTTGCTCTATATAAATCTCTTTTACCCAATTTATATTTGCACTCTTAGAAGCTTGTAAGTTTATTTCTTTAATGGCATAGGTTGAGTCATTAACCCAAAAATCTCCTTTAAAGGTTAACTCGTTTTTACGACGTGGGTAATAAATAATATTGTAACACCACTTATTGTCTATAAACGCACTATCTGATAACACATAATTATACGTTTGTACACCTGTTCTGCTTAATGGGCTTACAAAACTCTTATCGAAAAACTTAAGGTAATTATCATATATATTATATTCTGAATATAAATCGTCTATAAAATCTATAATAATTTGATTGTTGCTAAAGCCCGAATTTTTGTTTCCTAATAAATCTTCGCGTTCTTTATTTATAATATTATCGCCGTATATTTTCTTTACAGATTCGTTTAAAAAAATTGGCAAGTAGGTTTTACCTGTAACATTAGAGGTATCTACTTCTTCAAAAACAAACTCCATACCTTTAAACAACTTACTTTTTATTAATGTACTGTCTATGGTATTAAGATCAAACTCTACTTTTTCGTATTGGTCGTACGCGTATTGCTTAAATTGTTTTAAGCCATTAAGACGTTTACGTTCCCATATTTTTTTTAGTATTTTAATTGCTGGGTTTTCAGAAGCTTTTTTAGATTGTTTTCCTGTTACAATAACCACCTCATCTAGTGATGAAGCTTCTTCTTTAAGAATAAATTTTAGATTGTAGGTTACACTTTTTGTTAGTCGTATTTCTAACATTTCAAAACCAATAAAAGACACAATTAAAGTATCCCATTTGGTATCAGATTCTAAATAAAACTTACCGTCTTCATTGGTAATTGTACCTTCGGTAGACCCTTTAAAAAGTACGTTAGCAAACGCTATGGGTGCGTTAAATTCATCAAAAACGTAACCGCTTACTTTTGTCTGTGCGAGTGCAGATAAAAATCCTAAGCAAACAAAAGTTATTATTAATTTTAGTTTCATATTAAAATACAAACTTCATTAACAAACATGCTAAAAAAACAAAGCAATGTTATTAATGAAGTTTATTTAACGCAGAAAACTGCTTTTTATTTATTTGTACATCACTTTTTTTACAGCTTTAATTACAGAATCACTGTTAGGTAACCATTCTGCTAATAATACTGGAGAATAAGGTGCGGGTGTATCTGCTGTGTTTATTTTTACAATAGGAGCATCTAGATAATCGAATGCTTCAGACTGTACTAAATAAGTTATTTCGGTAGATACATTACCAAAAGGCCATGCTTCTTCTAATACTACTAACCTATTTGTTTTTTTAACAGACTTTAAAATAGCGTCTCTATCCATTGGTCTTACCGTACGTAAATCAATAATTTCGCAAGAGATACCTTCTTTTTCTAATTCGTCTGCAGCTTTGTATGCTTCTTTTATAATTTTACCAAAAGATACAATAGTAACATCGGTACCTTCACGCTTTATTTCTGCAACACCTATAGGTATGGTGTATTCTCCCTCTGGCACTTCACCTTTATCACCATACATCTGCTCGCTCTCCATAAAAATTACCGGATCGTCATCTCTAATGGCAGATTTTAATAGCCCTTTTGCATCGTACGGATTAGAAGGTACAATAACTTTTAAACCTGGTGTGTTTGCAAACCAGCTTTCAAAAGCTTGCGAGTGAGTTGCTGCTAACTGACCAGCAGATGCTGTTGGACCTCTAAATACAATAGGACATTTAAACTGCCCACCAGACATTTGTCTAATTTTAGCTGCATTATTTATAATTTGATCTATACCAACCAAAGAGAAATTAAATGTCATGTATTCTACAATAGGACGGTTACCTGTCATTGTAGAGCCTATAGCTATACCAGCAAAACCAAGCTCTGCAATAGGTGTATCTATAACACGCTTCTCGCCAAACTCATCTAACATGCCTTTTGACGCTTTGTATGCACCATTATATTCAGCAACTTCTTCACCCATAAGATAAATGGTTTCATCTCTGCGCATTTCCTCGCTCATGGCTTCACATATCGCTTCTCTAAATTGAATTGTCTTCATCCCGTCTTACGTCTTTCCAAGGGAAAGAACTTTTTTAGTTAAAAAATTATTCGAAGAGCAAAAATAGGAATAATTCGGTACTATTTTAAAATAATTAATAGGGATAAATTGTAAAATAAAAATTAAAGGAAGGCTAAGGTTTTTAAACCCTTATTAGCCCAGTGAATTCATAATTAAAGGGCTTAAGATTGTTAATCTGGTAGTAAAAAGGTGTTTTTTATAAAAAAAACATAATTTTACTATGCACGCATAGTAAAATTCAAATTTTTATAATTATCTTCGTAGTCGAAAATAAGACCTTTAAAAATAATTTTTTATGAAGATATTAGTATGTATTAGCCATGTTCCTGATACAACCTCAAAGATTAATTTTACAGATAGTGATACTAAATTTGACACTAACGGTGTTCAGTTTGTAATTAACCCAAATGACGAATTTGGTTTAACTCGCGCTATGTGGTTTAAAGAAAAACAAGGCGCTAGCGTTGTTGTTGTAAATGTTGGTGGTGCAGAAACCGAACCAACACTAAGAAAAGCTTTAGCTATAGGTGCAGATTCTGCAATAAGAGTAAATACAGAAGCTACAGATGGTTATGCTGTTGCTAAACAACTTGCAGCTGTTGTTAAAGATGGCGGTTATGATTTGGTTATTGCCGGCAGAGAATCTATAGACTATAATGGTGGTATGGTACCTGGTATGCTAGCTGCTATGATAGATGCTAATTTTGTTGCTAATTGTATTAGCCTAGATATAGACGGTACAACAGCAAAGGCTATTAGAGAAATAGATGGCGGAAAAGAAACTGTAAATACCGCTTTACCTTTAGTTATAGGTGGCCAAAAAGGTTTGGTTGAAGAAAGCGATTTACGTATCCCTAATATGAGAGGTATAATGATGGCGCGCAAAAAACCATTAACAGTTGTAGAACCTGTTGGTGTTAGTGCAGAAACTAAAGCTACTAGTTTTGAAAAACCAGCACCAAGAGGGGCAGTTAAATTGGTTGATGCAGATAATATTGATGAGTTAATAAACTTACTTCATAACGAAGCTAAAGTGATTTAATTAAAAAAAATCATTCCGAAAGTGTTTCGGAAATGCATTGCGTTATTAAGAAATATTAATAAGATCTTGAATAAAATTCAGGATAATAAAAAACTTAAAATTATGTCCGTTTTAGTATATACAGAATCAGAAAAAGGAAAATTTAAAAAAGCAGCATTAGAAGTTGTCTCTTATGCAAAGGCTATTGCTACCCAATTAGGCACTACAGTTACAGCTATTGCTATTAACGCAGAGCATAGCGAAAGCTTAGGTAACTATGGCGCTACTAAAGTACTTTCTATAAAGGATGATACTTTAAATACATTTAATGCAAAAAAATACGCTTCTGTTATTGCACAAGCTGCAAAAAATGAAGATGCAAAAGTAGTTGTGGTTAGTGCTAGTGCAGACAGTAAATATTTAGCACCATTATTAGCTGTTGGTTTAGAGGCTGGTTATGTCTCTAATGTTGTTGCAGCACCATCAAGTGTTTCACCATTTACAGTAAAACGTTCTGCTTTTACAAATAAAGCATTTGCTAATACAGAAATTACAACCGATGTAAAAATTGTTGGTTTATCTAATAATTCTTTCGGTTTGGTTGAAACTGAAGGCACTGCTACAGTTGAAGATTTCTCGGCAACGTTACCAGAATCTGGTGTTAGTGTAGTATCAGTTGATAAAGCTACAGATAAAGTAACTATTGCAGATGCAGAGACCGTAGTATCAGCTGGTCGTGGTATGAAAGGCCCAGAAAATTGGGGAATGATAGAAGAGCTAGCAGAGGTATTGGGTGCCGCTACAGCATGTTCTAAACCTGTGTCTGACTTAGGTTGGAGACCACACGGAGAGCATGTAGGGCAAACAGGTAAACCTGTAGCATCTAACTTATATATTGCTATTGGCATCTCTGGAGCAATTCAGCATTTAGCGGGTATTAACTCATCTAAAGTAAAAGTCGTTATTAACACAGATCCTGAAGCTCCTTTCTTTAAAGCAGCAGATTATGGTGTTGTTGGTGATGCCTTTACTGTGGTACCACAATTGATAGAAAAATTAAAAGCTTTTAAGGCACAAAACGCATAATTTTATTACCTTTATTAACAAGGGCTGTTTAAATTTAGATATTCTCTAATAAACTTACATTTCATCGAAAGTATAGAGATAATTAACCAATTCTGCATAATGCAGTTGGTAAAGTCCAAATTTAAACAGTTCTTTGTGTTTTGCCTTACGCATAATTCTTAATCTAGAATTATAACCTTTTTTAACGAAAGGTAAATAAGGAAACCTCACATAAATTGATGAGGCATTTAGTTTTACATTATGAGCTTAGTTCGTTTAAATATTAAAGGCATTTCTTATAGCCAGACTCAAAATGGAGCATACGCTCTTATACTTAACGAGGTTGATGGAGATAGAAAATTACCAATCGTTATCGGAGCATTTGAAGCACAATCTATAGCGATAGCATTAGAAAAAGAAATTCGTCCGCCACGTCCACTTACCCACGATTTATTTAAAAACTTTTCAGATCGTTTTGATATCGTTGTAAAGCAAGTCATTATTCATAAACTTGTTGATGGTGTATTTTACTCTAGCCTTATCTGCGAGCGCGATAAAATTGAAGAAATTATAGATGCTAGAACTAGTGATGCTATAGCTTTAGCCTTACGTTTTCAGGCACCAATATTTACGTACAAAAACATATTAGACAAAGCTGGTATTTATCTTAAGGTAAATCCTAAAAGTGATGATGAAGAACAAGATAGTATTCTTGTAGATGATATTATTGCAGAAGAAATTGAAGCTGTAACTCAAGAACAGCAAGGTTATAAAGACCATACTATAGAAGAACTTCACAACCTCTTAGACGAAGCTGTTACTAATGAAGATTATGAAAAAGCAGCCAAAATAAGAGACGAAATTTCTAAACGTTAACTAAAACTTTATTTTTATGAATCAATTTTTCAAGGCTTTTCTTGCAATTTTTATTGGAATTTCATCAATAACAGCACAAGAGCTTGAAAAAAAGTGGTCTTCAAAATCATCTGAAAACGCTTACAATACAATAGAATTTAAAGATGGTGAATTTAATTTCTCTTCAAATTCTAAAATCAATTTACAAGGAGATTATATGTACCAAAATAATCTACTTGTGCTTTACCATAATGACTCTATAAACACTATTTCGCGTTATAAAATTTCTGAGTTAACAGATTCGACATTTGTATTCTCAGGGAAAGAGCTAAATTTTAACCTCATATCTAAAGTAAACGAGGCTACCGAAGCAGAAATAAAACCAGTAATACCAATTATTCCTAGTCAAGGTTTTTCTATTGATAGTTTATGGAGAGGAGTTCTTGGTATGTTCTCTCTCATATTTATAGCCTTTTTATTTAGCAGTAACCGTAAAGCTATAAATTGGAAAGTTGTGGGCATAGGACTAACGTTTCAACTGATAATAGCTATAGGTGTTTTAAAAGTACCGTTTATAAAATCTATATTTGAATTTGTTGGCAGCCTATTTATAGACGTATTAGAATTTACAAAAGCCGGTAGTAAATTCTTGTTTGAAGGACTTGTTGTAGATATGGATACCTTTGGTTTTATATTTGCTTTTCAGGTATTACCTACTATCCTTTTCTTTTCTGCATTAACATCTGTTTTATTTTATTTAGGTATTATTCAAAAAGTAGTTAAAGGTATGGCTTGGCTTCTTTCTAAGGCTTTAAAAATATCTGGAGCTGAAAGCTTAAGTGTTGCCGGCAATATCTTTTTAGGACAGACCGAAGCACCATTACTTATTAAGGCTTATTTAGAAAAAATGACCAAGTCAGAGATTCTATTGGTAATGATTGGAGGTATGGCTACTGTTGCTGGTGCTGTACTTGCTGCATATATAGGTTTTTTAGGTGGAGACGATGAAGCTTTAAAATTATTTTACGCCAAACACTTGTTAGCTGCTTCTGTTATGGCTGCACCAGGCGCTATTGTCATTTCTAAAATATTATTTCCACAGACTGAAAAAATAGATACAGACGTTACCGTATCTCAAGATAAAATTGGCACAAACATACTAGATGCTATAGCTAACGGCACAACAGAAGGACTTAAACTCGCTGTAAATGTAGGTGCAATGCTTTTAGTTTTTGTAGCGTTTATAGCCATGTTTAATGGCATACTTGGTGGTATGGCTGGCTTTGATGGTATTGTAATAGAGTCTTGGAATGTTAATTGGCATTTTACATCTTTAAACGAAATTATTGCCGACAACACCCCATACGATAGTTTATCTCTAGAGTTTATACTAGGATATACATTTGCACCGCTAATGTGGCTTATTGGGATTGCGTCAGAAGACACCGCTTTAATGGGCCAACTCTTAGGTATTAAATTAGCCGCAAGTGAGTTTATAGGTTACATTCAATTAACAGATTTAAAAAATGTAGCTAACGCTACGCATCTTACTTACGAAAAATCAATAATTATGGCAACATATATGCTTTGTGGTTTTGCTAACTTTGCTTCTATTGGTATTCAAATTGGTGGTATTGGCTCTTTAGCACCAGGCCAACGTAAACAGTTATCAAAATTTGGAATGAAAGCCCTAATTGGAGGTACTATTGCTTCTTTAATTTCTGCAACAATTGCTGGGATGATAATAGGATAGATTTAGTTAATAACTTTTAATATTATACGAAGCTTCAAGTCTAATGATTTGAAGCTTTTTTTTAATTTCGTATTAATCTATATGGAGCGAAGTCAAGATATCTTTCTGTCTTCGCTAACACAAGTTTAATTTAATGAGATTCCCACTTTAGTCGGAAATATTATGAAACAATACCACGATTTAGTAAA
>JAOEWO010000072.1 GCA_028383925.1 Winogradskyella sp.
AAATATTTGACGCTTTCAAATGCAAAGAATTCTGCAGCTGTTGGTTGTGGTCATTTTGTGGCAACATTACGAGCTGATATTTTTAAAACGGCTCCACCAGAAGTTTGTCAACACAAAATAGTTGGTGGTAGTGAAAGCACCTATTTTGATATCCCTAACGATGAAGCTGGTTACTTAAGATTGGCAACTAAAGATAATTACGCTTACCATTTAGGCAATGTTTTTGAACCTTGGATGCAAACTAAAATGGAAACTATTTTACAACAGCTAAAAGTAGACCAGCTATTAGAAGAACTACCAAAAGGGAAGCCAATGTCTGCAATGCAATTTACAATTGGTAAAATTCTTAGAATTTTATTACTTAAAAAATTTAAGACTCAGTACTTTAAAATTAAAGGAATTAAAACACCATATTAATGCAGAAAATGGCAAAAGTCTTAGTCTCTAATATCGCTTTGCCAACAACTGCAATAGGAAGTTGGACGACCAGAATGAGCCATTTTATAACCAAAAACCCGGCTATTTTCGATTATGTTCTATCTCCAAATACAACTCTCAAAACTGCTGTATATTGTAAAAAACGCACGTTTATCACTTGGCAAAAACAAGTGCGTAAATTACAATTGCTTAATTGGGTGGCTCTAGATTACGTTAAGCAACTTAAAAAAATTGCACAAAACCACAACAAACTAGTCATTGTTGTTATGGACGATCCGCATTTAGTTGAAGCCATTTCATTAATTAAAAATAAGTTGAATTGTAAGGTAGAATTAGTATTCTCTTTTCATGGTTTTGAATTGAATTTAGATTCAGAAATTGTAGCATCTATCGATAAAGTTTTGTGGCTATCGCAGTTGGCAGCAGACAAAAATAAAGTCAAATACAAAAATTTTCCAGAAATTAAAGTCGTAGGTAACGCAGTAGATTCAAACGTGTTTTATCCTTTGCAAGCTTCAGAATTTAAAACAAACAGAGCTAAAAAAGGGTATTCAGAAACTGACGCTATTTTATTTTGGATGGCAAATGACCGTCCTAAAAAAGGATTTCATATTTTTAAATCAGTTGTAGAGCAATTACTAGAAGCGCACAAAGAGCTTAAGATTATTATAATTGGTTCTTCGCAGATTATTAACCATCCTAATGTCAATTCCATTGGAAGAATTCCCAATAACGAAGTTGCTAGCTATTTACAATTGGGTAACTATTATATGTTTACGACGTTATATAAAGAAGGTTTTGGTTTGTCAATGATTGAAGCTTTAAAATGTGGTAATACCGTTTTAGCATCTAATCTTGGGGCGATTCCTGAAGTTTTAAAAGGTTTGAAAAACACGTATGTAATTGATCAACCCAAAAACATAAATTCGTGGGTAGACTATTTTAATTTGGCAATAACAAATAGTAACTTTGAAAAAGAGCGTTTAGCAAAATCTGAAACAGATCGTATTTGGAATTATGATGATTGGGAATCACGGTTTTTAAGTGCTTTTTAAGTTAGATACGCTTTAAATTTGATTAAAAACAAAATGAAAAAACCATACATCACGATAGTAGGCCGTAAAATAGGTGCAGACTATCCACCACTTGTTATTGCCGAAATTGGTATTAACCACGAAGGCTCGCTTAAAGTTGCTAAAGAAATGGTAGACGCTGCCAAACGCGCAGGTATTGAAGTGGTAAAACACCAAACGCATATTGTAGAAGATGAAATGAGCGGTGCTGCAAAGTCGGTGATTCCTGGTAATGCAGATGTTTCTATTTATGAAATTATGGACCGTTGTTCGCTTAACGAGGCAGATGAAAAAGTTTTAAAAGCTTATGTAGAGGAACAAGGCATGCTGTTTATTTCTACTCCATTCTCTAGAGCAGCAGCAAATAGATTACAGTCTATGAATGTTGAAGCTTATAAAATTGGTTCTGGGGAATGTAATAATTATCCGCTTTTAGAGCATATCGCTAAATTTGGTAAACCCGT
Organism: Winogradskyella sp.; assembly: GCA_028383925.1. Taxonomy (GTDB): domain Bacteria; phylum Bacteroidota; class Bacteroidia; order Flavobacteriales; family Flavobacteriaceae; genus Winogradskyella. The sequence goes on from JAOEWO010000072.1 coordinate 1,976, forward strand.
TATTTTAAGTACTGGAATGAATACTATTGAAAGTGTAAGCAAAGCTGTTGCCATTTTCGATAAGTATAACGTGCCATTAGCATTGTTGCATACTACAAATTTATATCCAACCCCTTCACATTTAGTGAGATTTGGTGCGATGACGGAATTGCATAATGCATTTCCAGATAAGGTCTTTGGGTTAAGTGATCATACCTTAAATAACAATGCATGTATTGGTGCAGTTGCACTTGGTGCATCTATTTTAGAGCGTCACTTTACAGACCACATGCAACGTACAGGTCCTGATATTGTTTGTAGTATGGATGAAGTTGCAGCCAAAGAATTAATTATTGCGAGTAAAGAAGTGGCAACAATGCGAGGAGGAACAAAAGTACCTGCCAAAGAAGAACAAGTCACTATAGATTTTGCATTCGCAACAGTTTGTACTATAACAGAGATTAAAAAGGGTGAGTTATTTACAGAAGCTAACATTTGGGTAAAACGACCAGGAACAGGTGAAATATTAGCAGAACATTATAATGACGTTTTGGGTAAGGTAGCCAAAGACAACATTGAAAAAGATAAACAAGTCGCATGGACAGACATTCAATCATAAATTTTGTCAATTTTTTGTTACAACGTGTCTATCAACCAAAACAGATAGCAGACGCGCTTATTTTAAAAGCATTCGAAAAAGTTGTAATCGATGTAAACTATCATTTTCCTGAAACATCAGAAACGACTATTATAGAAAAGATAACTACCAATCAAAATGAGTTGGCTATGTTTTTGTTTAGACTTGGGTGTGAGTTACATCACCAAAATGAAGAAGCACTAAAACCTCAAATTCATTTTTTAATGAAAGACCTTTGTGGTTGTGAAATTTATTTTAATACAAAAATAGACCAAGGATTTTATATTATTCATGGCGAAGGCACAGTCATTGGTAGTAGAAATAATATTGGTAAAGGATTTGTAATTCATCAACATTGCACGGTTGGTCATAAAGTAAATGGCTCAGCCAGCGGAAATACCATTGGTAATAACGTAAAAATGTATTGTAATTCTTCTGTGCTAGGTGCTTTAACCATTGGTGATAATGTCACTATTGGTGCACATACTATGGTAAACAAAAATATAAAAGCGAATACAACGGTGATTTCGTCATCACGATTAGAGGCGTTATAAATGGAGCATAAAAAAGTAATTTTTTTAACAGGCACACGAGCCGATTTTGGTAAGATAAAAGGATTAATTTCCGTTTTAGAATCACATGCCAATTTTGAGCCTTATCTCTTTGTAACAGGTATGCATCTTTTACATGAGTATGGTTATACGTTGTTAGAAGTAGAGCGTTGTGGGTATAAACATATTCATACGTTTAATAATCATACGCACGAGTCTACAATGGATTTAACCTTAGCCAAAACCATTGAAGGTTTTTCGGCTTATGTTAAATCTACCAAGCCCGATTTAATTGTTGTACATGGAGATAGAGTAGAGGCACTTGCCGGTGCCATTGTAGGAAGCTTAAATAATATTTTAGTAGCACATATTGAGGGTGGCGAAATTTCAGGAACAATAGACGAGCTAATTAGACATTCTGTATCCAAATTAAGCCATATACATTACACCTCTAACGATGAAGCTAAAAAGCGTTTGCTTCAAATGGGTGAAGTGCCAGAATCTATACATACCATTGGTTCGCCAGATATAGATGTGATGTTTTCAGATAACTTACCGAGTTTAAAAACGGTAAAAGAGTATTACGAAATTTCGTTTAAAGACTATGCCGTTGCTATGTTTCATCCCGTAACTACAGAAGTAGAAAACATAAAAGATGATGCCATTCAATTTGTAGAAGCCTTAAAGCAAAGTCAAAAAAATTATGTTGTTATTTTTCCGAATAATGATTTGGGAAGTCAAGCTATTTTAGAGGTATATGCCACTTTAAAAGCACATAAAAATTTCAGAATATTTCCATCGATTCGTTTCGAGTATTTCTTAACGTTATTAGAACACGCCGAGTTTATTATAGGTAACAGTAGTGCAGGTATTAGAGAAGCACCTTATTATGGTGTGCCAAGTATTAATGTGGGTTCGCGACAGCAAAATAGAGTGATATTACCGAGTGTTGTAAATACAAAATGTACTGTTAATACTATTATTAATGCCATTGATACAATAGGAGCAGTGAAGTCAGAAAAAATGCAGATATTTGGTTTTGGTGATAGTGCATCTTTGTTTCTAAAGAGTTTAGAATCAAAAACGCTTTGGAATGTTAACCACCAAAAACAATTTAAAGATATTGATGAGTCCTAAAAAGCATGTAATTTTTATTGTTCCGGATGGTGTAGGTATAAAAAATTACCTGTATTCAGATCTTCTAAAACATTTAGATGCTTTTGCTAAAGTAACCATTTGGTCTCCATTGCCAGAATCCGCTTTTAACGAGGTGAAATCTTTACACAATATAGAATTTAATTATAAAAAACTCACACTTTATTCGGAGTCAATAGTAACAAGATTACTAAGAGAATCTGCTTCTTTTGCACGCTTAAAGTACAACGCTAAAAAGACCCAAAATGAAACGATTCTTTTAAACTGGAGACGACCAAAAGGTAATTTTAAATTGAGTTTATTGTACCGAGTTGCTGAAACTATTGGTAGTTGGGCAAAATCGAATTACAATAGAATTATAAACCTAGAAAGACGTTCAAAACAAAATTGGTCTTCTACAATTATTGAATCGTATAAAACAGATTTAAAAGCTTTAAAAGCAGATTCAATATTTATAACGCACCAACGTGTTACGGGTTTAATGCCCATATGTTTGGCGGCTAAAGCACTTAATATTACATCTACAACAGCCATTTTTTCTTGGGATAATTTACCAAAGGCGCGACTATGTGTAGATACAAATTACTATATATTATGGTCTGATTGGATGAGGAGAGATATGGATTTATTTTATCCAGAAATTAAACAAGAACAACTAAAAATAGCTGGAACTCCGCAATTTGAATTTTACACCCAAAACGATAGAGTTACAGATCGAGCTACATTTGCGAAACGCTATGGGTTAAACCCAGAAAGTAAGTGGCTTTGTTTTAGTGGAGACGATGAGTATACATCACCTTACGACCCAACTTATCTTAATGATATTGCTGAAGCTATCACCACTATAGATGAACCTGTTCAACTTATATTTAGAAGATGTCCAGTAGATTTTACAACACGATATGATGCTGTTTTAGAAACGTATAAAGATATAATTATATCTATTGATCCTATTTGGCATACAGATGCAAAAGCTTGGGTGGGTTATTTTTCGAAATTAGAAGATGTAGATTTACAAGTCAATTTAGCCAAGCATTGCGATGCGGTTATTAACTTAGGAAGTACTATGGCTTTAGATTTTGCCACGTTTAATAAACCATGTTTATACCTTAATTATGATACGGTAAAAGACGATAATTGGAGTACAGAATTTATATATAGGTTTCACCATTTTAAGTCTATGGAAAGTTTAAATGCTGTGGGTTGGCTTAATAGTAAGTCTGAAATTAAAGCGACTATTTTAGCAGTTTTGGAAGCGGATTCTGCAGTTGGTAGTGATAGAAAATTATGGTTTAAAAAATTAGTACTTTGCCCTTTAGAGGCCAATGCTAATCTCATTGCAAACACATTACAATAATGCATATTTGTTTTATATCTAGTGAATATCCCATTTGGAAATCTGGTGGCGTTGGTAGTTTTCTTCAAACGTTTAGCAGAGCTATGGTAAATAGAGGGCACACGATTTCTATCGTTGGTATTGGAGACCAATCTAAAGAAATTCAACTTAATGATAAAGGTGTAAATATTTACAGATTACCTCTTTCTAAATTACCTGCCGCAAAATTTATTTCTAACACACGACATATAAACGCTAAGATTAAACAACTTCATAAAGAAAATAAGATTGATATTGTAGAGTCTGCTGAAATGGGACTAGTGTTTAAAAGTAAAATTAAAGCCATAAAGTATTGCATTCGTTTACATGGTGGACATCATTTTTTTTCTGAATCTGAAAACAGAAACGTACATTGGTGGCAAGGATTTAAAGAAAAATTATCGTTTAAAAAAGCAGATGGTTTTATTGCCGTTTCTGAATATGTAAAAAGTCATACCGCTAAATACTTATCTTACAATAGTAAACCTATAGAGATTATAAATTATCCAATAAATACAGATCTATTTTCTCCAGATCAGTCAATTACTGTAGATGGTAACAACATTGCATTTGCAGGTACTATTTGCGAGAAGAAAGGCATAAGACAGCTTATTGAAGCCATGGAGGTGTTGCGGCAACAGTACTCAGATTTGCATTTACATGTGTATGGCAGAGAATGGTTTTATAAAGATGGTAAGTCTTACACAGAAATGCTTAAAACAAAATATGCGACTATAATTAAGGCTTGCGTAACGTTTTATGGTGTTATTCCTTTTAACGATTTACCAAAAAAGTATGCAGAAGCTGCAGTTTGTGTGTTTCCGTCTCACATGGAAACTCAAGGTTTGGTTGCACCAGAAGCTATGGCGATGAAAAAACCTGTAGTTTTTTCAGAATTAGGACCAGGACCAGAAACCATTGAGAATTACAAAACAGGCTTACTTTGCAACCCGCATAATGTTGAAGATATCGTCGAAAAAGTATCTTGGTTTTTAAATAATACAGATAAAATTGAAGCCATTGGCGAAAACGCAAGAGCTTTTGTTCTTCAAAAGTTTAACCTTCAGGCTATTTTAGATAAAAATATTAGTTTTTATAACCGTTTATAAAAGGATTAAAATTTTAAGATGAAACTCGCAATTTTTACATTAGTAGAACATAT
>JAOEWO010000071.1 GCA_028383925.1 Winogradskyella sp.
TCTAATCGACTGAAAACCTCTTTGTTCTCATCCAAATAGGATAAAACCTTTTGCAATTTATCTTCAAGTTCGTCAAAATCAGATTTAAAACCTGAATTAAGATGATCATTTTTTTTGACGTCATCTTTCATCTTAACCTCGATCTTGGTTAACTTTTTTGATTTATTAATCTTAAACAAGTCAGTTAGACTTTGGTAATCGAGATTTACAAATTTTGAATGTTTCATAGGGCAAATATATAAAATGACATATATAAATTCCAAATTATTTCCAATAATTTTTTACTTCCTAAAATTCTTAAGGAAGTTTTTCTATGTATTACACTATTTATTATTAAACCTATTCAGATATGAAAAAAGACGTTATGATTTCACTGCGGCTAACTCCCAATCAATACATTACACTTTTGGAAACATTAGTAAAAGAGAAAAAATCCAAATCGCAATTTATAAGAGAATCGATTAATCGTTCTCTGTTTAGAATTAATGATAAATCTTGTCGTAAAAAAGAGATTCTGGAATGGATCGATGAACTTTAGTTCTTATGATCTTAAGTTTAGGTCTTGATATGATGAATCAGGATTTGGTTTGCAATCTAATTGGCACAATGACTGTTGGGGTATTGTGCCGTTTGTGAACTAACCACAGTTTTTAATTATTTTTCAAATAGACCTTTGTGAGGGTTTCACCCATGGTGTTACATAGAATTTCCTGTGGGTGTTGCGTTAATGAGAATTGTTCCAATTGATCATGGTAGAGTTTTGATTTTGACTCTGATGTAATCAGGTAATAATGAAAATACTCATGGATGACGGTATTGATTAGTTCTCTACGTATGACATTGTTATCCCTGTAAATAGTGATTGTATTGTTGTAGAAACAATATTCCCCCGCAAGATTAGATTTACCCTCAACCAAAGTAAGAAGTGGTTTTCTCTTTCTAATTGGATACAACATTAGACACCAGTTCAACACATCCTCTGCCAAATGAAATTGCCAGTCTTCACCGTCACCTGTCAAGAATTTAATTAGCACAGATATCAAGTTTAAAATGAACAACCCTCCAACAACAAAAAAATAAATTGTGAAAAAGGTATCCATTACAAATGACGTTTAACTTTAGTAATAGTATTCACATGAAGACCCGTAATCTTAGCAACCTCAATATTTTTATATCCTTTTCTGAGTAAGTCTAACGCCTTTTTATTTTGTGGTTTTGATAAAAACTTAATTGGGCCTTCATTAGATCCAGGTTTTCTTCCAAGATATTTTGTTGGATCTAATTTAGCCAACTCAATACCCTCACGTTGACGTTCTTTTGAAAGTTTTCGTTCCATCTCAGCGACCACTCCAAGAATTGATATTATCATTTTAGAGATTGGATTTTCCTCTTTGTCTTCATTGAGTGTGCATAGACCTTGCGATAAAAAATTTACAGGGATTCCTCTCTCAGTGGTGTAATGAATAAAATTTATAATATCTCTAAGGTCACGACCGCAACGATCAATTTGCCAAACAGAAATTGACTTGATCAATTGTCGATCTATTAGGGTTTTTAAGGTTGAACCCTCGGGTCTTTCAAAAATTGGAATGGCTCCCGAACATTTATCCTCGATAACTTTATCAAATTCATTTTCTTTTACTCTTTGCCGATCCGTTTTCTGATCTACGCTCGAAACTCTTGTATATAATATTGAAATACTCATAATTTTAAGGTTTACCTGTTTATACCCTAAAATTATAGCAGCAACACCCCTCACGCCGCATAAAAACTATATTTTATCGCTATTAAAACACTCACAAATCAAAGTGTACGCTATTATTGTGATTAATGGATTTTGCCGATTAAAATTGGTGAAGGATCATACCGTGGGGGACCCCCCTGCAGGACCCCCTCCGGTATCCCCCCTTTAAATAAAGGTTTTTCGACTTCTCCAGAATTGGGTCAATGGCCCAAGTGAATATTTTTCCGGATTTTTTTGGAAAAAATCGAGTTTTTTAAAAATAAATTTTTTCAATTTTTTGAAAGAAAATCAGTTTTATATTAGTAGTAGTTTCTCCAGAATTTTGACCATCGCGAAGGTGTCTAACTTACAGTACTCCAAGAGTTGATTTCTTGTTTCTTCAACATCACCCGCAAATGTTCCGTTTACCATCGAAAGAAAAGTATTAGATGCTGTACCTCCTTCTTTAATATCAAGATCATTGTATGAGAGTTCAGGAACCAGTGCAGGTAGAACGTACTTTATTGAATAACTTCCTTTCATTTCGGGGGTATAGTACCATTTCTGTTGGAACGGAATCATTAGATCTTTCAGACGATTTACAATCCCTAACAACTCATTAGAATACTCAGGGAATACATCGATTAGATCATTTAGTTTCCCTCTCTCAAAACCAATATTGTAGACTAATATGTCTCCACTGGTACCACAGTCCTCAATGAGTTGTTCTATGAACCCAATTCTTGGATCTTGAGATGGATCTGCAAGATATTCTCTGTGTTCTATTACTGAGGTTAAAGTCTCTTGAATGTGAAGTGAATACTGAAATACTAATTGTTGGTATGGTCTACTACCATTATATTTTGGAACTGCGGGACCAATTGTTTCAAAATCTAAAAAGTATAAAGGATAAATTAATCCATTTGTGAAGTTTCTTATCTCTTCAATATCAATATGAGTGGTCCCATTAACTTCTGATTGAACCTGTAACAATTGATTTGGATTCAGGTCTGTTTGACTTAAATCAATATCATCTAATGTGATTACTCCCTGGTTGTATAAATCAAATTTCTTGTCTTTGTTTAGTCTTGAAATATTAAAAACTGAATAGTCAGGAATGTGTTTCCAACAGGTTCCCTTAAAATCACAATCGTAAGGATCAGAACAATGAGGACCAATATCTACATTTGGAATTTCAGAACTCTCAATCACATTTTTGAGTCTTCTGACTTCATTTGGTATTCGCGGGAGAAACTCTAAAACTTGATCGTACACAGATTCGACGGTAAACAATTGATTAATGTCTAATTCTCCATCTTTTACGTATTGATTATTAATATGAACAATCGATATGTCTTTAAGGTCTATTCCTGAGTTTGTAATTGTATAATATTGGATTGCCGCATCCTTAATATAGGTCTCCGAGACCTTAGTAGAACTTTTTACTTCATACGCTTTCCAACCTTCTTCATCTTTTACCAATATATCTAATGCAGCAAGAACGTTGTTGTATTGGAAAGTAGCCTCATAAATGATTGACTCCCCTTGAGAAATAAACTTTAGTGTTTTTCCCACCGATTCAACCATTTTAAAATGATTCTCAGGAGAAGCATCAGCACCATAGGGAAATAGTTCTTGTGCCAATAAACCAATATTGGTTCCTTGGTCAAACACCGCTTGGAGTGATGAAGGTGTAGGGTCTTTTAACCTATAATGGTGTTTATAGAGATAGAGTGACTTTTCACACTGAAGTCCTCTAATAAAAGTTGATTTGGAGAGTCTACTATTAGCCATTAAACTCTTTATATGTGTCTTTCCAATTTAATATATTTAATCTGGCTGTAGGACTATTCTTGCTAAACCTAGACAGGAAGTATCCAACCATTATTAATTCTTTTGAACGCTCTGCCTTTTCCTAGTAAATTTTAAATCCATTTTTTAAAAGTGTTTCTAAATGTCTCTTCACATTTTTCTCATGAAAGGAATTTAACTTTTTTAACCCCCATGCAAAATCAGCCAAATAAGCTCGTTCTTTAGGACTTAAAATTTTCGCAGTAGAATCCCATTCAAACATCTTTCTCATTACCAACTCATCTATTCTAACTTTACTAATATCAGTTTTTGTTGAAATAGGTTTTAATTCCTTTATAATTTTGTCTTTCACTATGTTTGACGCATAATACAATTGTTTTATTGTTGGCGGAATCCCTTTAATCAAGTTTTTTCCAATTTGATCAAATACTGAAGCATATTTAATTTGTTTTACTTTTGCAATTGCTTCAATTTTTTGAAATTCTAAAAGAACATCATTCTTTTCGTTAATACACTTATTGTAATGAGTAATTATATAATCCAAAGTTTTGTGTAGTAAACTTTCTTGTCTTTCAATATTATCAAAAAAGTCAGGAACTTCAATTCTTAATTTATTTGTTAAACTACTTTCAAATGAAACTAAATCATCCTCAATATCCTTTTTGTTAATTATTGCATGTACTAAGTTTGAAATACTTCTTTCATCTGCTCCTTTTAATAATTCATAATTTGACTGTATTGATTTATAATAGTTGATCCCATTGGAATGAATTAACACGTTATCACTTAAATTTTTAAAACTTACCTCCTCTGTTTTGTCATTTACCCCTTTTCTTTTCTTTAATTCAACTTTACTAACACCATATTTATCAATAATCTTCTTGGTGTCACCTGTGCTCGTAAATTCTTTAATTTCCTTGGATGAACTGATTCTTTTCCATAATTCTTCCTTTTTAGAATATTCTCCATAATCATCACTTTCAGAATATTTCTTAATTAGCTCATTTACTAACTTTAATAGTTGAGTTAAATAGGCCTCAAGGTCACTTTCTAATTCTTCATTTAACCATATTTTTAAGAGATCAAATGAAGGTTCCTTTTTATCAGCATCAGTTATCATAAATAAAATAGATAGTGTATAAGGCACAGCTGCAGATCTTAATTGCCCCATTGAGTTCTTTCCAGAACCGTATATTTTCTCTAAACTTCTAAATAATATAATTTTAGCAATTAGTTCTTCATAAAAATCTCTATTAATATTGATAGGTTTTTTAAACTCTCCCTCACCTGTCAATTTTTCAATAAAATATCTAAATATTTTTTCACCTCCCTTTTTTACTAGATGAGGTTGATTTCCCCATGCCGAGTAATATTTTGCCATTAATTCCTTTGAGAACCTTCTTTGTGTTGGATACTCCTTCGCATATCTATTTTTATTAGAACCTGCGATTCTAAGCTTAGTATTAAACTCTCCTTTTGCTCTTTCAAAAAACCATTTCTTCCCAGAGGGTGTCATCACACTTTCACTAAGAGATTTGATTCTAACCAATTGAGGGTTTCTTGAACGTAAATCAACTTTAGATACTCTTGATTGTGCATTAGAATATGTACTAATATTAGATATTAACTCTTCTAATTCTTCATCCGTAGCTTCTTTTGCAACATTAATCTTAGCCATCACCCTAACTTTACTAATGTCAAAACCATCTTTCTGCGTGAAATAAATAGTTGCTGTAGTTTGACCACCATTTACGATTTGAAAGTCTGTAAGTGATTTAATTTTATACTGGCCTGATTCGAAAGAAATATCACCATTTGTTGCGGTTATTGTTAATCCATTATTGTATGCTACAAATTTCTCTGGCTCCTTTCTTATTGTTTCCCTAATCCCTTTATTGACTCCTCTAAACTGTAAAAAAGACCTAACATTTTTCTCCAATAATCGCGTACTAAATTCTTTATAGAGTCTTGAAATAACTGAAGCTGGCAAAACACACAAATAAGATTCAAAATAGTCTTCATCTGCTGCTTTAATGGCATATAGAGAATTACCAAATGTTGTCTCAAAATTAACAGTTAGTGCTTCTCTACTTCCTTGAGAGATAAGTACATTGTATAAGAAATTAAGATCAATTATTCTTCTTTTAATTATTAGTTCTTTTTTATGCCTTTCTCTATTTTTTGAGTAGGTTATTACAATTTCCTCATCATCAAATTCAATTCTCTTTGGTTGTATGGTTGCACTCTGCTTTGAGACAGTAGAGGTTAGCGTAATTAGAAATATTTCAACTACATCAAATTGCTGTGCGCCTTGAGACGAAGAAACACTGGAAACTAAAGGTCTAACTGGGCTTGAATCTTGAATTTCATCATTTAAATGTCCTTTAATAGCTTTATTATGAAAGTTAGTACATCTCTTAAACTGATTTTCATAGGACGATCGAGTTGAAATCAATAAATCATCTTGGGATGCAGTAAGATCAATCGAATTTTCATCAATTAAAAAGAGCTGAAGTCTTTCTCCTGATTCGTTAATACTGTATGCGTTAATTTTTAATTTATCCGCAGATGATTTAAAATAAGAATTAGTGAAATCTTCAGAATCAATCAATTTAGCATCTAGCATTGAGGGCAAAACTTGAGAAAGGATTAAAGATTCTTGAATAAAGCCTTCATCATCTTTCGATAGATCTAATAACTCATTTCTATAATTAAAATATTCCTGTAAAATCATTTAATAATTTTTGGTTTTAATTAAATACTCACCTAATTGTGTTACTCTTAAATTATATTTCAAATTTGAAATTTCACTATCAATATTTGAAATTGATAACTTTGGGAAATTATCATTACCTGCATCAAAAGATTCTGTTTTTGTTACAATGAATCTATAATTATTATACTGTTTTAAATTTTCAAGAGTTAAGCCTTTTTGGTTTAATGATTGATATAATATTGACATATCACCTAAATTTAATCTTATAAGTTCTAAAATTTTCAAGAGCATCTCATATACTGATTTACCATCAATTAAATCTAGTTTCACAGAAACAACTAATAATTCTAAGTCTTTATCCAATTCTTTTTCTAGTTGATATTCACTAGAAATTTTCACATATAACTTTGATTCTTTTTTAGTTTTAACTTCAACATTCTTTAAATCAAATTCAAAATCATTAGCAGAATCGTAAAGGCCTTTCCAAGAAGAAAGATGGGAGTTGATTATATTTGGATTAGAGTTTTTTAAATATTCAATTAAAACAAATAATTCACCAAACAAACCTTGAATTTGTTCTTCTCCAAGTTTTTTCACTTTTTTATCCTCAAAAAATAACGCCCATTTATAAAATGTTTTTACAAATTCTTCAGATGCTTGGATTGGT
>JAOEWO010000073.1 GCA_028383925.1 Winogradskyella sp.
GCCTTTAAAATTACGTGATGACAAATATACATTATTATTTGAACCACCCAACACTATAAGAGATTTTTTGTTTTCTACCTCTAAAGCCTTTAAAACATTGATAAAGTTTTTAGTCTTTGGAGTGTCAAAATTGAAATCCTCTAATACTAAAATTGACTTATCATTTGCTTTAAGACTTAATGCAGATTTACGTGCTAAACGTTTTACGTTTTTATTTAATTTGAAACCGTAGTTTCTTGGTCTAGGACCAAACATACGTCCACCACCTCTAAATACACCAGACTTTATACTACCTGCTCTTGCAGTACCAGTACCTTTCTGTTTCTTTATCTTACGTGTTGAACCCGTAATATCTGCTCTTTCTTTTGCCTTGTGCGTACCCTGTCTTTGATTTGCTAAGTATTGCTTAACATCTAAATATACAGCGTGATTGTTTGGCTCTATAGCGAACACTTCTTTAGAAAGCTCTGCTTTCCTACCTGTGTCTTTTCCGTTTATATCTAAAACTGCTACCTTCATTATTTCTCGATGATTACATAAGAATTTTTATGACCAGGAACACAGCCCTTAACCACAAGTAAGTTCTTTTCAGCAACTACTTTGTAAATTCTTAAATTTTGAACTTTAACTGTTTCACCACCCATTCTTCCGGCCATCTTCATTCCTTTGAATACTCTCGCAGGATAAGAAGCTGCACCAATAGAACCTGGAGCTCTTAAACGGTTGTGTTGACCGTGTGTTGCTTGACCTACACCAGCAAATCCATGACGTTTTACAACACCTTGAAAACCTTTACCTTTTGAAGTTCCTGCAACATCAACAAATTCACCTTCAGTGAACTGTTCTACAGTGATTGAATCACCTAATTTGTACTCCGAATCAAAACCTTTGAATTCAACAACTTTGCGTTTTACAGAAGTACCCGCTTTTTTAGCATGACCTAAGTCTGCTTTAGTAGCGCTTTTTTCTGTCGCGTCATCGAAACCTAATTGAAGTGCTGAATAACCATCAACTTCTTCAGTTCTGACTTGGGTAACGATACATGGTCCAGCTTCGATTACTGTACAAGGAATGTTCTTCCCATTTTCATCGAAAATGCTGGTCATACCGATTTTTTTTCCAATTAACCCAGACATAATGTTTAATTTTTGGACAAGCCTCGACTTGTCCTTACGTTATTTGTATGATTAAGTCGCGACTTAACCTCTTTGTTTGTTGTGCGATGAACCAAAATTCATCTATTGGACAAGTCGCGACTTGTCCTTACTCTAAATATTCAAGGCTGAAAATACGTTTCAGCCTTGAATTGTATTTTTTGCCGTTTTTCCTTCGCGCGCAGCTTAGGACATGTTAGTGTTCAATTACACTTTAATCTCAACTTCTACTCCACTTGGCAATTCAAGTTTCATTAAAGCATCAATAGTCTTCGAAGATGAAGAGTAAATATCAAGTAATCTCTTATATGAGCTTAATTGAAATTGTTCTCTAGACTTCTTATTAACGTGTGGTGAACGTAATACAGTGAAAATTTTCTTGTGTGTTGGTAATGGAATTGGTCCCGTTACTACTGCACCTGTACTTTTTACGGTCTTTACAATCTTATCAGCAGACTTGTCTACTAAGTTGTGATCGTAAGATTTTAATTTAATTCTGATTTTTTGACTCATTTTATTAAGATTTACGATTCAACTCCTTTAGCAGCCTTAATTACTTCTTCCGATACGTTAGAAGGTGTTTCAGCATAGTGAGAAAATTCCATTGTTGATGTTGCTCTACCAGATGATAATGTTCTTAATGTAGTTACATAACCAAACATCTCAGATAATGGCACAGTAGCTTTTACAGTTTTTGCACCAGCTCTATCACCCATATCACTCATCTGTCCACGACGACGGTTTAAATCTCCAACAATATCACCCATGTTTTCTTCAGGTGTAATCACCTCAAGTTTCATAATTGGTTCCATTATTACAGCTTTAGCCGCTTTTGCAGAATTCTTGAATCCTAATTTTGCTGCAAGCTCAAAAGATAATTGATCTGAATCGACATCATGATAAGAACCATCTCTCAATGTTACTTTCATAGCGTCTACTTCAAAACCAGCTAATGGTCCATTTTGCATTGCCATTTTAAATCCTTTTTCAATTGAAGGAATAAATTCTTTAGGAACATTACCACCTTTAATTACAGATTCAAACTGAAGACCTACAACACCCTCATCTGCTGGCTCAATCGTAAATACGATATCAGCAAACTTACCACGACCACCAGATTGTTTTTTGTAAACTTCTCTATGATCAGCAGATTGTGTAATAGCTTCTTTATATTCAACTTGTGGTTGACCTTGGTTCACCTCTACTTTAAATTCTCTTCTTAAACGATCTACAATAACATCTAAGTGTAATTCACCCATTCCAGAAATAATTGTCTGGCCTGAAGCTTCATCTGAACGTACTGTAAACGTTGGATCTTCTTCAGCTAACTTAGCTAAACCAATACCTAACTTATCTACATCCGCTTTTGTCTTAGGCTCTACTGCAATACCAATTACTGGATCAGGAAAGTCCATAGATTCCAAAATAATAGGATGTTTTTCAGCAGTTAATGTATCTCCTGTTTTTATAGATTTAAATCCAACAGCAGCTCCAATATCACCAGCTTCTATATAGTCAATTGCATTTTGCTTGTTAGCGTGCATTTGATAGATACGTGAAATACGTTCTTTTTTACCTGAACGGTTATTTAAAACATAAGAACCTGCATCTAAACGACCAGAATATGCTCTAAAGAAAGCTAAACGCCCTACGAAAGGATCTGTAGCAATTTTAAATGCTAATGCAGCAAAAGGCTCATCAACACTTGGCTTACGAATTTCTTCTTTTTCTGTATCTGGATTCATACCAACGATACCTTCCTTATCCATAGGAGAAGGTAAGTAACGACATACAGCGTCTAATAAAAATTGTACACCTTTATTTTTAAATGCAGAACCACAAACCATAGGAATAATTGCCATATCCATAACAGCAGCTCTAAGTGCAGCGTGCACTTCGTCTTCAGTTATAGAATTTTCATCTTCCATATACTTCTCTAGTAAGTTCTCATCGTAACTTGCAACTTCTTCTATAAGTTTACCACGAAGAATTTTTGCTTCTGCTTTAAGCTCTTCAGGAATATCTACAACATCAAACGTTGAACCCATTCCTTCTTCGTGCCAAACAATAGCTCTGTTTTTTACTAAATCTACAATACCCTTAAAGTTTTCTTCGTCACCAATATTTAAAACGATAGGCACTGCATTAGAACCTAACATTTCTTTTACTTGACCACAAACCATCATAAAATCAGAACCTTGACGATCCATCTTATTTACGAAACCAATTCTTGGTACTTTATAGTTATCTGCTAATCTCCAGTTAGTTTCTGACTGAGGCTCTACACCATCAACAGCACTAAATAAAAATACTAAACCATCTAATACACGTAATGAACGATTTACCTCAACAGTAAAATCTACGTGACCAGGTGTGTCAATTATATTAAAATGATAATCTTTAGTATCAGGTAATGCTTTTGCATTTTCCATAGGAAACTGCCATGTACAAGTTGTAGCAGCAGACGTAATTGTAATACCTCTTTCTTGCTCTTGCTCCATCCAATCCATTGTTGCAGCACCATCGTGTACTTCACCAATTTTATGAGAAACTCCTGTATAGTAAAGAATACGCTCTGTAGTAGTAGTTTTACCAGCATCAATATGCGCAGCAATACCTATATTTCTTGTATATTTTAAATCTCTTGCCATTTCTTATTAAAATCTAAAGTGAGAGAATGCTTTGTTTGCTTCGGCCATTTTGTGCGTATCAGTTCTTTTCTTAACTGCTGCTCCTTCTTCTTTAGCCGCAGCTAAAACTTCTGAAGCTAAACGCTGCGCCATAGATTTTTCGTTTCTTTTACGTGAAAAGCTAATTAACCACTTCATCGCAGTAGAAACTTTACGATCTGGACGAATTTGCATTGGAATTTGGAATGTTGCACCACCAACACGACGACTACGTACTTCTACGTGAGGCATTACGTTAGATAAAGCTTCTTTCCAAACTTCTAAAGCTGTTTTTTCGTCATCATTTTTTTTCTCTTCAACAATATCAATTGCATCATAGAATACTTTAAAAGCTGTAGACTTCTTACCATCCCACATCATCATGTTAACAAAACGTGTTACTAACTGATCATTAAATTTTGGATCTGGTAAAAGCGGTCTCTTTTTTGCTGCTCTTTTTCTCATGTCTTCATTTGAGTTTTTAGTTGTTAGTTGTTAGTCGTTAGTTATTTGTGCAAAACACCCATAACTCTTAACTCATAACTCTTAACTTGTTTTTACTTCTTAGGGCGTTTTGCACCATACTTAGATCTACGTTGTGTCCTTCCAGCAACACCTGCTGTATCTAAGGCACCACGAACGATGTGATATCTAACTCCTGGCAAATCTTTTACCCTTCCACCTCTAACCAATACTATCGAGTGCTCTTGTAAATTGTGACCTTCTCCACCAATGTATGCATTTACTTCGTTACCGTTTGTTAAACGAACCCTTGCTACCTTACGCATTGCTGAGTTAGGTTTTTTAGGTGTCGTTGTATAAACACGAGTACATACACCACGTCTTTGAGGACACGAATCTAAAGCAGCCGATTTACTCTTCTTGGTTATTTTGGCTCTTCCTTTTCGTACTAATTGTGAAATTGTTGGCATATATTTCTATATAAAATTTTATTAACCCTCACTTTTGAGGGGTGCAAATGTATGAATATATATTTATTATTCAAACAGTTGGTGCTTCTTTTTACAAAGAAATATTAAGTTTCGTTTTATACCTATATATAAACGTCTATTTTTACGTTATAATATGAGATACATCATCACTAATTAATGACATCTGTAAAACGTTTTATTATTATTATAATTTTAATTTGCTCTAATCAAATGGTTGGGCAATCGCTTAACTTAAAAATTATAGCAGAAAATGAAGAACATACAAAAATCATTGATTCTATAGGGTATAACAATACGTTTGATAATTATAATGCAATAGACCTAGAAGTTAAAGCGCTCGTAAACCAACTTACAAGACAGGGTTATATAGACACCACTATAAAACGTATTGTAAAACAAAATGACACCCTTTTTAATGCTGAATTATTTCTTGGGCATAAAATTAATACGATAAGAGTCTTCTTTAAGCAAAACTTTAATACTGAGCTATTAAATTTTATACCCCATACAAAGAATGAAAATTCATTTGATTTAAACATTAATAAGCTAGAAAGTGCTTTAAGTAAATTAAATGCTATAATTGCAGAACAAGGTGATCCGTTTTCGACCTTGCAACTTATTAATATTGATAAAGCAAACGTTAATTTAATTATAGCAGATCTACAAATAGTCACTAACCAAAAAAGACGTATCGATAAAATTATTGTTAAGGGTTATGAAAATTTCCCAAAATCTTATATTAAGCGTTTTCTAAAGTTAAAAACAGGTAAATCTTTTAACCTAAATGCAATTAAAGAAAACGTAGAACTTTTAGAAGATTTACGTTTTGCGAGTACAATTAAGGATCCAGAAGTTCTATTTACAAAAGACTCTACAACACTTTACTTATATATTGAAAAAACAAGAACCAACAACTTTGATGGCTTTTTAGGGTTTGGCACTAATGAAAACACCAATAAAATTGAGTTTGATGGCTACTTAGACCTTAGACTTATTAATAACCTAAATTTTGGTGAAACTTTAAATTTGTTTTACAAGAGCGATGAGATAGATCAACAAACCTTTAGAGTAGATGCTAATTTACCTTATTTACTTGGCTCACCTATAGGTCTCGAATTTGGCCTACAGTTGTTTAGAAAAGATTCTACATTTTCTAACGCTAAACAACATGCTAAAATTCATTATCAAATAAACTCTAAACATAGAATAGCTGCTGGTATTACAACCACAAGTTCTACTAATTTATTAGAAAATGACACTGCTATTTTAAATGATTATACATCTAGTTATTACACCATAAATTACAACTACACAAAAACACAATTGTACGACCCTCTTTTTCCTGTAAATTTTAGTTTAGACTTATCTACAGGCCTTGGTGACAGAACTAACAGTTTAAAAACACAAAAACAAAATATATTTAGCCTAGACACTTATAAAATTTTCAACCTAAATAATAAAAATAGTATTTATACCCGTTTTAACGGAGCACTTCTAGAATCTAATGATTTTTTAGATAATGAATTATTTAGGTTTGGTGGCATTAACTCTATTAGAGGTTTTGAAGAAAATAGTTTGGTAGCTAATCTTTACGGTGTTATAAAT
>JAOEWO010000074.1:2500-5294 GCA_028383925.1 Winogradskyella sp.
GTTACCGTTGCTAGCAAGGTTAAGGACTTCAGGTCCGGATCCGTAGCGAAAGCGAGTCTGAATAGGGCGCTTTAGTTAGTAGTGGTAGACGCGAAACCGTGTGATCTACCCATGGGCAGGGTGAAGCTGTAGTAACATACAGTGGAGGCCCGAACCGATATACGTTGAAAAGTGTTCGGATGACCTGTGGGTAGGGGTGAAAGGCCAATCAAACTCGGAAATAGCTCGTACTCCCCGAAATGCATTTAGGTGCAGCGTTGATTTATAGTTTTATAGAGGTAGAGCTACTGATTGGATGCGGGGGCTTCACCGCCTACCAATTCCTGACAAACTCCGAATGCTATAAAATGTTAATCAGCAGTGAGGGCATGGGTGCTAAGGTCCATGTCCGAGAGGGAAAGAACCCAGACCATCAGCTAAGGTCCCAAAATATATGTTAAGTTGAATAAACGAGGTTGAACTGCTTAGACAGCTAGGATGTTGGCTTGGAAGCAGCCATTCATTTAAAGAGTGCGTAACAGCTCACTAGTCGAGCGGTTCGGCATGGATAATAATCGGGCATAAACATATTACCGAAGCTATGGACTTGAAAAAGTGGTAGGGGAGCATTGTAGTGTCGTCGAAGGTGTACTGCGAGGTATGCTGGAGAAGCTACAAAAGAAAATGTAGGCATAAGTAACGATAATGCGGGCGAGAAACCCGCACACCGAAAGACTAAGGTTTCCTCAGCTATGCTAATCAGCTGAGGGTTAGTCGGGACCTAACGCGAACCCGAAAGGGGTAGTGGATGGACAACAGATTAATATTTCTGTACCTGCTCACACTAAAAGTGACGGAGGCGAAAAGTTAGTGCGTACTGACGGAATAGTACGTTGAAGCGAGTGGTAACACCGCGATAGTACACTGAGACTACGGTCAAGGTGATAATCTAGCAAATCGACTTCCAAGAAAAGCGAGTGAAGCAGCCCGTACCCTAAACCGACACAGGTAGTTGGGATGAGAATTCTAAGGTGCTCGAGAGATTCATGGCTAAGGAACTAGGCAAAATAGACCCGTAACTTCGGGAGAAGGGTCGCCTCCAAGCAATTGGAGGCCGCAGTGAAAAGGTCCAGGCGACTGTTTATCAAAAACACAGGGCTCTGCTAAATCGAAAGATGATGTATAGGGCCTGACACCTGCCCGGTGCTGGAAGGTTAAGTGGAGGGTTTAGAAGTTTACTTCGAAGATCTCAAATGAAGCCCCAGTAAACGGCGGCCGTAACTATAACGGTCCTAAGGTAGCGAAATTCCTTGTCGGGTAAGTTCCGACCTGCACGAATGGTGTAACGATCTGGACACTGTCTCAGCCATGAGCTCGGTGAAATTGTAGTATCGGTGAAGATGCCGATTACCCGCAGTGGGACGAAAAGACCCCGTGAACCTTTACTATAGCTTAGTATTGGCTTTGGATAAGTAATGTGTAGGATAGGTGGGAGACTTCGATCGTGCGTCGCTAGGCGTGCGTGAGTCATTGTTGAAATACCACCCTTTGCTTATCTAGAGTCTAACCTCTAACCAGGGACAGTGCTTGGTGGGTAGTTTGACTGGGGTGGTCGCCTCCAAAAGAGTAACGGAGGCTTCTAAAGGTTCCCTCAGCACGGTTGGTAATCGTGCGTAGAGTGCAATGGCATAAGGGAGCTTGACTGAGAGACATACAGGTCGATCAGGTACGAAAGTAGAGCATAGTGATCCGGTGGTTCCGCATGGAAGGGCCATCGCTCAAAGGATAAAAGGTACTCCGGGGATAACAGGCTGATCTCCCCCAAGAGCTCACATCGACGGGGGGGTTTGGCACCTCGATGTCGGCTCGTCACATCCTGGGGCTGGAGAAGGTCCCAAGGGTTGGGCTGTTCGCCCATTAAAGTGGCACGCGAGCTGGGTTCAGAACGTCGTGAGACAGTTCGGTCTCTATCTACTGTGGGCGTTAGAAATTTGAGTGGATCTGACTCTAGTACGAGAGGACCGAGTTGGACGAACCTCTGGTGTACCTGTTGTTCCGCCAGGAGCATTGCAGGGTAGCTACGTTCGGAAGGGATAAGCGCTGAAAGCATATAAGCGCGAAACCCACCACAAGATGAGATTTCTTTAAAGGGTCGTGGAAGATGACCACGTTGATAGGCTATAGGTGTAAAGGCAGTAATGTCATAGCCAAGTAGTACTAATAACCCATAGGCTTATTGTACAGCCGTTTTTTTAGAGTACGATTTATTATATTCATGTAATTTTTTCAATATGTTAAGATATTAGTGTTGATTATTTATAACAACCAAGATTTAAGGTGGTTATAGCGACGGGGCTCACCTCTAACCATTCCGAACAGAGTAGTTAAGCCCGTTTGCGCCGATGGTACTGCTTTACTGTGGAAGAGTAGGTCGCCGCCTTTTTTGTACCAATTATTATTGGTATTTATCAAACCCTTACTAGCTATCTAGTAAGGGTTTTTTTATGGCCTATAGTTGACAATAACCAACTTAACGTAATTGCTTTTTTTAGCTTAAAAAGCTGTGATGTTATTTATTGTTTGCGTCTATTTTACTTAGTTTTATCTTTTGCAATTCTTTTGATTTGTGATTTAACTTAACGTATATGAAAAATAAGGAACTAGAACTTGCTTGGAATTTTATAAATAACACAAACAGAAATGTGTTTTTAACTGGTAAAGCAGGTACTGGTAAAACTACTTTTTTACACCGTTTAAAAAAAGATTCATTAAAACGTATGGTTATTGTAGCGCCAACAGGTGTGGCTGCAATTAA
>JAOEWO010000076.1 GCA_028383925.1 Winogradskyella sp.
TAGAAACAAGAATTCGGTATTCAAAAGAAGTAATTTATAACACTTTCCCTTTTCCAAACATCTCAACACAACGTAAAGAAGAATTGACTCAATGCACATTAAAAATCATTGATGAACGTTTAAAGCATTCAGAAAAAACATTGGCTCAGTTATACGACCCCGATAAAATGCCCGAAGGGTTAAAAGAGGCACATCATCAAAATGATTTAGCTGTTGAGCGTTGTTATAGAAGCACCCCATTTAATAGTGATGAAGAACGTTTAGAATACCTCTTCAAACTCTATGTAAAAATGATTCAAGAAGAAAAAGATAAAGACACCCTTTTCGCCAAAGAAAAGAAAACACGTAAAAGAAAATAATTATGCCCGATATAGTTAGCGTAGAATACCAACAAACTGGAAATAGTACAAGCACCAACCCATACGGGATGCGTGAAATGCAAGAACGTGCCTTTGAGTATCGTGATGCTCAGTATATGCTATTAAAGTCACCACCAGCTTCTGGGAAGTCCAGAGCATTAATGTTTTTAGGATTGGATAAACTCATCAATCAAGGCATTAAGAAAGTGATAGTAGCAGTCCCAGAACGTTCTATTGGTAGTTCGTTTTCACCAACAGATTTAAAGAAGTTTGGATTTTTTGCTAATTGGGCTCCTAAGGATAATTACAATCTATGTACGCCTGGAAGTGATGTTAGTAAAAGTAAAGTATCTGCCTTCCATAATTTTATGGACAATGACGAGCAGATATTAATCTGTACTCACGCCACACTACGTTTTGCTTGTGAGGGTTTGGATGAAAAAAAGTTTGACAATACCTTATTGGCTATTGATGAATTTCACCACGTATCTGTTGCGGGAGATAACAAATTGGGGGAGATTTTAAAAAATATAATGGATAAGTCTAAGGTACATATAGTTGCTATGACGGGTTCTTATTTTAGAGGAGATAGTGTGCCTATTTTACTTCCAGAAGATGAAAAGAAGTTCACGAAAGTTACTTATGACTACTACCAACAACTTAATGGTTACGAATATCTTAAAACATTAGGCATAGGCTATCACTTCTATCAAGGTAGATATACCAATGCTATTATGGAGGTGTTAGATACCGATAAAAAGACCATACTTCACATACCAAGCGTAAACTCTGGCGAGTCCACCAAAGACAAGCACAATGAGGTGGATTTCATTATTGATGCTATTGGAGATGTCGTAAAACAAGACGCAGATACGGGTGTTATTCACGTAAAGAGAAAGACAGACGGAAAGATTCTAAAAATTGCTGATTTAGTTGAGGATACTCAAAAGGAAAGAGATAAGATTCAAGGATACCTAAGAGACATTAACTCGGCAGATGATATTGATATTATCATTGCCTTAGGAATGGCTAAGGAAGGTTTTGATTGGCCTTATTGTGAACACGCACTTACAGTTGGTTATAGAGGTTCTTTAACTGAAATTATCCAAATTATTGGTAGGGCCACAAGAGATAGTGATAACAAAACACACGCTCAGTTTACCAATCTTATCGCACAACCTAATGCAGAAGATGATGAGGTGAAACTCTCTGTAAACAATATGCTGAAAGCAATTACGGCATCACTACTAATGGAACAAGTATTAGCACCTAACTGGAAGTTTAAAACTAAAGTTTCAGATGATGATAAGGCCAAACCAGGAGAAATAAAAATTAGAGGTTTAAAGGAGCCAAGTTCTCAGCGTGTAAAAGATATTGTAGAGGATGATATTACAGATTTAAAGGCGGCTATATTTCAAGATACCACAATGTTAAAGGCAATGCCAGATGCATCCGTAGACCCTGAGGTTATCAATAAAGTTTTAATTCCTAAAGTAATTAGAACCAAGTACCCAGACTTAACAGATGAACAAGTAGAAGAGGTTAGACAACACGTTGTTGTGGATTCAGTAATTAAGAACGGAACAATAAAGGAAGTTGCAGACAAACGTTTTATAAGAATGGCGGGTTCTTTTGTTGATATAGATGATATCCATATAGACCTTATAGACCGAGTGAATCCGTTCCAAGAAGCGTTTGAGGTTTTGTCTAAATCTGTAACAGCAAAAGTGCTTAAAATAATACAAGATACTATTGCGGCAACGCGAATCAAAATGGATTTTGAAGAAGCGGCAATTCTGTGGCCTAAAATTCAAGAGTTTGTAAAAACTTTCGATAGACAGCCCGATATTAATTCAAACCGTGAAGATGAAAAAAGAATGGCTGAGTGTATCATTTACTTGAAAGAGGAAAGGCGTAAAAAGGCAGCAAATAATGAAGGATAAAGAAAGCATATTAAAAGAAATCTTTGAGAATGACCCTCTTGGTTTACTTACCGTAAAACCAAAAAAATCGGCTGCCCGAACTTCTGATGAAAGGTTGGCGTCTTCTTTTGATGAGATTAATGACTTTATAGAAAAGAATGAAAGAGAACCAAAACCAGATATTTCTAATATTTCTGAATACAAGCTCTACTCAACACTAAAGGGCCTGCGAGATAATGAGGAAAAAATGATGGCCTTAGAGCCACAAGATAAATACGGATTACTAAACACAGAAAAAAAAGAGATTAACTCCATAGATGATATACTTAGTGATGACTCATTAGACATTTTAGGAGATGATGCCGAAGGGTTATTTACCTTCAAACATACGCCAAAAGATTACGAAAGAGCGAAAGCCGATTTTGTAGGCAAAAGATTTAAGTGTAAAGACTTTCATAAATATGAACATCTGTTTAAAGAAGTTCAAGATGATTTGGCTTTAGGCAAAAGAAAGTTAGTTGATTTTAATTACGATAATTTAAGAAAGGGAGAATTTTATGTTCATAACGGAATCCTTCTTTTTTTTAAGGATGTAGATTTTACTAAAAAAACACAGAAATTTAAAAGTGGGATACACAATCGACCAGACGGTAGAACTGTTATTATTTTTGAGAATGGAACCGAATCGAATATGATGTTTCAATCTCTGTACAAATCATTACATACAAATGGAAAAATGGTAACACAAAATGTAGATAAGGTAATTGAAGAGTTTACAGAAACATTTAGTGGAATTACAAATGAGGACAAAGAAACTGGTCACATTTATGTCTTAACATCACAAAGTGAAAAAGAAGATATAGCATCACTTGAAAATTTATATAAAATTGGGTATTCGTCTAAAAGTGTTCAAGAAAGAATTAAAAATGCTGAGAATGAACCTACTTATTTAATGGCACCAGTTAAAGTTGAATCTTCTTGGATGTGCTACAATATGAATGCACAAAAGTTTGAATCATTAATTCATCGTTTTTTTGGCCATACTTGTCTAGAAATAGATGTATTTGATAATAACGGAATTAGACATACACCAAGAGAGTGGTTTATAGTTCCTTTAGCAGCCATAGAACAAGCAATAGCACTAATTATAAGCGGAGATATTGTTAATTATAGATATGATAAAGAGAATGAAGTTATTATTAATAATATATAATAATAGGGATTAGCCATTTTACTATTTTATAAACCCTTGCTATTGTTAGGTTTATAAGAGGTGTTTTTTACAATATAAAGTACTTACCCATTTTACTAATATTTAAGCAACCTTTTTGTTTAAGTTATACTCCCTATGCTTGAGTTGTTTTGAAGTTCCAGAATTATCCTTAATACTATGATAAATTTCTTTTAGTTCTGGATGGTTATTTAAATAGTTTTTAATAGTTGAAAGAGATAAGCCAGTAGCATCTTTTAAGATGGTTTTAGTCATCTTTTTTTGACTCAAATCATAATCAATTAATGTTGTTTCAATTAGTTCATAATTCGTCTCTGTGATGCCCTTGTTTATTACGCTATTTAAGTGAGCTCTATAAATTTCTTTTCTGTTATTAAAGTCATCTTTATTCCAAATAAAATAAGGGTTCCTTAAATATCTTAAAGTGGTATTTGGTATTACCTCTGTTACATCTTTTAATTCTATTGCTTTATCAATAATATACTCATAACCAGCATTAGTAATCATACTTCCTTTTGATATATTACGCATCCGTTTTGCCGCGTCAGTTAACATAATTTTTACTGAATCATCTGGGAACTGTTTATGAGCGGCTGCTATTTTATTTAATAAACTTTCTGTTTTAAATATAACCGTACTACTCTCCCAGGTTGACTTATTTGATATAAACCATTTGAATATTGGAATATCACGACCTAAATCTATCATTATTACATCTTCTCTGTTATCTAACAATAACCTCTTATGCTTTTTAATTAAACTTGATTCTGTTTCTAAAATTAAACAACCCCCTATATCCATAGTTATTAATAAATTATATGGTCAATCAATTTGATTAACCTTCCATAGATATAACCACTTAAGGCAGTTCTGTTTTGAATGAAAATGTTTAGATGTTTAGTTAAACCGTGTGATAATATAGCGTACAATGAATTATAAATTATTATATTTATATACTTAATTACACCTATGAACAAATCAAAACACTTAAAAAATAAATTTGATAGTATTGAAAAATGCTATATTCCTTTATTAGGATTTGAAGTAAAAACTTGTGCAAAGTGTGGTTGTGATAAGTTCTATACTACAATTGAAGACTTTGAAAAGGCTTGTAAAAAGTGTAAAATGAGATATAAAAACACCTATAAAACTATGTTTCATAATGTTCGCTTTGGACTTTTAAAGGCGTTCCATTTTTACATTGATGTTGTTTATGATGAACCTCAACCAAAAGCTACTGAATTAGCAAAAAGATATGAATTAACTTATAAG
>JAOEWO010000075.1 GCA_028383925.1 Winogradskyella sp.
GCCTGTTATAGCGATATTAGAAACTTCTAAAGCCAGTATTCCCGTGTTTTGAATGGTATAGGTCTTGGTGCTTGGGGTATTCAAACCCACCGTTCCAAAATCCGTGTCATCGGCTGCATCCGGTGTGTTATCTCCAGAAACAATGTCTGTTGCATTACCCTGTAGGTTTATTTCTCCAATTCCACCCAAGCGGATGGAAACAGCCGCAGCAATATCTTGTAAACCATCTTGGTTAAAATCACCGAGGGTTATAGATAGCGGATTATTACCTACAGATACCTCTGTTGCTCCTGTAAAAAGGCCTGTACCGTCACCCAAACGAACGGAAACATTATTTGTAGTTCTGTTGGCAGATACAATGTCTTGATTCCCATCGCCATTAAAGTCACCTATTTTTACATCCCAAGGACCTGTACCTACTGTTACTGATGGCGCTGCAGCAAAGGTTCCGTTTCCTTGCCCTAAAACAATAGAAACCGTATTAGCCGTATAATTAGAAGTTGTAAAATCTTGATAGCCATCATTATTAAAATCGCCTATAGCTATACCTGTAGGTGTAGCACCTACTGATATATCTGTTTTTACCGCAAAGGTTCCATCACCAATTCCTAGATTAATAGAAACCGTATCATCATTTGGGTTTGTCGTTGCAAGATCTTGATGGCCATCGGCATTAAAATCACCAATAACTACGTCTTTACTATCTAGCCCAACACTAACGGGTGTGCTAACTGTAAAAACCCCTAAACCATTACCTATAAGTATAGAAACAGAACCACCAGCACCATAATTCTGATTTGCTACTGCGATGTCTTGCTTGCCATCTTCATTAAAATCTCCTACTACTAAAGATTGCGGGCCATTACCTACAGCGATACCTTGCTGCCCATTTGTAAAACTTCCATCTCCGTTACCCAAAAAAATGGCGGCTTTATCAGTACTGTAATGTGTCGTTGCTATATCTTGCTTGCCATCTCCATTAAAATCTCCTATTGTAATATCAGAAATACTCGATAGAGGTGTTGTTGTATTAATAGGGGCATCAAAACCACCAGCTCCGTCACCTAAACTTACAGAGAACTGATTTGTTAACGTTTGACTGGCTATATCTTGATATCCATCATTATTAAAATCGGCGACAATAGCATCTGATCCTATCGCTGCGCCCAGTGTTGCAGGTGCATAAAACTGTCCCTGACTGCAAAGCGTGTTGCCTACGGTAAGTGTAAAGTTTTCTAATACACCACCGCCGGCATCTACCGTTATTTCATAGGTACCTGCCGGATGGGCATTGGTAAGGGTTACGGCTCCAGTGTTTTGATCAACCGTAAATAATCCTTTGAAATCGGTTGTGGTATAGGCGGTTACACTTGCGCCACCTGTTGGTGCAGCATCAGGCGATACGGTAGCATTGCCACCGGCAGTCGCTATGGAAGGATCCGAGTAATTGCCCAGGGTGGGCACCTGCGCCCAGCTGCTATTCCCTACCAGCAACATTGTGACAAAAAGCAAAAAGCTAGCCGTAAGATTGTTTTTAAAAGGAGCTCTTTCTTTTTTAATAGAAAGTGAAAGGAAGCTAATAAATGTTGACGTTGAGTGAAAATTTTTCATAAAGGTAAGCTTATTTAAAACATATGGAATAATCAATGAAAGATAAGAATGAACTAAAAAAAAATCATGATTGAATTTTAAAATTAAAAATAGTTCAAAAAAATGCCCCTGCTAAAAAAATTACATGGACAGCAATGTTAAATAAAATATTAATAAATACAGAAGACAAAAACAAGACAAAAACAGTGCGGTGAAATAATTTTAATTAAATATCTACCTATCAGTGAGAAACATTTTTTGTTTCGTTTAATTTAGGCAATAAAAGGGACTTGCTATAAAATTTTAGGAGCAATTTATAGATTTATAAACCTTACTTACAAAAGCGAACTTATGAATTCATCAAAAGATTGATGAAGGTTTTCAGCTATTTTTAGGGTCAGCCTTTTCTTTGATTTGCGAACCGCATCTGGAGAGATGTTTAAGATTAATGCCATTTCATTGGTATTCAAATTCAATTTATGGATGGCTGTTAATCGCAATTCAGCAGGTGAAATTTTCGGTAATTTTTCTTTGACACGTTGAAGATATCTTGGGTGTGCTTGTTCAAAAAGAGTTCTAAATTCGTTCCAATCTTCCTTAGTATGCAGTGTACTCTCATTCACCAATTTAGAAACTAAATTTTCTTGGTCATCTGTATTTTGATTTTTGGGGTCTTTATGCAGACGACTTTGCATATATTGCTCTAATCTTACATTAGCCAGATCTAATTCTGAGGCTATTTTTTCGTTTTTATCAACTAAC
Organism: Winogradskyella sp.; assembly: GCA_028383925.1. Classification (GTDB taxonomy): domain Bacteria; phylum Bacteroidota; class Bacteroidia; order Flavobacteriales; family Flavobacteriaceae; genus Winogradskyella. Next base: position 2,353 of record JAOEWO010000075.1, read on the forward strand.
TCTTGTTGTTCCATTTTAAGTCTCAACTTACTTCGGTCAAAAAAAATGCGAAGGGTTATGAATAATAGTAGCGTGAACAGAGATAAGAAAATCAAAATGATACGTTGATGTATGATTTTTTGCTCAATTTGATTGAGCAGCAACCGTTGCTTTTGCTTTGCAAAATTCATTTCTGCAGCATGCATTTTATTTATATTTTCGGAAACAGCTATACTATCTTTATAAACATTTGCCAGTTGTAAATAGGATAACGACAATTTATAATTGCCTTCAAGTTGGTAATAGTCAGACAAAAGCTTATTTATCTCAAAAACAAAAGGGGTTGACTTTATTTCATCCCGTAGTTCCGTTACTATATTTAAATACTTTTTGGCTGCTATACTGTTTTTTTGCACGATATAAATCTTTGCCAATAGTAAAGAACCATTGGCAAGATTGACCAAAATAGCTTCTTGTTTGAGGATTGGTAATCCTTGTGTTAAATAAAAAATGGCTTTAGCATTATTTCCTTGACTATAATAAATCCTTCCCAAACTACATAATGCAATCCCTTTCCATGCCGTTGGATTTAAAGCATACTTGTTATTTTTTAAAATCCATTTAAAAGAAGCAATAGCTTGGTCATATTTTTTTAATTCCAAATAACATAACCCTATAAGATTTACCGATAAAATAGAATTAAAATCATTTTTAAGATATAAAGCTTCTACTTCTTCGGCTAGCGTAATTGCTTTTTGATATTCTCCAAACTGATAATAGGCTAAAGCGATAGCATATTGACTATAATGTCGGTAGGGGAATTGTTCTAAAGGAATGTTTTTAAATAAATCATAAGCCTTAAGGTAATGCGTAAATTGTTCTTTATAATTGTATTTTTGATAGTCTAGAGAATTACCAATTTGGAAGTGTAATAGCGCGGCTATTTCAGGGTATTGCTCCTCATTAATAGTAGCAATAAGTTGCTCTGTGTCTGCAATAAGTTGGTTCAGTTCGGAACGTTTCTCGTTGTTTATGGTTCTAATAAAGCGATAGCGAATTTCGGATCTTTTGTAATTGAGCACCGCCAATTTATCATTAGTTTCTCGAGCTTGTAATTCAAGTTTTTTCAGTCTTCTTATTGCTACTTTATGATCTTGAAGTGCCAAACTATCTATAATGGTATCCAGGGTTTTATATTGTCGTGGAAACGGAAGTTTAAAAACAGAAGTTTGCTGCGCCATTAAAACGCTATTGCAAACAAAGAATAGAAAAAACAACGCTATTTTCTTTGATGTTTTCATAAATACTTTATACCTTAAATACGTTAGATTGAACAATTATTAAAAACTATTCACTATTCCTTTATCCTCTTTTGTTTGGTGTTTAATAACGCTTTAGTTGGCAGTTGTAAATATAGTAGATTTGTGCTTTTAAAAAAAAATGTCTAAAAGCCATTTCAGTATTTGCCATTACAATAAAATAATCGGATCAAAAAATTAATTATTGGACAAATAAAAGGTAAAAAATGACTTTAAACAGTAGCGTTGCCTTGCTATTGAAAACCTACACCCAAGAGCTATTGCCCAACATAGTCAATGTAGTAAAAACAACTCCTTGAAATTATTCCCATAACCTGTTTTAAAAAGCAAACACCACCCGTCAAAATAAAAAATACAAAGTCCAATCCCAACACTATCAAACGGAGCTTGCCAAAGTACAAAGTGCAATCCTCATATAACATCACTTTAACACAATTATCAATTGTCAATTATTAAGCCGTCCTCACAGCATACCCGCCAGAAAACAACGAAGGAAGTTGGTACAGCAACCAACACAATACTCCTACATTCATACTCCTAACTTCATTCTCATAATCAATATTAGTCCTTTCGTTGCTTAATTGCACTGCTTTTAACTTAAAAGCAGGATCATAAATTTTTCTTTCTCCTTTTATAAGTTAAAAATAAGTTTTTATTCTTAACTCTAACTGGAAGCTAAATTAGTATATCCAATCTGTTTGCCTACCTAACGGCTAAACTTTATAACCGCAGTAGGCTTCCTATTTAAATAACATCTAAATTATGCTGTATGGCTTAGGTCTAAACTATTACTTTTTAATGCTTAATGACTAACTTTTGCGTTTTGGTCTGCTGGTCATTTACAACCTTTATTACATACACACCTTCACTAAGCTTTGAGACGTCTATGCTATTTGCTCGGCGAGATACATCTAAGGCTTGGCTTAATACCAAACGGCCTTGTACATCGTACAAGTACGCCTTACACTGCCCGTATAACGGTCCTGCTATTACAACCCTTCTTAAACGACTTACGGTGTAGATCTGTAAGCCTTCTAAATCTGTAGTCCCTACACCTAAGGTCTGTGTCCCAAATCTTAGGTAATATCTCCCTATACCGCTTAAAGCTGTCGGTGGGGTGTAGTTATACGTTGTGGTATTAAGTAAGGTAAAGGTATTAGCTACTCTAT
>JAOEWO010000077.1 GCA_028383925.1 Winogradskyella sp.
AAAAACAAAAAACCTTACCAACATATGTGCTCGTAAGGTTTTTTGATATGGTTATATAATGTCAAAAAAAAATTATAATTCTAACAATCCGTTAGTTTTCTTAACTCCTTCTGCACTTTCTGCCATGTGCGCTTTCTCTGCGGCACTTAGCGATACATCTACAATTTTCTCAATTCCGTTTTTACCTAATACTACTGGCACACCAATACATAAGTCAGTTAAGCCGTACTCGCCATCTAACAATACAGAACATGGAAATATTTTCTTTTGGTCGCAAGCTATAGCTTGCACTAAACCACTTACTGCAGCACCTGGCGCATACCATGCAGAGGTTCCTAATAACTTAGTTAAAGTTGCACCACCTACTTTAGTATCTGCTGCTACTTGGTCTAAGCGCTCTTCAGATAAAAACTCAGATACTTTAATACTATTTCTAGTTGCATGAGATGTTAATGGCACCATACCTTTATCGCTATGTCCACCTATTACCATACCGTCAACATCGCTTATTGGAGCTTCTAATGCTTCTGCTAATCTGTATTTAAAACGTGCAGAATCTAATGCACCACCCATACCAATAATTCTATTTTTTGGAAGATTTACTGTTTTATGAACCAAATAAGTCATCGTATCCATAGGATTACTTACAACAATAATAATAGTGTTTGGAGAATGCTCTACTAAACTCGTAGATACCGATTTTACAATACCTGCATTAATACCAATAAGCTCTTCTCTTGTCATGCCTGGCTTACGAGGAATACCAGATGTAATTACACAAATATCACTATTTGCAGTTTTAGAATAATCACTTGTACTTCCTGTTATTTTAGTATCAAAACCATTTAAAGAAGCACATTGCATTAAATCCATAGCTTTACCTTCTGCATAGCCTTCTTTAATATCTAAAATTACGACTTCTGAAGCAAAGTTTTTAATAGCAATATATTCTGCACAACTTGCGCCTACTGCTCCTGCACCAACTACTGTTACTTTCATTCTTATTTAAATTTATAACGTTAAAAAATCAATTACAAATTTAACGTTTTAAGCTCAGAATTCCATAACATATTGTGATACTATTAGGAAATAAAAAAAGAGCTACCTCACAGTAACTCTTTTTGTTATAAAAATAAGCCGTTATGTATTATCACTTAAAAGATATAGGCCATGTCTGTTAGCGTAATTTTGAGGTACTAAAAATAGTGTTGAGAATTATTTAAAACTAAAATTCTGTATCTAAACACAATTTTTCATCATTTTTAATCGAAAAAAACTCGAACTGACAAATTTATCAAAATATAAAACGAAATAAAATAACAGCTTTTACCTTACACTAAAAGCAATACCTATTGAAGCCGTATTATAATTTTGAAATGTATAATCTGCAAATATTTTAAAAATACTTAAATTTAGCCTTGTACCAATAGTAGCGCGCATGCCATTAGCTTCAAAATCTAAATTTAAAGGATTGCTTACTGTTTCATCTACACTACCGATTTGGTTACCGTTAGCATCTTCTACACTATAAGTTAGTGTATAATCGCCTTTCATTTTAGCCGTAGTTTTACCATTGTTATAACCCACACTACCATAAAATGTAATAATTTTAAAGTCTAATGAGCCTAAAGCTTGAATTGTCCACGTGTTCATTTTAAACTCTGCTTCACCATTAGCTACACGAACGTTATCTGAATTATCCTCATCTTTTATAGCATAAGTAACATTCATATTGGTAAAAGCACCAAGTATAGAAAGGCTAAACGGAAGGTTATCTATAGGCCCAAGATACTGAGTTAAGTCATGTTGCAGTCCAAAACCAATTAAACTGGCTTCTACATCATCATCAAAATTTGAATTAGGAACAAATCTCGCTTTTATATCAGTCTTAAAAGGAAGTCCAAAACCAACTTGTACTGTTGGTGTTGGTACGGCGTTAATTGGCAAATCTCCAGTGATACCACCTGGCATGCTAAAACTAGCGACTCTAAACGAGCCATCATCATTTGGTATTGATATATCTATAGTAGCTTCTGCATCATTATCACTCATAACCGTAGGCAATTCTGTTTGGCCATTTGGTAACGATAAAAACAAATAATCACTTGGTATAAAAGCAAAATTCTGAGCTTCATCTGGTACAAAAGAGGCATTAAAGCCTATGGTTAAATCAAATCCGAATTTTTTATGAACTTTTGCTGTGGTTGCCCAACCACCATTCATACTGTACATGAGGCCTTCCATTACCGGACTCAAATAGTTTTGGGTTAATAAACTAGCATCATCTACGGCTAGTAATATCGTTTCTAACTCTTGGGCTTTACTGGCTTGTATATTTACAAACACAAGTACTATTACGAGTAATTTTTTCATATTAATGTAGGTTAAGATCTGTGTAAACTTATAAAAATATTTTTAAAAACAACGTTTTATCGCTTTTATTTGCGTTTAAGCGACTGAAATTCATCTTGATACTTAATATAATAGCGCATAAAAAAACTGTCTAAAACATATTACATATTGCGAAATAAACACAAAAAGTAAAATATATGTTTTAAACAGTTTTTGATAGTTCTGAAACAGTTTCAGAATTTAAAATATTAGAAATTTAATTAAGCATCAATATTTGCATAAATAGCATTCTTTTCAATAAACTCTCTACGTGGTGGCACTTCGTCACCCATTAACATTGAGAATACGCGATCTGCTTCTACTCCATTATCTATTTGAATTTGACGTAGCGTTCTAAATTCAGGATTCATAGTCGTATCCCAAAGTTGTACCGCATTCATCTCACCAAGACCTTTATAACGCTGAATTTTTGCGCCATCACCAAACTGATTCATTAATGCTAAACGCTCTTCATCATTCCAAGCATACTCTTTTTTGGCACCTTTCTTTACTAAAAATAAAGGTGGTGTGGCGATGTAAATATGTCCATTTTCTATTAGCTCCTTCATATATCTAAAGAAGAAGGTTAAGATTAGAGTTTCAATGTGAGACCCATCAATATCGGCATCACACATAATCACTATTTTATGGTATCTTAATTTTGAAAGGTTTAAAGCTTTACTATCTTCTTCAGTACCAATTGTAACCCCTAAAGCAGTAAAGATATTTTTAATTTCTTCGTTTTCAAACACCTTGTGCGTCATGGCTTTTTCAACATTAAGAATCTTACCTCTTAATGGCAAAATCGCTTGAAACGCTCTATCTCTACCCATTTTTGCTGTTCCACCTGCCGAATCTCCCTCAACTAAGTAAATTTCGCATTCTGTAGGATCTTGAGAAGAACAATCACTTAATTTACCAGGTAAACCGCCAATACTCATTACGGTTTTACGCTGCACCATTTCGCGAGCTTTCTGTGCTGCATGGCGTGCTTGAGCTGCTAAGATAACTTTCTGAACAATAGTCTTTGCATCATCTGGATTTTCTTCTAAATAATCGGTTAGCATTTCTGAAACCGATTGACTTACTGCCGCAGAAACCTCTCTGTTTCCTAATTTAGTTTTGGTCTGTCCTTCAAACTGAGGCTCTTGCACTTTTACAGAAATAATAGCCGTTAAACCTTCACGGAAATCATCACCAGCAATATCAAACTTTAATTTGTCTAACATACCAGATTCATCTGCGTACTTCTTAAGCGTATGTGTTAACCCACGACGGAAACCAGAAAGGTGTGTTCCACCTTCGTGTGTATTAATATTGTTTACATACGAGTGTAAATTCTCTGCATATGATGTGTTATAAATCATGGCAACCTCAACTGGTACACCATTCTTTTCACCTTCAAAAGCAATCACTTCTTTTATTAACGGATCACGACTAGCGTCTAAGAATTTAATAAATTCTTTAAGTCCTTCTGTAGAGTGAAATGTCTCCCCTTCAAACTCTCCATCTTCTTTTTTATTACGTCTATCTACTAAATGTATTGTAATACCTTTATTAAGGTAGGCTAACTCACGCAAACGGCTAGCTAAAGTATCGTAGTTATATTCTAAGGTTTGGGTAAAAATTGTAGCATCTGGCTTAAAAGTAACTATTGTTCCTCTCTTGTCAGTATCACCAACCTTTTTAACAGGGTACATGGCTTTACCTTTCTCATATTCTTGCTCCCAAATCTCACCTTTTCTAAAAACTGTTGCCTTTAAATTATCTGATAGCGCATTAACACAACTTACACCAACACCGTGAAGTCCACCAGAAACTTTATAAGAATCTTTATCAAACTTACCACCAGCACCAATTTTAGTCATTACAACCTCTAAGGCTGAAACTCCCTCTTTTTTATGTAAATCTACTGGTATACCACGACCATCATCTTCAGTGGTTATAGAATTATCTTCATTTATAATTACGGTAATATTATCACAATGACCAGCTAAAGCTTCATCAATTGAGTTATCTACCACTTCATAAACTAAATGGTGTAAACCTCTAACGCCAGTGTCACCAATATACATTGAAGGACGCATACGTACATGCTCCATACCTTCTAAGGCCTGAATGCTATCTGCTGAGTAATT
>JAOEWO010000078.1 GCA_028383925.1 Winogradskyella sp.
TGTAGAAGAAATAGAGGAAGATATTGAGGTGCCATTTTCTGTGATTGAAAACGTACCCGTATTTCCTGGTTGTGAAAAGAAAAAAGGCAATGCTGCAAAAAAAGCATGTATGTCTGAGAAGGTAAAGAAATTCGTGAACAAAAAATTTAATGTCGATTTAGCAAGCGATCTTGGTTTACCATCTGGTAGAAAAAGAATTTTTGTATCCTTTAAAATTGATAAAAACGGAAACGTTGTAGGTGTTGGTGCAAGAGGACCTCATCCTGGCTTAGAAAAAGAAGCTAAACGTGTTATTGGTTTACTTCCAAAAATGAAACCAGGTAAGCAAAGAGGTAAGGCTGTTATTGTGCCTTACTCGTTACCAATTGTTTTTCAAGTACAAGACTAAATATAGTTTTTTATAATATTAAAAATCCCGTTCAAAATTAATTGGACGGGATTTTTGTTTTGGTATGCTTATTGTGACTTTATCATAATATTAACATCTAAATAATTAAGTATTATGAAAAATTCTAAAAAAGACTTCGGTATCACTGGTCAGAGTGTTACTGAAGTGAAGAAACCTCACAAGCATGATGCAAATTTACAAAAAAACTCATCCCTGTACTTTCAAATAGGGCTGATACTTTGTTTATTGGGCACCTATGCACTTTTTGAAATGCAGTTTCAAGATCAAAAAATTATAATTGACGTAGAAACAGCTTCAAAAGATCCAATGAAGTTAGATTACGTAAAGCCATTTGTAGTTGAGGTTATTAAACCTAAAGATCCAGAACCAGTACCAAGTCAAGATCTTAAAGATATTTTTAAGATTGTAAAGGACGATACTCCTATTGTTGAAAAAATCATCAATACACCAGACGCACCAAAGGCAGAATCTCAGCTAGCAAAGGTTGGAGATATTAATGTTTTTAAAGCACCCGAAGAAGATATTATAGTTCCTTTTATTCATATCGAAAAAGTGCCAGTATATCCTGGTTGCGAAAAGTATAATACTAATGACGAGCGTAGAAAATGTATGTCTCAAAAAATCAGTAAACTCGTAAGTAGAAAATTTAATGGTGATATTGCAGAAGAAAACGGACTTTCTGGTAAACAAATTATTCAAACACAATTTACTATAGATAAGTTTGGTAACGTAATAGATATAAAAACAAGAGCACCTCACCCAGCTTTAGCAAAAGAAGCGCAACGTGTTATTAATAAAATACCTAAGATGCAGCCAGGATTACAGCGCAATAATCCAGTTGGTGTTATTTATACACTTCCCATACGCTTTATGGTAAGAGATTAAACTTACTTTTATTTTAAACAAAACCGTTATTGTACAATAACGGTTTTTTGTTTTTAAGGTTAGTAAAAAAAATAAGTATCTTTCAGCCATCAAATTATTTTGTATTTATGAGGTATTTACTTCTTTTTTTTATGCTGTCTTTATCTGCGTTACTAAATGCGCAAACCTTAACTACATATGAGAAGCCTCCTGTTTTTAGTGAATGCAAGTCTAAAAGTGTAGAAACACTTAAATCGTGCTTTAATTATACTTTAAATAATTTTATATTTTCCAATTTTAAAGTGCCTCAAGTAGTTGCCAAAAATAGTTACAAAGGGTCTGTGCAGGTCGTTTTTGAGGTTGATACAGAAGGTGTCTTCAAAATAATTTATACAAATGCTATTTTTGAAGAATTAAAGGCCGAAACTAAACGTGTTTTTAATGCGTTACCCAAAGTAAACCCAGCAACTTATAATAGTCGACCAATTTTTGTGCAATACAGTATCGCTATAGCCATACCCTTAAAGCAACCGGTTGAGACGTTAACAGATAAAAAGCTTAATATCTTTACAGAGAGCGACAGCTTAAATGCCACTTTGTCTAATGAGTTTGATGCTGTAAATAATAGTTTAAAACCTTATGAGAATACTGAGTACAACAGCCAATTAAATATACCATTTACACATGGGTACTATGCACGTTTTGATGCTGAGATGAATGCTTTAGGTACCAATAGCCACACAGCAGCAAAACCTTTTTTGTATAATGACGTTAAACGCTATTATGATATAGAAGCAGAAAAACAAAGTTTAACAAAAGATGTTGAGTCTTGGATTGGTAAAAAACTTTACAATGAACATTTAGTGCAAGTACAGGCGGACGATTATTGGTTTACGGTAGATCCTATTTTAGACCTCCAAGTTGGTAGAGATACCGAAGCAGAATTTGGTTCTACATGGAATAATACACGAGGTGTTTTTATACAAGCTGGTTTTGGTAAACGTTTTAATGTTACTGCATCAGTTTACGAGAGTCAAGGACGGTTTGCAGATTATTTTAATCAGTTTGCAGAAAGTTTAAAAGCATTTGGCCCAGATCCAGCAATAATACCAGGACGGGGTATTGCAAAACGATTTAAAGAGAATTCTTATGATTATCCTGTAGCCGAAGCTTATTTGTCTTATACACCAGCAGATTTTATAAATATTCAATTTGGTCATGGTAAAAACTTTATTGGCGACGGTTACCGCTCATTATTACAAAGTGATGTAGCGAGTCCGCACCCTTTTTTAAAATTGAATGTTAACTTTTGGAAAATAAAGTACACAAGCACTTGGATGTGGTTACGAGACGTAAGAGATGAAGTTGTAGAAGATGGTGCATTTTTACCTAAATATATGGCTAATCATTATTTAAGTCTTAATGTTACTAAGCGTTTAAATATAGGATTGTTTGAGTCTGTAATGTGGGCAAATGCTAACGGAAGAGGTTTTGACATTAACTATCTTAATCCAGTGATACTATTTAGAGCTATAGAGTTTCAAACTGGGCAAGATGCCGGAAACGCTATATTAGGTCTAAGTGCCAAGTATAAATGGAATAATAAAGTTAATTTATATGGTCAATTTATTTTAGATGAATTTTCGCTAAGTGATATAACGGGTGGTAATAAAAGCTGGAAAAATAAATTTGGTTATCAATTAGGTGTCAAATATTTTAACGCCTTTAAAGTAGATAACTTATTGCTACAAGCTGAATATAATCAAGTAAGGCCATATACCTATTCTCATAATTCTGTAACGCTTAACTACGCAAATTTTAATCAGCCAATGGCGCACCTTTGGGGTTCTAATTTTAGAGAACTTGTTTTAATTGGAAGGTATAATTATAAGCGTTGGTTTGGTGATGCTAAAATTATTTTAGGTGAACGCGGATTAGATTTTAATACTCCAGAAGATAGTTTTGCTTATGGTGGCGATATTTATAGTAGTGAAAATAACCGTCCTCTAGATACTGGTGTTACTATAGGCCAAGGTAATAATACGACTAGTTTTATGACTGAGATACAGGTAGGTTATATCCTTAACCCAACAACTAACCTTAAGCTTTTTACAAATATTATCTACCGAGATTTTAACCCTGAAGCTATAACATCTTCAACTATGGCCTCTAATACACTTTGGTTTAGTATTGGGCTGCGCACCGATTTATTTAACTGGTATAACGATTTTTAATCGGTACTTTTTATGTTATAAAATTATATAGCGCTTTAACGTTTTATAACCATTACTGTAAACCTAAATTAAGACTGTTTGCATCCGTTTTATAACTTTTTTTTTACTGCTTTTGTTTTACAAAAACAAAAAAAATAAAACAAAGGCAATTTTTCTAGCATTCTAAAATATAAAACTAATCTTTTACGTTGGCTGTAATCAATTTTCAGACTATCTTTGCAATCGCTAAGAACAGAACTAATAACAGCACTTTTGAGTAGTACAAAATCTTCAATATTAAAGGCTTCAGCAATCACTGATTTTAAAGAAATCACAAAAATGGGATTGTCTATTAGTGTGGTGTTTTCTGCCATAGCAGGATACTTACTAGGCGCAGAAACTATAAATTTTACTACATTAACATTATTAGCTTTTGGTGGTTATTTTATGGTAGGTGCCTCTAATGCTTACAATCAAATTATAGAGCGCGATTTGGATGCGCTTATGGACCGAACAAAAAACAGGCCTATACCAGCAGGTAGAATGTCTGTTAATATGGCATTTTTTATTGCGACATCTTTTACAGTTGCAGGTTTGGTAACGTTATATATTATCAATCCAAAAACAGCAATGTATGGTGCTATTTCTATATTTCTTTACACAAGTGTTTATACACCACTAAAAACTAAAACATCGTTAGCTGTATTTGTTGGTGCTTTACCTGGTGCCATTCCGTTTATGTTGGGTTGGGTTGCTGCAAGAAATAACTTTGGTATTGAGCCAGGTACCTTATTTGCTATTCAGTTTTTTTGGCAATTTCCACATTTTTGGGCAATAGGTTGGTTTTTGCATGAAGATTACAAA
>JAOEWO010000079.1 GCA_028383925.1 Winogradskyella sp.
ATCGTAAGCTCAGGTAAATTTACCTTATTTTTTCGATACGATTTGTATTTGATGTTAGGATTTAAATGGACTTCAGCTGGTTTTCTTAAGTCCAGGCTAAAATGGGTTCTTAGATTGTTATAGATATGGACAGCTTGCTCAGTCATTTTTTGTGCAAGATCTGTGTTTTTAATGGTCTGTTTTAGCCCATATTCATATTTCAAAGTTCTATTAATGCGTTCTGCAATTGCATTTTCGTAAGGGTCGTATTGCTCGGTCATACTCATTGTAATGCTATTGCTTTCAGCAAACTCAGTGTATTTGGGATTACAGTATTGAAAACCTCTATCGGAATGATGGATAAGCTTTTGACTAGGATATTTTCTATTTTTAATAGCCATAGCGAGCGCCTCTGTGCAAAGTGATGTTCTCATATGGTTGTCTAGATTGTAACCCATAATTTGCTTTGAATAAGCGTCGGTTACTAACGCAAGATAATTATGACCATTTTCGGTTTTAATGTATGTTATATCACTTACCCATAGTTGTTCTGACCGAGTAGGGACTTGGTCGTTTACTAAGTTTTTATATTTTTTAAACATATGGTTAGAGTTTGTTGTTGTGATGTAGTTTTTCGATTTAGGCACTAATAACTTATGTAGCTTTAAAAAGCGATAAAATTTATCTCTACCTATTTTAATATCAGCATTAATAAAGTCTTGTTTAAGCGCATCATAAAGTTTTATTCCACCGGTTTTAGAGCCTACTTTTTTACGGTAGTCCTTGACCATTACAATTAGTTTTTGATGATCTATTTGTTGTCTTTGTCTTGTTTTGCGTCGTTTGTAGAAGGCTTGTTTACTAATCCCAAAGCATTGATAGAGCCATTTTCTTTTAAACGGTTTTTCTTCTTTAGTTCTATCTCTTTTGCTAATGATTTGGGCAATGAGTTTTTTGACATATCGACACCAGTAATAAGTTCCATATCCGCAATAATATCTTGCTGAAAGTCTTTTACAAACTCCAGTTCTTCAATGCGTTCCCTTAGTTTTTTTATTTCATCGTTTTTACTCATACCTGTATTTTGTTGTACTAAGGTACTGTATTTTCTAATCCAATAAGAAATAGTTGTTCTAGGAACATCATATTTTTTGGATGCAAAGTTTGTAGAAATCTGACCATTCTGAATTTGGTCAACGACTAAAAGTTTGGTTTCTAAAGTTGCTTTTTGGTAGCTTTTTTTTAGCCAGTGTTCTTTTTTTGTTTTCATAAGTGACTATCAATAAATGATGAATTTTTAGTCAACCTATTTCAGGAAAGTACACACATGGGTGGAGACGATTTACATGGCAAAACCTACTGTACGACCAAAACACTACTAATAGTTTTACTGTTGAAAAAGGTATATCCATTTCTGGAACCACCAAACTATTAAAAGCCACAGATAAAACAACAGCATCATTTACCTCACTTACGTTTTTAAGCGACCAATTAAGTGGTAGCTATACCGAACGAACAAATGGTAGTGGTAAGTTTAATTATGGGCCTTTTATTTTTTACGATTCTATACCCACTTTAATACAAGCGCGACTTACTAATTTTAATGAGAATAGTGATAACGATAGAGCTATAAAAATTCTTTTAGATAGCGTAAAAATGAATCCTAAATTAAGTAGACGTGCTAATACAAGAACTATTAAAGTCGAAACAAACGAAGCTGCTACTATTTCGAAAATAACCAAATACATAAGCGATGTTAAGTATCAATACAATTCTAATAGTCAGAAACTAGAAGAAGTTTTAATTATTGGAAATAAAAATATTGAAAAAGAAGAACGACAAAAAGAAATGATAGAACGGTCTAAATTTGATGACCCAAGCTACAGATTAGATATAGAAACTGACGAAACATTAAGTAAACAAACTGCTTTAAACTTATTAACGCGATTTCCTGGTGTTGTTTTTACTGGGAAAAACTTTTTTATTAGAGGTGTCAATGTTAGACCAAGAATCCTATTAGATGATATGGACGTAGAGCTTGAAGAAATTGCTAGATTACCTGCTACTCAAATATCATTTGTAGACTATTATAGAGGTACAAATGCCGCTATTTTCTCAAATTCAGCAGGTGGTGTTTTTACTATTTATACAAGAAGGGAAAAACGGAGAAGCATAGACAGAAAGACAGGAATAATAAATTTTAATACAAAAGGTTTTTATACTGCCATGGAATTTTATTCACCTAAATATACTAGTGACGCTGAGCGAACTGAAAAAGCCGATATAAGAACAACCCTCTACTGGAATCCAAAAGTGGAAATTACAAAACAGTATAAAACCCAAAACTTATCCTTTCTTACATCAGATATTAAAGGTGATTATATCATTGAAATTGAAGGGATAACTATTACTGGTATACCACTTTATAATAGTGTAAGATTTACAGTTGAATAATTAAAATTCTAGTTAAATAAAAAAAATCGCAAAGCGTATGAAACTCTGCGATTCTAATATTATAAATTCTACTATTTTGAAATTTTACAAACCACTAATATAACTACCGTAAGGATCTTGAAACTGTAAGCCTTCAGAATAACGGTATTTACTCAACTTCTTAAATTGTACTAAACCCCAAAGAATAAACTCTTTTTCAAAATACACGTCTCTTGGATCTATTTCTGGCTGGTAATCTGCAATTAAAGCATCCAAAGGAGTAATTGCATCTAATGTACTTTTATATGTGGCATCATTATAATCGTCTAGCAACTCAAACCCTTCTCCATTAAAAAACCATGATACTAAATCATCATAAGGTGTTTCTTCATCTTGCTTTTGTAGCTTTTCAACTTTCGGGAAATAATCTGGAAATAATGTTTTTACAGCAGATTCCATTAAAGCATTAGCCACAAAATCAGCACCTTCTTGTTCACCTTCATATACTAACTCTACTTTACCTGTAATTGCTGGAATTACACCGATAAAATCAGATAGTCGTACAGAAGTATGTTCATCACCAGAAATTAAAGCACGACGCTCTGCGGTACTTAGTAAGTTTTCAAAAGCAGTAATACTCATACGTGCACTGATACCGCTTTTTACATCAACATATTCACTTTTACGTGCTTCAAAACTAATTTGCTCTAATAAATCTTTCGCTAATTCTGGCACATATACAGCTTCTGCTTGGCGCTCATCTAACTTAGCTTCTTGCGTTGTAATTGTTCTTGCTATCTCTACCGATTCTGGGTAATGTGTTAAGATTTGAGATCCAATTCTGTCTTTTAGTGGAGTCACAATACTTCCTCTATTGGTATAATCTTCAGGGTTTGCTGTAAATAAAAATTGCATATCTAAAGGTAAACGAAGTTTAAATCCTCTAATTTGAATATCTCCTTCTTGCAAAATATTAAATAATGCTACTTGAATACGCGCTTGTAAATCTGGTAATTCATTTATTACAAAAATGCAACGGTTGGCACGAGGTATCATTCCGTAATGAATAACACGATCATCTGCATAACTCAATTTTAAATTTGCCGCTTTTATGGGGTCTACATCTCCAATAATATCTGCAACTGTAACATCTGGCGTTGCTAATTTTTCGGCAAAACGGTCATTTCTATGCAGCCATGTTATTGGAGTCTCATTACCTTTCTCGGCAATTAACTCTAATGCAAATCGAGATATTGGTGCTAACGGATCGTCATTAATTTCTGAACCTTCCACAACAGGAATATACTCATCTAGTAACGTAATCATCATTCTCGCCAAACGTGTTTTTGCTTGTCCTCTTAATCCTAACAAATTTATATTATGTCGCGATAAAATAGCACGTTCTAATTCTGGAATCACGGTGTTTTCATACCCATGAATACCTTCAAATGTGGTCACTTTATTCTTAATATTTTCTATGAGGTTGTCTCTCAATTCATCTTTTATAGATTTTGATTCGTAACCCGCTTTTTTTAATTCGCCTAATGTTTGTAATGTTTCTATTTTCATATATATAGTTTGAAAAGAGATTATAGATAAAAGAAAAT
>JAOEWO010000008.1 GCA_028383925.1 Winogradskyella sp.
CCATAACCACCTAAAAACTGTAAACATTGGTAAATAACGTCATCAGACATTTTTGTAGATTGGAGTTTAGACATTGTTGCCTCTTTAACCACATAATCACCCATATCTAAACGTTTAGCTACGTAGTAATTAAATTGCTTACAAATTTCCATTTGTGTTTCGCAATCTGCATAGGTATGTCTTAGTGCTTGAAACTTATTTATAGTTCTACCAAAAGCAGTACGCTCGCTCATATATTGTTTTGCATACTCTAAAGCATACTCTGCACTTGCATGTGCATTAATCCCCATAATTAAACGTTCTAATGCAAAATGTTGCATTATATAAGGAAAACCCTGACCTTCTTCACCCATTAAATTTGAAGCAGGTATTACAACATTATCAAATGCAATCTCGCCTGTATCTGATGCTCTCCAACCTAATTTATCTAATTTAGTTGCAGAAATACCAGGTATATCTCTATCCATTACAAAAATACTAATCCCTTTGTTGCCTAACTCTGGACTCGTTTTAGCAGCAACAACTAAATAATCGCTATAAACACCATTTGTAATAAATGTTTTTGAGCCATTTAAGACATAAGTATCACCTTTTTTTACTGCAGTTGTTCGCATGCCTGCAACATCACTACCACCAAAAGGTTCTGTAATACAAAGACATCCTATTTGGTCACCTGCTATACTATCTACTAAATATTTTTCTTTAATAGCTTTGTCACCTTCTTTATTAAGATGTGTCATTGCTAAATAAGCATGTGCCCAAATGGCCGCAGCAAATCCGCCAGAGTTAATGCGTTGCATTTCTTCTAATAAAATAACGGTGTAAAATAAGTCTAGATCTAAGCCACCATATTCTTCGGGAGATGCTAAACCAAAGTAGCCCATATCACCAAACTTCTTCCAGATAAAACGTTCTATTTTACCAGTTTCTTCCCACTTATCAATATGCGGAACAACCTCTTTTTTTAAAAAGTCTCTTAGACTTTCTCTGAATAAATTATGCTCTTCTGTAAAATATAAATTAGACATTTAGTGTAGTTTTTTTTAGAGGTGTAAATATAACTTAATAATCTCTATTTTCTTTATTGGAAAACCTTCAACTTTTGTTAAATCTTCTAAAGTTTTAAAACCATTTCTTAGTGTTCTTTCTTCTATAATATGCTTAGCTATTTCATAATCTATATATTGAATAGTTACCAACTCGTCTCGTGTGGCTGTATTGAGATTATAGTTTTGAATAACTCTAGGTGTTTTTACTGTAAAGTCATTTTTTATACGGATTATAACTTCTGGCTCTAGCCCATAAACATCTAAAAGTTGTGCGTCTGCGACAAAACCACCATCATACTTATTGCGGTATTTAATAATACGCTCGGAAAGCTTTTCACCTACACCATAGACTTTTTTTAATTGAGCTGCTGTGGCAATATTCAAATCTATTTTTTGATCGTAACTTTTTGGTTTACTATTATCTGAATACGAATTGGAATATCTGTTGTGTTTGGGTTTTGGGTTTGTTACCCAATCTGGAAATTTAAAATACGGTGCTATTTTATCTAGAAGTGAATCTGAAACCTTTGTAACTTTCTTAAAATCACCTACCGAATTAACCCATTTGTTTTTAGCTCTAAACCTATGCAACCTATCTATTTCTTCATTAGACATACCTAAGCTATACCCCTTATAATCCGTAATATAGTTTGGGTTAAATGGATAAATCTTCGGTTTAGAATTTTCTAATTTTATTTGCCTAAGCGAATCTATTTCGTTTCTAAAAGAAATTAGTTCATCATTATTCTCTGGCAAACTATCCTTAGAAAAATCTACAAATAAGTAAATGCATTGTGATGTTAGTATAATTACTAACAATAAAAAAATCCCACTTCGCTGTTTATTTGTAAACTGGAAGTGGGATTTCATATTTATTATGTTTGTGTGTTAAGCTTTTCTTTCTTTAATAGCGTCTGTATATTTTTTGAGTTCAGCTCTTACTTTAGGAGCTAAAATAACCAAACCTACCATATTAGGCACCATCATTGCAAAAATCATGGCATCTGAGAATCCGATTACAGAACCTAAACTGGCTGCAGAACCAATCACTACAAAAACACAAAATATAATTTTGTACAGATATTCCATTTTTTTTGATCTTCCAAATAAATATGCCCATCCTTGAAAACCGTAATAAGACCAAGAGATCATAGTACTAAAAGCAAACAATACAACTGCGACTGTTAATACATAAGGAAACCAAGAAATTACCGACTCAAAAGCACCAGATGTTAATAGTATAGCTTGTGCATCATCTAGACCAGAATTAGCCGATGTTACATTACCAGTAATAATTAATACTAAAGCTGTCATTGTACAAACAACAACAGTATCTATAAATGGCTCTAACAAAGCTACCATACCCTCACTTGCAGCGTATTTTGTTTTTACTGCTGAGTGTGCTATTGAAGCAGAACCTACACCTGCTTCGTTTGAGAAAGCGGCTCTTCTAAACCCTTGTACCAAAACACCTATTGCACCACCTGCAACACCTTCTGGACTAAATGCACCATTATATATTTGAAGAAAAGCATCTCCTATCATATCATAATTAGCAAATATTACAAATAAAGAAGCTGCAACATATATTACAACCATAAATGGTACAATCTTATCTGTAACCTTTGCAATTTTCTTTATACCACCAATAATTACTATACCAACTAGTACAGCCATTACTAAGCCAAACGCCCAACCATAGCCGTGAAGAAATGACTCTTCGCCACCTGTAATGTTTTCTACTAACTGAAAGGCTTGATTAACCTGAAACATGTTACCACCACCAAATGAGCCTCCAATAACAAATATTGCAAACAAACCTGCTAAAACTTTTCCTAATGTACCTAAACCTTTAGACTTAAGTCCTTTTGTTAAATAATACATTGGACCGCCATAAACAGTACCATCTTCTGCTATATCTCTGTATTTAACACCTAAAGTACATTCTACAAATTTTGAAGCCATACCGAGTAAACCAGCAACAATCATCCAAAATGTAGCACCTGCGCCACCAATTGATACAGCTATTGCAACACCTGCAATATTACCTAGACCAACTGTTGCAGATAATGCAGCGGTTAAAGCTTGAAAATGGGATACTTCACCATCATGCCCTTCTATTGCAATAGTTTCTATATTATCACCACCTGGTGTAGAATCACCCGCAGCTACTAAAGATTCATGATGATCTAAGTCATCATATTTACCTCGTACAATATTAATTGATGTAAAAAAGCCTCTTACATTGATTAGCTTAAAGTAAATTGTAAAGTAAGTCGCTCCAATAATTAAAGGGAATAGAACCCAAAATACTTTAACACCACCACCAAAATCTATTTGATAAAAAATAAAATCAACAAACCATCCTGTAGCCCATCCAAATTTTTCATCTATAATTTGATCGATA
Source organism: Winogradskyella sp. (assembly GCA_028383925.1). Classification (GTDB taxonomy): domain Bacteria; phylum Bacteroidota; class Bacteroidia; order Flavobacteriales; family Flavobacteriaceae; genus Winogradskyella. Next base: position 3,457 of record JAOEWO010000008.1, read on the forward strand.
CCCTTTTCTGCTTCTTGGGCAAAGTTTAATAATGGCAATAAAATAGTAAAAAGTGATAGAAGATATTTCTTCATGAGTTATAGTTATTAGTTAGTTTAAAATGTTTAGCCGACAAGATGCTAAAAAAAAACGAGTTTTTAAAGCCTTATGCGTTAAAATGGGTGTGGCAATTATTCTATGTTGTATTGGGAGTTTAGACGTTCTATTTGCTCTGGCCTACCTAAAACAATGATTTTAGAACCAGCAACAAGCATAGTATCTGCTTCAGGATTAACAATGTAATCCCCTTTATCATCCTTAAAGCCAATGACTGTACACCCTGTTTTTTTTCTTAAATCTAGGTCCTTTATAGTTTTAACTTTTTCAGCATTATAGAGTTGCTCTACTTTTACTTCTTCTATATTAATATTACGTTCGCCAACAATACCTAGGTTATCTATAAACTCTACCAAATCTGGAATTACAACTAAAGAAGCCATATGATCACCACCAATACGGTCTGGTAAAATAACATTGTTTGCACCTGCTAATTTCAGTTTTTCGTATGAGGTCTCTTGCGATGCTCTACTAATAATGCACATGCTCTTATTAATTTGTCTTGCAGATAATACTACAAATAGATTATCTGCATCACTAGGCAAAGCAGATATTAATGTACTTGCACGATCTATACCTGCCTCAAAGAGTGTCTCGTCCTCATTAGCGTTACCTAAAACATACGGAAAGTTGTCATCTTTAAATTTTTCAATAAGCTCTTTATCGCGTTCAATAATTACAAAAGGCTTATTGTAAGCTAATAGCTTTTTTGCAGCCTGCTTTCCGTTTCGTCCATATCCACAAATAATGATATGATTACACATGGCATCAATTTTCTTTTGCATTTTTCGTTGTTTTATGTCTTCTAAATTATTTTTACTTAAAATATATTCTGTGATAATAGTTATGGCATAACCTACAATTACTACACTTGCTAAAATTAAGAAAATGGTAAATATTTTAGATTGCGTGTCTAATGGATTTACTTCAGCAAAACCAACTGTTGTAATAGTGATAACAGTCATATAAACTGCATCTATCCACTCGTAGCCTGCTATAGTTCTATAACCAATTATACCTACAAACATTACAAATAAGAGTAACATTAGCGCGGTATAAATTTTAGATCTAAAAAGTCTTAATAATGGGTTATTCATAAGTTACAAATCGAATACTGAAGAGCGTTTTGTGTAAATAATATCTTTAATTCTTATCCAAAATGCAAAAAACAAATATAAAGCAAAGCCAAAACCTACGGTTACAAAAGTAAGATACATAAAGGAAGTTCTTACAATTTTTGCTCTTATACCAAAACGCTCTGCTATACGTTGGCATACGTAGTAGCCGCGTTTCTGAAAAAAGTGTAGTAAGGCGTAAAAAAGATTCATAACGGCAAGTTACTTATTTTTTAACGATTAGACTATTACCAATAGCACATTGCAAACACTTATTTGCATCGCAATAATGCTGTTTTAATTGCAGTAAAGCTTGAGAACTTAGTGCAGATTTCTCTATTGGCTTTAGCTCTAAAAATTTAGAAACGACTGTATTGTTTTCGATTTTTAATTCTTTAATAAGATTAAACACTTCACTATCAATAGATTTCCCTAAAGACTTAGCATAGCTAAACTTTAAAGGAATAATGGTATTAATGATTAACAAATCTATAAAAGATTTGGTTAGATTTTTTTTGGAGACTTTAGAGCTTTTTTTAGAAAATGTATAACGGTCTGTCCAAAAAATTGAAGGGCCATTTTTAAATACTTCATAAAACTCTGCTTTTGTGTTTAGGTGTATCACTTTAGAAAACAATTGCTGTTCTAAAACATACAGATTAGCAAACTGAGATAACCGAATTGTTGGAAAGTTAGGGGGCCTTAATCTAAAAAATTGCATTTGCAACACCCCTTGATTATTAAGTTTAAACTTTTGCTTTAAAAATTTATAACGTGCTTTTAGGTTTATAAAATAACTATCTTCTACATCAGCGGTAAGCAAAGCAGACTGACCAAAAAATAGTGCTTCTAAATCTAATACATCATTTTGAAGTTTTCTTATGACAGAAAAGTCAATTGAATTTGCTAAGCTCAAAAAGGAATCACCATTAATTTTTAATCCAAAATTTTTAAGTAGCATTTTAAATAATACAGCTTCCCAATTGTTATTAGATCGCTTTAAGTAGAGATCTATTGTTTCGGCTTTTTTCTCTAAACGCTCAATATACAAACGTTCTAGCCAATTATTTAGCAAGAAATCATCGCAATCTGAAAAATCTTTTTCACAATTAATCCAAGATTTAGACTGCATTAATTTTTGGTAATTATTTTGCAGGTCTTGGTTAACATAAAGCTTTAACTCTAGCGTTGGTATTTCAGTATTATCTTTTCTGAAGATTTCTGTATCGTGTTCCCAAACCACATGAAGAATTACATTGTCATAAGCAGCATCTACTTGATGGTTGTGCACATACCAATCTGAGGATTTTATATGAATCTCTACATTGCCTGCCCAAAGTTGATTATTAATAGCGAGTGTAGCATTAAAAAAATCGGGTCCTGCATTAAGATTATGCAGACCTAATTGTGAGACCTTAACGACCTCACCTTTTGTTGTTTTTAGGTTGTTGGTATTAAAAGCTTTATGTTTCCATATGTAATGAAGAAAATCTTCTTGCATACTTCGAAAATAAGAAAAACTTTAGTAAAACTATTTAAATTACAAGTTGTTTCTTATTACTATAAAAAGCGAGCAATTTGTGTAATTCGTCTATCTTAAATGGTTTACTTAGATAGCCATTCATTTTATAACGCTTAATTTTATCACCAACCTCAGACTCTGAGAACGCCGTTAATGCTATTATAGGAATCATAGATTTACTACTGTCTTCCATTTTTCTTATAATTCTACTGGTATCGTAGCCATCTAAAACTGGCATTTGTAAATCCATTAAAATTAAATTGAAATCAGTATCTAAAAAAACATCTAACAACTCTTCACCGTTCTTAGCAATAACATAGTCTATATTCCACTTTTTAAATAACTTAACTAGCAATATGGCATTAAGACTATTGTCTTCTGCTACCAACACCTTTAAATTTATTGGTGCTGTGTTAGAAATATAATTCACCTCATCTAATAGCATCTGGTTAGAATATTTAAATGAAATATCGAACCAAAACTTAGACCCCTTACCAATTTCGCTTTCTAATTGTAACTTACTATTTTGAATTTTTAGCAGTTCTTTACTAATGTATAATCCTAAACCAGACCCACCATATAGCGTTGATGTTTTATTATTAGCCTGAACAAAACTTTTAAATATATCTTTTTGCTTATCGTAAGAAACACCAATACCAGTATCTGTTACACTAAATCTAATTGTGGTTGTATTAATTTTTGTTTTTACAACCGCTACCTTAAAAACAATACCACCAGTATGTGTAAACTTAAATGCATTACTTAATAAATTTTTTAATACCTGAGACAACTTAAGGCTATCACCTATTAAAACCTTAGGTGTATTTTTATCGATAATGGTTTTGAAATACAGCTCTTTTTTTTGTGAAATTTGTTTGAAGTGTAGCTGATTATTTTGAACTAATTCGGTAAGATCAAAATCATCTTCAATGAGTTCTATTTCATTAGATTTAAATTTATTTAGGTCTAAAAGATCATTTATTAAAGCTAACAACTGCTCACTAGAAAATTTTAAAATTTTAAAATTTTCTAGTTGTTCTGGCAAGTATTTTTCCATCAACAAAATGTCAGACATTCCAATTACTGCATTTAATGGTGTTCTAATTTCGTGAGACATCGTAGAAATAAATTCATCTTTAGTCTTATTGGCTTGGTTTAATTCTATTTCGGTTTCTTTTAATTGTGTAACATCAGACAAGGTTCCTATAGTACCAATAGGTTTACCATTTACATCATAAGTTAAATCTAAACGTAATTGTATCCATATTTTTTCGCCAGTTGGCTTATAATATTTAAATAAGGTATTATAATTGCTGTTTTGGCAATTTAAAAATTCATTTATCTTATCTTTTTCATTAGCATTTATACCAAATAACAAATCTTTATAATTTTGATGAAGGGCATGTTTTACAGACACACCAATTAAATCCTCCCAAGCGTTGTTAAGGTATATAAAATCCCCATTCATATTGGTCTGAAAAATAACGTCTTCAATAGTATTTACTATTGTATTTAATTTGTTTTCGGCGTTATCTACTTTAGATTTTAAAGCCTTGTTTAGTTTATATAATTCATTAGAACTTTCATCTAGTATAACCTCAATATGCTTTAAATCATCATCAAAACCTATGTAAGCATCATTAACAGTTTCAAAAAAGCTTTTAAATTTTTCAATTTCAGATGCATTAAACCCTGCATTAGAAATTTGCCTTTTTAGTAATCTATGTAAGTTGTTTTTTTCTAACATTCGGATAGTGTTGTAATTGTCATGGTTTGATTGTGTAACTCGCATGGTGAAAACTCACCAAATGGTGCAATTTCACCATAGGAATAAAAGCCTGTAATTTGAGCATTAATATTAAGCGCGTCTCTTACAACCTCAACCTCTTCTTCTACAAGTTGTTTTAGTACTAGCCTACGGCCGATACAACTTATTAAAATGGCTAATTCTATATTCTTATTTGTTACATTAAATGCTATTTTAGCAGAGTCTTCTGCACCATCTATTAATCGGTTAACATTAGCTTTCATTAAGCGTACATAAGAACCTTGCGGTATATTACCTGCAAATGTTAAACTTTGGTGATCCTCATCTACACCTAAAATGGTTCTAACAACAGGAGCATCGTACTCGTTAACACGCATACTTAAAGGAAAAAGCAAACCCGAACTTGGTAAATTTTTAGCATTATCGCCTAAAAAAGATTTATAAAGGGCTAGGGCTGGCAAGCCGTCTAACTCATATAGAATGTTGTTCTCAGATTTTGTTACCAGACGATCTATACCAAAGCTATCCCAACCACCCTTAGAACTGTAGCCAACTTTTAGGTTTTGGCCATAAAACCCCAAGCCTACAATTATTTTATCTGTAATTACATGATTTGCAATTACAAATGTTTTATTAAAATTTGAACCATCACCTGCTAAACCACCAGTAATACTAGTTGTTGGCAAAACACTTTTTAAACCTGCAACTAAGTTGGCACCATTAACATTAAGACCATCACTAAATACTAAAACGTGTTTAAGATTATCTGCTTTTAGATTATTGGCTAGAGTAGCGCCTGCGTCTAAACTTTCATTCATAGATTTTACATCTACTTTTACTAATTTGTATTCTGTTTTTTCTAACAGAATGGCAGTAAGAGAAACTGACGCATCTAAGACATTAGTACCAGATATTTCACCAGCTGTAGAACAACCAACAATTGTGGTGTCGGGATATTTTTTTGTTAACTGATCTAACAGTTGTTCCTTTTCAAGAAAAAGAGGTGAAACAAATAATAATATAATATTGGGTAAAAACTCGAATTTAGACACCACACGCTTCCATGTCGCATCTGTTAAAGTTAACTGCTGTATTCTCATAGGGTTAGGGTCAAATAGGGAACAAAAACACACTAAACAACCATTTATGATTACTCACCGACAGTAAAGTGCATTTCAACTAATTTATTGCTATTTTTTATTAAACCTTCTAATTATGTAAGAAAAAAGTGAAATATTAACGTTTTTTACCAAATATATTAACCTATGTTAATAAAAATAGCTCAAAGTTTTTAAAATTGATATTAATAACACTTAACTACGGAAACTTATGGATTCTGTTTTTAATATGATATTTGAGAGTCAAACCTTATTAAAACAATACTCTATTACAAAAAAAATAGCGCTATATTCAGAGGTATTGAGTGCCCTAAACTCAACAACAATTTAAACCCAACACACAGATAAAAAAATATAAGAATTAATAATAGGTATAACTGCTTTACAACAAATATCCTCTACCCTTTAAGACACACAAACTATTAATGTGTTAGCACCCAAAGCTCTACTTCTTCAGTTGTACGCCAATGTAAATCGCGTTTTGTTTTTTCTGAAGCTCGTTTTACGCTTTTCTTGTAACAATCTTCTAACTTAAAACGACCACCTTTTTCTAATTCTTCTTCTATAGGGTTTGTTTTAGATAGCCCTGTTATTTGAGCTAAGTTAGAAAAGATAAGCACCAACTTTCCACCTGGTAAAAGCATCTCTTTTGCAGCTTCAAAAAAAGCTGGGAATAATGTTTTATTATAATAAATAGCTTCGTCTAAATTTTCTGAATGACGTGTTTCTGGTAACCAAGGTGGATTAAACACAATTAATTCTGTCGGTTTGTCCCATTTTCCAAAAAGCGAACCATAGTCTAAATCTATTTTACGAGAAAGTTTTGTCTCACCCATTGCTTCGGTTAAACCAATAATTGCATTTGGATTGGTGTCTGTACCAAACACTTTTTGAAATCCGTATTTAACCATCTGTAAAGCTAAAATACCACTACCAAAGCCAACATCTATAGCATTCTTTTTTGGACCCTCGTAACGTTTAACCCAATTATCAAATAATATTAAATGCTCAAAACGTGTTGGAAAATACACACCATAATAGGGATGAATTTTGTTACGCAATACTGGTATAGTAATCCCATTTTCGTACCACTGCCAAGCACTATTTAATCCTTGTACTTGCGGAAACGTTAAAAGAAAATCTGGAGTGTTAGGATATAATTTTGAAAACCACCCAATACTTGGCGCTTTCTTAACTGCAAGTTGATGTGCTTCTATCTCTATAACAATAAGGTTAGAGAGTTTGTGGTAAGCGGCACGATATTCTCGCTGCTCCTTAAATGTTTTATTTGGTAATTTTTTATTGAGATGGCGCTGTAATTCTTTTAGCAAAACCGAGCCATTATTATAAAACTCTGTAACTAAAACGGGGTTACCTTCTTCTAATGTTTTTAGCGTGGTTGGCAAATCTGCACCACGATAATAGGTTACCATCTCTTCTTGTGGTAAAAATGGTTGTGGTTTATTTACAGTAATATCAGTCATTAGTGAAGTGTATTAGGTTTTGGCGAAGGTAAACAATTGGTTTTTCTAATTGTAGTGTGTTGTGAGAATAAAAACGAAATCGTGAATTTAAAAATTTGGCAGCTTTTCAAAATAATCATTCCTTAGTTTTAGTAAAGACTTGTTCTATTTTTTAATATACAATATAGCTAGTAGTACTATATTTACTTAATTTCAAAATCCGAAATGCTCCTTGAATTACCAACACAAAAACTATTGTTCCGATAATCAAATCAGGTTTACTCGAACTTAACCAATTTACCAAAATCCCAGCAATTATTACTCCCAAATTGATAATCACGTCATTCGAGGTAAAAATCATACTCGCTTTCATATGCGCCTCTTCTTTACGCTTTGACTTTTGCAAAATATAAAGACAAATTCCGTTTGCAATAAGTGCAAAAATTGAAACGATAATCATTGTCGAAAAATCGGGAACTTTATCGTCTCCGAAAAATCGTCTTAAAACTTCTACAAATCCAACAATCGCAAGTGCTATTTGAAAATACCCAGCAAGTTTGGCAATCCGTTTTTTCTTAATTAAAGTTCCGCCAACCGCAAATAAACTAATTCCATACACAAAACTGTCCGCAAGCATATCTAAACTGTCAGCAATAAGTCCCATTGACTTTGAGATAATTCTTGTCGTCATTTCGATAATGAAAAACGCAAAATTTATGGCAAGTACAGACCAAAGTAAATTTTTCTGATTTTCGTTTTCTTTAAATTCTGTTTGATCGGTTTGTTCAGTAGAGATTTTCTTCCCTCCCAAGTTCAGTTCGATAACTGACTTTTCGATTTGGTCAATGTCTCCGCTGTGAAAAACGGTTAATTTTCGATTCGGGATATCAAAATCTAAATTTACAATGCTTGAAATTCCATCCAATTTCATTCGGATTAGATTTTCCTCCGATGGACAGTCCATTTTGGTAATTTCAAATAGTGTCTTTTTCACTCGGTTTATTGATTTTTTATCATTGCTTGCAACTATTCAATATAACCCATTTTTCGCATCCAATCATCATTAAACATTTTACCAACGTAACGGCTACCATGGTCGTGAAATAAAACCACAACCACATCGTCTGGCTTAAAATGCTCTTTTAATTGTAACACCCCTTTTATAGCTGCACCTGCTGAGTTACCTAAAAACATAGCTTCTTCTTTTGCGAGGCGTTGTGTGTACACAGCAGCATCTTTATCTGTTACTTTGGTAAAACCATCAATTACACCAAAGTTTACATTTTTTGGTAAAATGTCTTCACCAATACCTTCTGTTACATAAGGGTAAATTTCGTCTTCATCAAAAATCCCTGTTTCGTGGTATTTTTTAAACACAGAGCCATATGTATCTACACCCCAAATTTTAACATTAGGGTTTTTCATTTTTAAATAACTACCAACGCCAGATATGGTGCCGCCAGTACCCACACCAACAACAAAATGGGTGACTTTACCATCGGTTTGTTCCCAAATTTCTGGTCCTGTACTTTGAAAATGTGCTTTACAATTACTTGGATTATCGTATTGATTTACATACCAAGAATTTGGTGTTTCTTCACCTAAACGTTTAGATACAGAATAATAACTACGCGGATCATCTGGCTCTACAGCCGTAGGGCAAACAATAACCTCTGCACCTACTGCTCGCATAATATCTACTTTTTCTTTAGACTGCTTATCTGCCATTACAAATATGCATTTATAACCTTTTATAACTGCAGCTAGTGCTAAACCCATACCTGTATTACCAGAAGTCCCTTCTATAATAGTACCACCTGGTTTTAAACGACCGTCTGCTTCTGCATCTTCTATCATCTGTAATGCCATACGGTCTTTTACAGAATTTCCTGGATTAAATGTTTCGTATTTAGCAAGCACTAAACACGGCAAATCTTTTACCAATGCATTCATTTTAACCATTGGTGTGTTACCTATAGTGCCTAGTATGTTTTCTGCGTATTTCATTTGGGTATGTTAGTGTTATTTGAAAGTAAAATGTAGTCTCCTTTAAGTTATTATAAGTATTGCAGAATCCTTGCTTTTACATTAGCTGCGTTGTATTGCATTGCAAATTTAAGTGAATTGTAAAGAATTAAAAGGTAAAAGCGATTTTTAATCGAACCGAATGGCTTTTACTGGTGATATTTTAGAAATAATTATTGAAGGAATCAATAACATTAAAAGACAGGCAACAAAGGTGCCTATGTTTAAAATTAAAATATAGTCTAAACTGATATAAACTGGTGCTTCTGAAACGTAATACGTATCTGGATTTAGCGGAAACAACTTTAAGTACTTTTGCGCAAATAACAGGCTTAAACCTATGAGGTTTCCCCAAAGCAAGCCTAAACCTATGAGGTAAGATGCGTTATATAGGAAAACTTTTCTAATCGTCCAGTTAGAACTACCAAGTGCTTTTAAAACACCTATCATAGTGGTTCTCTCTAATATAAGTACGAGCAAAGCAGTAATCATATTAATACCAGCTACTATAATCATAATGGCAATGATACCGTAAGTATTATTGTCAAAAATCTTAATCCACTCAAAAACAGTTGCGTATTTTTGGGTAATTGGTGTGGCATTGAGTTCAGACGGAATTTCTTTATAAACCTCAGCATAAATAGTTGTTAAAGCATTAAAATCATCAATAAACACTTCAAAATTACCAACTTGGTCTGCATCCCATTTGTTAAGACGTTGAATATGTCTTATATCTGCTAAACAGAATTTTTCGTCGAGTTCTTGGAAGCCAGAATTGTAGATACCAACAATCTCATAATTAAGCTGACGTGGTAATTTATTAAGGTTTTCACCAAATAAAGTCTGAAATTTATCTCCTACTTTAAATCCTAAACGATTTGCTAAATACTTAGATATTAAGACCTCTTCATTTCGTTTTTTTGTAAAATCTGGTAAACGACCGTCTATTAAAAACTCTCGAAAATAAGTCCAATTATAATCGGCTCCTACTCCCTTAACTACAACGCCTTCAAAATCTGTTTCTGTTCTAATTACAGCAAATTTAGTAGCAACACCTTGTATGTGCTTAACACCACTAACTGTTTTAAATTCTGGATAAAAATCTTGTTGTGTAGAAATCGGAACCAAAGACTCATCTGAGGCATTATTATCGTAATTGGTTATTTGTATGTGGCCATTAAAAGCGACTACTTTATCTCTAATTTTTTGTTGCAGCCCTAACCCTGTCGCTATTGCAATAAGCATAACAATAACACCGATAGCAATTGCAGCAATACCAATTTTAATTATTGGTGCTGAAACACTACTTTTATACGCTTTATTACCAATAATGCGTTTAGCTATAAACAACTCAAAATTCAAACTCTATATGCGTTTTAAGATTTTCAAAAATACAGTTTTATTATTTGTTTTAGTAGCGATTTCTTGTGGGAATCTAATGAATACAGAAGATGCAGTACAGAAGGCAGGTATGGTATCTTTGAGTGAGATCCCAGAACAAGTTAAGGATAACAAAGCTATAATTGTTGGTGCTAATAGAACAACTGCGTATTTACCTCTACTTAAAGGTAAACGTGTTGGTGTAGTTGCTAATCAGACTTCTGTTATTTTTAAAGACTCAATTAATCTAAAACTACAAATGAATCCGAATTTTGTAGATAATGGCGGCAAGTCTATTGTAAATATTGAGCCCTATCAACATATTATAGATTCATTACTTTCCTTAAATATTAACATCAAAAAAGTATTTTCACCAGAACACGGTTTTAGAGGTACTGCAGATGCTGGCGAATTGGTAAAAGATGGAAAAGACACTAAAACAGGTTTACCAATTTATTCGCTTCATGGTAAACATAAAAAACCTTCAAAGGTGCAACTAGAAGAAGTAGATATTATGATTTTTGATATTCAAGATGTGGGAGTTCGATTTTACACTTACATTTCGACTTTACACTATGTAATGGAAGCTTGTGCAGAGCAAAATATTCCGCTTTTAATTTTAGACCGTCCAAACCCTAACGGTAATTATATTGATGGCCCAGTTTTAGAAAAAGAACATCGTAGTTTTTTGGGTATGCATCCTATTCCTTTAGTGCATGGCATGACTATTGGCGAATACGCAAAAATGATAAATGGTGAAACTTGGTTAAAAAATAAATCTCAATGCACTATTACAATTGTAGAAATGCTTAACTATAATCATAACAGCACTTACAGTTTGCCCATTAGACCATCGCCAAACTTACCAAACGATCAGTCTATATTACTATACCCAAGTTTAGGCTTGTTTGAAGGGACTAATATAAATGCTGGTAGGGGAACCGAATATCAGTTTCAACGTTACGGAACACCTTTTTTAGATAAGACGCATTACCAATTTAATTATACGCCTATTGCTAACTTTGGGTCTAAATACCCAAAACATGAAAATGAAGTTTGCTATGGAGTTGATTTATCTAAAGTTAATGCTAAACGACAATTTACTTTAGACTACATTATAGATGCTTATAATAATGCTACAGATAAATCTAAAGTATTCAACACTTCTAATTTTACTGCGCATGCAGGCACTACAAAGTTGCAAAAACAAATTGAAAGTGGTCTTAATCATGATGAAATTAAGATAACTTGGCAAGACGATTTAAAGGCTTACAAGAAAATGAGATTAAAATATGTTATCTATGATTAATTATTTCTGGTAGCTACAACCTTAGGCTCAGTTAACATGAGGTCTTCTGAAACAACTTTTATGGATTGAGGCTTTGTTGGTATATCTCTTAAAACCCTAACTACAAAAACAATACGCTTGGGTGATTGCACAGCCACTAAGACATGTTTGCCCTTAGCTAATTTATTTAAAGGTAATTTATAATATGTGGTATCTATATAAAAATCGAATTCTCTGCCATAATCTTTATTAATAGAATAGAGGTAATTTATTTTTTTATCACTTTTTAGAATAAGTGTATCGCGTGTTTTGTTAAGCTGGTGTATTAGGCCACTAGCCTGAATATTTCTATTCTTTTCGAGTTTTGCATAATGCTCTTGAGCATTTAGAGTAAAACTCAGTAAAAACATGAGAATTACAACCAAACAAATGCGTATTAAATTTTTCAATGCGTAGTTTACTATTAAGTTAAACATTAAGTTTTGTGCCCAACAGTAATTAATTAATCCGTGATAAACATAACTTGATTTTGGTAAATGCAACAAGAAAGTCTATTAACTACACAAAAAATAGAGGAAGCGCTTAAATGTAAAGATGTTACTATCTCTAAGACTTAACATTAGCAGAAAGTGTCGGCTTTTCGTAATTCTGAAACGGTTGTTTTAGTAATTCTTTAATATTACTATTTTTTTCTTCATTAGGAAATACATCTACACCATACACCAAATGTTCGCGATCCATGTACATGTAAGTTCCTAATAACCGATCCCAAACGCTAAAAATATTACCATAATTAGAATCTGTATATGGTAATCTATAATGGTGGTGAATTTTGTGCATATCTGGCGACACAATAACATAACTCAATATTTTATCTAGCTTTTTAGGCAGTTTAATATTGGCATGTGTAAATTGCGAAAACACCAAAGACATAGCTTGGTATAGCATTACTAAAGCTATTGGTGTACCAACCACAAATACACCCAAAAGTGTAAATGAAAAACGAATGATACTCTCTATAGGATGGTGCCTATTTGCTGTTGTTGTATCTACATTATGATCGGTGTGGTGTACTAAGTGCACCATCCAAAGTGGTTTTACTTTGTGCTCAACAAAATGCGCTAAATAAGCACCAAAAAAGTCTAATAAAAACACCCCTAATAAAGCATAAAGGCCCAATGACATTTCAGGGAGCCAATTTATTATACCAAAATTATTAGCCTTTACCCAATCTGCTGTTTCTAATAGCAGAAAAGCAAGTGTAAAATTAATAATGATTGTGGTTAATGTAAAAAATAAATTAGGCGATGCATGTCGCCATTTCTTATACTTAAACTTAAATAGCGGTAAACCACTTTCTAGTAGCCAAAAAAATGTGAGTCCACCAACTAAAATTAGACTTCTATGAAGTGACGGAATAGTTTCAAAATAGCTAATTAGTGTTTCCATATTAGTGTTCGTATTCAAATTCTCCAAAAACATTAATGATATTAGCATCTTCTTCAAATACTTTAATTATTAAAGTTGTTTCTGTTAAACCTATTATTTCTCTTTTAATATTAAGATTGGTCGCTTCAAAAATTGATAACTCTGATCCATCTATCACCAATTCTACTACCTCATTAGAAGTATTGTAAAAATTACCATTTATAGTATAATTACCTGTTACTTTAAAGGTATCTAACTCCGTATTATCACAATCTACAGCATTAGACGAAAACGCTTCAAAAGTGCCATTTTCATTTAGTAAAAGACTGTTTTACTCTCTACATAAACCTACATTATACCATTGACCATACAACAGTTCTAAATCTAGATTTGTTGTTGCGGTATCATCATCGCTGGAGCATCCAAAGAGGACCAATGCCAACACTGCTAAAAATACATTTCTCATAGCCTTATCTATTAAGATTAACAATCCATTGCGCACGCTTTAAATTTACCGAAGACACACTAGGTTTTAAACCTTGCATCTTCTCTGTATTATTTAATAAGGCATACGCTGTAAAATACAAAAAATTAGAATACAGTTTATTAGATTCGTTAATTGCTGTTTTATCCATACGCTTTAACCTTCTAATTACTTTTTTAGGCCTATTAAAAATTAAATCTTTGTGCAACTCCAACAATTCTATTCGTTGATTTAATTTGGCGACGTCTTCCGCTTTCTCGTCCTTTAAAAATGCCCTAGCTTCATTTGTGTAAATAGCACCTAAACGCATTACTTCTGGTCTTACTTTAGCGTTAGAATACAAGGCAAGGTCTAAATATTTTGAAGCTAAGTAAAAAACAGAATAGAAATTTTTCCCGTTTCTATAATTGGTTAATTCTGGTGTAATTATGGTTGTATTTAAAGCATAGGTTTCTATAAGTTCAGTAATATTTATATACTCAGAATAATCTAAACTTCTATTTAAAATAGTACCATTTACATCTAAAATTTTAATAGAATCATCATTAAACTTATCAATATAAGTTACAGGGCGTTTGCCTTTTATTTTTGCATACATCTCACCGTACCTATCTTCGCTCACTATGACAGGCACAAAATGTTTCCATATTAAAGGTGATAGGTATTCGTCTTCAAACAAATTTTTTATAAATATAGTATTGCCCTTATTATCATTAACAGTAACTGGGTAAGGATATTTTGTAGTGCCTTCCCAAACCATTAGTACCATTTTATTTTCAACAAGTGCCAAATCTTGTGCAATCCGTAAAGATTTCATCCAAGGTTGAGCATAACTCATAGCAGAAATTAAGACCGTAAATAGCAGCAGTACACTTTTTTTCATGGGTGATTTTTTCTAATAGATTACATCAAAAATTATTCCGAAGTCTAACATATTACAACTGAATTCTTTTTTTCATTTCTTCAACAATATTGAAAGCTGCTGGGCAAATGGCAACATTTTTAAGCGTTAAATTAGAAATTTTTTGAAATTTTTTACGGTCTGTATGCGGAAATTCACTACAAGCTTTTGGCCGTACATCGTAAATAGAACAATAATTGTCTGCACCTAAAAATGTACAGGGTACAGATTTTAAAACATAATCGTTCTCATCGTCTAAGTGCAAATAGGTTTCAATAAACTTTTGAGCCTTCATTTTAAAATGCTTTGCTATGCGCTGTATGTCTTTATCGGTAAATAAAGGCCCAGTAGTTTTGCAACAATTAGCGCACTCTAAGCAATCTGTACGTTTAAACTCTTGCTCGTGCAACTCTTGCATTACATAATCTAACTGTTTTGGCGGTTTCTTTTTTAGCTTAGTAAAAAAGGTTTTGTTTTCCTTATGCTTATCTTTGGCGCGCTTTGGAAGGCTATTAATTTGGTCTTGCATAAAGTAAATTTAATAAAATTTGAACGGTTATACTACCCTATTCACATCAAAATTATGAAAGACATCTTCGGAAAAGCCTTATTAGATTACCACAACGAAAATTATACCGAAGACCTCATTACAGCGACTAACATCTCTGAAGAAGACACACTACCTCTTCCCTATTTATTTAGGGACTATACTGAAATGCCTAAGCTCGAAAAACAAGCATTACAATTATGTAAAGGCCGTATATTAGATGTTGGTTGTGGTTCTGGTAGCCATAGTTTGCACTTACAAGAAAAAGGATATACTATAAAAGCAATTGATATATCTAAAGGTGCTATTGAGGTTTCTAAAAAACGTGGAGTTTTAAATGCAGAATTAAAAGCGCTTTTAGAAGAAACTGAAACTTTTGATACCATCTTATTACTAATGAATGGTACAGGGATTTTTGAAGAATTAACTGCCGTTGCCAAATATTTAAATCACTTAAAATCGCTTTTAAACCCAAAGGGACAAATTTTAATTGATTCTTCAGATATTTCTTATATGTACACCGATGATGATGGCGGCTCTTGGGTAGATCTAAACAGCGGATATCCTGGCGAACTTGATTATTACCTCAGCTATAAAGGCGAAAAAGAAGTTGCAATGAAATGGCTATATCTCGATTTTGAAACTCTTAAAACAGCCTGTTTAACTGTTGGTTTACATTGTGAGAAAGTTATGGACGGTGAGCATTTTGATTATTTGGCAAAATTATCTGTATAAATTTTTATTAATTCGCACTGTTAAAATTAGTGTAGTCGAAGTGTAAAGTAGAATTCACTTTTAAATACTGAATCAAGCCCAGGATGACAGAGCTGAAAGATTCCTGCTTTCGCAACAATTAGAAATCGAACTGATAGGTTGCACCTGCTAAAAACTGAATACCTTGAACTGGGAAATTTAAAAAACGTTCGTAGTCTTGATTAGCTATATTATTAACTTTAGCAAAAGCAGATAATTGATCGTTTATTTTATAACCTAAATGTGCATTGGCATCAAAATAACTATCTAAGGTAATAGTTGTTGGATCTGGAAAAACCAAAGTACCAACTAACAGTTGTTGATCTTTACGCTCCCCAACATAAAAGGCACTAGCACCTGCATACCATTTCTCTGATATTTGAACATCTAAAAATACCGAACCTGTAATGTCTGGCAAATTCCATGCTTCTGCTTGCGTATCTGTAGCGTAATTAAAATACTCTCCCTTAATGCCTAATGTAAAATTTCTATTAATATCTATATTTAATTCACCTGCTACAGAAAACGTAGTCACATCGTCATAAACAACACCAAACGAGTTACCAAACTGATAATCCTCTGTAGCAAACGTTTGTGCATCATTTGCCCTAAACAACGCCTTGCCTTGCTCTGCAAAATAATTTCCTTTGACGTTATAACTTACAGAATTTGACAGCTTTCCTTTTAACCCTAAAAAACCTCTATAACTTTGATCTGTTGGTGCAACAAACAAGGTCGGCGAAACAAAAGGATTTTCATTTGCAAAATCGTAATATGAGTTCTGAATTAAATCTCCCTTTACACCACCATACGCAATTAAAATTTCATCTACCACACGGTAAGATGCTTCAATATTTGGGTAAACAAAAAACGTATTATCGCCAAGTTCAGTGTCATTAAGGTACACAAGCTTCACACCTAAATCTATAGTTAAATCGTCTTGTTTTAATTGGTAACTTGGTGCTAAACCAACTAAAACATTACCATAATTAATTTCTGCAGTATTATTAAAATCGGTATCAAAACCACCACCTATATAATCTATTAAGATTTCGGTTTGTATAGAGGTATCTCTTATTGGAATGTCTAAACGTGCTTTAGCCATAAATCTGTTTTCACCAGAATTTTGATTATCACCAAAACGTCTAAAACGTATACTTCCGTCTTTAATAATAGCGTCATCAAAATTCAGTTTTCCACCAATATTAAAACTATTAAAAGAATGGCCAGGGTCGATTAGATCAGCTTCCGCTTGCCCAAAGAAATTTTGAGGAAGACCATACCAATTGTAAGTCTGCAAGTCGTAACCACCATCTACTTTCCAAGAAAAATCTCTCAACTGTTGAGAGTAATGTGCATTTAGACTAGTCTTTGTAAAATCATCATCTAATAACAAACCATCAATACCACCTGCAGAAGAATGATGACTAAAATAACCACCAACATTCTCTGTACTACTTAACTCATGGTTGAGATAAACCTCACCTAAAATTGTGGTATAAGACCCAAAACCTAATGACGCATAATTGTCAAATAACTTAACTTGTTTCGCCTTATCTACTGTTGCTGCTTTCCCTTTTGCAGGTGTAAATGTAGAAGCCACAGGTATTGAAAAGATATTATATGTAATCTCCTTTTTCTTTACAGCATTAGAATCGTTTAACTTCGGAGTATCTTTAATTTTAAAGGCATCTGAAATTGTAGGAGTATAGGGTTTTATAACGTTTACAACTTGATCATCTATGGTATCTTTTGTACGTTCTTGAGCATCTAAAAAAGCTACAGAACTTAGTATTGTAATTATAAAAATTGAAAACTTGATTTTCATGTGTTGTTTTTTATTGTTTTTAAATAGTCCGATGCTGTTCGCGATTAGTAATTATCTAATGTTTTAATACGTTGAACAAGCGCGTTTCATATTTAATATTTTGATTGAAAATATTTAGATAACTATTCCGATTTTATTTTAAAAAAAACCTTTTTAGTTATCGTCTGTTTCGACTGATGAATTTGTTTTTGCTTCTTCTGCTTTAATTTTATTTAGCTCTACAGTTGCCTCTTCAACAACATCGCTAAAATCTGGAAAATTAGAAATAACACTCTCTAAAATATAGGTTGCTTGAAACGCATCACCCAATGCATAAAAATTCTTCGCCATAACAACTAAGCCTTTTGCACTGTAATATTTGTAACTGCTGTAATCTTTAGCTAATTTTTGAATAGTGGTATTAGACGCCTCGTGCTTACCTTCTTTATTCTTAAAGTAGGCATTATAAAATAACGCCTCAGCTGCTAATCTGCCTGTCGCTAATTTCTCAACAATAGCATATGCTTCTTTTGCTTTAGCTTCATTACCTGTTTTAATTGCAGAACGTGCAATGATAAGCTGTGCATCGCTTTTTACTTTAGTATCTAAATTTGAATTCCCTAAGACCTTTTCTGCATAAGTCTTTGCCAAATTATAATCTTCTATTTGGTAATAGGCATTCATTAAATTAGATTGTGCATACACCATATTTTGTGGGTAATCTGCTTCTTCCTCTAAGGTTAATAAAACTGGTATTGCTTTAGACCAATTAGAGTTTAGCAGGTAAATCTCACATAACTCAACAGTAGCTTGCTCAGTATATTCACTCTTAGACGCCTCAACTAAATATTTGTAGTGCGGTAGTGCGTTTTCAAATAAATCCTTCTTATAATACATCTGCGCTAAATAGAAATGCGATTTTAAAGCGTGAATACCGTTTGGGAATTGATTTAAATACTTATTAAACTGACGGATGGCTTTATCTGTATCATTATCTAAATAGGGTTTTTCTGCAGCTAAATAGGTCGTATTATCTAATTCCACATCAGTTACCTCAACATAATCTAAGGTTCTTACCCAAGCGGCATAATCATCTACTCGACCTAAATCTATATAAATTAAACGTGCCGTTGAAACTGCCTGTACCGCTTCTCCTGAGCCAGGAAAATCCTTAGCCACTGTTTTAAATTTAGTTAAAGCACGTTCATTATCAGTACTGTTATAATACACTAAACCTTGTCTTAACAAAGCCTTAGAGGTAAATGCACTCCGTTTGTATTCTGAATTTAAACGGTCGTACATCTGCATAGCCTTATCTATATCATTAGATTTTACATAAGAATTTGCCAACTCATACATGGCGTCATCTCTTAAGGCTGACTTTGAATAATCATCAATAAAGGCATTAAGTTCCTTTCTTTTGTCTGCACCTTTACCTAAATATCCTTGACTCATGGCTTTTTGAAATGCTGCATAATCGGTTTCAATTTCGTTAAGCTGAATCGCTTTGTTGTATGCCATTATAGCACTTTGATAGTTACTAGACACAAAGTAACCATCTGCTAATCTTAAATAGGCGTCGTTTCTTCGTAATCTATCACTAGCGTTGATATCTATAAATTTTTGAAAATAACTAGACGCATTTGTATAGTCTTTTAACTTAAAATAGGTGTACGCTAAATTGTAGTTTAAGTTGTCATTTTCTGGTAAGCTCGCCGCTTCTGCTAAACCATTAAATTGTTTAAACCCAATAAGTGCATCATTATAATTAGACAAATTATATTCGGTTTCTGCTTTCCAAAAAGTTGCTTTCGCTACAAAAACAGGATCTCTTGGTTCTTTTAGAGAATTATTAAATAAATCTAAGGCATCGTTGTATTGTGTGTCGTTATACAATTCTACACCTCTTAAAAATGCTACTTTTTGGTAAGCTACCTTATTCTCAAAACTAATCTTTCCTTTTAAAAGTATTAATGCTTCTTTGTAGTTTTTTGAGGTTATATAAGAATCTATTAATAATGTTTCTACTTCTTCTCTAAAACTTGTCTCTGGATACTTATCTAAATAACCCGCTAAAACTTGTGGCACAGATTGGTAAGGATTTCCTATCTCATAACTAATCTTAGCATAGTTTAGCCAGGCATCTTCTTGTATTTTTACATCATAATCCATTTGAGATGCATTTCTAAATGCATTTAAAGCTTCTTGTTTCTTATCTAGATTAATATAGCTTTCACCTAAATGGTAATATGCATTTTGCGCCACCGCATTATTACCATCAATAATTTTATTAAATTCTGAAATCGCTGCTTCAAAATCATTTTGTTTATAGTTAGCATAGCCTAATTGATAGTAATCGGTATTACTCCATTTACCTTTTTTTCCTTTGTAATTTTTTAAATATGGAATTGCTTTAGCATACTGCTCTAAATTAAAATAACTTTCTCCAATAATTTTAGACAGTTCCGATTTTTCACTAGCATTACTTTTTGGCAATTGTTCCTCAGCCAAAGTAATGGCTTCTTCAAATTTTCCTAATTTAAAGTTTAAATCGGCTTGATAATAAGACAACTTCTCTTTGTATTTTTCATTATCGCTAACCTGTTCAAAATACGCATTTGCCTTATCGTAATCGTCTCCTTCATACGCCATAAAACCAATATAATATTTGGCTTGCGAACCGTATTCTTTAGAATTGACTACACGATTTAAATATTTAGCAGCCTGCTTTTCACTTTTTGTAGCATACAAACTATAGCCATAATTAAAATTATAACGATCGCGCTCAGAACGCGCTATACTCAATTCATCTACTTTTTGATACCATTTGCGCGCATAACTGTATTTTCCGTTTTCAAAATAGAAATCAGCCACATCTAAATAAGCGGTATTACGTTTGGTACTTGTAGGATAGTCCTCTACAAAAGCTGCAATTAAATCGTCTGCGTTTGGCTGATTTAATCGTACAGCGCTATTGGCAATATAATACGCACAATCTGACTGAATAGTTACGTCATCTGTACTGTATTTAATAGCCTCAAATAAAGACTGTGCTGCCTTATACTGCTTATTATTATATAACATTAAGGCTTTTTGGTAGTCTTGTAAATCGCTAGTATAAACTGCAGATTTTTGAGCAATACCCAACAATGAAAACGTAAGAAAAACGATAATGAAGAGTCTTTTTATTAATAGCATTAGCTTCGTTTTTTGATTATGTGTGTAATGATGAATCAAATATAATTGAATACAAAACCTATAACGGTAGAAATTCTTTATAATTATAAACCGACTTATTAAATATTGAAACTACAATTGTAAAAAAAAGCTGATTTTAAAGTAATGCTTCTATTTAAATAATATTTTTACAAGACTGAAAGCTACTTTGTATGAAACGCCTAATTACGTTTGATGATTTTATTGAAACTTACACAAAACTAAACCAAAGAGGTTTAAAATTTATTACCTCTAAGTTTAATTTTAATGAGATAGAACGTGCAAAAACGGCCTTTAACCATTCTGAAATTTCAGCTGCAAATTGGTGGATAATACCAAAGGTGACAGCGCGTTGGCAGCGATTAATTACAAATACAAATCATTTAAGCATTGAAGAGTTTACTGTTGAGCGTTTTTTAAGCAACAAACACAACTTAAAAATGCTGTCGCTTGGCAGTGGCGATTGCTCATCTGAACTTGCTTTTGCAACACACTCTAACTTTAAAGATATTTTGTGCACAGATATAGCAGACAAACGCCTAAATAAAGCTAGAGCAATCGCTAAAAACAAGGGGCTAAACACTATTAGATTTAAAATACTAGATGCCAACAATATAGCGTCCTTAGAAGAGACTTTTGATGTTATTTATTTTAAAGCATCCTTGCATCATTTTAAATCTATAGAACACCTTTTAGGCACACAACTAAAACAAATTTTAAAACCAGATGGGCTTTTAATTATAGATGAATATGTTGGTCCGTCGCGCTTACAATTTCCCGAGCAACAACTTAAAGCTATTAATGAAGCCCTTCACCTTATACCAAAAACATACCGCAAGCGTTATAACCTTAATTTGCATAAGTCTAAAGTTTATGGCCCTGGTTTGGCTAGAATGGTATTAGCAGACCCATCAGAATGTATAGACTCTGCAAGCATAATACCTGCTTTACACAAGCACTATTCTACAGTTTTTGAAGTTGGTTATGGTGGTAACATTTTAACGTTAGCTTTAAAAGATATCGCACATCATTTTGTAAATTTAAATGACGAAAAAGAAGCAATTTTAAACACGTTATTTGATTATGAAGCTAATTATTTGAAAAAACACCCAAGTGACCATATATTTGGGATATACAAACCTAATAATAAATAAAATTTTGAAACTTATATATGTCTGATTCAATTTTAAAACTTAAAGACGCTACAATTTACCAAGGAGACAGTATGGTACTTGCTAATGTTAATGTAGAAATGCAAAAAGGTGAGTTTGTATATCTTATTGGAAAAACCGGAAGCGGAAAAAGTAGTTTTATGAAAACACTTTATGGTGATTTAAAACTTACTGAAGGCGAAGGTGCTATTGCAGACTATGATTTAAGAACATTAAAAGAGAAGGATATTCCGTTTTTACGACGAAAACTAGGTATTGTTTTTCAGGATTTTAAATTATTGCCAGACCGTACTATTAATAGTAATTTAGAGTTTGTTTTAAAAGCAACCGGCTGGAAAGACAAAATTAAAATTAAAGAACAGATAGAAAAGGTACTCGATAAAGTGGCTATGAAAACTAAAGGGTTTAAATATCCGCACGAGCTGTCTGGCGGAGAGCAACAGCGTATTGCTATAGCAAGAGCGTTACTCAATGACCCAGAGTTAATACTTGCCGATGAACCCACAGGAAACTTAGATCCACAAACAAGTATTGAGGTAATGGAAGTTTTACAAGACATTAATAAAAACGGAAACACCATTTTAATGGCCACACACGATTATGCTTTGCTTTTAAAATACCCAAGTAAAACGCTTAAGTGCGACGAAAACAAAGTCTTTGAAGTTGTACAACGTAAAAATTAACGAGATTGTACACCACTTTAAAAAAAATAGCCAAAGGGATTATTCCTAAAACCATTCTGCAAAAAAACGAACAGTTTTTTAGAAGTTTAATCGCTTCAAAATATGCAGGTTCTAATGCGCAATGTACTATTTGCGGTTTTAACTTAAAGCATTTTGTAACACGCACCAATTGCGATTTATTATGTCCTAATTGCGGCAGTTTATCGCGTACAAGACGACTATACAAAACAGTTACAGAAACACCACTAACGGGAAAAGTGCTTCATTTTTCTCCACCAAAATCGTTTTCATTAAAACTAAAAGCCATTACAGGTTTAGATTATTGTACTTCTGATTTTGCAGGTGAATTTGAAACAGATTACCATTACGATATTACATCTATTTCTGAACAAGAAAACACCTTCGACTTTATTATTTGTTACCATGTCTTAGAACATATTGAAGACGATATAAAAGCTATGACAGAATTGTATCGTGTATTAAAACCAAACGGCTGCATCTTTATACAAACACCATTTAAAGACGGAGATATTTATGAAGACTACAGTATTGTCTCAGAACAAGCAAGGCGACTCGCCTTTGGACAAGAAGACCATGTACGTATGTATTCTGTAAACGGATTAAACGAACGTTTACAATCTGTAGGTTTTAAAACAGAAATAATTAAAATACAAAACGCAGAAGACACTTATTATGGTTTTAGACCAGAAACTTATATTAAAGCACAAAAACTAATTAGTTAGAAACAAGCCTGTGATTTCTATTGTAATACCAACATATAACTACAACATTACAGCGCTTTTAGAAGCCTTAAACACACAATTAGAGGTACTCAAAACACCTTATGAGGTTATTTGCTATGAAGATGGCTCTACCAAATATATTGAAGCAAACCGTGCTATAACTTCTAAAATTACACATGCAAAACACGTTATCTCTAAAGAGAATAACGGTCGTATAAGCACTCGGCAATTATTAGCAAATACAGCTACTTATGATTGGTTACTCTTTTTAGATGCAGATGTTGTTCCAAAAAATACTGACTTTTTACAACAGTATATAAACTGTTTACAAACCGATTATGACGCTATTTATGGCGGTTATTTTTATACTATTACACCACCGCAAAAAGCATTCTCGTTGCGCTGGAAATATGGCAAAACTTACGAGCAAGTAAGTGCTGAGATACGTAACAAAAATCGGTACAAAATAGTTATCTCAGGAAATTTTTTGATTAAAAAATCTGTCTTTTTAGAGATTAACTCTAAAATAGATAATGATGGTTATGGCTATGATAATTATTTTGGAGCACTAATGAAACTGAACAACACCAAAGTATTTCATATTAATAATGAAGCTATTCATAATGGTTTAGATACAAATAATGTGTTTTTAAACAAAGTAGAAAAAGCGGTTGAGACTGTTGCAGAACTTTACCAAAAGCACACCAATTTAACCACAGAAAATACCTTACTAGAAGTCTACAAGAAATTTAAAGCTAACGGCCTTTCTAAACCTGTACAATGGATTTTTAAACGTTGTAAGTTAGGCTTAACAAAACAACTACTCAGTAGCAAACCTAATTTAAGTTTACTTCAATTTTATAAATTGGGCTACCTTTGCACTCTAATGTCTCGTTAAACATGATGCCTTTTTTTTCGGTCGTAATTTCAGTTTATAACAAAGCCCATTTTGTGGAGCAGACTTTGACGCGTATCTTAAATCAAGATTTTAAAGATTTTGAAGTTATTATTGTAGATGATGGCAGCAATGACGACAGTCTAAAAATTTTAAACGCATTTAACGATAAGCGTATTACCATTTACCCAACAAAAAATAAGGGTGTATCATCTGCTAGAAATTTAGGAATGCAGAAAGCGAATGCAAATTATATTGCATTATCTGATGGTGATGACATTTGGTTGCCAAACCATTTAAGTGAACTAAAAGCACTTATAGAATTACACCCTAATTGTGGGATCTACGCGACCTCTTATGTTAAAAAGTTTTTTAATAAGTATACCACACTACCAAAATTTAGCAATGTAGACTCCTCTTTTTTTGGTGTTGTAGAAGATTATTTTAGCACAAGTATTATAGATAATATTTTATGGACATCTGCAATAGCATTACCAAAATCTACTATTAACCAAGGTTATATTTTTGACGAATCTTTAGGTTGTGGTGAAGATATAGACCTTTGGGTTTTTATTGGCAAAACGCTTAAAGTCGCCTTTTCGGCTAAAGTGACTGCGCACAAAATGATTCATGCTAAGAATAACCATTTGTCTTTAACTAAAAACATTCCAGATTTAATACAAATGCTAAATAAGCATAAGGCAGATGAAAAAACGAATGGCTCATTAAAACGTTACTTAGATCAAAATAGATTTGCAGCAGCTTTAGAAGCTAAAATTTTAGGAGATTTTGATAACTTCAAACTATTAAAACAAGATATAGATTTAAAGCATCTAAACTCTAAATTAAAATTTCTTTTACGCTTACCAAAACCAGTGTTAATTGGCCTTAAAAAACTAAAGTTTATTTTGCTTAGAAAACGCTTGTATAATTCACCTTACCGCTAATAAAAAATCTTTATAGTCTCTAATATACTCAGACTCGTCATAAGTTGTAGACGCTAAAACTAAACAAACTGCACCAGACGAAAAGTTATCTATTTCTCTCCAAATATGTGTTGGTATATATAGCCCTTGGTTAGGTTTGTTAAGCATTATACGTTTTTTAGAGTTGCCATCATCTACAAAAACATCAAAACTACCGCTAAGTGCAATTATTACAGATTGCTGCTCTTTGTGTGCATGGCCACCTCTAAAACTATCACTAGGCACATCGTACAAATAATAAACGCGCTTAATACTAAACGGAATCACCTCTTTTTCTATAACAGCTAAACTGCCTCGCTCGTCGTGTACTTTTGGTATTTCTTTAAGTTTAACGTGTTCTATTGTATTCATTTATATAATCCTATTTTAATAACGATTGCCATTGTGCTGCAATTATTGCTTTAGAAAATTTGGCAACACTCGTTTGGGCATTCGTTTTACAATGTAAATATAATTGTTTGTCTTCTAACATGGTGTTCATTGCAGTTGCAAGTGCGTCTGCATTAAAATTTTCTACCAATAAACCATTTTCTTTGTTTGTAATAATTTCATTTGGCCCAGACTTACAATCTACAGAAACTACAGGTGTACCTAGTGCTAATGACTCTATTAGCACCAAAGGAAAACCTTCATACTTACTAGTTAAAACAGTAAAAAAAGCATTTTTTACTATAGGTTGCGGATTTGGATTATAAGGTAAAAACTCAACATAATTAGAGAGTTGTAAAGTAATAACCTCTTTTTGTAAGAACAGTAAATCTTTACCATCACCTAATAATTTTAATTTTATGTTATTGGCCGGCAAAAGCGAAGTCTTATAAGCACTTAATAGAAGTGAAATGTTTTTAACATCGTTATCTAACCTTCCGTAAAATAAAATATATTTAGCTGCTTCATCTTTTGTTTGGTGGAGAGTATCAACTAAATTATCTTCAATGGGGTTGTAAATAACTTCAACATTTTTAAAATTATAGTCGCTTTTAAGCTTTTCTGAAATGGCTTTTGAGACGGCTACTATTTTATATGAAGTCCTATAAATTATACGACCAATAAACTTATTTGGTGTTATATATTGTTTTGTATTAAAACTATGAACACTATAAATAACGTTTGTATTTTTATAAATAACTCTCGAGATTATAAACTCTTTTAAAGCACCAATTCTAGATCTATTATCAATTATATAATTAAACTTGTGCTTTTTAATGTGTTTTTTTAGAATGAGCAATCGGTTTAACCTTCCTAAATGCGAGTCTCTTTCTTTTTTTAGTTGCCCTAAATTAAGAAGTTGTCCTTTATAATCGTATGATATATAATCTAAAACACTAACGATATAAACATCAAAACCAAGCTCATCTAAAAATATAGATAATAATGCTGAAGATTTCTCTGCACCACCAATACCTAAAGAAGACACTACAATACAAATCTTTTTATTATTGGCTTTTGTCATTAACTACTATCTTTGAAACAAATGTAACGATATAAATGAAACATTCTTATTTGAAATATAACGAGATTTTTAAGGTAGTATTAAGACGTTGCATGTGCCAGAACAAAACCATAACAACCCACAGATGAAAATTTTATTAGTTGGTGAATATAGTAGGCTGCATAATTCTTTGAAGGAAGGCTTAATGCAACTAAACCACGAGGTAACTATCGTGGCCAATGGTGATGGTTTTAAAAACTATGATGTAGATTATCTTATAAAAAAGAAATATAGTAGTGGTATTTTAAAACGTTTTAAAAACGCAGTTTATAAAGTTATTGGTATAGATTTAGAATCGTATTACACAAAAAAACAAATTAATGCTTTACAACCTAATATTAGCAATTTTGATGTGGTACAGTTTATAAATGAAGCCCCTTTTGGTTGTACTGCGACTATTGAAAAGAGTATTTTTAAATTAATTTCTTCGTGGAATAAAAACAGCTTTTTATTGTCTTGTGGCACAGATCATTTAAGTGTAAAATATGCATTAGATGGTAAATTTAGGTACTCTATCTTAACACCTTATTTAGATGGTAAAGATACTACACACCAGAGTGCATACGGCTTAAAGTATGTGCAAAAAGATTTTAAAGCGCTACACGATTTTATTTTTAACTCGGTAAAAGGTGTTATTGCATCAGATATAGATTATCATATACCATTACAAAACCATTCAAAATATTTAGGTTTAATACCTAACCCTATAAATACAGAAATATTAGAATTTGAACCTTTAAAAGCCTCAGACAAAATTATTATCTTTCATGGTATAAATTCAAAAAACTATTACAAAAAAGGGAATGATATTTTTGAAGACGCTTTATCAATTTTAAAAGCAAAACACGATGCTAAAATTGAAATATTAACCGTTAGAAGTCTTCCCTATAAAGCATATATAGCATCGTACAACAAAGCACATATTGTACTAGATCAGGTCTATGCATACGACCAAGGTTATAACGCATTAGAGGCTATGGCAAAGGGTAAAGTTGTATTTACAGGCGCCGAAAAAGAATGGCTCAATTATTATAAACTCAAAGAAGATACGGTTGCTATAAATGCATTACCCAATGCAAAAGCTATTGCTCAAAAATTAGAATGGCTTGTTTTAAATCCAGATAAATTAATCGAAATTTCTAACCAAGCAAAAGACTTTATAGACACGCACCACAATTACATAAAAAGTGCTGAGAAATATATAACAGCTTGGCAAACTAAAATTTAAGTTACTTCATTTTTAGCTTCATCTTTATCTTCAGTTTTAGCTCCATTTTTAGCGTAATAAGTGCTAACTACAAAAGCAACAATTATAAAATAAATGATGTAACGAACAAAATGTGCTATAACAATCCCTTCTGTACCATACGATTGTATAAACAACTGCGAAAGCACAAAAAAGAGCACTAAAGAAATAATCTCAGTAATTACAAAACTCTTAACCAAACGTTTGGCCAAAAACTGATGAGCTAAAACCAACGCAGACAGTCTTATAAAATCACCCAACAACTGCCATTTAAATAAAGGTTCCATGCCTTCAAATTCTGGATAAACAAAACTAATAATATAGTTTCTAACCAAGTAAACAATCACCATACCTAATGCAAAAATGGGCAATATGGTCTTATAGATATGAAATACTTCTGCTTTAAAATCACCTTTAGAATGAATACTCGCAAATTTTGGTATGACATATAACGAGAATAAACCGGTTGCAAATACCATATAATTTTTAGAAATAAACATTACGGCTGTCCAATTTCCGGCTTCACCTGTACTAATTTCGTCAGAGATAAGATTTCTTAATTCTATTTCTATAAAATTCAGTAAAAATGTAGACACAAATGACATTATAGTAAATGCCAACAACTGATTTTTATAAATAAACGAGAGTTTTAACTTTGATGGCTGCACGTACACTACTAATGTTTTACCAAAAACAATTAACAAAATAACAAGTTGAATAACAGGTGCAATAGCAATGGCAATTAAAGCACCATCTAAGTTAAAAGTTAACAACCCATAAAGTAATGCTGCGACACTTAACAGATAAGAAATGAGCTCTACTTTTGCGTATGTTTTATAATCAGAAAGGCCATTAACCACACCACTAAAAATACGATTTACAGCAATAAACGGCACAATAATAGCCAGCACTTTTAAGATGTAATGGTACGACTCGTCTTTAAATATTTTTACAGACAACGGTTCTGCAAAAAAGAATAGAATACCACCAGAAACAAAACTCCCAATTAAAATAAATAAGGCTACGGAAGAAAATATTTTTTGAAGCTCGCTTTTATTATCTCTAAACTCTGATACATATTTTACAGCACCATTAAAAACACCCAACGTAGATGTGCTGGTTAACATGGCTGTAAGGTTTCTTATTTGGCCCACTAAGGCATACCCAGAATCACCAACCATACTCGCTAATAATCTCTGTACAAAAAAAGACACAACAAGTCTTATACTTATTACAAATGCATTTAGCGATGTAATTTTAAGCACAATATTACCCGTTAAAAATTTTGGAAGCCTCACGTATTTAAAGATTAAGAGTCCTTGGTACTTTGGTCTTCTAAAACACCAAACAAAGAACTACCAAATATTAACAATATTAAACCAAAATACATTACATAACTAAAACAATGGGCCATTACAGCACCTTTATAACCAAAATCATCTATTAAATAAATACTAGAAACATATAGCATTACAAACAAGAAAATCTCTAAAACTATAAAGTGGCTAAACATTTTCTTAGCTAAAAACTGGTATGCAATTACCATGGATAAAACACGAACAAAATCTCCTAATATTTGATATCCGAATAAGGTTTCTACAGGTCTAAATTCTTCAGTAAATAGTAATGGTACTAAAAACGATCTTGTAAAATAAATGACTAGTAATAAAACACCAAATATGGGCATTATCGTTTTGTAAAAACTAAATACTTCTTTTCTAAATGCTTTTTTAGTATTGATTTGTGTAAACCGTGGTAATATATAAAGTGCCATTAAAGAGTTAATAAACATAAGGTAATAATTAGACACACGATTCATGGCTTCCCAGTAACCTGCTTCTTTAATACCAACTTCATCAATAATATAAGATCTAATAATTAGCGTTACTATGGGTATTGCAATAGATGATACTAAGGCCATAATCATATACGGACTTAGTTTGTCTAAAACAGAAAAGCTAACATTAGATATTTTTACATAAGACACTAAATTTTTTCTATACAAAATACCAACAACCGAAATGAGTAGATTTAAAGTAGGTGTAATTACTATGGCAATAAGAGCACCATCTATATTTTCTTGTTTTATGAGTACTAAAGTGACTAATAAGCCTAAAACTTGACCTATAATATTAATTATTAGAAGAATTTTGTGCTTAGAAAAACCATTCATTATAGAAAACACAAACATATTTAAAGCGTAAAATGGCAATACAGTAGCCAAAACCTTAATGATATAGGTGTAGTTATAATTTGATGTAAAGATTAAATTATTAATGAACTCTGCATTATAATAGCATAAAAATGCTAGTAACATTGATGAGAAAAAGCCAAAATAGAAAACTGTAGATAAGGTCTTTGAAAGCTCTAAAGCGTTGTTTTTAGTTTCGTTAATAAACTTTACAACACCTTTATACAAACCTGCAATAGCTAGCGATTGTATGGCGCTCATAAAATTTCTTAAGTTACCTATAAGTGCCATGCCATAAGGCCCAATATAAAGTGCTATAAATTTAGAAATAAGAATACCTGTTACAATCTTAAGTGTAATATTAGCGTTATTAAGACGTGCTGCCTTAACTAAAACTTCGGTATTTATGTAGTGTATTAAACGTTTCAATTAATAGTTATTTACAACTTTTATTACAGCTTGTACCTCTTTAATAGACATAACTGGGCTTATTGGCAAACTTATAATTCTTTTATGAATCTTCTCTGTTATAGGAAGATTTAAGTGCGACAATAACGCTAAAGCCTTTTGTTTGTGAGGTGGTATTGGGTAATGTATTAACCACGCTACAGCATTAGCTTCTAAATATTTAATAAAACCGTCTCTATCTTCTACCTCTACAACAAAGGCATAAAACACATGCTTTTTAGAACCGTTATATTTTGGTAATTGTATTTTAGGATTTGTTATTTCTCTTAAATATGTTTTTGCAATAGCACTTCGTTTTTCATTATCTGCATCTAAATGTATGAGTTTAATATTTAAAAACGCAGCTTGCATATCGTCTAATCTGCTATTAACTCCAATAATTTCGTTATTGTATTTTTCTTTACTCCCGTAATTTCTAAGAAGTTTAATAGTCTGTTCTAAGTCTTTATGGTTTGTAGTTACAGCACCACCATCACCAAGAGCACCAAGGTTTTTACTAGGATAAAAGCTAAAAGCTGCAGCATGAGATAAATTACCAGCTTTGCCCAAACTTGTTTCTGCACCATGTGCCTGTGCAGCGTCTTCAAAAAGCAAAAGATTATGAGTATTAGAAAACTCAGCAAATGCTTCCATATCTGCTAACTGCCCATATAAATGCACTGCGATTATCGCTTTTATTTTTGGCGTAAACTGTTGTTTAACATTAGTAATAGAGAGCGTATAAGTATTCTTACAAGGCTCTACCAAAACAGGCTCTAAACCTGCATGAATAACAGAAAGTATTGTCGCAATAAAGGTGTTGGCTGGCACCATAACTTTATCCCCTTTTTTTAATTTACCTAAGTGTATGTAGCCTTTTAAAATAAGGGTTAATGCATCTAAACCGTTGGCTGTACCAATACAATAGTTGGCACCACAATAGTTAGCAAAAGCAGCTTCAAAATTTAATACATTTTTACCTAAAATAAAGTGTGAATCTTTTAAAGACTGTTTAAAAGCAGTTTCGTAATCTTTATGAAAACGTTTGTTAATTTTATGAAGATCTAAAAATTTAATCATACAAAAATTGCATCTAGCAGTTTATAATTTTCTGTTTCAATTTCATAGAATCCTTGTGCTACAGAGCGCGCACCAAAGCCTTCTTTCCAATATAGTAAACCTTCATTAATTTGTTGACCAGCATTAATATTAGACGTTCCAAAATCATAATACCGTTTGTCTTTAAACACAGTTTTAATAAGATGGTGATGTAAAAAATCTAAACTTCCTAATGTGTTTTTATCTGCATTTCCTGAAATATATTGGCAATGAGCCACATGTTCTGTTTCAAAAATTGTAGTACCAGCAACAATAGTTTGGTCTTTAAACACATTAAATTGCCTTATATTGTTTTTAAATTGAGATTTTAAAAGTGTAATTTCTTCTAAGCTATGCACAGGCTTAACGCCATGTTTAGAAGACAAATTAGCTATTAGTATAGTGTTCCAAAACAAATCGAAATCTTGTACTTCTTCTACCCTTAAATTTGATTTTTCGCCTCTTTTAATACCTTTTTTTCTACTGTTAGAATAGGTGTTATCTGTTAATTCTAAAACAGAATGAAGGTCTGTACGCATTAGCTTTGCGTGGGTTCTAAATAAGAGATAAGCTAATGCATTATTTGTTGGGTTTTGTAAATATATACTTGGCAACTCTTTTAGCGTAATGCGCTTAATACCATTGGCGTTTAAAAACTCTAAAACCGCTTTAAACACATTAATAATTACTGTTGTTTTTATAAGCTTGTCTGTTATTAAACTACCGTAAGTTAAGCCTTGGTGCGAATATAATTTTTCACCTACTCTATTTGCAGGCAGTAAAGCAATGAGCTTTTTATCGTCGTAAATTAGTAACGAATAGTCAACAAACCTATGGCTATGATAGTCCATAAAATCGCGTTGAAACAAAAAAGTATCTTGATTGCTTTTTAACGCAAAATTATTCCACGTCGTTTTATCGTTAACCTTATATATCTTTACGTTATAGTCTGACATTACTCAAAAATAATTCTAATTTTCTATTAAGCTATTAAGGATCAATGAAAATTTCTTGGCTCCCGTACTATTTAGATGATCTGCATCATAAAAATCGCTGTGTATTAAGTTTAGACGCGTCATAAAGTTATGATAAGAGCAGTTTTCATATTTTTCGCCTAAATAAATACCTGTTTCAACCATTTTATCAACTTGGTTTGTATTAAGGTTATTTACATAACTTTTATAGGCAGGCGGTGTAACTACTAAAACTTTAATATGGCGTTGGTTACAGTGTTCAATTATTTTTTTAAAGACTTCGCTGTTTTTATGTAATAAGTGCCAAGAAGATATGGTGTGTCGCTTTGCTGCTATGCGCCCTGCATTGTCTAAATCTATTGTTTTAAGCTGACTTTTTACTTTACCAAAACCTAAACTATCGCAGTTAAGCAATGGCGTATTATTAAAATACTCGTTTTTTAAAACTTCTAAACTTTGTTTTAATCCCATGGCTAGTACTTCAGAGTTGTGCTTTAACGTGTAATCTAAATCTACATTGGTGTATAATTTATAGTCTTTTAGTCTCCAATCTTCGGGTGATAGTTTAAGCTGTTCAAAAAGGGTATCGTAAGATAATCTAATCACCACAGTTTTTAAATTTGTAAGCTGATGCTCATAAGATTTTAAAATGGCCAAATCTACATCTGGTGACTGCGAAACATTACTCATATTAAATGCTGGTGCTGTAAAGTATTTTGGATTAATACCATAAAACGAATGGGAGCTCCCTAAAATTAAGGTCTCAATACGTTCTGCCTTATTTTCTAAATACTCAGATTTAAGCTCATAACTATTTGGTATATGTCTAATTCTAATCTCAAGACTTATAGCCAGCACCACTATTGGTATTAAAAAAAGTATGATAGATTTTATAAACCCTTTCATTTTAAAACTGAAAATAAATAAATTGTTGTTGTGTTTCGTAAAAGTAAAATATGGCAAAAATTAAACTGTAATAAAATATATAACGGTTGTGTTTTTTCCAATTTAACCCTAATTTTTCTAATGCATGATTATCGTTTCTAGCATTCCATTCTGTTAGTATTAAAAAAGAAATGACAATAAGTACTAGTAATGCTTTGTTTTTATCACCCAAACGTGGTAACTCAAATAAAGATTCAGAAAAGATAGATGTTATATAATTAAACGCAGAATTTAGGTCATTAGCTCTAAAAAATAACCAAGCAAATGTGGTAAGAAAAAACGTTGTTAAAATAGAAGCTAAAGTCTTAAATTGTGGAATTGCAGTTTTACTCGTTGGGGTGTTTTTATACTTTTGGTTGGTATTGGTTAGCCATAAGGTTATAAATAGAAATGCGTGTATTATACCCCAAAAAATAAAAGTCCAATTGGCACCATGCCACAAGGCACTTATAATAAAAACTATAACTATATTTCTAATAGTTTTAGATTTAGAACCTTTAGAACCACCTAGAGGTATGTATAAATAATCTCTAAACCAATTGGTTAAAGAGATATGCCATCTGCCCCAAAACTCTGCTATATTTCTAGAAAAATAGGGGTAATTAAAATTCCGTTTTAAATTAAAACCAAATAATCTAGAGGTCCCTATAGCAATATCTGTATAACCAGAAAAGTCGCAATAAATTTGAAAACTAAATAAAAAAGCACCCAATAATAATGCACTACCGTTATAAGCATCTGGATTAGCAAAAAAAGCATCGACAAAAATGGCACAATTATCTGCAATTACCATTTTTTTAAAGAGTCCCCAAAGTATCTGTCGCAAGCCATCTTTAACTTTTATAATCTCAAAATTTCGCTTTTTTAAAAATTGAGGTAAAAAATTAGAAGCCCTTTCTATTGGCCCAGCTACCAATTGCGGAAAAAAGCAAATAAATGATGCAAATGCAATAAAATGGGTTGTGGGTTTTATTTTCTCTCTATAGACATCTATAGTATAACTCATAGTTTGAAACGTATAAAAGCTTATACCAATAGGCAAAATTATATTAAGATAATTAAGATCTAACGGTTTACCAAAAAGTAGAAAGGCATCGTTAAAATTCTCGATAAAGAAATTATAATACTTAAAAAAACCAAGAATACCCAAATTAAGCAAAATACTTAACCCTAATAAAATAGCTTTAAACTTTTGTTGTTGTTGCTTTACAATAGCCAAACCAATACTGTAATCTATTAGAGTACTGGTAATTATAAGGCTTAAAAAACGCCAGTCCCACCAGGCATAAAATACATAGCTAGCACAAATTAATAAGACATTCTGAAATTTTAATGTCTTAAATACAAACCAGTATAGTATAAATACAAGGGGAAGAAAAATTGCAAAATCTATAGAATTAAATAGCATTAAAT
Source organism: Winogradskyella sp. (assembly GCA_028383925.1). Classification (GTDB taxonomy): domain Bacteria; phylum Bacteroidota; class Bacteroidia; order Flavobacteriales; family Flavobacteriaceae; genus Winogradskyella. The sequence goes on from JAOEWO010000008.1 coordinate 38,653, forward strand.
CGCTTTAATAAATACAAAGTGAAATATAGAACAACTAAAGGTTATAATGAAACTTATGGCAGACAGATATTAGTTTTACTAGCTATTAATCGGTAATAAATGCCTTAAAAATCGCCTTATTATTTTTATCAATGACTTTATAAATACCCAAGGGAGCTCCTTCATTAACGGATAAGAAACTAGCATCACTTTCTATATTTTTTAATAAGGATGTATCTTCACTTAAAGCAGAAAAAACAGTTCTAAAAAGATTAACACTCGTTTGTATATCTGCATTATACATGGCGTTATTGTCTGGCCATTTAATTGCTAAAAGCGACGAAAACATAGAAAATGTATCTGCTCTATTTTTTGGTTTTATATGCGATTGCGCAGAATAATCATAACCTACAAAACCACCATGGTCCGCAACAATAATAATGAGTGCGTTTGCATCATTAGAGTTAATTAACGCCAACGTGTTTTTTAACCAAGAGTTGGCGTCTGCTAAACGGTCTAAATATTTTTGGCGCTCTAGTGCTGCACCTTCAGATGCAGATTGATATGTGGTAATATGACCAGGACTAATACGTTCTATAAAATAAAAGTGTTTACCACTTAAATTGGTCTTTATTTGTGATTTTAAATCTTTAAGCACATCTCTCTTAAAGTCGAAACCAGAAGACACTACAGATAAATCTGAATAATCTATAGTACTAAAATCATACCCCATTTTTGGTCTGTTGGCTAACAAATATGAATTCTCTAAAATTAAAGATGTTCTATAACCGTTATTTTTGAGAATAGATAAAACAGGATTTTCAGAAACAATAATATCTCTAGCAAACAAAAGTTCTGAACCCACATTTAGGTTACGGTTATAGTAGTGATGCTTCATAGAAAACATAGAACTATTAGAGCTTAAAGTAGAATAATAATTACTTCTAAAATTAGGATACAACTTAAAATCATTATCTAATAGAAATGTGTTAAAGTCTGAATTGTCTTTATTGTAATTGCCTTGTCCTATTTCGGACAAACCAATATAACCGTCTGGTTGAATAACATAAATATTGGGTGTGTTTTTAAATATAACCGACTCTATATGGTCGGGTTGTTTTTGCCAATCATTACTGTAATTAAAATAAGATACAACGGTTGGCACCAAAAATAACAGACCAATACCTGCTAATAAAAACTGAAATTTAATTATTTTTTTTAGATGCTTATAAAGCAAAATACCTAATACAACAGCCAAAATAGCGACTAAAACTAGTATTTTCTTTTTAAAACCATACACACCATAAACAAGTAAACTTAAAAAAACCGAGACGTTAAGCACGGCTAAAATCCTATTGTAATAGTCCTTAAAAAAAGCTATTTTTTTAGTAAGTAAGGCGAAACACAAAAACATTAAAATAGGCAAAGCCACAAACAGCAAAAGCAAAAAACCAAACTGACCCCAAGATAAAAGTAACGTATGGTTAGACGTGTATAAATAAATTAAGGGATATAAACCTGCAGCTAAAGCGGCCATAAAAGCCAAACCCATTAGAGGCTTGGTATCAAATTTATGCTCTGTTTTCAAAATTTAAGTTTTTAATTTCTAATAAATACATAGTACGCTCAGCATCTTTAATATGAATTTTTTCTTTTATATTGAATAATTCACTGTAGGCCATTTCAAAATTTTCGATTGTATAAAAGCCAAAGTAATCTTCAAAATCTGCTTTAGATTTTAATAAGCGTTGTACCCAAGAGTCGTTACGCTTAGGAAATTCAATAATGAGATATTTTGAAAATGAAGCGAAAAACTTAGCTGATTCTTTAAAAGGGACGTTTCCAGATAAAGACATGTGGTGTATAACCGCCAATGCCAAAGTAACATCTGGTGCATAAGCCGCTATACGCTGCAAAAAAGAAGCACGCTCGGTACTATTTAAACCTATAGCCGCAGACGGATTTAACACATCTAACACAAAAGGTAACATTTTTTGGTCTTTATTTAATTTTGTTGTTTTGTAATTAAAATCTACCGCATTATTATCTATATCGCAAACTAAGGCTTCTTTATAGTCGTAGTTTATTTGTCTTACAAACGTACCGTCGTTACCACCAATATCTATTAAACTTGAAGGCTTAATCTTAGAAATCCAATCATTAATAACAATATCTTTTGTCTTAAAAGCAACATCTGTGTAATTGGTTTTATTGTAATAATTACCCCATTCTGAAGCTTCTTTAAGTTCTAATTTTTTTATAAATTCATAAAGGCTCTTTACGATATTTAACTGACCTTTTTTAGATAAACTAGCCGTCTTAGTTTTACCTTCATAATCTTCGCTATGCTTGTCTTCTAATTTTGCTAAAAGGTGAATGTTAGTATACAGTAATGGACTTAACTTTGTTTTAGAAGGTAACATGGTACTTACCATTTTTACAGGCACCCCATCTATAAAATTACGCAATAATTTTAATTGGTGTGCACCATGGTAACTTGCCAAAAGTAAAGGCCCTAAAAAATGTGTTATAAATTGTTTATACGCACGCCATGGGGTGTTTTCTTTATAAAAATCGAAAGATAACGTATCTATAAATACCGCTTTTCCTTTGTGAAATGTAACATTAAATGCTGATGCATCTTTTAATGAAAAACCATGTTCTAAACTATATTTCTGAAGCTTTAAAGTTAATAAAGCCGCTTCTTTATACATGTTAAAACTCCACTCGTAAGGGTAAGTTATAAAAGGAATTTGCTCTGGCTCTATAATGATTTCGTTAGCCGTTCTAGAAATTTCTTTATGGCTAATAAGCAATTTGTTTTTAATTAAATTATCGAAAAAACCAGATGTTTTTAAAGCATCGTACTGATTAAAATAAACAGGATTAATAACCCTTTTTATACTATTATTCTCAATAAAAATATAACCCGAAGGATCTCTAAACGAAGATGAATGAGCGGTTTTTAATTGCACTTTAGTTTTTATTTTCTACATCAGAATCTTTAATCTCTATGTCATCAAAAACATCGTCTTTATCTTCTTTTTGTAAACCTAAAAACAATTTTATTTTATACATAACATTTTTTGAAAACAATACAACACCTGCAACAGCTGCTATTATGGCCTGGATAATCATGGCACCTAAACCTGGATCGAAATAAAGAAAATGCATTATTATTTTTTTGTAAATATATAACTTTATCAGCCTCTACTGTAAAAATGCATCACTTTTACAAAACTGTATTATTTAAATGATAAATAAACGCGTACCAGTATGTTTACTCTTCTAAAGTCTTAAAGACTATATTACCGTGACCATCTATAAATTCATAGATACCCGTTGGTGCACCTTTTCTAATAACAAGGTAGCTTTTATCTTCTTGCAAATTGTTTAAGTAGCTTTTATCATCTGCTAAATACGAAAACAAGACTCTAAATAAATTTACAGAAGACTTTAAATCTTTATGAAAATCTGTATAACTATCATCTGGCCATTTTATTGCTAATACCGAAGCAAACATAGATTGAATAATTAAAGGATCTGTTTGCTTGGTTTGGCTTTGTTTCATATAATCTAAACCGACATAACCACCATGGTCAGCTGCTAAAATTATTAACCCATTTGGATCTTCTTTTGCTATAAATAAAATAAGTTTTTTTAGCCAACTATTAGCCAACTATTAGCCAACTATTAGCCAACTATTAGCCAATTTAAGCCGTTCTACATACAAACTCCGCTCATTTTCTATAGACGTAGCACTATTATAATGTGTTACAATATGGCTAGGTAACATAGACTCTATAAAGAAAAAATTAGTAGTCTTTTTATTTTGTTTTATAGCTGCTTTTGTATCTGCTAATAGGTCTTTTTCTATATTAAATCCTCTTGAGATAAAAGAGACTTCATCTAACGAAATATTACAATTATCAAAATCTATACGAGGTCTATTGGCTAATAAATAAGGGACTTGCAACGTTAAAAATGTAGTGTATTGGTTATGTTTAAGGGTTTTTAAAACGGGGTTACTACTCACAATTTCATCTCTACTATTGTGAGACGGATTAATACCCAACGTGCTATTGCCATAGTAATGATGTTTCATATTAAACATAGAACTGTTAGAGCTAAGCGTAGACGCGTAGTTACTTCTATAATTATTATAAGAAGTAAACCCTTGTTTAGACAGAAAAGTTTCAAAACTACTATTACCGTAATTATAATTAGAGTTTTCTAATTGCGAAAAATTAGCATAACCATCTGGCTGAATAACATAAATATTTGGTGTCTTTTTAAAAGTAATCGTTTCAATGGCGTCTGGTTGTTTAGCCCATGCTTTAGAGTACATAATTTCTCTATACACATCTGGCATTAATTTGGGTAACACTAGTGCCATTAAAATTAACTGAAGTATAATAATTTTATATATGTATTTTGAAAAAATAGACCCTAAAATTAAACCCAACATTAGAGCTATTATCATTTTTATAATATCAAAACCATATAGCGTTATTATAATAAGTAACAAAAAACAAGTACTGTTACACATTGAAAGTACGTAAGGTTTAAGCTTTACAAAGGGCTTAAAACTTCTTATAATAAATGCAGAAGAGTAATAAAATATAATTGGTAAACAGCTATAGAAAAACACAAAAAATAAAAATTGTGATTTTGAATTTATAATAGCATAATTTTTATCGTAATAGTAAAGTAGCGGATATAATCCTGAAGCCAACATAGCCCATACAGGATGTATATGGGTGTTCTTAAAAAGTTTTAAAATATAGCGCCTTCGGGTTTGTAACATTAAATTAACTAAGCTTATAAAGGCTTAAATTAACAAATTAGGTTGTCTTTTTAGTTAAATAATAGATGTTTACCACAAAAATTGCCACATTAGCAATAATAATTGGCAGTCCTACACGAAGCGTAGGCATTAAAAAACCATAGGTAATAAAAAGCACGCAACCTGTCATATTAACAAGTCTTAGCTTTTTTACGTCTTTCATTGTAAATGATATTAGCACCATTAAAGATGCTAAATAGCCAATATACTCAGTTACTGTGAGTCCAAATAATTCCATATTGTAAATTAAACAAAAAAGAGAAACACTTTTCAGTATTTCTCTTTTTATAGGTTATAACTAAATTAATTAGTGCTGTTCTAAAATAAATTTAGACTAACAAATTAATATTATTACATATTCTTATTACGTTTACGGTCTACTTCTTTTAAGTGTACTTTTCGTAACCTTAGAGAATTTGGAGTCACCTCAACATACTCATCTTTTTGGATATATTCTAAAGCTTCTTCTAAAGAAAACTTAATTGCTGGTACAATCTTCGCTTTATCATCTGCACCAGAGCTACGAACGTTACTTTGCTTTTTAGCTTTTGTAATATTCACAGCCATATCATCTTGACGAGAATTTTCACCAATTACTTGGCCTTCGTATATACTTTCACCAGGCTCTACAAAAAACTTACCTCTATCTTGTAACTTATCGATTGAATAAGGAATCGCTGTACCATTTTCCATAGAGATTAAAGATCCAGAAATACGACCAGGAATTTCACCTTTAAAAGGCTGGTATTCTTTAAAACGGTGTGCCATAATTGCTTCACCAGCAGTCGCTGTTAGTAATTGGTTACGCAAACCAATAATACCACGAGAAGGAATCATAAACTCACATATCATACGCTCACCTTTAGCTTCCATACTTAATAACTCACCTTTACGTTTAGTTACAAACTCTACAGCTTTACCAGAAACAGTTTCTGGAAGATCAATAGTTAATTCTTCGATTGGCTCACATTTAGCACCATCAATTTCTTTGATGATTACTTGTGGCTGACCAATTTGAAGCTCGTAACCTTCGCGACGCATGGTTTCGATTAATACCGACAAGTGCAATACACCACGACCAAAAACCATAAACTTATCTGCAGTAGCAGTCTCACCTAGACGCAATGCTAAGTTCTTTTCTAGTTCTTTTTCTAAACGATCTTTAATATGACGAGATGTTACAAACTTTCCATCTTTTCCAAAGAAAGGAGAATCGTTAATGGTAAACAACATACTCATTGTAGGCTCATCAATAGCGATAGATTTTAAACCCTCAGGATTTTCTAAATCGGCAACAGTATCACCTATCTCAAAACCTTCTACACCAACAAGGGCACAAATATCTCCGGTTTGAACGCTCTGTACTTTTTTACGGCCAAGACCTTCAAAAATAAAGACTTCTTTAATTCTACTTTTTATTACAGACCCATCTCTTTTTACCAAAGCGATTTGTTGTCCTTCTACTATAGTTCCTCTTTGTACACGACCAATTGCAATACGACCTGTAAAAGAAGAAAAATCTAAAGATGTAATTAACATCTGTGTAGTTCCTTCTTCAAAAACTGGGGTTGGCACGTGTTCTATTACCATGTCTAATAATGGTTCAACATTATCAGTTTCGTTTTTCCAATCATCACTCATCCAGTTGTTCTTTGCAGAACCATAAACTGTAGGGAAATCTAATTGCCACTCTTCAGCACCAAGTTCAAACATTAAATCAAATACCTTTTCGTGCACTTCGTCTGGTGTACAGTTTTCTTTATCAACCTTATTGATAACCACACAAGGTTTTAAACCTAAATCAATCGCCTTTTGTAATACAAAACGCGTTTGTGGCATAGGCCCTTCAAAAGCATCAACTAATAATACAACACCATCAGCCATATTTAATACCCGCTCTACTTCACCTCCAAAATCGGCGTGACCAGGTGTATCAATAATATTAATTTTAGTATCCTTGTAAACCACAGATACATTTTTAGATGTTATTGTAATACCTCTTTCACGTTCTAAATCGTTGTTATCTAGAATTAAGTCACCTGTATTCTCGTTTTCACGGAATAACTGACAGTGGTACATGATTTTATCAACCAAAGTAGTTTTACCGTGATCGACGTGTGCAATGATTGCAATATTTTTAATATTAACCATAATAGATGCTGATTTTAAGCGCGCAAAGGTACATCATATTCTTTTCATTTCGTTAATTATATGTTATAATTTATTTTTGAAGTAATTTACAGTCGTAACTTACCGTTGTAATAGTAATTAACAGTAAAAGCCTACCTCAAAAAACCAATCGCTAATTGGGCTATTTACATCTGAACCCTAAAAATCACAACAGATGCATACCATTAGTAAATACACCCGTTTTGTGCCGTATCTTTATTTTTTATCTGTAATTGTATATTGGTTTACAATTATTAATAAAAATGAAGGTATTTCTGCCTATCCTATCTTATTATTTGCAATTCCTTTTTTATGGCAGGTTATTACACCAAATAGAAAGCTCAATTTTTCGTTAGGTATTGTTTTTATCTGTCTTTCTTCCTATTTAACACTAGCGTATTTGTTAGACTTGTTTAATATTTTTTATTGGTCTAATTCTTCTAAATCCTATTTGTTTTATGGTGGTATTTTAGTTGTTGCAAACTTTATAATGTCGTTATGGATTTTAAGAAATAGTATAAAACGTGTATTTTAAGTAAAAAAATATAGTACTAAAAGGGTAATTTACCTTGTTAAAAATCAAACTTATAATTAGGGTTTAAAATACTATCTTTGTGGCCTAACATTTAAGTCATAAGCTTTGATTACGATACCTAAATTAAAACACACAGATTCTAATAATTTCTTTTTACTATGTGGCCCTTGTGCTATTGAAGGAGAAGATATGGCATTGCGTATTGCAGAAAAAGTCATTACAATTACAGACAAACTTCATATTCCTTATGTTTTTAAAGGCAGTTTTAAAAAGGCGAATAGAAGTAGAATTGATAGTTTTACAGGTATTGGTAATGAAAAAGCACTTAAAATTTTAAGAAAGGTTTCTGAAACTTTTGATGTACCTACGGTTACAGACATACATGAAGCGTCTGATGCTGCAATGGCTGCAGAATATGTAGATGTTTTACAGATACCTGCATTTTTAGTAAGACAAACCGATTTGGTAGTTGCAGCTGCAAAAACTGGTAAAGTGGTAAATTTAAAGAAAGGACAATTTATGAGTCCGGAAGCCATGAAACACGCTGTACAAAAAGTTAAAGATGCTGGTAACCAAAATGCTTGGATAACAGATAGAGGTACCATGTTTGGCTACCAAGATATGATTGTAGATTTTAGAGGTATCCCAACCATGCGCCAATATGCTCCTACAGTGCTAGATGTTACACATTCGCTACAACAACCTAACCAAAGTATTGGTGTAACAGGTGGACGACCAGATATGATTGAAACTATAGCCAGAGCTGGTGTGGTAAATAATGTAGATGGCTTATTTATTGAAACACACTTTGACCCTGCAAATGCAAAAAGTGATGGTGCAAATATGTTGCATTTAGATAATTTGGAAGGCTTACTTACGAATTTAGTGGCTATTCGTAAAACAATAAACGTTTTATAATACCAGATTAATATCTAAACACTTATTTATCAAAAGATTAAATGTTAAATTATTTTTAATTTAAATTCTTAATTTTTAATTTTTAATTTTATAATGAATTAAAGAAAAAAGAAAGAAATCATGAAAAAATATTTAAAATCTAGTTTAGTTTTAATGCTATTACTTTCTGTATCCTGCACAAGTGTCAGTAATTCTGAAGAATCATCTGCTAATAAAGCAGAAAATATACAAAATCAAATTTCGGAAGACACCTATAAGAATTGGGTAGAGGTTGGGAAAATAGAAGATGGTGTTGCGATCTTAACTGCAGATAAAAATAATCTTATTGAATCACTTAATCAAAATCTTTATGTTACTACTGGCAAGAGTACTAGAGTAAATGATGTTTCTATAGAAAGAATTGATGATTTCTTTTATCTATTATTTAGAAGTAAAAAACAAAGAGTTACATTTTATGTACAAAAAAGTAAGGATAGTAATATTTTGAGAGCTGCAGCAACAACAGTTTGCACAACCTCAGAATGTACACAAGAACCATTAGGATGTATACCAAAGTACGATATTACTCCGGCAGGTCAAGACGGTATAGGCACGTGCACACCTTGCGCAAATGGAGGTAAGTGTACCAAAACAGTCTCTGGTAAATCCCTAATATCTAATTAAAAAAAACGATTCTGAATTTTTAAATTAAAAGTATATTGAGAAACCAATTTAGAATAACAAATTCTAAACATTTTAAATTTTAAAGTTTATTAGAATTGATGAATTCTAGAAAAATACGGAACAAGAAAGACAATTGCTTACATAACAAATTATTAAAATAAAAAAGCATTATTAAGACTAATGACTTAATTTTCCCTTTTCGATTTTAATATTGTCTTAAACGGATTCGTATTAATATCTAATTGTTTCTGAAGCACATACACAATAACCTCGTCATTTATGTCTTCTAATGTTTTATAACGCAAAGACATTACAGATTTTCGGTTTGCTGCTACAAACTTTATCTTGTACTTGTCTATTTGGTTACCATGCCAAAAAACCAAATCAACATAATCTTTAGACTTATTGAGATAGCATAACGGAATGCCATTGCAGTAATAAAAAGGGATACGCCATTTATATAATAACTCAGCCTGTGGTGCAATTGCCAATATAACAGACTGAAGCTGTAATAAAATAGACCGAAAAGGTTCTTCTTGTTTTAGAATGTAGACTTCAGCAGGGTTCATTTTTTAAAACAAACCCAAAACACCAATAACCAAAAGTCCTATACCAATAATAGCTTTAAACGGCATTAATTTAGTAGAGAGTTTTCTTAGACTTGCCTCTAGTGCTGGTACTTTACCAAATACGTGTGTTAACAATAAAAGTCCACCCAAAATACTTACACAATTAAAAAGAAGATTACTCCAAAACGACAATAAAGCCAAAATAATAAGCGCACCACCAATTATAGTTTGAAAAGGTGCTAGCATGCCTGCAATTTTATTAAAAAAATTACTATCGCCATCCCATTTATCTAAAGTGGCTAACCCTAATAATAATCCGCCCGCTATATTTGCAATTGTTAGTAAAAAATCCATACGTGTCTGATTTTAAGTTTTAGTTACGCTCTAATTTAATCAATATCTTTTAAAATAGTTTTGCAAAATTCAATTAAATTCATTTACTTTGTATTTCAAAGTACTTTTATTATGAGCAACGAAGACTACCTAAAAGACATCAGCGAGATTAAAAATCTAATGAATAAATCGTCTCGTTTTATTTCGCTAAGTGGTTTATCTGGCATACTAGCTGGCGTATATGCACTAATTGGCGCTGCTATAGCTTATTGGTTAGTAATTTCTTATAGTGGTGGCACATTGTACATATTTCATGGTTGGGTATTTTGGATAGCAATGTTTGTACTTTTTATGGTCGCTTTATTAAGTGCCGTTACAGGAATAATACTTACAACTAGTAAAGCAAAAAAAAATAATGAAAAAATATGGGATAATTCTTCTCGCAGATTACTCTTTAACTTTTTAGTACCTCTAGCAGTTGGAGGTATTTATTGTATAATAATTTTAAGTCAAGGAAGATACGGTCAAACAGGTGGACTTATGCTTATCTTTTACGGATTAGCTTTAGTAAATGCATCAAAATATAGTATTGGTAACATTAAGTACTTAGGATTTATACAGATTATTTTAGGATTAATTGCAAGTTATTATCCAGGTTTTGGCTTTTGGCTTTGGGTACTTGGTTTTGGAGTGATGCATATAATTTACGGAACTTGGATGCATTTTAAATATGATGTAAAATAGTAAACCGGTATCAGTCGCAGTTTTCAGTAACTTTACGCACAAATTTAAATTTTGAGTATAATAACCAATATAAATAAACTTTTTGATCATAGAATTAGGCTCGGCATTATGTCTGTTCTTATGGTAAACGAGTATGCCGATTTTAATATGCTTAAAGAATTACTTGGTGCTACTGATGGTAATTTGGCAAGCCATACAAAAGCGTTAGAAAAGGCAGAATATATATTAGTACAAAAACAGTTTATTGGCAAAAAACCAAATACAAGATATAGCACAACCAAGCTTGGCAAAGCTGAATTTAAAAAGCACATTAATGCTTTAGAAAAATTAATAAATAAAACTTAACTCTATTTTTTTAATCATTTACTTTGAAAAACAAAGTACTTTTAAATATTGAATCATGAAAAAAATCATCTTATTCATTGGCGCCTTTCTATTCAGCACCTTATTTTACAACCAAGCTATTGGTCTCAACCTCCTACTCTTTAGTTTACTTACAATTACCGTTCTTTTCATTAACAACAAAATTGATTTTAAACAACAAAAAACTATAGTTTATGCTTGTCTTTATATGGTTACAGGTGTTGCTGTTTTCTTTCATGATTCTGCACTTGCCATTTTAGCCAATTGCATAGCATTTTTTACCTTAATTGGGCTTGTATCTCAGCACAAATCATCATTATACATTAATTGGCTTAATGGCATTTACACCACTGTTGCTGGTATTTTACATCGTAATTTCACTATAAATGAACAGGGGCAACCAGTAAAAGAAAAAAGTAATATAGATTACCTACACGTCGTAAAAATTATAGTTATTCCGTTAATTATACTCATCATTTTTATTGCCTTGTACAAAAACGGCAATCCTGTTTTTAACGACCTTATTTCAAAAATAGACTTTAGTTTTATAAACATACAATGGGTATTATTTGCTGGTTTGGGTTATTATCTTCTCTTAAACATACACCAACCTGTAGAGGTAGAACCTGCAACAGCACTAGATTTACAAATTGGTAACATCCTTAGTAAAAGCAATAGCTTCTCAATACCTAAACTAAAACAAGAAAACCAATTAGGCATCATTTTAATTGGCATGCTAAACGCGTTAATTGTACTCTTCTTAATTACCGATATTTCAACACTTACAGCAACTACAGAAATAAAAGGCTCTGTGTTTTCTGCACAAATTCATAATGGTGTTAATGCCTTAATTGCGTCTATTGTTATAGCGATACTAATTCTACTTTATGTTTTTAGAGGAGACTTAAACTTTTATGACGCTAACAAAACACTAAAGCACTTAGCTATAATATGGATTATTTTAAACATTCTACTCGTGCTTAGTATTGCCACTAAAAACAGCCAATACATGTATTATTTTGGACTAACCTACAAAAGAATTGGTGTACACATCTACCTTATCCTCTCTGTTTTTGGTCTTATAACCACGCTTTTAAAAATTAGTAGCGTAAAAAACATTTGGTATTTATTTAGAACAAATACCCAAATTGCTTTTGCTATTCTAATTATTGCAAGTACTGTTAATTGGGATAGTCTTATTACCAATTACAATTTAAACCATGCAAAATCTGTGGATTTTAAATACCTCATTGAGCTATCAGATAACAATACTTTAGAATTGAATGCGCAGATGAAATTAAAACCCTTAAATGCAGATTATGTAAGATTGGTTGAAAAAAAATACAAACGTTACACAACAAAGCTAAAAGAAAGCAACTGGCAAGAGTTACAGTACGACAACTTTAAACTAGAAACTAAATAATATGATAGGCCTCGCAATTTTAGGGTTTCTATTTGTTGCCTGTATTCATTTTGCACTTTTACGCATAAGTATTTCATGCATGTATTGGTGGTCTAATAATTCATCTAGTAAAGCAGATGTATTTAAAATATGCTTTCCGTACTACATCATCACGCTTTCTGTATTGTGCTTAACTGCAATTGTAATGTTTCATTTTGCTCAGATCGCTATTATCTATTTCTCATTTGTATATCTCACTGCATTATTAATGTGGCGACATGACTTAAAAAAAGAAAAGCTTCAAGACATAATTTTTTAAAAACATAAAATTTAGCATGAATACTAACATAATAAAGAAAACAAAAACCTTGAGAAAGCAGTTTATTATATGGCTTTTTGAGCATTCGCAGCGCATCTACACGTCGCTATTTAAAAACCATGAGTCTTGGAATCTCACAAAAAACGATTTACTAAAACTACCAAAACCTACATTTGGCAGACACCTTGGTGAATTTTTGGACATTAATAATTTTGAGTTAATCCCAAAAGTAGAGCGTCACGATTGTTACCATGTATTATGTAATTACAGCACTAAAGTAGAAGACGAAATAGCCTTACAATGTCTTTGTTTTGGCAATGGCAAACGCAGTCCTTATTTATACGGAGCCATTATTTTAGGCGTAGCCATACTACCAGATTACTATCCGTATTACTACAAATCTTATAAAACAGGCAAATCAGCAAATGCATTTCATCATTTCGATTATCGGCAGCTTTTAAATGTATCTATTCAAGAATTTATAAGTGTCATATTTCCGAAGTCAGCATTAACAAACCTTAACCTCACTGTAGCATGAAAAAGCTTAATCTATTACTTCTTATTTCTGCTGTTATACTTTCTGGTGTTTTAGCAACCTATTATTGGGTAGGCTTTAAATCTAGACATCATATTTATGATAATGTCAACACCATCCCAAAAAATAAAGTCGGCCTGGTTTTAGGCACTAGTAAATATGTTAAAAGCGGTTCAATTAATCTATACTACAAATATCGAATAGATGCCGCTCTACAATTATATAGTGCCAATAAAATAGAATACATATTAGTAAGTGGTGATAATAGCCGAAAGGCTTATAATGAACCCTCAGACTTTAAAAACGACCTTATAGCTTTAGGTATTCCTGCTGATAAACTCATTTTAGACTACGCTGGTTTTAGAACACTAGATTCTATGGTTAGAGCCAAAGCCATATTCGGACAAACAGCATTAACTATTATCTCACAAAAATTTCATAACGAACGTGCCATTTACATCGCTAAACATTTTAATATTAACGCTATAGGTTTTAATGCTAAAGACCCTAAATATGGCAGAAGTACGCATCTGCGAGAATACTTGGCACGCTCTAAAGCCAGTTTAGATTTGGTATTTAACGTTTCACCCAAATTTTTGGGCAAACCGATTGCTATACCCTAACACAATTCATAAAAACAAATGAAAATACAATTTAACAAGTACTATTTAACGCTAGCGCATTCGCTATTATTAATAGAATTAGCTATCGCTTTTATTATAAAAACCGGTTTTATTCGCTACACATTTGGAGATTACTTGGTGGTTATTTTACTATATGCAATTATAAGAGGATGTACAAACCTGTCAGTGAGGGCTTCAGCTTTTATCGTCCTCTTTATTGCTTATGGTATAGAGTTGCTTCAACTTACACCATTTTTAACCTACTTTAATTTACAAGATAGTTTTACCGCAAAACTCATATTTGGCAGCACCTTTCATTTAACAGATTTATTAGCCTACACTTTAGGCGTTATTACCATTTTGGGTGTTGAAACTGCAATTATAAAATACCAAAATCATCAAAATATTAAATTATGGAAACCTTAAAATTATTCATTCAAAATAAGTTTAAAACACTCTCGCTTATTACTGTGGCTTTAATATTTAATGTTTTTGTACTCTTAGTACGTATAAAACTAAATAAATCAGTCTTCTTTTTATTTTTAATATGGAATGTTTTTTTTAGCCACAATACCATATGCCATAACTATATATCTTACTACAAAACCAAAACTCAGTAAATTTAAACTTGGCTTTTGGTTTGTTGTTTGGCTTGCGTTTTTACCAAATGCACCTTATATAGTAACAGATTTAATACATATTAGAATTGGCAATACTAACCTATTATGGCTAGATGTTTTGTTAATTTTATCGTTTGCATTAAGTGGTTTATTACTTTTTTATTTATCTATTATAGATATGCAGTTAATAATCTCTAAAAACGTTAAACGTATTGGCATAAAATTGGCCACAACCGTAGTTCTTTTTTTATGTGGTTTTGGTGTCTATTTAGGTCGGTTTTTACGATATAACACTTGGGAAATTATGAGTGAGCCTCACTATCTCTTTTTAGATATAATAGGAATTATTATAGAACCGTTTCAGCATTTTGAAGCTTGGTTATTTACTTTTAGTTTTGGAGGATTCTTATGTATTGGCTTTTGGATGTTTAAAACCATTTACGATTTTCCATCCACAAAATCTTGTAAATAAGAAAATCTAGCAGTAAGCTTACCATCTTTTGTAGTCATTTGTGCACGTTCTAAAACACGGTCTTTATCTTCATTAAAAAATGCAGGAATGACATGTTCTAAAAACAAATCTCCAAAGCCTTCGCTGGCGTCCTTTGGCAATTCGCACGGTAAATTATCTACAGCCATTACTGTTATAGCACCTTTGGTGTTAAAGGCTACTTCACTTTCTGTTTTGGCATCGTAACCATAAAACGGATCTGCTATAGTAGAGGCTCTTAAAGTAGAAGCTACAGGGCCATCTACATCGCAAGATATATCTGCCACTAAGTTTATTTTAAAGTCTGGGTGTTTGGCGTCTTCTCTTGTAAATAAATAAGGTGCATTATTGCCATAAAAATGACCAGCAATAAAGTAGTCTGTTTCTTTTGCATATGGCATAAAATTACGTTCGTAACCCGTAGGGTCTTTATAAAACTCTCGTTTATTACCAACTTTACCGTCTTTACGTTTGGCGTATTCCATAACATCAACCATACAATATACAGGCTCTGTAAATTTTGAAGTTAAATACAACGCGTCACCAACCTCTTTTACACCTAGATGGTCTAAAATTTCTTTTGCACCATAAGCCACTTTACCTGTACCAGATAATAAGATTTTTATATTAGGTAGCGTAATTTTGTCTAGCTCTGCTTTTACGGCTTCTAAGTCTGCAAGAGTTTCTACTTTTGGTAATGCAAATATGTTGTCTCTTAGACCTAAAGCTCTAAAACCATTATAAGTACCAACTAAACCTGCAAAACGACCAAAACCAATAAGCCTTGCTCCATTCTCTTTTACTATAGTCTCGTGGTCTAACATCTCAATATTAGTATTGAGCATCGCTTTAAGCAAGTTTCTATTGTAGGGTTGTTTTTTTATAGTGTGCGAAAAATAAAAATATTTTTTATTAGGAATTAGATGTGCGATAGGCACTTCTTTTACTCCTATCATTACGTCTGCGTCTGTTACGTCATTAGTGACATTAAAACCTTTTGCTTTGTAGGCTTCGTCTGAAAAAATACGAATATCTGAAGATTCTACTATAAATTCGGCCTCAGGAAACTGTGCTCTAGCTTCTGCAAGTTTTTCTGGAGAAAATACCACACGTCTGTCTGGTGGATTTTTACGTTCTTTAATGATGGCGAATTTCATAGCGTTATGCAATTAGTAATTTGCCCCGAAGATATTAGAAATTAAGAGTATTACCAATAGATTTTTTAGATATAAGGTTGGTTAGTTGGTATTGGTTAAATTTTAAATTTAGCTAAATGACGGGATTTAAAACTAAAGTCTAATGTGTTTTTAGTCTTTCATATTAATTTGAAAGGATGTATTGGGTGATTACTGACAAATTTTCTTATTGTATTTATAAAATGAGTTTGGTATAGCTTTTGACTTAGTATTTTAGTAATATTGCACATCATTAAGCGGTTATTACTGTTTTTTGGTGTGGTGCGTTAGGGATTGAGGCTTTGTTGAAGCTCTTTTTTGATTTTTTTTCAAAAAAAGCGACTGCCGAAAGCCCGACCTTTTTTAATCTTATAAAGATTATAATAGGTAACGACATCATAATTTTTTTTTTGAATACTATAAAATGGGGTCGACTGGTTTTGACAGCGAGATTAATTAGATAGTAAGCACGTCGTGTAATGGCATTGATACACGTAAAAGGCTAGACCAAATTTTAAACGGCGAGAATAACTACGCTTTAGCTGCATAATCTGAATTATAGTAAGATTAAGCCTCGTCCTACTAGGTAGGAGTGCTAAATGTCTCGAGAAAGCCTTGGTTAATGGCGTTCTTTTTATGGCATCGTAAATATTGACTAAGATTAGGTAGTGCTTTGTTGCCTTTTTGAGATAAAGAAGCTAAGCTAAAAGTGGGTTGTCTTTAACCAGCTTTAAGTCTAAAAACTAAGAAAAGAATAAGCGTGTAGAAACCTATTTTGTTACTTGTTTGGACGAGAGTTCGATTCTCTCCGACTCCACAATTAAGCCGCAACTTTGTTACGGTTTTAAAACTAAAAAAGCTCAACAAGTCTAACTTGATTGGGCTTTGTTTTTTTAAACATTTGCTTTTAAAAAAAAAAAACAGGTTGGCTAACATCTTTTGGACCACAACGTGTGCCACTTAAAGTCTATTTAGTGTAGAGTAGTTTATTCTAGTTTGTTTTAAATAGCTTTTTAATTATGTAAGATCCCAAACAAGGGGCAGAAAATAATACACAATTAGCGTTAATAAGGCAATAGAAATGATATTCATCCATATCCCTTTTTTTACCATATCTTCTATTTTTAAGTAGCCAGAACCAAACACTACTGCATTTGGTGGTGTTGCTACAGGCAGCATAAATGCACAAGATGCGGCAACGGTCGCACCTACCATTAAGAAATAAGGGTGCACATTTAGTATGGTTGCTAATGGCACCAATACAGGAAGTAGCATTGCTGTTGTTGCTAAATTAGAGGTGATTTCAGTTAAAAAGTTAACCGCTGTTATTAAAATAAAAAGAAGTACAAAAAGTGATAAGGTTTCGAGATTTGTCATTTGTTGCCCAAGCCATAATGCCAAACCACTAGAATCGAAACCTAATGCTAACGCCATACCACCACCAAACAGTAAGAGAATACCCCAAGGTAATTTTACAGCGTCTTCCCAGTCTATAATTTTTTTGTTTTTCTGCTTACTCGGTAATACAAATAATAAGACAGCAAACATAATGGCAATAATTGTATCGTCTATTGCGGGTACAAATTGTTTTATTAAGAACGATCTGGTAATCCAAGCCAAAGCGGTTAGTACAAAAACGATGAGTACTGTTTTTTCTTCGTAAGACAACTTTCCTAAATCTTTAAGCTGTCTGTTTATTTCGTCGCGTCCACCAGGAAAAGCCTTTTGCTTAAATTTAAAAGCCACTTTAGTTAGGTATAACCAACAAATTAGTAATAATAAAATAGCTATAGGAAATCCAAAACTAAACCATTGTGAAAATGTAATCTCTACACCATAGCTTTCTTGCACCACACCTGCAAGTACTAAATTTGGAGGTGTACCAATAAGTGTAGCCATACCTCCTATTGAGGCACTATAAGCAATGGCTAACATTAGTGCTTTTCCAAAAATTAAATTTTCATCTTCAATCGTATCAGGATTATCTCGCAGTTGCGCAACAATAGCCATACCTACTGGTAAAATCATAACAGCAGTGGCTGTGTTAGAAATCCACATAGATAAAAATGCTGTGGCTACCATAAAACCCAAAATAATATTAACCACATTAGTACCAACAAGTTTTATAATGGTAAGCGCAATACGTTTGTGCAGATTCCATTTCTCTATTGCTATGGCTAAAATAAAGCCACCAATAAATAAGAAAATGTATTTATGACCATAAGATGCTGTAGTTTCTTTTAAACCTAACCCACCACTTAATGGAAACAAGACAATAGGCAATAAAGCAGTAACGGCAATTGGTAACGCTTCTGTTATCCACCAAATTGCCACCAAAACTGCAGAAGCAAGAATTGCATTTGCAGCCTGACTTAAACCTTCTGGATGAAAGAACTGTAGGATTATGATAAACATAAGTGGTCCTAAAACAAGTCCTATTTTTTGCTTGGTTAATTGCATATTATTTTTAATTAAAAATTAAATCGGCTGCATTTTGTGAGGCAATCTCATAATTATGATCTGCGCCATCGTTAATATGTAATTGCCACTGTAAATCTAAATTATTACTTATTGCTAATGTGTTTGCCTTATTATAAAAATAGTTAGCGCGTTCTAATCTATGTAAACCTTGTGCATCTGCAAATTGATTATGCCTAAGCCCAGATGCAGATGGGTTATTATCTAAACTCCCTATTTGAATTATTAATTGTTTTGAAAACAAATTACTTAAACTTACAATTTCTAAAGGTGATTGCACAAATCCATATGGAAAAACAACCTCTAAATCTGAGGCTGTATACCAGCCTGAAGCTGAAGCAACCACTTTTTGATAACGTGCAGTTGGTTTATACATTAAAAACCGATGTGCAAATTGACCACCAGCAGAATGCCCAAAAACATGATAATTTGAAACGGTATTATTCAAATTAAGTTTAACAAAATCAAACAAAGGATCTATAACAGAAAAGGTCCACTCGGCTTCAGGATTTAAAGTTGATGACGACGGATTATCACCATCTATAAAAACATTACCTAAGTTGTAAGCATCACCACCAAGAAAATTAGCGACAGAAAACTCGGGAGCTATAACTATAAAATTATACTGATTTGCTTTTAATATCATGGCGTCTCTATAATCCTTAGCATTTCTGCCGTTACCATGAAATACAAACAAAATTTCTGTATTAGAATTTGTATTTGAAGGGATATGATAATATACTCTTAAAACTTTACCATTAAAAGGAGTATAGTCAGAATATTCAAAAAAACCGCTTCCCGTTGTCGTTTCTGTAAAAAGCAAGTCTGCATTAGATACTGACGTTGAATCATCTGAACAAGAATTAATTACGAGTATAAAACCAACAAGTAAAATTTGCCCTAATACAGAAAGACTATTTTTCATAATGTAAATTACGTTTAGATTTTAGTATATTTATAAGACCAATTATTAAAATCAATGAATACCAATTACAAATTTGTAGTAAATAGAATAAAAGAAGCATATATTAAGCAAGAAAAGTTTGAGCCTACAAATAAATACATCATTCTTTACCGCGCTATTAAAGATTGTATTACAAATATAGAAATTCCAAATAACTGGCTATTACCTTCAACTAGGGTGTTAGCGGAAGAATTAAAACTCTCGAGAACCACTGTTAATAAAGCTTATGAATTATTACAATTAGAAAAACTTATTTCTTCTAAAGCCGGCTCTGGTAATCGTATTAGTCATGAAGCCCTAGTAAAAACCGATAACAAGAAAACAGTAAAAACTACTAAAAACTTATATCCTACAATCTCTGAAAAAGGACTATCCTATTCAAAAAATATTTCGCTTTTAAACAGAATGCCAAACAACAATTTAGCCTTTAGACCAGGCTTACCACCTATAGATGCATTTCCTGTAAATCAATGGAAAAAATTACTTAATGCATATTGGCGGCATATTAAATCTTCTAATTTATCGTACTCTAACTCTACCGGATTATTAGAATTAAAAAAAAGTATTAGTGACTATTTAAACATTAGCAGAAATATTAAATGCAATCACCAACAAATTGTAATTGTTTCTGGCTCATTACAATCGCTCTATCTTATAACTAATGCGCTAATAGACAAAGGAGATACTGTGGTGTTAGAAAACCCAGTATTTCCTAACGTGTACTCTGTTTTTAAGAGCTCTCAAGCCAACTTAATCCCTATCGCTATAGACGAAGAAGGTATAGATTTAAAACAAATTAAAGTCTTAAAAACAAAGGCTAAGCTTATTCACTTAACACCGTCTAACCAATATCCATTAGGTATTAAAATGAGTTTAAAAAGACGTCAAGCTATTTTAAAATGGGCCTCTAAAACAAAAACATTGATTATTGAAAATGACTATGAAAATGAAATTGCAAACCACTTAGAAAATATACCATCTGTTTTTAGCTTAGATAAAGAAGACCGAACAATATATATTGGTACTTTTAATAGGTTATTAAATCCTTCTATACGATTAGGTTATATGATTGTGCCCAAGTATTTAATTAGCACAATTGAAGCTTTACAAGAACATTCGCACAGGTTTGTTTCACCCTCAATACAAGTTGTGATGACACAATTTATTGAAAAAAACTATCTATATAAGCACATTAAAAATACTATTGAAGTTGCAAAAGAAAGGCTCGACTTATTTGCTAAAGAATTTAATTTAATAAGCACTAAAATGCATGTTAATGTAGAGGCTTGTTCTAGTTTTCATGTCATTGCTCACTTTAACTCACCAACTAATATAGACGAAGAAGCACAGATTATATATAAGTTAAATCAACAAAATATCACAGTCCATTCGTTAAGTAAATGTTATGTTGGTGTAGCACAAAAAACAGGTTTAATATTTGGTTATTCTTCTGTAAGACCGTCTATAATAAAACAAAAAATAAAAAAAATGATAGGCATAATTTGAGTTTATTACAATTGGTGTTAATAATTAATTAATATTGGTATTGCCATTTTTAAGTAATAAAAGTTAACTTTGTTTCAAGAATTAATTAAACCAATATTATGAAAAAACTTTACATTTTATTTTTACTATGCTCATTTATAGGCTTTTCTCAAAGTCCTGGTGATATAGTTATTACAGAAATTATGAATAACCCAGACCCCGTTAGTGATACTACTGGTGAATGGTTTGAAATCTTTAATACCACGGGTGCATCAATCGATATTAACGGTTGGACTCTTATGGATGATGGTAGTGACACTCACGTTATAGATAATACTAACGGAACAACAGTAGTACCTGCTGGTGGCTATTTAGTTTTAGGAAGAACTACAAATACTATAACTAATGGTGGTGCAGCTGTAGATTATGCTTATGGCGAATCTGGTGGACATACTTTAGCAAACGGTGCAGACGAAATTGTACTTTTAACAACAGGCGCTGTAGAAATTGCTAGAGTTAATTACGATGGAGGTCCAAATTTTCCGGATTTAACAGGAGCAAGTATGCAAGTAGATACTGCCTTTTTAAATGAAACTGATAATGATAATGGTGCAAATTGGTGTGCATCTACATCTGCTTATGGTGACGGAACTGGTGCTTTAGGAACACCTGGTGCAGCAAACAACGCTTGTGCACCTGTTTGCGAAGCAGGCTTAGCTTCTAGTGATGCAACATGTGACTCAACTAACCCTGGAGCTACAGATGATACTTATACTGCTACCTTAGCCTATTTTGGTGCTGCTACAGGAGAAGCTTTTGTTGTTACAGCAACCGAAGGAACAGTTGATTTATCTGGTGGTAATGACCCAACAACAGATGCCTCTGGTATTATAACTGTAACTGGCATTACAGAAGGAACAGATATAACTATTACAGTAGATAATACTGCAGATGGTGGATTATGTACATTAACGAGAGATATTTCTAGCCCTGTTTGTGTACCAACAGGTAGTGTAGATTTAGAATTACAAGGTATTATTGATTTTACAGTACCTACAGCTGGTAATGATGGTAAAGCAATACATGTTGTTGCGACTGCTGACATTGCAGATCTAAGTGTTTACGGTATAGGTACTGCTGGTAATGGTGATGGTTCTGATGGCGAAGAATATAATTTTGATGCGATAGCTGTTAGTGCTGGAGATCATATTTTAGTTGCAAGAACTTTAACTGCTATGGAAGCTTATTTTACGACAGCAGGTTATAACTTATTTGATTTTGTGCTTTTAGCAAATACAAATATTAACATGAATGGTGATGATGCTATAGAATTATTTAAAAATGGTACTGTAGTTGAAACATTTGGAGATATTAATGTTGATGGCACAGGTGAAACTTGGGAATACACAGATTCTTGGGCTTACAAAACTACATTAGGTGCTGTTTGGCCAGCAGGTTGGTCTTACGGAACTGTTGATTGTACAGATGGTACTACGACTACTTTTGATAGTACGTGTGTTTACCCTTTCTTATCATCTTTATCTAACAGTGATATTACGGTTTCTGAGCTATCAATTTACCCTAACCCTACAAATAGTGGTATTGTAAATATTAAAACTCAAATTGCTGGTGTTAAATCAATAACACTATTTGATATTACAGGTAGAAATGTACTTTCAACTGAATTAAACGCAGATGTTTTAGACGTAAGTGCAATTGGTACTGGTATGTATTTACTTAAAGTTAATATTAACGGACGTTCTTCTATAACTAAGTTAATTATTAAATAAGTTAGTATATCTTAAAAATATTGTAAAGGCGCTTCTATGAATTTAGAAGCGTCTTTTTTTTATTTAATTTTTCGTATAATTGGTATTCTTTTATTTTACACACTGGTATTAAATCAATACTATTCAAAAGCCTAAATTTGGGAAAATCATTGGTACATAAATTAAAAACATAATGAACTTACAATTCGCATTAAAACAAACGTTAACTAGTTTAGGTATTGCTCTAGTTATTTTTTCGTGTACAACAGACGATATTGCACCAAGTGTTTCACTAACTAGTGACAGTTCTAATTTAAGTGAAGCTAATGGTATTTTAACATTAACAGTGTCGCTAAATGCGGCAGCGACTGAACAATTATTAATACCCTTCATTATTTCTGGTACAGCAACAGCTAATAACGATTTCACTTTAAGTGCTAATGCAATAACTATTAACCCAGGTAACAACTCTGGCAATATAACAATTACAGCGCTTCAAGATACTGATGTAGAAGGTGAAGAAACCATACTCATAAGTTTAGGCTCTGTAAATAATGCCTTAGTATTATCTAATACACAACTTACTATTGCCTTACAAGATGATGATTCAGATTCTGATGGTGATGGTGTTTTAGACGCAAATGATGACTGCCCAAATGATGTTGGTGACCCCTCTAACAATGGCTGTCCGTTTTTAGGATTTTTAATTAATGAAGTCAATTATGATCCTGAAGCTGGTTTAGCAGGTGATGCAAACGGAGATGGCACGAGAGATGCTAACGAAGATGAATTTATAGAATTTTATAACTCAGGTCCAGAATTAGATTTAAGTGGTTATACCATATCTGATGCTTCGGCAGTAAGACATACGTTTCCTGCAGGTACAATTATCCCTGTTAATGGAGTTTTAGTAGTGTTTGGAGGAGGTACACCTACTGGAGATTTTGGTGGAGCACTTGTACAAACCGCATCAGAAGGTCAAATTAATATGAGTAATGGCGGTGATTTAGTAACATTAAGAGACGCGTCAGGTGCAGAAGTACTTACGTTTGATATTAATCCTTTATCTGGTAATCCTAACGAATCTTACACAAGAAGTCCAGATTTAACAGGCAATTTTGTACAACACGCAAGCGTAGATGCAGCCAATGGTGCATTATTTTCACCTGGCACACGTTTAGATGGTTCATCACTATAAATAATATCTTGACTAATTAATGAGTTACTTAGGTACTATATTGTCTTTAATTTTTGTGGTGATAACCGCAAGGCTTCTATTGAAGAAATATAATCCGCATGCCGTGCTATTAGTATCTGGCCTGTTAATGCTTATTACAGCTCAATTATTAAATTATAATTTACCAACTTTAAAAACACCAACAGGTTTTTCTTGTTTTGATTTATTTAGATATATAAAAGAATCGTTTAGTAAAACCAACGCAGGTGTCGGTTTAATGATTATGTCTATAGGCGGTTTTGTAGCTTATATTGATAAAATAGGCGCATCAGATGCTTTAGTTCAGGTGACCATGAAACCTTTAAAGTTATTTAAAAAAAGACCTTACATCGCAGCATCAATGGTTATTCCAATTGGGCAAATATTGTTTACTGCCATACCTTCTGCTGCAGGTTTAGGACTATTGCTTATGGCATCTTTATTTCCAATTTTAGTTAATCTTGGAGTCAGCAGACTTTCTGCAGTTTCGGTAATTACGGCAGCCACTGCTTTTGGTATTGGTCCGGCATCAGCGATTACAGCAAGCGCAACGAGTATTGCTCAATTAGACACGATATTGTTTTTTCTAGATTACCAAATACCTTTAGTTTGGCCTTTAAGTATTTCAATGATGGTTACTTATTATTTTGTGAATCGTTATTACGATAATAAAAATAGCCATGAAGGTGAATTAGAAAATGTTGAAGAAAAAGCTACAAAACTAAAGGCTCCATTGGCATACGCTATCATTCCTATATTACCAATAATCTTGTTAATCATATTTTCTAAAATATTTAGTTTGTTCTCCCAACCGATAGTGCTCGATACTACAACTGCGATGTTTATTAGTCTATTTGTAGCACTTATTTGTGAGTTAATTAGAACACGTAGTATTAAAACTGTTTTTAATTCTCTACAAACCTTTTGGAATGGTATGGGAAATATTTTTAAAACAGTTGTAACTCTAATTATAACCGCAGATATTTTCGCAAAAGGGTTAATTAGCCTAGGTTTTATTGACGGCTTATTAGACCTCGCTCAAAATTTAGGTTTTGGAGGAGTTGGTGTTGGTATTGTAATGACAATAATGATTTTTTTAGCATCAATGCTTATGGGAAGTGGTAATGCTGCCTTCTTTGCTTTTGGTCCTTTAGTGCCAAAAATTGCGAGTAAATTAGGTATAGAAAGTTCGTCTATGATTTTACCAATGCAACTTTCAGCATCAATGGGTAGAACTGTGTCACCTGTTGCAGGCGTTATAATTGCTACTGCCGAAATTGCAAAAGTATCTACAATCGCCATTGTAAAACGAAATATAATCCCTTTAGTAGTTGCGCTGGCAATAATGCTATTTTACCATTATATATAAAAACATGCTTAAACTTATAAAAAACACAGAATTATACGCACCTCAACATTTAGGCAAAAAGGATATACTCCTTGCTGGCGAAAAAATAGTTGCCATTGCAGATAATTTAGATCAATTTAAAACTGATGCTGAGGTTTGGGATGCTAAAGGTAAAATAACAACGCCAGGTCTAATAGATCAGCATATACATGTTATTGGTGCTGGTGGTAAAGATGGTTTTTCATCTATGACACCAGAAATTAACCTTAGCCAACTAATAGCGTGTGGTACAACCACAGTTTCAAGTTTATTTGGCACAGATGGGAAAGCGCGTAGTTTAAGAACGCTTTATAGTAAAGTAAAAGCTTTAGAACAAGAAGGTATTTCGGCCTATATGCTTTGTGGGTATTACGGCGTAGATTCTCTTACAATTACAGAAAGTATTCAATCCGATATGATTTTTATTGATAAAATTCTCGGTTGTAAAATCGCCATTAGTGATGTACGCTCATCGTACCCAACTGCCGTAGAATTACTCAGAAAATTAAGAGATGTTAAGGTCGGAGGCATGATTGGCAACAAAAAAGGTATTCTACATGTACACCTTGGTAATTTAGACACTAAAATGGATGTGTTGTTCGAACTTGTAAATAACTATCAATTTCCAATAGAACATATTTCACCAACACATGTTGGCAGAACTAAAGCACTTTTCGATCAGGCTATTGAATTCGCAAAACTTGGAGGCATTATTGATATAACAACAGGAGCATCTCAATATACGTCACCATACAAATCTGTTTTATATGCTTTAGAACAAGGTGTTAATATGGATTACATGACGTTTAGTTCTGATGGACATGCCGGTCTCACAAAATTTGATGACCATAAAAACCCAATTGGCGTGAGAGTTGCACCATTTGATAAAAATTTAGAAGAAGTTGTTTTGTTAATTAAAGAAGGAAACGTCGCTATTGAAGAGGCTTTTAAGTTAATAACCACAAATCCGGCAAGAAATTTAGGTTTAAAGCATAAAGGACAAATAGAAGTTGGCTTTGATGCTGATTTATGTTTTTTTACAGAAGGTCTAAAATTAACAGAAGTATTTGCAAGAGGACAACAAATGATGGTTAACGGAAACGTAATTGTAAAAGGAAATTTTGAATAATAGTATTAATTATAAAAGTATGAAGGTTTTTAAAATTACTAGTCTTTGTGTATTTGTGTTGTTTAGCATCCTTGCTAAAGCACAAGACGTAAAGTTAGATACCTATAAATTTGGTGAAGGACTAAATTTTAGCACTAATAACGGCTACAAACTGAAGCTAACAGGTTACCTACAACCTTATATGGATACTAAAACATATACAGATGTAGATGACAATAGCACTCAAAATCGTTTTAGAATGCGACGAATTAGACTTCGTTTAGAAGGAAACCTTAAAGATGAACGGTTTAAATATAGGTTCGCATTTGATTTAAGTGGAACCTCTGAAGCTGGAGATTCTAACACCAACGATTATCTATTAGACGCATACGTATCTTATAATATCACTAGCCGTATTAAAGCTACTTTTGGTCAGCGTTCTACATTCACAGATAACCGTGAATTATTTATGGCATCAAACACACTTCAACTTGTGGAGCGTAGCAGAGTAACGTCTGCCTTCGCAGCTATTAGAGAATTTGGTTTATTCCTTCAAGGAAGTTTTAAGACTGGCAAAGGCTCTTACGTAAAACCTTATTTTGTACTGACCAATGGTGATGGCCTAAATGCTATAGGACGCGATAGAGGTGGTCTAAAAATTGGTGGACGACTAGATTATTTACCTTTTGGACTTTTTACAAATTTCGGACAGTTTAGACAAGCAGATGTTGTAAGAGAACGTGCACCAAAATTAGTAATAGGTGCTAACTTTAGTCATAATAATGGTATGAGTAGCCGTCGTGGTCGCGATAGTGGCTCTATTATCTATCTCGATGAAAACGATGAAGAATCGCTTCCAAATTATACAAAATATGGTGTAGATTTTCTTTTTAAATACCAAGGATTTTCAGCACTTGGAGAATATGTAAAAACAACAGCTACAGTGCCAGATGATATTACACAACGTGTTAGAAATGATGGCACAACATCTATGAATTTTGATGTTAATGGTATACAAGATGTAGAAAATTATGTAAGAGGCCGAATAATGCTAGGTGATGCCTATAACATACAAGCAGGTTATTTATCTAAAAGTGGAATATCATTAGATGCGCGTTATACACGCCTTAATACAGACGAAAATTCATTTTTAAATAATGCCACGTTCTATAACAGACCAAATTATTACACCATAGGTATTAGCAAGTATTTATCGCGTAGCTATGGAGCCAAAATTCAGGCAGATTGGACGTACATTGATGGTAGCGAAGGTATCAATAACAATGAAGGTATTGCAATTCCAGGAAACGAACACTTAGCTAGAATCATGCTAACATTTGCTTTTTAAGATGAAATATAAATTATTAGTCATAGGCCTACTCGTTTGTTCAGCTAATGCCATTGCGCAGTTAAATCCGCAATCCAAAAAAGTAACAAAAACATTTTTCCCAGAATATGAAGCGCTAGAAAATGTAACACCTGCACTTCAAAAAAAGAAAGGCTTTACAGATTATCAAGAATTAATGACGTTTCTTAATGCTTTGATAACAAAACATCCCAATTTAATCAACCTTAGTTTCATTGGAGAAAGTCAAAAAGGAAAGCAAATTCCTATAGTACATTTAACCAAGAAAAATTCAAATACTAAAATTAAAGTTTGGCTACAAGGAGGTTTACACGGTAACGAGCCAGGTAGTACAGAAGGCATGCTCTACCTACTTCACCAACTTTTAAATAATGGAGACTACACTCCGCTTTTAGAGACTTTAGAAATAGCCATTGTACCTATGGCTAATATAGATGGTTACGAAAAACAAGACCGCTATGCTGCAAATGGTTTAGATTTAAATAGAGATCAAACCAAATTAATAGCACAAGAAAGTGTATCGTTAAAACAAGCCTTCTCAGATTTTAACCCTGAAGTTGGTTTAGATTTTCATGAGTATAAACCTTACCGTAAAGATTTTACACAATTAAGCGAATTTGGAATTACATCTTTATTTGATGCTATGTTTTTGTATTCAGGAAATTTAAATGTTCCTGAAAACCTTAGACAACTCACAGACACATTATTCGTCGAAAACGCAAGGCAAGTATTAGACAATAACAAGTTAAATTATAGAAATTACGTCTCTAGTAGTAAATATTCTGGTGAAATTCATTTTAACCAAGGCTCTAGTAACGCAAGATCTAGCGCCACAAATTACGCCTTAACAAATACGATTTCTACACTGTTCGAAGTTAGAGGAGTTGGTATTGGCAGAACCTCCTTTAAGAGGCGCATACGCACAACTTTCTTATTAGCTATTTCATATTTAGAAACTGCCAGTAGAAATATTGACTTAATAAAGCAAGAGATAACTAACGCTACAGCCCAACAAAATGATGTAGTAGTTACAAGTAAAAAAACAATTGAAAAAAGTACACTCCAAGCTATAGATTTAGATACCAACACCATTATAGATTTAGATATTACGCTAAGAGATGCTCTAAAATCTAAAGCCGATTTGGTTAGAAAAAGACCAATAGCTTATTTAATTGATGCTAACCAAACTGTACTCATAGAAAAACTCAAAACACTAGGTGTTAGCATGGAAACGTTAGAAGAAGATCAAAACATTGAAGTTGAAACGTATAAAATTTCAGATTATAAAAAAGCTTCAAAAAAATACGAAAAGATGACTCTTCAAACTGTAAAAACAACGATCGAAACAAAAAATATTCAGTTTCCAAAAGGCACTTATAAAATAAATACCAATCAACGAAGAGCAAATATCATTCTCGAAGTTTTAGAACCAGAAGCACCAAATAGTTTTGTGTCTTTTGGTGTACTTGAAACCGAAGTAGAAGCATATTTACCCATTTATAGAATAATAAAATAATGAAGCAAATTTATTTAGATATGAAAAAAGTAGCATCACTAATCGTATTTCTCTGTATATCTGTACTGTTAAATGCGCAAGAAAGCGAAGAAAAAAACGCAGCAAGCTTTGACCTTGGTAGTGGACTGAATTTTTCTTTTAACGAAGGAAATTATCAGTTTAATTTTGGTGGTTTTGTAACACCAACATACAGCTACAGTAAAGTTTCGGGTGGAGATGCCGAAAACACATTTAATGCAAGAAATGCATTCTTAATATTAAGCGGAAAGGCCGTAAAAGAAAAAGTGAGTTTTTTAGTCCAAACAGATTATAGTCAATCGCAGCCGTTGTTAGATGCCTGGTTAGCTTACCACCCTACCGACGATATCACCATAACATTTGGGCAAAAGCAAACCTTTTTAAATAACCGTGAGATGACCTATCGCGAAGACAGATTACAATTTACAGATCGTAGTTTATTAAGTCAAACACTTAGTAATACAGGCCGTGAGTTTGGTGTCTTTGTAGAAACAAAATTTATGGTAGGCAACAACTTTGGTATTGCACCAATGGCTGCTGTAACTTCTGGAGATGGTCGTAATTCTTTTGGAAGTGATTCTCGCGATTCAGACTTAGGCGGTTTAAAAATAGGCGGACGATTAGACGTCTATCCTTTAGGCTTTTTTAAAAAAGGTAATGATTTATTTAGTGCGGATTTAGCACATGAAGACCGTTTGAAATTTGTAATTGGAGGAGCAGTAAGTAAAAATACAGGTGCCAGTAATGCCATAGGTGAAGGGCACGGAGATTTCTTTTTATATAATGCCAATGGTACAGATAATTTACCAGATTATTCGCAAGCTTATATAGATCTCTTATTAAAATATAAAGGCTTCTCTTTTTTAGCAGAATATGCAAATGCTAGTGCAGAAGGTTTAGATTTAGTATTTACCGATGAGGCTGCTACTCAATTATTAGCACCACAGCAGATTAGTGAATTTTTAGTTTTAGGCGATAGTTATAACATGCAAGCAGGTTACGTTACTAAAAGCGGTTTTGGTTTTGATGTAAGATATGAAAATGCCACTCCAGAATTTGAAACTAATTTAAATTCGCTACTCACGGATTACAGTAGTTACACCTTAGGATTAACTAAATACTTTGATAACAATAATTTAAAAATGCAGGCCTCATTTAGTAGTATTGATGTTGCAAATGGCAATAACCAAACCGTTGCAGAATTTTTAGTTCAAATTGTATTTTAATGAAAAAAAACATAGCCTTCTACCTTTTTCTAATACCAATACTAAGTTTTGCTCAAAACTCAGTATCTATTACTAAAATTATTGAATCAGACTGCTCAAATCCATTTGTAAAGTCTGTAGAATTATATGTTGATGGGAGCGTAGATTTTAGTTCGGAAGTTCAATTAAACTACATGCAAAATGGCGGCTTATGGTCAGACATTCAAATTAATGTATCTGATTTTGGTGTTATCTCAGATAAATTTATTTATATCATTAGAGATCTAGGCTTAATGCAAGCCGAATTTCCAAATACAATATTTGAGACCAATTCAGCATTTCCAGAATTTAATACAATCATAACAGGCACTTCTACAAATGGTAATGATGGTTACCAAGTGGTTTTAAATGGGAACGTTGTTAGTCAATTTGGACAAACCGATACAGATGCAGATACCGATGTAACTTGGGAACACGACGACTCAGTAGTTTCAAGAAAATTAGATATACCAGATAATGGGTTATGGGATGAAACCCATTGGGAATATAGTGGAAAAAACTCATTAGACGGAGAAACAGCATGTAATGGTGGTGCAGGAATAGAGGCATATTTAGCTAGTTTAGGAGGTATATTTCCACTTCAATATGGTTCTGGTAATTCAGATCCTAATAATTTAATCTTATTGCCCAATACTACAGGTTCATTTTCATTTGTGCCCCAGGCACCTTTAGTAAGACCTCCTTTAAATGTATTTTACCATATTCCTAAAGGTGATATTACTACAATGCCAATATTAATGGTTTTTCATGGGTCAGAACGAGATGGTGGTCCTCATAGAGATTTTTGGATAGATATGGCTAATGACACTAATTTTATAGTTATTGCACCAGAATTTTCAACAGCTAACTATCCAGGTTTAGGTGATAATTATTTAATGGCTAATCTTTTTGATGATGGTGATACCCCAAGTATGGCCACATTTAATAGTCCAAATGAATGGACGTTTTCAATATTAGATCCTTTATTTGATTATGTAAAAGAAGGCATTTCAGGTACTCAACAAAACTATAATGCTTGGGGACACTCTGGTGGAGCTCAATTTTTACATCGGTTTGTTACCTACTTACCTAATAGTAACTTAAATATTGCCGTATGCTCAAACGCAGGCTGGTATACAGTGCCTGAGACCGGAGTTAGTTTTCCTTACGGTATTGATAATGGACAATTACCAATAGTAGACTTAACAACAGCTTTTTCAAGGAAATTAATTGTTCACTTAGGACAAAATGATAATGATCCAAATTCTGGATTAAGACGTAATGCAGTTGTAGATGCCCAACAAGGTATACACAGGTTAGAACGTGGGCAATATTATTTTAACACAAGTCAAAATGTCGCCTCTAATATGGGAGTACCATTTAATTGGGAATTGCAAGAACTTTCTAACGTAGGCCACAATCCGCAGCTAATGGCAAATGATGCTTTACAATATTTCTTAACAAACTTTCTTTCTGTAGACGCACTAAACGACAGTCAAAAACCTAAGATCTATCCAAACCCTGTTAATAACGGTTTTGTCACTATTTTGAGTTCTAATACTGCTGCAATGCATGTTTATGTATATGACGTATTGGGTAAAGAAGTAAAAAAAGAAAAATTAACAACTAACACCTTAAACGTTTCAGACTTACAACCCGGCATTTATATAATTAAAACGCTACAAAACAATGCGTTTTCTACTCAAAAAATAATTATAAACTAAGCAAACGCTTTTTACTATAAAAATCACATACCATACTCTAGAATTATAAAAATTCTATAGTTTTTTTATTGAAATTATAACCAAAAGCAGCTTTAACATTCATTAATAAATGATACTATAATTTTGCTAAACACTGTTTTAAATTTCCTAAAACCTAACAATCATGCTATAATATAGGGAATCCTAAAAAAGATAAACTATGAAATTTATTAAAGATGAAGATGATAAAAGAAGAGATTATATTTTTCAAAAAGATAAAAAAACGATTTTAGGTGCAGCCTTTGTATCTAGCATTTTAGTATTACTGATAGTCGCAGTAACTGTGACATATTTCACATTGCAATAAGCACTAATTTTATAGAATTTTTCATAAAATCAAAAAGATAAGTTAACTGTAATTTTCTTCCTGATTTTTCGACTATTTTTACTTCAAAGAAAGAAAATAGATTATGCTAACTTGGAAAGACGTCATTAACTTTTCTGTAAAAGGAAATCCAATTCCTGACAGACGCGTTGAAAAAACAGAAACCGAATGGAGTGCTCAATTAACTCCAGAACAATTCAGAATTACAAGAAAAAAAGGCACAGAACGCCCAAATAGTGGCGAACTTTGTAGTATTTATGACGAAGGGCAATACAATTGTGTTTGCTGTAATACTCCGTTATTTGATTCTACAATAAAGTTTGAATCTGGTAGTGGATGGCCTAGCTTCACACAACCTATTAAAGAGAATGCTATAAAATACGATAGAGATATTTCTTTTGGTATGGTGCGCGTAGAGGTAATGTGCAACACGTGCGACGGCCATTTAGGACATGTTTTCCCTGATGGTCCTGAGCCTAGTGGTTTGCGCTATTGTATAAATTCAGAATCTATGATTTTAGATAAGGAGATAGCCTAATGAAAACTAGAAACTTACAAATGGCAACCGTTGGTGGTGGCTGCTTTTGGTGTACAGAAGCGGTTTTTGAAGAAGTAAAAGGTGTAGAAAAAGTAGTATCTGGTTATACTGGTGGTAAAGCGCCAGGACGACCAACATATAGAGAAATTTGCTCTGGTTTAACCGGGTTTGCCGAAGTGGTACAAGTAACGTATGATGCCAACATCATTTCTTATGAAGACATACTCGTTATTTTTATGACCACGCACGACCCAACCACATTAAATAGGCAAGGTGCAGATCGTGGTACACAATACCGCTCAGTAATATATTATAATAATGATGGACAGAAAAAAGTAGCTGAAGTCGTTTTAGCCGAACTTGCACAATACTACGATAATCCTATTGTTACAGAAGTATCTGCTGCATCAATTTTTTACGAAGCCGAAAAAGAACATCAGGATTTTTATAAAAACAATCCAGATTACGGCTATTGTAGTTTTGTGATAGATCCTAAATTAGCGAAACTTAGAAAACTACATTCTGATAAATTAAAATAGAATTAAACACTAATTAAATTGAAGCCGTTTGTAATACTGGCTTCATTTTATTTAAAAACAGAAAGGACATTTAAAGATGTCGAGCCCACTAGAACTAAAATTATACGGCGCAGAGCGCTGTCATAAAACAAAATACTATCAAACTTTTTTAAATAGTAGAAACTTACATTATGAATTTTTAGATGTTGAAGTAAATGATAATTATGCTAAAGAATTGCGTGTGTTGTACGGCAACGGAAAACTTAATTTTCCAACGCTTACCCTAGGCAATAAAAAACTAAGAAACCCAACTGAAAAAGAACTCACCAAATGGTTAGCAAAACTAAAATAGCTTTAGGAGGTGGCTGCCATTGGTGTACTGAGGCCGTGTTTCAGGCTTTAAAAGGTGTGGTAAAAGTTGAACAAGGCTATATAGCTTCAATTGAAGAAAACCAATCGTTTTCAGAAGCTGTAATTATTCATTTTAATTCTGAATTGATTTCGCTTCAAACGTTAATTGAAATCCATTTACATACACACAAAAGCACCACCGCACATTCTATGCGGCACAAATACAGGTCTGCCGTGTATTATTTTTCAGAAGAACAAAAAATAGAAGCTTGGACAATCTTAAATACTTTTCAACCCGAATTTAAACATCAATTGGTGACTAAAGTATATCGGTTTTCAGAATTTAAAGCATCGCGCGAAGCGATTCAGAATTACTATCTAAAAAATCCCAATAAACCATTTTGCGAACGCTTTATAAATCCTAAATTAGAACTATTACTCCATCAATTTTCAGAATTAGTAGTCTCTGAACGTATTCCTGAAAAATTGAAAGCCATAAAAAAATAGACAAATGACAACAACTAAAATAGGATTAGGCCTTGCTGCTTTGGGCAGACCAGATTATATAAATATAAGAGCTAAGGATGTTATTGATAAGTCTGTAGAAGCCTTTAAAACCGATGCAATTAAAGTTTTAGATGAAAGTTACCAACTTGGTATTAGAGATTTTGATGTGGCTCCATCTTATGGCTTAGGCGAAGAATTTTTATTGGAATGGAATAGCACTAGAAACCATAGTGATGTCAACCTTTCTACAAAGTTCGGTTACACTTACGTCGCGAATTGGAATATTGGCTTTTCGGGCAAACATGAAATTAAAGAACACTCGCTTAAAAAACTGAATGCGCAATGGCAAGTCTCAAAAGCTATGCTTCCTAATCTAAAAATTTATCAAATTCATTCTGCAACATTAGATAGTGGTGTTTTAAATAATACTGCTGTATTATCTCGACTTAATGAGTTGAAACAAAAACATGGCTTACAAATAGGGCTTTCGTCTAGTGGCAACGCACAACTACAAATTATTGAAGCTGCACAAAAAGTATGTTTTGATGGTGTAGAATTATTTGACAGTTACCAAGTAACTTTTAATATTTTTGAGCAATCTTGTAGCCTTATATTATCACAATTACTAAACAAAGGAAAAACCATTATTATAAAGGAGGCATTAGCTAATGGAAGGCTATTTAGACATAGCAATCTAAAGCACTATGAATCTACTTATAATTATCTTGAATTACTCTCAAAAAAATATAGCGTTGGTATAGATGCTATTGCCATACGATTTATTATAGACAGCCTACAACCTACTCTAGTATTAAGTGGAGTAGCTAACAGTGCACAATTAAAAGACAACTTAAAATCGTTAACATTTAAGTTACATACAACCGAACTATCTCTACTGAAAGGTTTAGCCATCTCACCAGATAATTATTGGACAGAAAGGGGTCAATTACGTTGGAATTGAAGCCGCATTACATTGTAGAGCAGACCATTTATAGAGCAAAAAAACTATGCTTTTACTGATTTTAAAATTAGCATCGTCGTAATATAGCAGTTACTTCTTAAAGTTTGCAACACCTTGTTTTAACCAATTATAATACTCCTTAGCATCTGGTGTATAAGCTACAGGCTCATTAAGGTTTTCTTCATTATGATCCATCAGCACATAATACGGTTGCGTATTAGATTTATATCTAATGGTTTGCATTTCGCTCCATTTCTGACCTTTATTTCTCAATTTCTTTCCTGGTCTTAATTTAGAATCTGGTGCTTCTCCTTCAAGAAAATCTATTTGCTCGTCTACATATAACGAAATGAGTACCACATCATTTTTAAGTTTAGATAGAACGTCTGGTTTCACCCAAACTTGTTGTTCCATCTTACGGCAGTTTACACATGCCCAACCCGTAAAATCGAGCATTACAGGTTTGCCTATCTTTTTTGCGTAAGCTAATCCTAAATCATAATCGTTAAATGCAACAATATCATGCGGAGCTAATAGATGTGCACCTTCTGGTAAATCTATATGACTTGAAGCTCCTCCACCTTTTGAGTTCCCTACACCATAAGGAGATTCACTATAATCTAATGGAGGAGGAAATGCACTGATTAAATTTAAAGGTGCACCCCAAAGACCAGGAATCATATAAACAGTAAAACTAAGAGTTAAAAGTCCTAACATTAATCGGCCTACAGAAATGTGCTTTAAAGGTGAATCGTGCGGTAATTGTATTTTACCTAAGAGGTATAAAGATAACGCCCCAAAGATAGCTATCCAAATAGCTAAGAAGACTTCACGCTCTAAGAAATGTAATTGTAATACTAAATCGGCTTGCGATAAAAACTTAAATGCAAATGCTAATTCTAAAAATCCTAAAACCACTTTTACGGTATTTAACCATCCACCAGATTTAGGTAATGAATTTAACCATCCTGGAAATGCCGCAAAAAGACCAAATGGTAATGCAATTGCCATCGAAAAACCCAACATCCCAACAATAGGACCTAAGCCTCCTTCAGCAGAAGATGCACCAATTATGCTTCCAACAAACGGCCCAGTGCACGAAAACGACACTATGGCTAATGCTAATGCCATAAAAAAGATTCCAATATAACCACCTTTATCTGCTTTAGCATCAATTTTATTTGCCCAAGAATTGGGAAGCATAATTTCAAAAGCACCCAAAAAAGAAATAGCAAATATTACAAGTATAAAGAAGAAGATTAAATTGAACCACACATTAGTCGCAAGTGCATTAAGTGAACTTGCACCAAAAATAGCAACAACCAAAGTGCCTAGAAGTACATAAATTAAAATTATGAATAATCCGTAAACTACGGCGTTTCTTATCCCTTCAGCTTTTGTCTTACTTTGTTTAGTAAAAAAACTAACTGTCATTGGTATCAATGGGAATACGCATGGTGTAAAAATCGCTACAAATCCAGCTCCTAAACCCAAAATAAAAATTAACCAAAGCCCTCTACTATCACCTTTATCTTCTTCATTTGCACTTGTAAGATCTTCACTTTTTACAGTATTAGTTAAATCGAATTCTAAATCGAAGTATGATGGTGGTGTACATTTGGTATCATTACAAGCCATAAAGCCAACCTCAGCTTTTACAGAAGTAATGTCGGTGTTAGCTACTTTAATTTTTTGCCTAAACTGAGCCGTATTTTTAAAGAATTTAATCTCCGCCTCGAAAACTTTATCCATTACAACGTTACCTTTTTCTTCTCTAGTTTCTCCATCTAAGATAACACCATCTTTAAGTGTATAGTCAAAACTAGTTGGTATAGGTCCTTCTTCAACATTTTGCGAATAAAGCTTCCAATTCTTTTGTATGGTTGCTGTAGAGACTAAAACATAATCTGTTGCCGTTAATTTTTCGACAGAAGTACTCCATTTTACAGGATTAATAATTTTAGAATCTTGTAGTGTGTTTAAAGTATTGGTTTCTGGTATATCTATAACACTGTTGTCTGTACTTTTACCTACAGTTTTAGCTTTTTTTAAATCAAATTTTATATCTATATAAGTTGGTGGTAAACACTTTTCGTCATCACAGACCATAAACTCTACTTCACCTTCAACTAAAGATAATTCTGAATTTAAAACCTTAATACGTTGTCTAAATTCTGCCTTGTTCTCGAAAAATTTAATTTTCATTTCAAAAACTGGGTCGTCTACTATTTTTCCATCTTGTTCTATAGTAGATGCTACTAATTGGTAGCCTGTATTTTCATTGTAAGTAAAACTTGTAGCTATTGGTCCGCCTTCTGGTACAACTTGAGAGTACAAATGCCAACCGCTATCTATAGTCGCTGTAGATATGAGATCGTATTCGGTATCAGAAATTTTCTCTGAACGGGTTTCCCATGTTACAGGTTCAACAACCTGAGCTTGTAAATTAAATGAAAAATAAAATGCTGCAAAGCAGTATAGAAGTACGTTTTTAATTGCCATATATAGAACATTAAAAACACAAATAAAATAAATGTGCCTTTATTATTAGTTAACAGTCGTCTAATATATAAAAACCTTAATTAATTTGGGTAAAGATAAAGAGTATAAAAAAAGCCAAACATAATATTTGGCTTCTGTATTTTTAAGATTTTCTCTCAATTTTCAGTTTCTCAGAATGTTGCCATTTTGAAATACCACCTTCGAGCTCGTAAATTTTTGTAAAGCCAGCGTCTTTTAATTTTTCAGCGCACTTGGCGCTTCGCACACCACCTTTACAATATAAAATTACTGGTTTTGCTTTATCTAATTTTGATACGTCAGCATCAAACGTTGGCGAATTAAAATCTATATTTTGAGCGTTAGCAATGCGTATTTCTTCAAATTCTTTAGCAGTGCGTACATCTACTAATTGCACATCTTCTAAATCTAATATAGATTGCATCTCTTCTGCTGTCACCAACTTAATATCTGTATCTGCAACTTTAGCATCTAAGCAACTTGTACTGAAGCTTATTGTTACAAAAAGACAACAAATAATTCCTATTTTTTTTATCATACTTCTATTCTTTTAAAGTAACCTCACCTTGCCATTCGCTAAAACCACCAATTAAATTATGAGTGTTTTCAAAACCTAACTGGTTCATAACTGCACAAGCTTGTGCACTACGCCCACCTGCCTTACAATAGACAAAATAAGTTTTACTTTTATCTAATTTTTCTATCTCTTCAATAAAACCTTGACCTTTATAAATATCTATATGTAGTGCGTTAGGAATAATACCTAAATCTACTTCGTCTTGAGTTCTAACATCTAAAACCAAAGCTTTATTGTCTTCTTCGAGTAATTTTGTCCAA
This sequence comes from Winogradskyella sp., assembly GCA_028383925.1. Lineage (GTDB taxonomy): Bacteria > Bacteroidota > Bacteroidia > Flavobacteriales > Flavobacteriaceae > Winogradskyella. The sequence continues at coordinate 77,807 of JAOEWO010000008.1, forward strand.
TCTTTTTGTAATAAATCTGCCATTTTATGCTTTAATTATTAAACAAAATTAACATTTCTTTATGATATAGACGAAAAAAAATCCGAAGTGTTACACTTCGGATTAAAATTTTAACATATACTAAAAGCTATAGTTTAAGAAACTAATATTTAGTTTTAGCTTTTTACTTTAATAGAACAGCCTATAGCTCTGGTCTGTGGGTTTTTAATTTCTTCACCTTTTAAAAGTGAATTTACAGCAGCTTCTGTATACCTCTCATTTACAGCATCAGCATCTTTATAATTATCATCTATAGCGCCAATATACTTTACCTCATTCCCTTTTTTAGTTTTTTGCAAAACATAAACATGAGGTGTTTTTGTAGCACCATATTGTGGATAAATATCTTGACCTTCATCTAATAAATACGGAAATGTAAAACCTTTGGCTTTTGCCCTAGCACGCATTGCGTCTATATTATCACCAGGTTTTAAATCTGTATCATTAGGCATAATTGCTATTACAGGGTAGCCTTTTGAAGCATATTTCTTATCTAGAGCCACAATTCTATCTTCGTATGCTACTGAGTACGGACAAGTATTACACGTAAATATCACTATAAAACCTCTGGCTTCTTTATAATCTGCTAAAGACACCTTTTTGCCATCTATATTCTGTAAACTAAAATCTGTAGCAATATCACCAACAGTATAGCCCTTGGCATCTGTTTTTACAGCAAATGCAGTTAAAGCAATTGCAAAAACTACGACTAGACATAATTTAAATATTTTCATAATTAATCTGTTTATTTTAAAAATTGTTTCAATTCGGTTTCTAATTCTTTTTGAGTAAACGATTGTTCGTAAAAGTTTCGTTTATCACCTTTATATATAATAGTAGCTGGTAAAGCCCCAGACCAACTTTGGTCTATTGCTGTAATCCATCTGTTTTGATCTGTATCATCTAAAGCTACAACTTTAGATGTTATATTATGTTTTAGTATAAATGACTTTAATTTGGTTTCATAGTCTTTAGGAAAATCTAAACTCACCAATAAAACCTCTACACCTTCATTTTTGTACTGTGTATTTATAACTTCAAAATAAGGTAATTCTTTAACACAAGGCGCACACCAAGTGGCCCAAAAGTTAACCACATGTACTTGGTCATCTTTTTTATTAATTAAAGGAGCCAAACCATTATAATCATAAACATCTAGCTTATAATTATTTGCAGATGTCATTACCGTATTTACTTTAGCATTTGTAGGTGCGCTTTTGGCCGTGTGAGTTTCACTATTATTACAAGATAACACGCATAAACTTAAAACAAACAAAATTAGCTTCATGGGATAAAGTTATTAATCCATTAGTACTGAAATAAATAATTAACAAAATATTAATTGAAATCCTTGAAATTGCGCGTTATGATTTCTATCTTTGAATTTCAAAATGAAAATAAATACAAATCATACTTGGTGGTGGAATTTCTCAAACTCATGTTCGTGAACTAACCCTTGTATGTAATAATCATAATAAAAAGGCTTGTCATTCACGACAAGCCTTTTTTTTTATGCTGAATTATTTCAGCATTACACAAAGTATAACCATAAAAAATACTGAAATAAACTCAGCATAAATGAAAACCTTTAGTCTATATACGCATTACAAAAAGATTCTTGCAGACACCATTACACCTGTAAGCATTTATCTTAAAATTAGAGATAAATTTCCTAACAGTATCTTATTAGAAAGTAGCGATTACCATGCCAATGAAAATAGTTTTTCTTACATCTGTTGCAATCCTATTGCATACATAAAAGTAGAGAACAGTACAATCTACCAAACGTATCCTGATGGGAGTTCTAAAAAAAATCATATTAAAAACATTAGTGTAACCGAAGAGGTTCACAAATTTACACAACGGTTTAAAGTAGAATCTAAAGAAAAATTTAAGTTTATAAATAACGGTATTTTTGGTTATACCACTTACGATGCCGTTAAGTATTTTGAAGATATTAAGATTTCAAAAAAAGATAATTCTATAGATATACCAGAGATATACTATGCTGTTTACCAAAATATTATTGCTATTAATCACTTTAAAAACGAAGCTTATATTTTTGCACATTGCTTTGATACAGATAATAATATTGATGACATTTTACAGCTAATACAAACCAGGCAACACGCCACTTATGATTTTAATACCAAAGGCGATATTGAATCTAACCTAAGTGATAATGAGTACAAAGCGCATGTAGAACTTGCTAAAAAGCATTGTGCAAGAGGAGATGTGTTTCAGCTGGTTTTATCTAAGCAATTCTCACAAAAATTTAGTGGAGACGAGTTTAATGTTTACAGAGCGTTACGAAGTATAAACCCGTCACCATATTTATTTTATTTTGACTATGGCAATTTTAAAATTTTTGGAAGTTCGCCAGAAGCGCAACTCATTGTAAGTGATGGCAAAGCAGAAATACATCCTATTGCTGGCACATTTAAACGCTCTGGTAATGATCTTAAAGATGCAGAACTTGCAGAAAAATTAATACAAGACGACAAAGAAAATAGCGAGCATGTAATGCTTGTAGATTTAGCAAGAAATGACCTCAGCAGAAATGCAAGTAACGTTACTGTAGATAACTACAGAGAGGTACAATTCTTTTCTCATGTTATTCATTTGGTAAGTAAAGTAACTGGTACAATTCATAAAAACACAGATACAATGCAAATTGTGGCAGACACGTTTCCGGCAGGCACCCTAAGTGGTGCACCCAAACACAAAGCCATGCAACTTATAGAAAAATACGAAAAAACAAGCAGAGGGTTTTATGGTGGTGCCATTGGTTTTATGGATTTTCAAGGTAATTTTAATCATGCCATAATGATTAGAACATTTCTCAGTAAAAACCATAAACTATTTTGGCAAGCAGGTGCTGGTTTGGTTGCAAAATCTAACCCAGAAAGCGAATTACAAGAGGTTTACAATAAGCTTGGTGCTTTAACTAAAGCTATAGAACAAGCAAAAGAAATATAACATGAAAAAGATATTAGTCATAGATAATTACGACAGTTTCACCTATAATCTTGTCCATTATTTAGAAGATCTTAATTGCGATGTAACGGTATTAAGAAATGATAAATTAACGATTGAAGATGCGGCTAGCTTCGATAAAATTGTTTTATCACCTGGTCCTGGTGTACCAGATGAAGCTGGTTTATTAAAAGAAATTATTAAGGCATATGCACATACAAAAAGCATATTAGGCGTTTGTTTAGGGCAGCAGGCTATAGCAGAAGTTTTTGGTGGTACGTTAGAAAATTTAGATAATGTATACCATGGTGTTGCTACCAAGGTTACACTCTCTGTAGCTAACGAAAGTCTCTTTGCAGGTTTAGACAACACTTTTAACGTTGGCCGTTACCACTCTTGGGTTGTAAACATCAATTTACCTGATTGTTTAGAGGCCACTTCTTTTGATGAAAATGGACAAATTATGTCATTAAGACATAGAGAATTTGATGTAAAAGGTGTGCAATATCACCCGGAATCTGTGTTAACTCCAAACGGAAAAACTATTCTTAAAAACTGGGTTAATTCTTAATTATGAAACATTTACTTAATAGACTTATAAACCAAGAGAGTATATCGAGTTCTGAAGCTAAAAATGTCTTAGTTAATATCTCAGAAGGAAAATATAACCAAAGCCAAATTGCATCATTCCTTACGGTTTACATGATGCGTAGCATAACCATTGAAGAATTACGAGGTTTTAGAGATGCACTATTAGAGCTATGTATTCCGATAGATTTAGACGGTTATGATACTATTGATTTGTGCGGTACTGGTGGTGATGGCAAGGATACCTTTAATATTTCAACGCTTTCTTCTTTTGTTACTGCAGGTGCAGGCATACATGTCACAAAACACGGTAATTACGGTGTGTCGTCGGCATGTGGCTCATCTAATGTAATGGAACAACTTGGTATAAAATTTACAGACAATAAAGCCTTTTTAAAACGCAGTCTCGATGAGGCAAATATTTGTGTGTTACATGCACCTTTATTTCATCCTGCCATGAAAAACGTGGCACCAATACGAAAAGAACTAGGTGTAAAAACATTTTTTAATATGTTGGGCCCAATGGTAAATCCTGCGTTTCCAAAAAACCAAATGGTAGGAGTCTTTAATCTAGAACTCTTAAGACTGTACAGTTATTTGTATCAAGAAACCGATAAAAATTATGCGATAGTACATGCCTTAGATGGCTATGATGAAATTTCGTTAACCGGAAAAACTAAAGTTATTTCTAACACATCTGAAATTCTTTTTGAACCAAAAGATTTGGGTGTAGAGCAAATAAATCAATCCGCTATTTTTGGAGGAGATACTGTTAAAAAATCGGCTCAATTATTCAAAAAAATCATCAATGGTAAAGGTACAAAAGCACAAAACAATGTTGTATTTGCTAATGCAGGCCTAGCCATAGCAACAGCAAAACAAATATCACACTCAGAAGGATTTGAGCTCGCAAAAGAATCATTAATGGGTGGTAAAGCAAAAGAAAGTTTAGACAAACTTATTGATCTTAGTAAATGAATATATTAGATAAAATCGTAAGAGATAAGCGCAAGGAAGTAGATTTACGAAAATCCTTAATTCCTATTAAACAATTAGAACAATCCGTTTTATTTAATCGCGAAGCGCATTCATTGGCCATAAAGCTTAAAACAAGTACATCTGGCATTATTGCAGAGCACAAAATAAGATCGCCTTCTAAATCTGTAATTAATCAAAACTTAAATGTACAAGATGTTGCAAGTGGCTACGAGCAAGCAGGCGTCTGTGGCATGTCTGTGTTAACCGATGGTAAATATTTTGGTGGTGCATTAGATGATTTATTACTTGCAAGGGCAAGTTGTAATATGCCATTATTACGAAAAGAGTTTATAATAGACTCATATCAAATTATAGAGGCCAAAGCTTATGGTGCTGACGCTATTTTACTTATTGCAGCAATTTTAACTCAAAAAGAAATTAAAGTATTTTCAGAATTAGCAAAAAGCTTAAAGCTTGATGTTTTATTGGAGGTACACAATGAAGAAGAGTTACACAAATCGCTTATGCCATCTTTAGATCTGTTGGGTGTAAATAATAGAAATCTTAAAACATTTAATGTCAATTTAGAAACTTCAAAGCGACTAAGTGAACTTATACCTAACGATTTTGTAAAAGTTTCAGAAAGTGGTATCAGTTCAGTAGAAGCCATAAAAGAATTACAACCTTATGGTTATAAAGGTTTTTTAATAGGAGAAAACTTTATGAAAACAGATAATCCTGGACAAAGTGCTCTAAAATTTATTAATGAGCTATAACATATCACTTCGTGTGATTTTTTAAAAAATAATAAAAGTATAGACAAGATGAAACTGAAAGTTTGCGGAATGAAATATAAAGACAATATAGAAGCTGTTGCGAGTTTGCAACCAGACTATCTCGGTTTTATATTTTACTCTAAATCTACTCGGAATTTTACAAGTTCTCATATCACAGAAATACCAAATAGTATTAAAAAAGTTGGTGTTTTTGTTAATGAAACTTTAGACATGGTTTTAGATAAAATAAAACAGTTCAATCTACAAGTTGTACAGCTTCATGGTAATGAGTCACCACAATTTTGCGCCTTATTAAATGAAGTTGAAGTCATTAAAGTTTTTAGTATTAAAGACCAATTTAATTTTAAAGTGCTTCAACCTTATGAAGACGTGTGCGATTTTTACCTGTTCGATACTAAAGGAGAATTACCAGGAGGAAACGGTTACACGTTTAACTGGGATGTATTAAAAAATTACCCCTCTTCTAAACCTTATTTTTTAAGTGGTGGAATTGGATGGCATGAAACAGAAAAAATAAAAGCTTTTAAAGAAAGTTCAGCTTCTAAATATTGTTACGCCATTGACGTGAATAGTAAATTTGAAATAGAACCTGGATTAAAAAATATTGAAGAATTAGAAAAATTTAAAAAACAAATCACTTCGAGTGGTTTTTGAGACACAAAAAAATTATATCGAGACGTATTGATAAGTTCTCGATACAATTTCGATAAAAATCGAAATCACTCGAACTGACAAAAAAAATTTAAGCGTGATCTATAACATTAACGAAAAAGGTTACTACGGTGATTTTGGTGGCGCATACATACCAGAAATGCTCTATCCTAACGTAGAAGAATTGAGACAAAATTATCTAAAAATAATGGCAGAACCTTCGTTTCAAGAAGAGTTTAATGCCTTACTAAAAGATTACGTTGGCCGTCCGTCACCACTCTATTTTGCAAAACGACTTTCAGCAAAATACAACACTAAAATTTATCTTAAGCGCGAAGATTTAAACCATACAGGTGCCCATAAAATAAACAATACTATTGGGCAAATTCTTATGGCAAAACGCTTAGGAAAGCACAGAGTTATTGCAGAAACTGGCGCTGGGCAACACGGTGTTGCAACCGCTACCGTTTGCGCACTTATGGGTATTGAGTGTATCGTTTACATGGGCGAAATAGATATTGCAAGGCAAGCACCAAATGTGGCACGTATGAAAATGCTTGGCGCTAAAGTTGTACCCGCATTATCTGGTAGTCGTACCTTAAAAGACGCCACAAACGAGGCTATCCGAGACTGGATTAACAACCCTATTGACACGCATTATATTATTGGTAGTGTTGTTGGGCCGCATCCCTACCCAGATATGGTAGCACGTTTTCAGGCAGTAGTCTCAGAAGAAATACAATGGCAATTAAAAGAAAAAGAAGGCACCAATAAACCAGACTATGTAGTGGCTTGTGTTGGTGGTGGTAGCAATGCCGCTGGTGCATTTTACCATTATTTAGAAGATACCGATGTAAAACTTATAGCCGTTGAAGCTGCCGGCAAAGGCATACATTCTGGCGAAAGCGCAGCCACTTCGGTACTTGGTAAAGAAGGCATTATTCATGGCAGTAAAACGCTATTAATGCAAACCAAAGACGGCCAAATTACAGAACCTTATTCTATATCTGCAGGCTTAGATTACCCAGGTGTTGGCCCAATGCATGCCCATTTATACACCTCTGGCCGTGCCCAATTTATGTCAATAACAGATGACGAAGCCATGACGGCTGGCTTAGAATTAAGTCAGTTAGAAGGTATAATTCCTGCTATAGAAACATCGCACTCATTGGCTATTTTTAATGAGAAAAAATTTAAACCTACAGATATTGTGGTCATTAATTTATCTGGTCGCGGAGACAAAGATTTACAAAATTATATAGATTATTTTAAATTATAAATTTAGGGCGTTACCACAAGGGTCAGGCTTTTCGCTATATCTCTGATAAAAAAATATCAGAGGATGCCGCTTCAATCCTTAACGCAAATAGAGAATAGAGAATAGAGAATAGAGAATAGAGAATAGAGAATAGAGAATAGAGAATAGAGAAAGCTAAACACATTTTTGGTACAAAACAGAAAAGACAACAGAAATAAAAGTCCTAAATTTCGACAAAGTCGGAATGAACAATTTTAAAAATAATGAGTAAAGGAATAGAATTGCATAGCGAAGCTTTAAGCATGGAATTCCGAAAACCAATGGTGCTTTAGCAATTTCTTTATAAACTGTTTTTAATTTTTGGTTCGTTTTGTTTCAAGACAAAATGAATAAAAGAAAGAACAGAAAATGCAAGTTTTAAATAGAATTTAGACAGACAAAAACAATACACTTTGAATAGAATAAACCAAAAACTAGAAGAAAACAAAAAACTCTTATCCATATATTTCACCGCTGGTTATCCAAATATTAATGATACGGTTAGTGTTATAAAAGATTTAGAGAAAAGTGGTGTAGATATGATAGAAATAGGACTACCCTTTAGTGACCCTTTAGCCGATGGCCCAACCATACAAGCAAGTTCTACCACAGCACTTCATAACGGTATGACGAGCGACCTTTTGTTTAATCAACTAAAAGACATCCGTAAAACAGTAACTATTCCGCTCATTATAATGGGCTATTTTAATCCCATGTTACAATATGGTGTTGAAGTTTTTTGCAAAAAATGCCAAGACGTTGGTATCGACGGACTTATAATACCCGATTTACCAGTAGATGTTTATAATGAAAGTTATAAAAGTATATTTCAAAAATATGGTCTACGCAACGTCCTTTTAATTACACCACAAACTTCCGAAGAGCGTATTCGTTTTATAGATTCTGTTTCAGATGGTTTTATATACATGGTTAGCAGCGCTAGTGTTACAGGTGGCAGTTCTGGGTTTGGAGCTGCACAAACAGATTATTTTAAACGCATAGCAGACATGAAACTTAAGAACCCTCAAATTATAGGCTTCGGAATTTCAGATAATGAAACATTTACACAAGCAACAACTTATGCAAAAGGTGCTATTATTGGTAGTGCATTTATTAAGCATCTTACACAACAAGGTATTAATACCATCAATAATTTTACACAACATATTTTAAAACCTTAAATGCATAAAAAACACAATACTAGGCAATCACAAATAGAAAACACAAAAAGTAAATAGTATGAAAATTTTAAACGATTGGCGCCTAATAATTCTTCTGTGCTTAACGCTTGGTTTGGCCCCTTTTTTTCCTGAACCTCACCTTTTAGGCAAACTAAAATGGCTAGCAGGTGGTGCAAATAGTATGGTTTTAAAAGACTACTTTGATGTACTCTTACATGGCGTTCCTTTTGTATTACTTTTAAGATTAATACTTTTAAAAATCAGCAATAAAACTTCAAAACAAAAAAAGTAAACATCATTATTGTTTTAAAACAAGCGCTCTAATTTATAAAAGATAATTTTGTGTATTAATACATAGCAAATGACTTTGGTTTTGTAACTTTAGAATACTAAAAAAAAGCACTTGAAACACACAAAAACATTTAGACTTATATCAGAATATTTTCAAATTGCTTTTGGTATAATTTTAGCAAGTATTGGACTTAAAGCCTTTTTGTTACCTAACGATTTTTTAGATGGTGGTGTTACTGGTATTGCACTTTTGGTACGCTCTCAATTTGATATTAATATTTCTATTTTACTTGTAGCATTTAGTATTCCGTTTTTAATACTAGGGTATTATACGGTTTCTAAACGTATTGTAGTAAAATCTATTATAAGCATAATTGGTTTAGCATTATTTATTCAGTTTGAAAATTTTGGAACCATTACAGAAGACAAACTACTCATTTCTATCTTTGGAGGCTTATTTCTTGGTGCTGGCATTGGTATTGCCATACGTAACGGATCTGTTTTAGACGGCTCAGAAATTTTAGGAATTTATCTTAATGATCGTTTTGGTTTTAGCATTGGGCAAATTATTCTATTCTTTAATATTATTCTGTTTAGTATTACAGCATACGTCATATCGGTAGAGGTTGCCCTCTACTCTATTCTTACCTATATCGTAACTGCAAAAGTTACAGATTTAACTATTGAAGGTTTTGAAGATTTTATAGGAGTAACAATAGTCTCTAAAGAATATATGCCTATTAAAACAGCAATAATGAAAGAATTAGGTGCTGGCTTAACCACTTACAAAGGCTCAAAAGGATTTGGCAGCCAAGGAGAACAAGAAGATTTTGATATTATACACACCATAATTAATCGTATTGATATTAAAAAGATGCATCGTATTGTTGATGATATTGACAGAAATGCTTTTATTGTAGAGTTTGATGTAAATTCTGTAAAAGGTGGAGTTCTTCGTAATTATTTAGATAAAAAGAAGAACAAAAAACTACACAAATTACAGTAAAAATGAATAAAGCATTTGGTATTATACTCTACATTGTAGGTGCAGTGTTTAGCTTAACGTTAGTAGGTCAATTTTTTAAGTTTGTAGCAGCAATAACTGCTATTTCTAGATTATTCTCAGATGACACAAATGCTTATGATGCAGGTGGTATTGTTGGGGCTATACTTTATTGGCTAGTACATATTACTATCATTTATTTGTGTTTTAAATATGGCAAAAAGCGCTATAAGAAAGAATCACAACACGAAAAAAAAATCAAGAAATAGTACTAAAACTAGTATTACTAAAGCCTATAAAAAAATTAATTTTTCTTCTTTTTTAACATGTCTAAATACATATTTTCAACCTTAGTTCTTGCCCAAGGTGTTCGTCTCAAAAATTTTAAACTAGATTTTACAGAAGGATCACTTGTAAAACAACGAATATTAATTTCGTAACCCATATACTCCCAGCCATAATGCGCTTGCAAATCGGTTACAATCTGTTCTAATTTTATGCCGTGTAGTGGGTTGTTTTGTTGTGTTGACAAACTATAAATTTTTAACGAGTTCTTTTATTTTTACAGCCTTTTCAAAATGATCTAGTTGGTGTGTTTGTATCCACCATGTTGCAGCTTCCATTAAAAGCTCAGAATTATCATTCTTATTTTTAAAAAACGCATAAAATGACAAACCAACATTAGTACCTTTTTGTGCAATTTTAGTATTACAAACGTCAATAATTTTAGCTTTTAATACAGGTGTCATTTATTAGTTTCTATTATCGCTACGACGACGATTACTACTCTTATTACGGTTAGCACTCTTATTGTAACTACCAGAGTTTCTAGAGTTAGATTTAGAGTTAGAGCTACGACCACGACCTTGGTTTCTATTCTGACCTTGCTTTATAGGCTCTGTTGAGGCGTTAGGATCTGGTTCAAAACCTTCAATAATCTCAACATCAATTTTCATGTTAATGAGTTTCTCTATACTTCGTAAATAACTCGTTTCGTCTGCACTTACTAAAGATATAGCTTCACCACTTGCGCCTGCTCTACCTGTTCTCCCAATACGGTGTACATAGTCTTCAGAAATATTTGGCAGTTCGTAATTAATAACGTGTGGCAATAACGGTATATCTAAACCACGTGCTGCAATATCTGTAGCCACTAAGACTCTTACCGAGCCATTTTTAAATCCGGCTAATGCCTTAGTTCTTGCCCCTTGACTTTTATTACCATGAATAGCCGCTGCTGTTATACCAGCACTAATCATGTTTTTAGTTAGTTTATTAGCGCCATGTTTGGTACGAGAAAACACTAAAACCTGCTTCCAATTACCTTCAGAAATTAACTTTATAATTAAACCCGTCTTTTTACCTTTGGCAACTCTGTGCACTTTTTGTTGTATAACCTCAACAGCAGTATTTTCTGGTGTCGCTTCAACCTGTACAGGGTTATTTAAAATAGTATATGCTAATTTTTTAATGTCTTTAGAAAAGGTTGCAGAAAACATTAAGTTTTGTCGTTTATCTGGCATTAACTTCATAACACGTTCTATATCGCGTAAAAAGCCCATATCTAACATACGGTCTGCTTCATCTAACACAAAAATCTCAACACGTTTTAGAGATAATGCACCTTGGCTCTCTAAATCTAATAAACGACCTGGTGTAGCCACCAATACATCGATACCTTGTTTTATAGTCGCCACTTGCGGTTTTTGGTTAACACCACCAAAAATAACAGCACTTCTTAAATTTAAAAACTCGCTATATTCTTTAACATTAGCATAAACTTGTGCCGCTAACTCTCGCGTTGGCGTTAATATTAATGCGCGTATAGGTCTGTATTTCTCTTTAGGATTTTCAGATAATAAATGTAATAATGGTAATGTAAAACCTGCAGTTTTACCTGTACCCGTTTGTGCAGATGCTAAAACATCTTTACCTTCTAATACTGGAGGTATCGCTTTTGCTTGTATAGGAGACGGAGTTTCGTATCCTTTTTTACTAATTGCTTTTAGTAATGGCTCAGAAAGGCCTAATAATTTAAATGACATATATAAAGTTTATGAAGCAAACTCTATTTATATATTAGGTCACTCCTTTAATTCGGCGCGAAGTTACAGCTATTTTTTTGTGTGTTTAAGTTATTAGCGACTTATTATAAAACTGAAGATTTTTTTCCCTGTATAAGTTTTACTAACGGATTTGTTGCTCTATTTCTAAAAGCATGTAAAGCAGAAAAAAACAATAAAACACCAGCACCAGCAAAAGCAAAATAAAGTAAGTTATTATTAGTACCATTGTTTGCAGTACCAATACCAACTAATGCCTAAGCACCAACAATAGCAAACTCTCGCATATTACGTTTCCAAATCATATACAAATTAAGACTAATAGCTACAGTCATTAAAATTATTGTCCATACAACTTGAGACCAACCAAAACCGTCCCATCCTATTTTTATTAAATAGGTAGAAACATTGGCAATACTCGCCACAGAAACCCAACCAGCATAGACCACAAATGGCCACCATACAAAGGCAATAACAGAAAACGGCTCATCATCTAGTTCCATACGGTTATTAACTATAATCTTAAGTAATGACGCCAGCAGTAAAAAAATAAATAGGCAAGACCAACCTGTGTATTCATAAATCCAAGCAAATACCCAAAGTGAATTAAACACGCAAGAAGCAACAAACCACCAACCTGTTTTAAGTACAAAATCATCATTTTTTACATTTACAAAAAGGCTTCGACCTTGGTAGATAGCAAAACAAAATAGTAACAAATATATAATGCCCCAAATTGCAAACGTATAACCAGCAGGTGTAAATAAAGTTCTGTAATCGTTTGAAATTTCACCAATTGTAGTGTTATTCATTAGACCCGTATTAGACAAATAATTTATAAAAATTGTAGACCCTAATGCCAAACCGTTGGCTATTTGTAATGCTATTTTCATGCTACAAGTTAGTAAAAATCGATGATAGTTATTAAAAATGAATTGTAGGTATATAATTAGAATCCTAAAAACCTAATCTGATTTTAGTAACAGAATAAATATAATTTTAA
>JAOEWO010000080.1 GCA_028383925.1 Winogradskyella sp.
GCAATTTACTGAACTTGGAAGTGGTTTTAATATTGCCATGAAAGATTTAGAAATTAGAGGTGCTGGTGATTTGTTAGGTGGTGAGCAAAGTGGTTTTATAAGCGATATTGGGTTTGATACTTACCAAAAAATACTAAATGAAGCTATTGATGAACTCAAAGAAACGGAGTTTTCAGATTTATATAAAGACGATGGTAAGCCAAGAAAATATGTAAAAGACGTTACTATAGATACGGATTTTGAACTCTTGTTTCCAGACGATTACATTAATAATATTACAGAACGTCTTAACTTATACACCAAATTAAACGCCATTAAGACAGAAGAAGAACTCGCACAATTTGAAACCGAAATTATAGATCGTTTTGGTGAGCTACCAACTCAAGTTTCCGATTTATTAGATAGTGTAAAGTTAAAATGGATCGCTACTAAAATGGGTGTTGAAAAGCTTATAATGAAACAAGGTAAACTTATTGGTTACTTTATACAAGACCAACAAAGTGGTTTTTACCAGAGCGATAATTTCTCTAAAGTGTTACAGTTTGCGCAATTAAATGCTAAAAAATGTAAAATGAAAGAGAAAAAAACTAGAAACGGTTTACGCTTATTAATTACGTTTGAAGGCGTAACATCTACAACACAGGCACTAAATGCATTATCTGAGTTGTAAATTAGAAAAGCTAAATAAGCACTTGGGCTATATCTGGCAGCTACAATAGTTTAATTTTTCTTGAATGACATACCAACAATACATCTAAATTTTCTTTAATGGTTTTTAAACGCTCTTTTACAGCAACACCAAATTTTTGCTCTTCATCGACAATAAGAAGCCCTAAATTTTTAAATTTTACGTTTTTGTTAGCCAGTTGGTGTGTACCAATAATAATATCTACTTTTCCGTTTTCTAAGTTTTCTAACGTTTCTCGCTTTTCTTTGGCTGTTCTAAAACGGTTAACATAATCTACAGTCACCGGAAACTCTTTTAAACGTTCGGCAAAGGTCCGCGAGTGCTGATAAGCCAAAATTGTTGTTGGTACTAAAACAGCAACTTGTTTACCATTATCTACCGCTTTAAAAGCTGCTCTTATGGCTACTTCTGTTTTACCAAAACCAACATCACCACAAACCAAGCGGTCCATAGGACGTTCACTTTCCATATCTGCTTTAATATCTGCTGTAGACGTCATCTGGTCTGGTGTGTCTTCGTATATAAAAGAAGCCTCTAACTCGTGCTGCATATTGCTATCTGGCGCATACTGAAACCCTTTTTTAAGCTTTCGTTTGGCATAAAGCTTAATAAGATTAAAGGCAATTTCTTTAACACGAGATTTTGTTTTTTGCTTAAGTGTTTTCCAAGCCTTACTGCCTAGTTTATAGATGGTAGGTGGTTTGCCATCTTTACCATTAAACTTCGTGATTTTGTGTAATGAGTGAATGCTTAAATACAGAATATCGCGCTCACCATAAACCAGTTTTATAGCTTCTTGTTTTTTGCCTTCGACATCTATTTTTTGTAAGCCACCAAACTTACCTATACCATGGTCTATGTGCGTAACGTAATCTCCAATTTCTAAATTGGTAAGCTCTTTTAGTGTAATGGCTTGCTTTTTAGCGTAACCATTTTTAAGATGAAATTTATGGTAACGGTCAAAAATTTGATGGTCTGTATATACCGCTATTTTGTTTTCGGTATCTATAAAACCTTGATATAAGGATAAGACTATGGTTTTATAATGCACGGTTTGTTCTGCATCATCAAAAATATCATGAAAACGTTTGGCTTGTTGCTCGCTAACACAAGCAATGTAATTAGTAATGCCGTTAGCATGGTTTTCATTTAAATCTTCAATTAAAAGATTGAATTGTTTGTTAAAAGCCGGTTGTGGTTTTGTATTAAATCTTATGAGCGCATCTGCTTCTATGGCGGTAGAGCCAAATTCTACCAAGTTATACTCTAAAAACTGACGTTTTAAAACGCCCGAACTACAAAACAACTGTTCTGGTGTGGCTTGTTTTATATCGCCAGATAAAGCGTTGTATGCGTCTTCTGCTTTTTTATAAAAGTCGTCAATTCTAGAAAATAGTAGCGGTGTGTTTTTAGTAAATACAACGGTAGTATTAGAGATGTATTTTAAAAAACTTTCGCGCTGTTCTGCAATTAATTTATTAGCAACATTGGGTATAATACTTACCTTTTTAATACGCTCTGTAGAGAGTTGCGTTTCTACATCAAAGGTTCTAATACTATCTACTTCATCACCAAAAAATTCAATACGGTAAGGCTCATCATGCGAAAACGAGAAGACATCTACAATACCACCTCTCACAGAGAAATCGCCAGGTTCTGTAACAAAATCTACACGTTTAAATTTATATTCAAACAAAACCTCATTAACAAAGTCGATACTTAATTCATTACCAACAGAAATCTTAAGGGTGTTCTTTTCGAGTTCCTTCTTCGTTACTACTTTTTCAAAAAGTGCATCAGGATAGGTGACAATAATACATGGTTTTTTGCGCGAATTAATGCGGTTTAAAACCTCTGCTCTTAAAAGTACATTGGCATTATTAGTCTCTTCTATTTGGTACGGTCTGCGGTAACTACCAGGATAAAACAAAACATCTTTGGTGTTAATGAGTTGTTCTAAATCATTGAGATAGTAAGCGGCTTCTTCTTTATCGTCAAAAACAACAAGAAATGGCTTTTCTGCTGTTTTAAATATTTCAGAAATTACAATAGATAGTGAGGAGCCAACTAAGCCTTTAAGATGTATTTTACTTTCAGTTTTGGCAATGGTATCTTTCAGATTTTGCAGTGGCAAAGTCTGTAAATAGGTTTGTGCAATAAATGCTTTACTCAAATTTCTTTATTTGAAGTTGCAAAAATACATGATTTTATTCATTTCGAATATTCAAAAAAAAGCAAATGAATAAAATTTTTGAAGCTTTGTTTATGAAAAATACTATGAATAGATTTATATTTGTGTACCCATTGCATAACAGGGTATTAAAACATAAAATATGTCATTTTCAGAATTATTCGAAAGCGGATTTAAAAAACGTAATGAAGACCATTTTGCAGCTATAGTTAGAGTTGCCATGAGTGATGGTATTATAGATAAAGAGGAAAAAGAATTTTTAGACCGTTTAGCGACGCGTTTAGATATTACAGAGTCAGAATATAAGACCATCTTAAAAGACTATAAAAGTCATCCTATTAACCCACCAGCATCTTACGATATGCGTTTAGAGCGTCTATACGATTTGGCGCGTATGGTATGGGTAGATAATATTGAAGGCCCAAACCAAGTTGCCTTATTAGAAAAGCTTTGTGTAGGTTTAGGTTTTGATTCTGATAATGTAAAATACATTGCAGATAAGGCCTTAACTTTAGTGCACTATAAACTCGACTTAGATGAGTTTACAGAGAAAATGAAAAAAATGAATCGTTAGTGATTTATTTACAATAACAAAAAAGGCGAACATTTCTGTTCGCCTTTTTTATGTTTAAAAAGAAATTTAAGCATTACGCATAAATTCTTCAGCTTTTTCTACCATATTTTTACTACCACATATAAAAGGCACACGCTCGTGTAATTCTGTCGGTTCTATATCCATAATACGAGTAAAACCATCACTAGCCTTGCCATTAGCTTGTTCTGCTAAAAAAGCCATAGGGTTACATTCGTAAAGTAAGCGTA
>JAOEWO010000081.1 GCA_028383925.1 Winogradskyella sp.
AAGAATAGTATTGTTTACATCGCCATAACCATCCCCATCTGTATCTTTATAAAATATACTAAAAGAGGCATCAACCCAGGTTGGCACATCCTCAACCATTTGTAAAACTTGGCCCTCTGTACCACCTGCCGGGGTGCCGTTTGCTGCTGTTATTACTGTAGCTGCACTATTAGCATATAGTGCATAAGGCACACTTAAGATCTGGCTAGTTCCCATAATGCTATAACTCGTACCACCGGTTGGGTCGGTTTCTGTTTTTATAAAGTAGGTATCGGCACTCCAATCTATAGTCGCATATACACCTGTTACAACAGCGCCTGTACCTATTGCGATACTTAACAAGCCACTGGCATTGGTGGTTGGGGTTTGCGTTTCTACATATACTGCAGTACCACCTACCGTGGTTTGTAAAATGCTTATTTGCATACCCACCTGCTGGTTGGTGACCAAATCACCTGCAGCATCGCGTACAATGGCTTGGCTAGTTATTTTGTGGGGGGATTGAGCATTAATATTAACTGTAAAAACAGTTAAAAATAAAAACGCAAAGTATTTTGCTTTATGAAGCGTGTTTCGTGGGGACATAAAAAAAGCCATTACTGATTAAGGGTTTATTAATAAACCGCAAAAATGACTGTATTACTGCAATAAACCACTAAAAAAGGGCTGACAAAAAACTGACAATTTAATTTACACACCTAGTTAGATGCTATGAACCAAGTTATTAAGTTCTATCGATGAAGTTACGCACAGCTTTAGCCTAGCTCTTCTTTTTTGCTGTTGAACGGCATTTATACCCACCCCTAAAAGACCTGAAATTTCTTTATTAGACAAGTTTAATTTAAGAAAACACAGTACTTGAGTTTCTGTTTCCGTAAGTAACGGGTATTTGGACTGTAAGTGTTGTCTAAACCCTAGGTAAGCCGCATCAAAAAGTACTTTAAAACGTTGCAAATCTTCAGGCGTTAAAATAGGTCTGTCTACCATAGAAGCCGTATTGACTTCAGGAACTCTTTTTGACAAAATAAACG
Source organism: Winogradskyella sp. (assembly GCA_028383925.1). Lineage (GTDB taxonomy): Bacteria > Bacteroidota > Bacteroidia > Flavobacteriales > Flavobacteriaceae > Winogradskyella. The sequence goes on from JAOEWO010000081.1 coordinate 1,032, forward strand.
CATCGAGTTTTTGCTGTGCTATTAAAAGATCTGATTTTAATTGCGTATTCTCCGTGGTGAGCTGGTCTTGTTTTTGTTTGCTTACCATTCGATAAACCAAAATCAATACTACCGATAAGAGCAAAACTATTGCCATTACAGCAATGATTAACTGGCGATGCGTGGTTTCTACTTTTTGTTGCGCTTTCTCAATTTTTAGTCCACTTACTTCATAAAGTTCTTCTGAAGGCACAACCCGAACTAACATTTGTAAACGCTCTAAACTATCTATCACAAACCGCGTTGAATCTACATACATTGACGCTAATTCTGCTTCACCTTTAACCGCATACCATTTAGATAAAATAGGATAAAGTCTTTTAAGTCTAAGATATTGTTTAGACTGGTACGTATACGACTTGCCCAAGGCTAACATTTTAGCTGCTTTGTCCATATCACCTTTCATTAGATAACAATCAGCCAAAAGCAATAATGCATTACTAGCAAGCCCTGTTTCATCGCCTTTCATGGCCATATCTGCATCCTTTTGGAGTAAGGGGATAGCCTTATCATAATCACCTCGTAGATAGTGATTTTCTCCTAGGTTTCCCGATATAATACCAGCCATAATACTGTCATGCTGAACTAAACTCACTCCCAATGCCTTTTTAAGATAAACATTTGAGGAATCTAAACGGTTTAATTTTCTATATATAAGCCCTAATTCATTATAACACCTGCTAAGATTTGATTTATTTTTTGATGCGTCATCATATACAATAGCCCTTTTGAAGTATTTTTTAGCCGATTCCATATCAGAATATCTGTAGTTTGTGTTACCTAACGTATAATTTAGGTATGAAGCTAAGGGATGCTCAAAACCATTTTCAAGCATTTCGGAAGCTTCAGTAAGCAGATATAAACCCACATCTACCTTTGTATTCAAATTAATTAAAAGCTGCCCTAAGTACCACTTGCTTAAAAAGACTTTCCATGGTGTTCCGTCTTTCATAGCCTTTTGATGGGTGCTTTCCATAAAATCTATACGTGCATCCCCAGATAATGTGCCAAGCTTATAATATATAAATAAAAATTCTACTTCATCACGCATCCCCTGATCTTGATGTAACTTGGCAAAAGCTTTCATCTCTATAAATAATTGTTCGAGCTCAAAACTATATTTTTGCGCATTAGGGTAGTAAGAAACATAAAACGGATTTAGTAACCTATAACGCTGCACGTGGGTTTTGCCCAACAGCATTTTAAAAGCGGGTATCTTAAAAAGAACTCTCGTTTTTTCGCTATCGAAGGGTATATTAGTTGTAACGCTATTTATTGAAACGCCAACAGAGCTTGTAACATCTTTATCTAATACCTTAGCTGTTGGCTGCATTTGTGCCTGTAACAAATAGTTGTTTTCCACCCCCAAAAATTCTAGGCCTGAGTATTCTAAAAGCGAAATAGTTGCATGAGCACCTAAAAGCTGTTTTAATGCATTTTTAGACGTAACAGTTTTAATAGTATTGTTACTTAAATTATTAAAACTGATGGATTTTGCTTGGATGGTAGTATTAGCTATTGCTATCATAACAAATAGCTGTATCGTAAATTTTATATAACTTGATAAACTAATATATACCATTTAATAAACTTGAGAATTTATAACACAATAATTATTTGTAAATATATAGTTTTATAAAAGGTTTATTATTATTTAAGAAAAGCAAAAGTTTTTGAGATAATAAAGCAATAACTATCAACATATTATATATATTTAGATTGGAAACAGTACTAATATGAAGAGACAGATTTTATGTCTTTTATTAAGTTACTCATAGCTTATATGTTATGGTAAGATAAATTACTATAATAGCGTCTTATTTTAAATACCATAAGCCAATACATTAAAATTAATATACAAACAATTTGCTCGCTATTCCAATTTGGTAAATAGTACATAAAATCTACTCATAAAAATATTTATAACCCATTTTATTAGCTAACATAAAATATCATAGTCAATCTTGAATTACTGTACTGTAGAAATTAGGCTCATATTCTATTAGTAGTTTCAAATCATCTGATAAGCCTTTGTATATTGCTTTAAGACCACCATGAAAATTTTGTGAGACTATCTGAAAATTATTCTATCTAGAAAACAACATCTGTTTGCCTACCTAACGGCTAAACTTTATAACCGCAGTAGGCTTCCTATTTAAATAACATCTAAATTATGCTGTATGGCTTAGGTCTAACAGATACTTAACCCCTTAAAATCTCTCGAACTTACGTAACTCGTTATATAACACAAAAATAAATGACAGGTTCTCTTATACTTTAGGTATCCATTTGTTATTATAAATACCAATCACTAACAACTGCATAAGCTTAACCTATTAATGGATTACCCCCAGGATCTGGTGGGGATTGTGCCTGTGCTTTTTGTGGATTTAATATAATTAAGGTGCCTACCGCTGTTAGTGCGGCGTACTTACCCATTTTCTGTATCGCTTCTTTTCGTGTTATGCTATTG
>JAOEWO010000082.1 GCA_028383925.1 Winogradskyella sp.
GGGGCAAACCTGGTATATCGATGCAGATGGTGATAATGTTGGAGGTTCAAGTGTCGTAGCTTGTGCAAGAGTTATCAATGGGTTTTTACTCTCAGAATTATTAGGCAGCGGAACCGCTGATTGTAATGATAGTGATCCAACCATAAATCCATTTACAGTTTGGTATGAAGATTTAGATGGTGATGGTTATGGCAATGCTAATACCGGTGAAACAGGTTGTGCATCAACAAACATAAATGCAACACAAGACAACACCGATTGTAATGATGGTGATCCATTAATAAACTCAGGAGTTCTTGAAATTGCTGGTGATGGTATTGATAATAATTGTGATGGTAGGGTTGATGAACTCCAGATTGGTCAATTTATAGGAGGTGGTATTGTATTCTGGATAGATCCCACAGACAATACTCGTAGTTTAGTTTGTGCTTATGAAGACCAAAGCGCAGGGATACAATGGTATAATGGTTTGAATAAATATATTTCTTTTACAGAAACAGCTATTAGAACGGGTTCATCAAACACTAAATTTATTACAGATTATCAAGGCCCCACAGTAACAAATTATGCTGCTGGTATAGCAAAAGCTTATGGTACCAATAACATTTACCTTCCTGGTGATTGGTACTTACCGAGTAAGGATGCATTAAACGAAATGTATTTAAATAAAACAGCTATTAATGCCGCTTTAACAGCTCTAGGAGGTGATATATTATCTGGTAGCTACTGGAGTTCTTCGGAGGTTAATAGCGAACTTGCGTGGGGGCAGTCTTTCGCAGATGGCAATCAGGGCGAATACGTTAAGTACTTTGGTGGTAAAGTGCGTGTTGTTAGAGAATATCCAAATTACATAGGTCAAATTATCGATGACGGTGTGGTGTTTTATCTAACTGATAACGCAACAACAGATTTAGATGGCGATGGCAATTATGACCTAGGCCTTATTTGTGCGTTTTCAGATTATGCTGGTGCAGTAGAATGGGGATGTTATGGTACAGATTTAACAAATGTACCAAATGATACAGGTAACCCTGCTGGTTTAGGTACTGTAATTGGAGACGGAATGCTGTATACTAATAATATATTACAATGGGGTTGCTCTACGGGATCGGCAGCCGCAGCAGCGCGTTCTTTAGAACCTAATTGGTTTTTACCAAGTGCAAAGGAATTAAACGAAATGTATTTAAATAAAGCGACTTTAGAATTGGTCCCTGGCTTTACTGCTTTTTCTGATGCCTACTGGAGTTCTTCGGAGTTCGATAGCTCTAAGGCGTGGTATCAGTATTTCCCGACTGGTAATCAGTTCAACTACTATAAGGGCTCCACCATAAATGTACGTGCAGTTCGGGCATTTTAGTTATTTACCAATGTATCACTTTAGTGTAGTGGTAAAATTTTAGACAAAAGAGTTGCAACCTATAAAAACGTAAAAGAGATGTTAGAAATAACAACAGACCTAATTAAGAATAAAAAAATGAAAACAATTGTCGCTTTATTTATGCTATTTAGCATCTTCAGGTTGTCTGCACAAAGCAACACGGTAGCCTTAGGAGTAGAAGCCACAGGAAGTGGTGGTACGGTAAGCTTTACTGGCGGAGAGGTGTTTTATACTTACAAATCTAGTAGTACGGGTTCTGTTACTGAAGGGGTTCAACAAAGCTATTTTGCACCAAGCCTGGGCAATTACTCTGATCCTTCCATAGCCACTGCCGGTGGCAATGCTACCGTATCGCCTGATGCAGCACCAACAGCTGGTGCAAGTATAACAGCCTATACCACAACCGATTTCAAAGGATTGCTTGCAGTTGATCAAAGCACTGGAGTCGTAACCATTACCAATGCCCATCCGGCAGGTAACTATGCCGTGACTGTTGATGCAGGTTTTGGCATTATTCAAACTTTTACCCTCACCGTGGGTAACACGCTTTGCAGCCAGGGGCAGTTTTATGCACCTGCAACACCAGAAGTCAATGTAGGATCTTTTCCATCATCAGTAGCTGTTGGCGATTTTAACGGTGATGGAAAGCAAGATATTGCTGTGGCTAAAATTAATGGAAACAACATTACCATTCGCTTGGGCGATGGGCAGGGTGGCTTTAGTGGCACTACCTATGTCGCTGTCGGATTACGGCCAGAATCTGTAGCTGTTGGCGATTTTAACGGTGATGGTTGGCAAGATATTGCTACTGCATGTGAAGGTTCAAATACCGTTTCCATCCGTTTGGGCGATGGTCAGGGAGGCTTTAGTGGTTCCACAGAGATTGCTGTCGGATCCAGTCCACAATCTGTAGCTATTGGCGATTTTAACGGCGATGGCAAGCAAGATATTGCTACAGCTAATTATTTGTCAAATTCCGTTTCCATCCGCTTGGGAGATGGTCAGGGTGGCTTCAGTGGTACTACCTATGTTACGGTCGGATTAAATCCAACATCAATAACTGTTGGCGATTTTAACGGCGATGGCAAGCAAGATATTGCTGCGGCAAATGTAGGTACAAGTACCGTTTCCATCCGCTTGGGCGATGGGGAGGGTGGCTTCAGTGGTACTACTGAGATTGTTGTCGGATCAAGTCCATCATCAGTAGCGGTCGGCGATTTTAACGGCGATGGCAATCAAGATATTGTTACGGCTGATTTTTATTTAAATTCAGTTTACATCCATTTGGGCGATGGGCAGGGTGGCTTCAGTGGTGCAACAGAGATTACTGTAGGATTAAATCCAAGATCACTAGCTGTCGGCGATTTTAACGGCGATGGCTGGCAAGATATTGCTGCGGCTAATTTTAATTCAAGTTCCGTTTCCATCCGCTTGGGAGATGGTCAGGGTGGCTTCAGTGGTAACACTGACATTGTTGTCGGTGGACTGCCATATTCAGTAGCTGTTGGCGATTTTAACGGCGATGGCCATCAAGATATTGCATCGGCTAATAATGCTGCCTCAGGTTCATCAGTTTCCATCCGCTTGGGTGGAATTGGAGAAATAAACCTACAGGGTAATGCAACAGACATTGTTTCTGGTGATGTTGTACCTGATCTAACAGACGACACCGATTTTGGTACGGTAGTATTGAACACCCCAAGTACCAAGACCTATACGGTTCAAAACACGGGCACTTCACCTCTTACCGTCAATAGCATCGGGATAAGTGGCACCGATGCGTCAGATTTTGTGTTCAATAATATTACGCTACCAGCAACAGTACCAGCGGGTGGCGAAACCACATTTGATGTAACCTTTACCACTGCAACATTGGGCACTAAAACAGCTACTGTAACTATTAGTAGTAACGATTGTGACGAAAGTACTTATTCGTTTAGTGTTCAGGGAAAAGTTGAAAGCTATACAGTTTCTTTTAATTCCAATGGTGGAACAGGAACGATGTCCAGTCAGGCCATTGTTTACTTGGCTTCTGAGAACTTAACAGTAAATTCATTTATCC
>JAOEWO010000083.1 GCA_028383925.1 Winogradskyella sp.
GTTTTATGCTCAATAGAGTGTTAATTAAAAACACAATTAACACAGCGTTTATTGCGCTTCAAGAGTTCAGTGACTTTAATAATAAGGAAACATCATTTAAAATTTGGGCGTGTGTTGAAGTTACAGATTTAAATATAATTCCCGAAGGTATGGCCAATTACACTATACCAAAAGGCGATTATGCTGTGTTTCTGCACAAAGGGATGAACGCTTCTGCAACGTATCAAAAAATTATGTCAGATTGGTTGCCCAATTCGGGTTACGAAATTGATAACAGACCACATTTTCAGGTCATGGGTAAAAAATATAAAAATGGAAGTATAGACTCCGAAGAGGATTTTTATGTACCAATTAGGTTAAAAATGTAATGCCACCACCTCGTGTGTACTTTTGACGTTTTAGGGTTATTACTAATGTGGTACAAATGCCAATTTTAACTTAGTAAGCATTAGTAGCGTAGGTCTATTATATAATTATGAAAACCCTATCCTATAATCACAACCCACCTTATAATTGCTACAGCCAAAGGCGGTTTTTCCTTTTAATAATTTTCCTGTTTTACATTTCGGACAAGCATCACCTGCATTAGCAGCTTTTATTTTTGTAGGTTTTGGCTCTAGTTTTAATTTAAAATTAGCATCAAAACGTAATAATCCTTCTTGGGTTTGTTCGTTTATTTTAAAGCCTTTAAGATTTACAGTAGAGCCTTTAGTTAACAAACGTATGTATTGATTTTCTGAAACCGTTTTTTCGCCAAAACGAAAGGGTAATATAAAATCGCAAGATTTACCGTAAAACGAACAACCATAAGCTGTTTTTCCTTTTACTAATTGTCCTGACTTACATTTAGGGCAAGACGCACCAACTACTTTTTCTGTTTTAACTTTTGATTTTGATGCCGTTTTGGTTTTAGTGTTGCTAATAGGTTTATTATTAACAGCAGATATGCGATTCTGTACCTTTTCGCTTCGTACTTCATAAACCAAAGCATCAACCATACGTTTCATACCTTTTATAAACGCACCTGCACTAAATTCACCTTTTTCAATATCCTTAAGCTGCTTTTCCCAAGAACCTGTAAGTTCTGCAGATTTAAGCAATTCATTTTTAATAGTATCAATTAATTGTATTCCTGTAACCGTTGGTATGAGTTGTTTTTTATTTCGCTTTACATATTTACGTCTAAAAAGTGTTTCGATAATATTAGCTCGTGTTGACGGCCGTCCGATACCGTTTTCTTTCATAATGTCTCTTAATTCATCATCATCTACTTGTTTACCCGCTGTTTCCATAGCGCGTAGGAGAGAGGCTTCTGTAAATTGATTGGGTGGTTTGGTTTGTTTCTCTAAGAAGGATGGTTGGTGTGGTCCTTTTTCACCTTTAACAAATAACGGTAACATATTGTCTTTTGAGGCACTGAGTGCAGATGAAGTCTCTTGCTTTTCAAAAACAACGCGCCAACCTTTAGATAATATTTCTTTTCCTGTAGTTTTAAAATTAACCTCCGCAGCTTTACCAATAACGGTTGTGTTAGAAACTTTACAGTCGTCATAGAACACAGCGATAAAACGTCTTACAATAATGTCGTACACTTGCTGTTCATTGTATTGCAAATGTGTTTGCATACCTGTTGGTATAATAGCGTGGTGATCTGTTACTTTTTTATCGTTAAAAACTTTGGCAGATTTCTTTATTTTATGGTTTAATAAAGGTGCTGTAAGTATTAAGTAATCAGTTAGTTTAGACAGTATACCTTTTACTTTGGGGTAAACATCATTTGGTAAAAATGTAGTGTCAACTCTTGGGTAAGTTACAGCCTTTTTTTCGTATAATTTTTGTGCAATCTTAAGCGTTTCATCTGCTGAGAATCCAAATTTAGTATTGCAATATACTTGTAAACCTGTAAGATCAAATAGTTTTGGAGCATATTCTGTACCCTTCTTTTTGGTGGTAGATACAATTTCAAATTCGTCTTCTTTTACCTTATTCGCTAATAATTCGCCATCTTCCATCTTAAGAAAACGTCCCTCTTCATAACTAAATAGTGTATCTCGGTAAAGTGTTTGCAGCTCCCAATAGGGTTGTGGTTTAAAATTTTCAATCTCTTTAAAACGATTTACTAACATTGCTAATGTTGGCGTTTGTACCCGACCAACGGAAAGCACTTGTTTGTAGCCACCATGTTTTACAGTATAAAGACGCGTAGCATTAATACCTAAAAGCCAATCGCCAATAGATCTAGAAAATCCGGCATAATAGAGGTTATCGTAATCTTTAGAAGATTTTAAATTTTTAAATCCTTCTTTAATAGCTTCAGTCGTAAGTGATGATATCCATAAGCGTTTTACTTCACCTTTATAATTGGCTTCATTAATTACCCAACGCTGTATTAGCTCACCTTCTTGGCCAGCATCACCACAATTTATAACCAAATCGGCTTTATCAAATAGACTTTTTACAATTTTAAATTGTTTTTTTATACCATCATTATTAGACACTTTAACCTGAAACTTGTCTGGCAGCATTGGTAAATTATTTAAGTCCCAACTTTTCCAATACGGCTTATAATCTACAGGCTCGTATAAAGTACAAAGATGCCCAAAGGTGTATGTAACCGCATAACCATTACCCTCAAAGTAGCCATCTCGTTTTGTGGTGGCTCCTAATACGGCAGCAATTTCTCTTGCTACACTTGGTTTTTCGGCTATACAGACTTTCAAATTAAATGTGGATTATAAAGATGCAAAATACTGAAATTTATACTTTGAAACGTATAATCTTTAGAGTTCTAAAACTAATTTTTGACCTATTCGTAAAGTCGATGATTTTCTAATGGCATTGGTTTTACAAATAGCAGCAATAGAGACATTGTTTTTTTGTGAAATACGAGATAATGTATCGCCTCGTCTTACCACATAAATTTTACGCACTTTTACTAAACTCGCTAAAGCAGCTTCTTTACTCGTATAAGTATCTAATTTTTTTAAACGTTTAGAACTATGATAAGCAGGTTGTGTCCACTTTTTAGTCACCCAAATTTCTTGAGCACGTACAGTGTTAGCTTCTGTAAAATCAAATAAATAATCAGGATGAATATATGTGCCTTTATAACTCACTACAAGATGCAAATGACTACCTCTTGAGTTTCCGGTATTGCCACCTTTACCAAGATATTGCCCTTTAGATAAGGTGTCATTTGCTTTAACACCAATGCGCGATAAATGCGCATAAGTTGTCTCTAAACCATTGTAATGACGTACAACTACCGTTTTGCCATGGCCACGACTATACCTTGCAAATCGTACAATACCACCTAAAATTGTTACAACGCTATCACCAGTTACCAAATCTATATCAATACCTTTATGTGGTCTGCCACGACGCCAACCATAGCGCGATGTAATAACTTTTTTATAAGGAATCGGTGA
>JAOEWO010000084.1 GCA_028383925.1 Winogradskyella sp.
CCTTTATGATGTGCAGCATGCACTCTTAGTTGGTGCGTTCTTCCTGTAATAGGAAAAAAATGAATTCTAGTTTTGCCATTTTCAACATGCAACACTTTATATGTTGTTCTTGCAGATTTACCATGTTCATAACATACAAGTTGCCTTGGTCTGTTGTTTAAATTAACACGCAAGGGCAAATCTATTATACCGTCTTTATTTTGCAATTCGCCTTCTAATAAAGCAATATAGCGTTTTTTAATGGTACGTTTTATAAATTGTTTTTGAAGTCTTTTGTGCACATCTTCATTTTTTGCAACTAATAACAAACCAGATGTAGACATGTCTAATCGGTGAACCAACAAGGGGCCCGTTGCTTCAGGAAGATAGGTTTTCATCCGTGACAATACAGAATCCTTAATGGTTTTACCTGGCACAGATAAAAGTTCTGGTGGCTTATTTAAGACCAAAAGTGCCCCATCTTCGTACACAATTTCTATATCGCCTTTAAAAGCCTTAGGGTTTTCTATTGGGTTAGCATCAACAGTTAAACCTTGCATCATATGACCTAAAATAGGCTCGCACTTGCCACGGCAAGATGGGTAAAAATGCTGATGTCTGCGCACTTCAGATTTTGGTGAACTTCCCCACCAAAACTCAGCCATTGCTATAGGTGTCATTTCATTTTTAAAAGCAAACTGAAATAGTTTAGGTGCAGCACATTCTCCTGCACCAGCTGGTGGCTGTGCTAAATCTGTATCTTCAAAAATATGAACTAAATCTTTTGATTCTCCTTTATAATTTAGAAAACGATATTTTTGATGCAACTCTTTTTGTAGAGCTGAAGAACGAGCTTTGCGCTCTGCTTTTAAAAAATCTATAGGTTGCTGATAAGTTTCAAACTGTAATTGCGCAGTTTCAACTTTTAAATCCCATTCTTTTTTTAAATCTCTTAGTCTAAAATGATAATAGATACTTTGCTTTTTTAAATCTTCGAGCAATGCAATATAAGCTTCCGTAGATAATTTTAGCTGCGCTTCTGCCCTTTTTATATCTCGTTTTTGTTTTTCAGACTTTATAAAAATTTTAAAATCTTTTAAAGCCTCTTCATATGCATTAGCCACATCAATAATTTGATCTTTAGCTTCTAAGTATTTAGGGTCTATTTCTAATAATTCAATCTGTCTATTAAATGTATTTAACTGAGCTTCACCTTGCTTATAAAACCCTTCGGGATTTAAGTTATTATATACAGGTGGCACAAATCCTGGTAAAAAATTTTGCTCTGCAAGCTTGCCAGAAAAAGCGGCTAAATACCCAAATTGACCAGATGTGTTTTTTACAATCATTACACCAAACATTTTACCTATTTTTAGCCCAGATTTAGATGCGTCGAGACCAAAGTTATGTTTAAAGTTAGTTTGTGATAACAAATAGTTTTGCAGCTCTTTACTAGCTTTTATAGTTAACGCATGTGGTTGGTAATAAAAAGGGAATGTAAATGCTTTTGGTAAAACATCGGTTTTATCTATATCTAAAGGGTGAAAAAAGCTACCGTTTGTTGCAAACATTAGTGAGTATAAGTTAGATTGCAAAGAAACAAAATAATATATAAAAAGATGCTTTTACAGTTTGGCATCAAAATTGAAAATACATGTATAAGTCTAATATTTTAAATACAAGATTATGAAACGATTTTTACTTTTAACAGTCCTTGTTTCGGTACTCGTATCTTGTAGTGCCAAAAAACAAATTGAACAAGCCATTAGCAGAGGAAACTATGATGTGGCAATTAACGATGCTTTAAAACGTCTAGAAAACAACAAAGACAAAAAGCGAAAGCAGGAGTATGTAAAAATGCTAAAAGATGCTTACGGTAAAGTTTTAACAGAAGATTTAGCGACTATTAAGCAATTAAAAAAAGATGGCAACCCTGAGCTGTTTGATGATATATATGAAAGCTATATAGATTTAGAAGCTAGGCAAAATGCCATAAAACGTATTTTACCTTTACAAATAAATGGCAAACAGGTAACGTTTAAGTTTAATGATTACAGTGATGCTATTGTAGATTATCGCTACAAAACATCAGAGTATATTATAGACAAAGGTATAGATATACTAGACACACCAGGAAAACAAAATGCACGTAAAGCACATGGTTTATTTGAGTATGTTGAGTCTATTAATCCTAATTTTGATGAGGTTAGAGACCTATTAAATGAAGCGCATTACAAGGGTATAGATTATGTATATGTGTCTATAAAAAATGATACTGAACAAATAATACCAGAGCGATTAGAAGAAGAGTTATTAGATTTTAACACGTATGGTTTAAATCAATTTTGGACAACATTCCACGCTGTAGTAGATGATTCTCTTAATTATGATTTTGAAATGCAATTGCAATTAAAACAAATTAATATTTCGCCAGAGCGTATTAACGAGCGACAATTACTAAGAGAACGCGATATTGTTGACGGTTGGGAATACCAATTAGATACCAATGGTAATGTTGCTAAAGATAGTTTAGGTAATGATATAAAAATTGATAAAATTATAAACGTAAGCGCTCGTTTTGTTGAAGTTATACAAACCAAATCAACACAGGTTATTGCAAATGTTGTTTATACAGATTTAAGTCAGAAACAAATAATAGACACCTTTACCATAGACAGCGGTTATGTTTTTGAAAACATATTTGGTCGTTTTAGAGGTGATAGACGTGCACTAAACAGAGATGATATAGAACTCGTAAGGTTAGAGCAAATAAATTTTCCGACAGATGAACAAATGGTTTATGATACTGGTGAAGATTTAAAATTGAAACTAAAAGACATTATCAGCTCTTACCGATTAGGTGATTAATTATAAAAACCTCTCATAATTGAGAGGTTTTTTTATGCCAAAATTATATTTAAAGATATCTTTGATAAACTAAAAACACTTCAAAAAATGAAAATCGTTTTCGCTACAAACAATCTAAACAAACTCAAAGAAGTACAAGCTTTAGTTCCTAAAAACATGACGCTTTTAAGCCTAAAAGATATATTATGCAATGAAGATATACCCGAAACTCAACCCACTATTGAAGGTAATGCAAAACAAAAAGCAGAGTATATAAAAACAAATTATGGTTACGACTGTTTTGCTGATGATACAGGTCTTGAGGTAGATGCTTTAGATGGCGAACCTGGTGTTTACTCAGCCCGTTATGCTGGTGCACAACGTAATGCTGTAGATAATATGGATAAATTATTGTCTGAACTTAAAAATAACGATTCGCG
>JAOEWO010000085.1 GCA_028383925.1 Winogradskyella sp.
GGCTTGTACAGTGGCGATCGCTGTTGTAGTGTTAGTCGCATTAGTTGCTATTGTAGTGGTGTTTGCAACAATACCATCAGCGTTTGTTTTTGTTTGTGTATCTAAATCTTCAGTAGCCTTTACGATAGACGTTGCTGTATTAATGTAGTTGGTTGCGGCATTTGTAGTATAGGTACCATCAGCATTTAGTCCTGCCCCTGTTTGTGTGGTATCTAATTCTGTTTGTAAGTCTGCAATTGCTATTATATTGTCTTCAATTAAAGCGGTGTTTTCAGAATTTAAAGCAAATAATGCAAACGGCACAAAGGTAAATGGTTGGTTGCTTATTTCATTAAAGTTAGCACACGCACCATTGGTATTTATATCTACTTTAAGATTTTTTGCATTAGCACTCCACAAGATATTTTGAAATGTATTTGCATAACCTCCTGTCTGGTTTCCGGTACCAATTATTAAATTAACCATTCCAAAAGTATCCGTAGTGGTACTTATCGTTTCTTGGTATTCAATTTCTAAGTTTTCGTCTAAAATAGAAAACTGTAAGCATACGTCTTTATTAGCTAATGGTGTGTTAAAATCGTTTGCACCAGGTAATTCTTGTGCAGACGGGTTTATAATCACGGCTTGGTAGGTAATTCCGTTAGTTTGTGAAAAACTAACTAACGAAACAAATAGTATTAAGGCACTTAGTATAATTCTTTTCATAATTAATTTATCTTATAAAGGATTGGAATGTGGATGCCAAGTTGCAATTGACTTGTATTAAAGGTTGTTTTCTCGTCTGTACGGTTAGATAAGTTGAAGGCTTTAGAGTAGTTGTAACCTAAACTCAAGCTTAATTTTTCAGAAACTGAATATGTAATAGTGACACCTAAAAGTGGTTGTAAAACGATGCCAGCAAATTCTTCATTATCTGTAATGTCAAAATAGGACGTATTAATAAACTGTTCGCCACTCGTAATCGTTGCAGTGTTTATACCTCCAACAATTGAGGCTTTTAAGTTACTTGATTCATATAACTTATAACTAAGACTATTTTGAATACCAATATAATTGGTTGCCCATGTGTAGTTATTATCTTGGTAGGTAGCAGCTGCATTAAACTGATTATAAGTGATACTTACAGCATACGCTAAGCTGTTGGTTTTTAAATCAAATTCACATCCTATTTCATAAAAATTACCAGAACCACTTCTGTAAGCTATTTCAGAATTAAGGTTAGGGCTAGAAAAATCGAAGGCTGTATTATTTTTGCCTGCTTTTACAAATACTTCTTGGGCATTAAGATTCGAAAAGCCCAATACGATAAGTATTAGGAAGGTGTTTTTAATCATTGTGTTAGTTTGTTTAGTTAACTAGTAGTTTAGTGTGGTAATTTAGGTTTGTACCTTTTAATTGAATTAAGTACATCGCGGCATTTAATTCGGTAACATCAATAATGAGGTTAGAATTTTTAATTTGAAGCTTTCGATTATAAACGAGTCGGCCGTTTAAATCATAAATCTTTACATTAACAGGTAGATTTGTGATATTACCAAAGTCTATATGTAATAAATCTGTTACAGGTGTAGGATATAATTTTATGGAATTGGTCTGCGTTGTATTTTGAGACACAAGGGTTTTCCAGTGGCTTTGCTGATAGCCTTGCTGAATAATTACTGCACCAGTGGTTGTACCGATAACAGATTGCTGACCTATAGTTTGTGTTATTTTTAAACCTGATGTCATCGAAATAGACGCGCCTTGAGCACTAATCATTTGATGCTTTACATCTTGAGCAGAAATACTGGTTATTGAAGTAAGACTTATAAGCGCTAAAAAATGTATGTATTTCATAAGTAGTTTTTTTGGGGTGACTAAATTATATAAAATTTTGTGTGTTAATGTGTATGTAGATTTTTGCGTCTTACTAATTTGTATAAAATAGTAGGTCTTTATACAAAACAGTAACTGCCAAAACCTTTAATTATTTGTTTACCTTTGCTGTCATTAATTTGCTTTTACTAAGTCTCCCTCCAAAAAAAATAAAAAATTAATATGTCTTATCAGTTGGGTAATTTTGTGCCAATATTTGTCGGGTTTTTAGGCCTTCTAGTTGTTATCTTTATTATATCCTATTACAAGAGAAGCGCTATTTTTAATGTCTATCTTCTGCTGTTTTTTTTAATTATATCTTTCAGACTTGTTCATATTGGTTCTGTAGGTATTTATAATTTAAGTTTGTTTAACAGTTATGTTTCTTATTTAGGTCCTATCTATTTATTTGCTATCCCATTAGTCTATTTATATTTCGAATCCCTTTACGCAGACAGTCTTTATTTTAATCCAAAGCATTTGTGGCACTTAGTTTTTCCATTAGCTAATATGCTGTTAAATGGTATTCAATTAGATGTTTTAGCTTTAAACACTCCGCTTATTGAATTTATACAAGTCTATAGTATTCTTGCGTTTATTGTTTGTTATAGTATTGCGATCATTTATTTAAGTTATAAAAATTTATGGCACAAAGCACGTAGGTCTATTGTACTTTCTAGCATTCATGAATCAAAAATGATGAACTGGGCTCTATTTCTTTTAATTATAGTAGTTTTACTCTCATTTAGATTGGTTTATTCTATTTATTCAGAAATACAAGAGGATACAAGAATACTTGGTTACAATGGTGCATTAGTAAAAAGTATAATATGGTTTATCGTTTTTGTTAAGATTTTAATGAGTCCAGAACTGCTTTATGGTTATCCTAAATTAAAACCGATAGGGTTAGTTGAAGACGACAAACCAATAACTAAAAGTGCGTTGTGGACCGAAAATATATCTGAAATAAAAAGCACTCAAGATGCAAAGTTAAATGAGACGATTGATGTTAAAATAACATCTTATTTAAGAGATATTGAAGATTACGTTTCATTGCATCATCCTTTTAGGAATAATACATATACTATTAAAGATTTGGCAAAGGGTTTACAAGTACCCGTTAGTCATTTAGCCTATGTATTTAAATACCATTGCGAAACGTCTTTTGTTGAGTTTAGAAACCACCATAGAATAAAAGATGCTTTACATCTTATAAGAATAAATTTTTTAGACGCTCAGACTTTTGAAGCGCTTGCTCTTAAAGTTGGTTTTAACTCCTATAATTCCTTTTTTGTATGTTTTAAAAAATATACAGGTGCATCTCCTAAAGATTATTTACAGCATTAAAAAGGGTAAAACACTTGTATTAGTTTTGATTAAGGTTAGAT
>JAOEWO010000086.1 GCA_028383925.1 Winogradskyella sp.
AAAATTTAACGCCTTAGATGGTATTAAAAACAACAATGGCGTCATTTTCATGATGCCACCGTCTCTCTAACCAATCAATATAAATTTATATAAAGAGAATTTACATAAACTTTACTTTACCTGTAGCCATATCATATATAGCAGCTACAATTTTAATTTTTCCTTCTTTTTCTAATTGTGCCATCTTTGGCGATGTTGCTCTAATATCATTTACCGTTTTTAAGGCATTGTTATTAATAACACTATTTGTAAACGCCTCATTTTTAGACGACACCTCACCATTTGGCTCTGTTAAAGCAATAGAAGGCTTTATTTCATCTAACAAATCTTGAAGCGCGTTCATTTCCATAGCGGCAGCATCTGTGTTATCTATAGCATGTTTTACAGCACCACAAGCAGTGTGTCCCATAACTATAACCACTTTAGAACCTGCAACGGCTGTAGCAAATTCCATAGAACCAACAATGTCTTTATTTTCTATGTTACCAGCAACTCGTGCCACAAAAATATCACCAATACCTAGGTCAAAAACATCTTCAACAGGCACTCTACTATCTACACAAGATAATACGATAGCTTTAGGGTATTGCCCAATCATAGCCATACGTCTTTGTTCTGAATGATCGCGTTGTGTTAAATTATTACTTACAAAATTTTCGTTACCATTTTTTAAACGCCCAATAATTTCATCAGGACTTAAAATTGCCTGCTCCTCTGCGGTAAGAATACTTCTTACTGGATTTTGAGTAATCGCCTCATTAGGCTCGTCTTTAACTACACTAATTTCTTTTTTTGCTTCTGTACAAGACATTATACCTAAAGCAATAATTGCAATACTTAACTTCTTAATCATGGCATTTTTATTTAGTGTTACTAATATTTTTTTAAAAATTGTGATGTATACTTATTTGCCATTGTCCTTTACCCCAATTATCTGTTTTTTGATTCATCCAACCTAACTGAAATCTTATAGTTGGGTTTAAAACATAGCCCAAACCTAAATAGGTTCTGTTCCTATCAAACAACTCTACAGATCGCTCATCACCTATTGCTGTTTCACCATTAATAAACAATTCATTGTAAAGTGCGGCATATATTGCTTTTGGTGCTAATTCTTTTTTATTAAGAGGTACATTTAAAAATATATTATATCTGTATCGGGTTCTAAAATCTTGATTTTCTACAAACCGTTGTTCGTATCTAAAACGATGTGTTACGTAAAAACGACTCCCTAACTTTTGCGGTATTAATGCTTCTTGATAAATTCTATTCTCGCCTGAAGTATCATCGCTATCGCCAAATTGACCTGATGTAATATTAGCATAACCGAGTGTAAACATAACACCGCTATCTTTTGGTGTAAATGTTACACCAGATCTTAGCATTAACTGCTCCATATCATTTACACCTTGCCAATCTCTATATTGAAGATCACCTTGAATTCCCCATTGGCTATTTTTAAACTGATGATTATAAAAATACATAAACCAAGCCCCTGTTTTAGAATCATCTACTTGCGCGAACAAACCGTTAAATGAACATACAATTGACAGAAATAAAAGTCTTAGTTTCATTTATAATTAATTTGATTTCAAATTTAATAGTATTACTTTCATTTAGTAGTATTCCTACACGATATTTAACGATAAATTAACGAATTAACAGCCAATTAAAACACAAGATTACAACCATAGTAGGCAACTAAATAAAAAGATATTATAACTTTATTACTAAACAACCTAATAAATAAAAGCTCCCCTTAAGAATCTTATATTTAAGCATTAAAAATTGTCAACCAAATATTTAAGATATAGACTTATGAATTTTAACAATAAAGTGATATGGATTACTGGTGCTTCTAGTGGTATTGGCAAAGCTTTAAGTATAGCGTTGTCTAAACATAACTGTAAACTTATTTTATCTTCTAGAAATGAAAACACATTATTGGCAACAAAAAATGAGTGTAACAATAGTAAAGACATACAAATATTACCCTTTGATTTAGCTGACTATACAAAAATGAAAGCTATAGTTAAAAAAGCAGAATCACTTTTTGGTACTATTGATGTTTTAATTAATAATGGAGGTATTAGCCAACGCTCATTAATAATAGATACAGATATCTCTGTAGACAAAAAACTTATGGATGTAGATTATCTTGGCACAGTTGCTTTATCTAAAGCGCTTCTACCCTATTTTATATCTAGACAAAACGGCCACTACGTAACGGTTACGAGCTTAATGGGTAAATTTAGTTCTCCATATAGATCTGCATATTGTGGTGCAAAACATGCTTTGCATGGTTTTTTTGATGCTTTAAGATTAGAACACGAGAAAGACCAGATTAAAGTTACCATAATTTGTCCGGATTTTGTAAATACAAATATTGCACGTAATGCTTTAACTGGTAATGGATCTTCACAAACGGAACAAGATAAAGCTACAGAAAATGGTCTTGACGTAAATGTGTTTGTAAAACGAATGCTAAAAGCTATTAAAAACGAAAAATTTGAAGCCTATATTGGCAAAGGGGAAACCAAAGGGGTTTATGTAAAGCGCTTTTTTCCTAAGCTATTACACAAGCTTGTTTTAAAAAGTAAGGTGCGTTAAAAAAACTATTGTATTAATTAAAGTACGTATCATAGACATCTGCAACATCACTTACATTGGCTTTTTTAAATTCTTTATTGTTGATGCGCTCAACAAACTCTGGTACATCTTTGAAGTAAATAGCCATAGCCTTTCTTACCATTCCGTTAGTAAACCCTCTTGCGCTTACAATAAATGCTTTTTCTTCGGTTGGTTTTCTCAATAAAAAATAGACTGTAGACCACAAAGAGTTACCGCCTGTTATAGACATAATACCGCCTTTTTTATTAATCTTATAACGCTGTGCTAACGAGTAGCATTGTACAGATGCATTGGCATGATATAACAACATCCAATGTTTATTTACTTTTTCTTGCTTTATTTCCTTGCCAAAAGACATGTAAAGGTGCACTACTGTATTGCGCTCAAAAAAATATTGCTCCCCTTTATCTGACGTAATTAATATACGACTCACGTCATCTTCATCTATTTTTTCGATAGTCCCTTTTTTAGAAGTTCTAAATTCTATTTTGCCGTCAAATAACTTATTTGATGGCAGCTTGGTAAAACCAGATTTAGTACTACCATCTGCCATTAACATATCTGATTGGTAATACTGTGCATTTACAC
>JAOEWO010000087.1 GCA_028383925.1 Winogradskyella sp.
CTCAGCTTTAGTTAAGATATCCATTCTACTCATTGGTGCCCGCATCATTGTGGCTGCAAGTGGTGTTGGTTTTCCTTTCTCATCTAATGCAGATACCAAGGCTTCTCCAATACCTAAAGAGGTTAAAACTTCTGCCGTATCGTAGTAATCTGTATCAGGATAATTTTGAGCTGTTAATTTTATAGCTTTTCTGTCTTTAGCGGTAAAGGCACGCAATGCATGTTGTACTTTGAGACCTAATTGCCCAAGTACAGCTTCTGGCACATCTGTAGGGTTTTGTGTTACAAAATATAACCCAACACCTTTACTACGTATTAATTTTACAATACTCTCAATTTGGTTTAACAGCGCTTCAGAAGCTTCATTAAAAATTAGGTGTGCCTCATCAATAAACATAATAAGTTCTGGCCTACCACTATCTCCTTGCTCTGGGAATGTAGAGTAAATTTCTGCAAGCAAACTCAACATAAATGTTGAGAACAATTTTGGTTTATCTTGTATGTCTGTTAATCTTATAATATTAATATAACCTTTTCCGTTTTCATCTATTCGTAATAAATCTTGTGTATCAAAAGAGGTTTCACCAAAGAAAACATCACCACCTTGTTGCTCAATTTCAATAAGTTTTCTTAAAATAGCACCAGTAGATGACGTAGAAATTCTACCATAAGATTCTTCAAATTCCTTTTTACCATCACCTGTGGCATATTGTAGAATTTTTTTGAAATCTTTAAGGTCTAATAAAGGGAGTTTGTTGTCATCACAATATTTAAAAATGACCGATATAATACCAGCTTGAGTTTCGGTGACATCTAATATTCTAGAAATTAGTACAGGTCCAAATTCGCTTATTGTAGCTCTAAGTCTAACACCATCTTGTTCAGAAAGTGTCATTACTTCTACAGGAAATGCTTTGGCATCAAACGGAATACCGATTTTTGCATGGCGTTCATCTATTTTAGGATGTCCAGGACTAGGTTTAGCTAAGCCACTTAAATCTCCTTTAATATCCATTAAAAGTACCGGAATCCCTTTTTCAGATAAATTTTCGGCTAAGACCTGAAGCGTTTTCGTTTTACCAGTACCAGTAGCACCAGCAATTAGACCGTGCCTATTCATTGTCTTTAGTGGTACATTTACAAAGGCATTTTTTATGGTTTTACCATCGAGCATGGCAGACCCTAAAGTAATATAATCACCTTTAAATGTGTTGCCTTCTGCTATGTCTTTTATAAAAGTATCTGTATTTGTCATTGGTCAGAAAATTTGTATAAAAATACTGTAATTTTAGTCAAGTTTAAAACGTAATAGGATGAAGTATTTATTTTCAATTTATAGTCTTTTAATTTTAATGAGTTTTCAATCTTGTAACCATTCAGAGTCTCATATTGTTTTTCATCCATCACATGAGTTAAGTAGGGTAAATACGCCTTTTAGTGCTGCTGTAGAAACAGAAAATTTACTATTTCTAAGTGGTCAAATCGGAAAAAATCACAAAACAGGACATTTAGTTACAGGTGGTGTTATGGCGGAAACAGAACAAGTTATTCAAAATATAAAAGCCGTTTTAGAGCAGCATAAGTTGTCGCTAGATAACGTGATAAAATGCACTGTAATTCTGAAAGATATTAATGATTTAAAAGATTTTAATTTGGTTTACGCTTCATATTTTAAAAAGAAGCCAGCACGTACAACTTTTGAAGCATCAGCATTGGCTGGTGGTGCGCGTATTGAAATTGATGTTATTGCAGCAAAATAAGTTGACAGTTTTTAGTTTAAGTGCGAGTTTACTTTAAACAGAGACTAAAAACTGTAAACTAATCAATATATTTGCCAACTATGACAAAAAGAGAACAACAAGAGCTATTAGATAAAGGTTTGTTATTGCCTTTAATGGAAGAGTTTTATACCATACAAGGAGAGGGATTTCATAAAGGAACGGCAGCCTATTTTGTGCGAATTGGTGGTTGTGATGTGGGTTGCCATTGGTGCGATGTTAAAGAAAGTTGGTTGGCAGAATTACACCCACCAACAGCAACAGAAAAGATTGTTGATAATGCTGTAAAATTTAGTAATACTATAGTAGTTACAGGTGGTGAACCTTTAATGTGGGATATGAATCCACTAACAACTCAGTTAAAAGCAAGAGGTGTACAAACACATATTGAAACTTCTGGCGCTTATAAATTAACAGGCCAATGGGATTGGATTTGTTTGTCTCCCAAAAAGATGAAATTGCCCACTGAAGCAGTTTATGATAAAGCACACGAGCTAAAATGTATTATCTATAATACTGACGATTTTAAGTTTGCTGAAGCACAGGCAGCCAAAACAAATAAAGACTGTATTCTGTATTTACAACCCGAGTGGAGTAAGCGTGATAAAATGATGCCGCAAATTGTAGATTACGTTATGGCAAATCCTAAATGGAAAGTCTCATTACAAACGCATAAGTATTTAAATATACCTTAAAACAAAGAAGCTGTTTAAAAATTTTTAAACAGCTTCTTTGTTTATATATAACAGATGTTTATTTAAGTGTAATAGGAAATTCTGCTGTACTAGTATCCCATCCAATTTTAAGATGTACGGTATTTTGTGAGGCTTCATATAAAGCTATAGACAAATTTTCTATCTCTTTATTATTGTTGTTTACTTGTGCAGAGACACTTAATATATCTTTAGTTGCATCATAACCGTAATTTCCCCACCCGTCTAATTCTGTATTAAGTTTTAGTGCCCATTCTGTTTCTGTCGGAATTATAATAATTGTATAACGGCCTGCTTTAATTTCTTTACCGCCAAAAATTACATCATTTACAAATAAAATTTCTGTAGACTCATTAGCGCCAGCTCGTCAAGCGTCACCAAATTTTAAAAGTTTTCCAAAAATGACTCTTCCTTTTTTTGCTGGTCTAGAGTACGTAACTCTAATTTGAGGTTCTAATTGCTTTTTCTTTTCGTCATTTTTTACAAACGTTCTTTTTGCTGCATCAGCAGGGTAATAGGCACGGTCCATGGTGCTTTTATCCAT
>JAOEWO010000088.1 GCA_028383925.1 Winogradskyella sp.
ACAAACAAATCTTAACACCTTAACATCTACAGTTAATACATATGCGACTAACACTACAACGGCATTAAATTTAAAAGCCAATATAGCGTCACCAACATTTACAGGAGCTCCTTTAGCACCAACAGCGGCAGCAGGCACAAGTACAACGCAACTCGCAACTACTGCCTTTGTAACTAATGCAGTGAGTACATCAGGTAATGACTTTGTAAAGTTAACCACCAACCAAACGATTGCAGGAAATAAATCGTTTAGCAGTGACGGTAGGTTTAATGAATTAACCATAGGTAGAGGTTCAGGAAATAATGCTACCAACACTGTGGTAGGTCGTTTAGCTCTTGCAAATAATACTAGTGGAAGTGAAAATGTTGCTATTGGACGAGAAGCATTACATAGAAATACTACAGGAAATGCAAATACTGTAGTAGGTCTTGGAGCCGTTTATTATGCCACTAGTAGTTCTGCAATTACCGCTTTTGGTAAGTCGGCTTTACATGCTGAACAAGGATCTGGTAATACAGCAATAGGACATGAAGCAGCAGCGAGAGGTGCTGTTTCAGCTACGCTTACAAATAGTACGTTTTTAGGTAGAAATGCCACCGCTAGTAATGGCACAATCGATAACGCAACAGCTATTGGTTATGGTGCTACCGTTAACGCAAGCAACACTATTCAACTAGGAAACACTAATATCACCAATGTAAAAACAAGTGGTACACTTACCGCAAACGGATTCGTAAAATCTGGAGGCACAGCTACTCAGTTTTTAATGGCCGATGGTTCTGTTTCTACCGGTGCTGCAGCCGTTAGAGAAGTTGCTGATGAATTTACAGCGACCACGTCTCAAACTAGTTTTACATTAACACAAACACCTTCAACAAACAGTAAGGTGAAAATGTATGTAAATGGTATACGTATTAGTAATTCTGCATATTCTTGGTCTGGAACAACCTTAACTTATAATGCGGCAAACAATGGGAACTATACATTATCTGCATCTGATAGAATACAGTTTGATTACTATTATTAACCACAATTAAAAAGTTTTTATATAATATCTAAAAACACTTTATTTATGAACTATTTTAAAACCATTATTTTAATCTGCATAGCTATAATGTCTTTAGAAACTTATAGTCAAATACCACAAACCAATAATTTAATTAGCTATTATCCTTTTTTAGGAAATTTAGAAGACCAAAGTGGTAAAAATCATAACACAGGTAGTATTAATGGAGACCCTTCTTTAACCCAAAATCGTTTTGGCACTAATAATGCCGCCTATTATTTAGATGGTACAGATGACTATTTGTATTTTGGAAATTCTATATATGCAGACCTTCCCGATACCGATAGTGACGGCTATTATGAAGATGATTACACTATAAGTATTTGGGCAAAATCGTCCGTCGTTGATAATGAAATATTTATTGCTTTTGGTGAGGCAGATGGTTTATATACAGGTATGATCTCAGTGATTGGATCTACTATAGGTTTTAATTCATCTAACTGGGGATTTCCCTCAACAAGTACTTCTGGCAAAAAATCTGACAACAATTGGCATCAATATACATTTGTTTATGTGGCTGGCAGTTTTAGAAAATTATTTATTGATGGAAGTTTGGTTAGACAAGCTAATGACACTCTGCGTAGGTTTAATTTTAAAAACTACGGCCTTTCTGTTGGTATTGGGCGGTTTGATGCTACTGGTAACCCTGAAGGTTTAGCGACTACTTATACAGGTAGCGTAGATGATGTGAGAATGTGGAATGTTGCATTAACAAATACAGAAGTCTCTAATTTATATACTTATGAGAATAATCCAGCTAATGATTTTTCGCTATCACCTAGCACCCCTTTTGTAACTACTTGGCAAACCGATGGATCTACTAGGGTTACGATCCCTTTAACTGGTGGTAACTATGATTTTACAATTGATTGGGGAGATGGCACTACAGAAATAAAAACTGGAGCACCTGGTAATATAAGTCATACCTACAGTACAGCAGGTGTAAAAACGGTAAGTATTACATCTAATATTACGACTGGGTTTCCTAGAATTTATGTAAATAATTTTGGAAATAGAAATTTATTACAAACCATTGAAAGTTGGGGTTCTGGGCAATGGGGTACTTCAGTAGACCGCGCTTTTTATGGAGCCGCTAATTTAGAGGTAAATGCTACAGATGTGCCAGATTTTAGTGCAACCACAAATTTTCAGTATATGTTTTTAAACTGTACTACTTTGACAGGAACTAATGGGTTTGCCAACTGGACTTTAAACACTAATCCTACTGCAACTATTTCTTTTTCTAACATGTTTAAAAGTACCACTTTATTTAATGGTGATATTTCAAATTGGGATGTTTCTAGGGTGAACACATTTGACAACATGTTCTCAAATGCCCAAAAATTTAATCAAGATATAAGCAGTTGGAATGTTTCTAATGTAACCAACATGACTGGTATGTTTACTTCAGCTATTACTTTTAATTCGCCTTTAAATTGGGGTGTAAAAACAGCTAATGTAACCAACATGACTGGTATGTTTAATAATGCCAAAGTATTTGCGCAAGATATAAGTGGATGGAATGTAGGTAATGTTACCAATATGAGTTCTATGTTTCAAAATGCAGATGCTTTTAATATTGATATTAGTGGGTGGAATGTATCGAAAGTAACCAGCATGTCAAATATGTTTAATGCCAATAATGTATTCAATCAAGATTTAAGCATTTGGGATGTCTCTAGTGTTACAAGTATGACTTATATGTTTGAAAATGCATCTGTTTTTAATTCCCCGCTAAATTGGGGTTCAAAAACAGGAAATGTAACTAATATGGCTAGAATGTTTACACAAGCGCCTCAATTTAATCAAGACATAGATGGCTGGGATGTATCAAAAGTGACCAGCACAAATTTGATGTTTTACAGAGCAAATAGTTTTAACCAAAGTTTAAATTCTTGGAATGTAGAAAA
>JAOEWO010000089.1 GCA_028383925.1 Winogradskyella sp.
AAAAGACGTTTTTGGTCTGACATTGGTGATTGATTTAAATGTATAATTGAAAAAAACTGCCTCTTCGAGCGCAGTCGAGGGGTTGTTGTTTCGTCGAAAATAAATTCTCGACTGCGCTCAAAATAACAGTTGAATTTAATTGTATGGCTTAAGGAAACCAACAGCATGCAAATTACAAAAAAGTTATGAAACCTTTTAAGTTTTTAGATGTCCAAATACACAGGCTAATTTTTTTAATTGTCTAGGTTGTGTAGGTGGTGCTATAGCGAGTTGCTATAAAACAAAAAAGCCGAAACGTTAGTTTCGGCTTTTTAAATTATATGTTATAAACTTAACAAAGTTTTTTAGTCTTTACTTTAATCTGTAAACTCTTTCTGTAAGCTTTGATGCTTATAATTGCATTGCTCTTTTTGTGGTTCATTCTTAAAACTTTCGCTTTAATTTCTGCAGAGATATAAGTCTTTTTAACCTCTGGGCTCTCAGCAGTTACTGATTCGGTAAGTTCAGTTTCAACATTACCAATAACATTTTGCTGTGCAAAACTTGTTAGAGACATTGTTAAAAATAATATGATTACTAAACCTTTTTTCATAATAGTTTGAAGCTATATTTGTTTTAACTTCGAGTCAAAGAAACGTCAGTTATTTAATGTGAGTAAAAAAAATGGACAAAACCGAACGATAATTAGTTAACTGACATGCGCAAGTTAAAAACACCGACGAAATACACGAAATGTATCTATATCTCTTTGAGTTGTTGTTTTAAAAGGTGAATGAATTTATTTATAAGATAAACCGTTGGTCTATTGGTAATGCATCACTAATTACATTAAAAAGGCTTTAAGCCCAATAAATACAGTACTTTAAATGGCAGAATTTAAAAATAACACTTTTTTTAACTTGTTCTCGAGACAACTAAAAAATCAGTGCACTATTGGTAAAAGTAGTTATAGCCAAAGAATTGCAAAGCTAGATGCCTTACAGCACGCTATTGCGATGACGTATAGAGATGAGATAAGTGAAGCCCTATACAAAGATTTAGGTAAGCCAAAGGTAGAAGCAGAGCTTACTGAGGTGTTTCCTATTATAGGAGATATAAAACATGCAAAGACTTATTTGCATAAGTGGATGCGCAAACAAAAGGTAAAAACACCATTGGCAATGTTGGGTGCTAGCTCTTACTATACATACGAGTCTAAAGGGGTTTGCTTAATAATATCCCCATGGAATTTTCCGTTTAATTTAACCTTTGGTCCTTTAATATCTGCAATAGCAGCTGGTAACACAGCGATTATTAAACCGTCTGAAATGACTCCGCACGCTTCTGCCTTAATGGCCAAGATTATTAAAGCGCTTTTTAAAGAAGATGAAGTTGCTATTGTTGAAGGTGAAGTTGAAGTCTCTACAGAACTCTTAAAGTTACCGTTTCATCATATCTTTTTTACAGGCTCGCCAACAGTTGGTAAAATTGTAATGTCTGCTGCGGCCAAAAATTTAACGTCTGTAACTTTAGAGCTTGGTGGTAAATCACCAATTATTATAGATGAAACTGCTAATATAGATATGGCAGCTAAAAAAATAATTTGGGGCAAGTTTTTAAATTGTGGCCAAATATGTGTGGCACCAGATTATGTGTTAATACACCAATCAATTAAAAATGAATTTATTACAGCATGCAAAAAATGGTTAACCAACTTTTATAGAGCGCACCCTAATACTTCTAAATCTTATGGAAGAATTGTTAGCAACAAACATTTAGAGCGCTTAAAGGCCCATATAGATAATGCTAAAGACTTAAAAGCAACGTTTGAAGTTGGTGGTGAGGTTAATGCAGATGATAAGTATATAGCGCCTACAATAATCTCAGATTTAAATGAAAATGCAACGGTATTAAAAGAAGAAATCTTTGGCCCTATTTTGCCAATATTAACCTACGATGCTTTAGATGAATGTATTGCCTATGTTAATGCTAAAGAGAGACCGTTAGCATTGTATGTTTTTAGTAAGCATAAAGGCAATACAAAAAAGATAATTACCAATACTAGGGCAGGTGGTACTTGTATTAACAATACAATTATTCATTATGCTAACCATTACCTACCATTTGGTGGTGTAAATAATAGTGGTATTGGTAAAAGTCACGGTTTTTTTGGTTTTGAAGCTTTTAGTAATAAACGCGCTATTGTAAATCAGCACACTATTGGTGCTACTGAGTTTTTGTTTCCACCTTATTCTAAATTTAAAGAAAAAATGGCGCGGCTTACCATTAAGTGGTTTTAAGCTTTATTAAAAAAATCAACTTTTACATTTTCATTGGTAGCGTTTTCATATTTCATATACGTAAAACCTTCATGAATACAATACGACCCAATGTCTCCGGCTTTGTTCATGGCGATGTAGGCAATCTGAAAATCTTTATACCTATCGTTTTTAGAAACAATTCTGCCAATAGCTTCTTCGCATGCCTTTTGCGGACTCATACCATTGCGCATAAGTTCTACAATAAGAAAACTTCCCACCGTTTTTAAAACCTCTTCTCCCATACCAGTAGCAACAGCACCTCCAACTTCATTATCTATAAACAAACCCGAACCAATTATTGGGGAATCACCTACACGTCCTTTCATTTTGTAAGATAAACCAGAGGTTGTGCATGCGCCAGCAATATCACCATCTTTATCAATACACAACATGCCAATAGTATCGTGATTTTCAATATTAATAATGGGTTTGTATTCTGGTGATTCTTTCCACTTTTCCCAAGCTTTTTCTGAAGCTTCGGTTAAGAGTTTTTCTTTTTTAAATCCTTGAGAATAGGCAAATTCTTCTGCTCCGTTACCTGCTAAAATAACATGAGGTGTGTCTTCCATTACTTTTTTTGCTAAAGCAGCAACATTTGTAATATTCTCAACGTATAGCACAGCGCCACAGTCTCCGTTAGAGTCCATAACACAAGCATCTAAGG
>JAOEWO010000009.1 GCA_028383925.1 Winogradskyella sp.
GTGGAAGTGCTGGCCGATTAACTTTTGATCAGAATGCAACCACTAATAACACACTTAGTAATTCGTTTTTTACGTTTTTAGCGAATGAATTCGAGCAAATAGATCAAGTTACCGTCAATTTTGATGGAAAATCAAATAACTCAACAAGTACTGTTGGAATTCAGATAGCACATTCTCTGGGTGGAGGAGCGGTTAACAATCAATTTAACGGAAATGAGACATTGACTGTAAGTTGGGCACCATATAGTATTATTAGATCTTTAAGTGCTGATTTTGATGAGATTCGTGTAGGTTTAAGAGTGAAAACGAATGTAGCTAATGCATCATTAGGTGATACATTCGATTTTGATAATGTTTCTGTAATTGTAGATTACTTTAATTTAGCACCTCCTGCTCCAGCAGGAATAGCATCTGCACAAGATGGCGCATGGGATGATACGGCAACTTGGGTTGAAGGTGTTGTTCCTACCTCATCAGATAATGTTATTATAGATCACATTATTACAGTAAATGGTGATGTTTCAGCCAATAATTTAACCATATCTGCAGGTCAACAAGTATTGGTAAATAAAGGAAATTCAATTACAGTTCTGGGTGATTTAGTTACAGATTCTGGTGCTGAAAACAGCCTAATACTTAGAGGTGACTCAGATCAGTTTTCATCTTTAATTGTTAACGGAACTTCTACGGGAGAGGTGCGATTCAGAAGATATGTGAATGATAATGAAGCGACTGCAGGAAATGATTTAATAGCATCACCTGTTGTAATCACCTCGTTTAATGATTTTTATGGTGACAATGCCTCATTTTTTGTTGAAGACCCAGGAAGTAATGCTGTACTTTTCGGTCCGTTTGACAACTCAGCTAATCCTGGCGTTTATGTTAATTGGGATTTTAGTGCCACAAATGAGCTTACACCTGGAGTTGGTTACAGAATGGGAACTAATGGAACATTAGATGTCACATCAGCTTTGAATTTTCACGGCCAAGTAACAACTACCGATGTTAATGTTACTATTACTGAAGAAGTTGGTGGTTTTGGAGAATGGAATTTAATAGGAAATCCTTATCCGTCTTATATTACACTTGCTGATTTTTTAACTGAAAATAATGCTGAATTTGCAGCATCAAGTTCTGGAGTTTATGGTTATGATGGTGATGCTTCAGATGGATGGCAAGTTTGGAATTTAGCATATTCTGCTGCGAACTCCGGTGCATTAATCTCTCCTGGTCAAGGATTTTTTGTAGCATCTAAAACAGGTGGTGGTTCAGTTGATTTCAAAACCGCTATGAGAGCTATTGGAGCTACTGACGATTTTATTTTAGGAAGAAATAGTGAAACAAGTCATCTTGGGAATTTTGAAATATTACTTAGCAATAGTAACGATGAGTCATACAAATCTAGTTTTTACTTTAATACAAATGCAACTACTGCTTTAGATCCTGGATATGATTCAAAAATGTATGGAGAAACAATTCCTAATTTTTCAATCTACTCTGAGTTGGTAGAAAATAATGTAGGTGAAGCTATGTTAGTGCAGTCTTTTGGTGCTTCAGAAATAAGTAATGTTGTTATTCCAATAGGAATCAATGCAGCCCAAGGAGAACAATTAACTATTAGCATTTTTAATGTTGATATGCCTGCTTCAGTTGAAGTTTATTTAGAAGATACACTAGAGAATACGTTTACACTATTAAATGATTCGGATTTTACAATTACACCAACTACTAATCTTTCAGGAACTGGACGTTTTTATCTACGTATTTCTGAAGATGCATTATCTCTAGTTGATAACCCACTAGATACAATTCAAATATATGCACTTAATGATCTTTTAGTAGTCAATGGAAATGTAAAAACAAATACAGTTTTAAACCTGTATGACCTTCAAGGAAGATTGGTAATTAGCAAAATTTTAGATGCATCTCAAGTTAATCAAAGTATTGATGTTTCAAATGCAACAACAGGAGTATATGTAGTTGTTCTTGAAGGTCAAGGTTATTTAGAAACAAAAAAAGTAATTATAAACTAAAGTCAGAAGCTAAAATATACTTTGCGTAGACTTCTTTAGACTATTTTTATACTTGAATATACATAATTGTTGACAACTTTAGGGTTGTCAACAATTAATTAAACCTAATCTAAATCGATAGTAATATATGAAAACTAGACTTTTGCTTTTATCAATTCTAACCTTGACTTTCATTGTTTCGTGTGAAGAAGATGATAATGCTTTAAATGTAACAGGTATAGTTGGTTTTACACTAAGTGAATTAGTTGAAATAGAGAATGCCACAAGTGGCTTGACTGTTAATGTCGGAATCAATGATTATAATCATGCAGGAGGCACAATAAGTGTTTCAATTACAGGTGCAGATTATGGTTTAGCCTATGAAACTAATGAAGGAAGTGCAGATTTTATCTTAGATGTAGCGCCTCAGGCTTTAGTCTCAACGTTTTCTATAATTCCTGTTGATGATGACTTAATAGAAGATGATAAGGTATTAACTATTACCTTAACCAGTATAACTGGAGCTTTAGAAATTGGTGAAAATTCAACTTTGACTTTTACAATCATTGATAACGATGATCCTTTGGTGGCCATAGTCGGTTTTGAAAATGCCACAGCACAAATACAAGAAAATGACAGTAATAGTACATCTATAATAATCCCTTTTGATCAAGCAACAACAGATGGTGGAATTATAACAATTTCATCATCTGGAGATGCTATTTTTGGTACAGATTATACTGTTATTGGTCAGACTTTAGGTGATTTTACCATTAACGTTCCAGGAGGAGCCACTTCTGCTAGCTTTGATATTCAAGCTATTGATAATAGCGTTTTTGAGGCTGACAAAACAGTAACATTTTCTATCAGTGAAGTATCAGGAGGATTGTCTGCTGGTGTGACAACTGAAACAACAATAACAATAATTAATGATGACTTACCTCCGAATCCAGTTATTGATTTTAGTGCGGCTAACGCATTAACCCATAATGAAGATGCAGGAACAATTACGCTTAATTTTGATTTATCGTCAATAACATCTTCTGATGCTACTATAGAACTGACTACATCTGGTAGTGCTGACGCATCAGATTTTAATTTTAATGGCAGTACAATAAACCCGTATTCGTTTGTAATTCCTTCAGGATCTAGTACTTCAAGTATTGATGTTTCTATCGTTGATGATGGCGATTTAGAGACTGACAAAACCATTACATTAACCATTTCATCTGTTACAGGAGGATTAGATCCAGGGGTTAATTTACAAACACAAACCATTACAATAACTGATAATGATAATGTTGCTTTTGACTATGTAGAAACTTTTGAAACCGTTGCTGATTTAGATGAAGCAGGTTATGAAGCATTTATATTGCCATCTCAAGACTTACCTGATAATAAGTTATTTAAATTCAATTTTAATGCAACGAAATATGCCGATGTTGATGATGAAACACAAACTTCAGATACAGGATTGGTCGTGTTTTATAGTAATACTCAAAACGGGAATGGACAATTAGATAATGTTGTCATTTCGCCACAAATGCAAACAAGTGGTAATGTTAATGTGTCTATTGATATTTCATACACACAGGCACCAGAATTTAATAACGCTGATGTTACATTTTATTATTCTGAAACTTATGATGGATCAGGAACTTGGAATGATTCAGATTGGTTAGTAATGGGAACAGAAACAGCTGCGAGTATGAATGCTGAAGGGTTTAATACAACCGAGTATAAAAGGAAATTAATGAACATTTCGCTAACATCAAGTTTTTACATGGCTGTTAGAGTGACACAAACCATAGATGATGTCTTTTTTAAAACCCAATGGCGTTTAGATAATTTTAAAGTAAATAACTAAAACAAACAAAAACAATGAAAAAAATAATAGTTACATGCATTCTTTTTTTAGGGCTAGGATTAACAGGATTTGCACAGTCTGAAAAATTAAAAGAAAAAGCAACTGAAAAAGTTGAACAGTTAAATAAAGAAATAATGGCTGGAGATGAATCACAAGCACTTAGTGAATCTCAAAAAGAACAAATCCTTGCGGTTCAAATTGAACGCATAAAAGAGTTAAGAAAGGCTAATAAAGATGGTGCTGATAAAGAAGCTAAAAAAGCTATTAATAAAAAGCACAATCAAAAAATCTTTAAAGAGATTTTAACCAAAGAACAAATGAAGGCTAGAAAGGCTGGGAAGGAAAACCTAAAGAACTGATTTAATAGCAATTTCAATGACGCGTATACTATTACCTATATTTATTTTTCTTTTAACAGGTTTTAAATCTTTTGCTCAGACATCACCCGAAGTAATGGTTGATAGAATGGGTAGAGGAATTAATGTAGGTAATGTGTTAAGCGCGCCTTTTGAAGGAAATTGGGCGCCAGTACTTGTTGAGTCTTACATTCAAGACATCGCTGTTGTAGGTTTTAAAAACGTACGAGTACCCATTAGGTTTGATAACCAAACAACATCATTAGATGCTGTTAACTATGAAAATAACCTAGGTAATTATATTGGTTCTCCTTCAGATTATCAAGTTAATTCAACATATTTAGATCGCATTGAAGAAGTGACCAATTGGATCGTTGACAATGAGATGGTTGCCATTATAGATGTGCATGGAGACCATTGGTTTTGGGAAAGTTATGATAGTGAAAGTGCTGAATACAAAACAGGTAATGATAGACTGGCAGCCGAAGACCGTTTTAGGGCAATTTGGAGAGATATTTCTGAAAGATTTCAGAATAAATCAGAAAATATCTTGTTCGAAATAATGAACGAGGCATACTTTAGTATGTCTGCACCAGAAGTTAATTATATTAATTCCGAAATACTTTCTATTATTAGAGTAACTAATCCTACCCGAAACGTTATTGTTAATGGTGGTGGTGTTAATTCTTGGGAAGCACCATTGCAGATTCCATCAAGTTTTATTAATGGTGACGATTACTTGATTGCAACGTTTCACTATTACAGACCTTTTAGTTTTACAAGTTCCTCTAGACCTGAATTTAACGATAATGATTGGGGAACAACCTCAGACAAGGCTACAGTAGATTCTGAGTTTGATGCCGTTTTATCATGGTCTCAGTTTAATGATATTCCAATATTTTTTGGTGAATTTGGAGCAGATAACACCTGTGGTTTTGATTATGAAGATGGAATATGCGGAACAGATGGAGGTCCAGACAATGCTTCACGAGTAGAATACCATCGCTATCTAGCAGAAGCAGCTGTAAGTAGAGGATTCAGTTTTGCTGCTTGGGATGCTGGTCATAAATCAAATAAAACCATTTATAATGTATCCGATAGGAGTTGGGTAGTTGATGTGAGAAACGCACTTTTAGGTGTAGATTGTTTGACTTCAGGAATTATCAAAAATGCTGACATAGAGTGTGGTTTTAATACCGATTGGGATTTGTTTGTACAATCACCTGCCATTGCAAATTATTTCAATGCTGATGCATTGAATAGCAGAAGTGATAGTAATACAATGCAAGTTGATGTAACGTCTACTGATGGGTCGTCATTTAACAGAGTTATTTTAAGAAATGATATTATTGAAGACTTATCAGCTATAAACAATACACTGAACTTTTCCTGTTTTGCTAAAGCTTCTACGAATGACCAACAATTCAGAATAAGACTCAGAGCTGTGGTAAATGGTGTCGTAGAATTATCGGCTTCACCAAACTTAAACTTATCTGATTCAGAATTTGAACAATTTGATTTTCAATATCAAATCCCTGAAAATGCATCATCGTTGCAATTTCAAGTGCTGTGCGGAAATCAACCTGGAGTGTATTATTTTGATGATTTTAGTGTTGAAGAAGAAACACTTTCACTAGCTGATTTTCAAAATTATAGTAAGTCTGTTTTATATCCAAATCCAACAAACACTATACTTAATTTTAAAACTACTAAACAAATAAGTTTGGTAGAACTGTATAATTTAAATGGGCAACAATTCAAGATAGGCCATTCTAATAATCAAATAGATGTTTCAAATTATGCTAATGGATTATACTTTGTTAGACTTATTTATAATGAAGGAGACATTTCAAATCATAAAATATTAATTAATCATAATAACTAATAATTTAAAAATCATGAAAAAAATTACATTTTTAATTATATTACTTATAATACCAATTATTACTATTGGACAAACATTTGACTTTAATGGTACAGACGATGGTTTTACACCTGCAGGATCTTGTACATTAACTACTAATCCTACTTTTTTGGGAGTAGATTTAACCGGAGATGGTACCAATCCGGCTTTTGGAACTGATACTGCTGGAGTAGATGCAGATTTAAACTCTTTTGCTGGTGTAACTATCAAGAATAGTGATCCTGCTGGACCAACATTTATGAGAATATCTTATCTAAAAGCAGCTGGAGGAAGACGATATGTGAATTTAGATATTACAGCTGGTGATACAGATTATAAAACCTATTGGTTCGATTTATCAAATGCAGATTGGGCAGGTACAGAAGATGATGTAAAAGTACATTTTAAGGGTGCTGGGAATACTACATATACTATACCTATTGCAGGAGTGACTTTAGAAATTGATAAAATTCAATTCGTTGATGAACTACCAAGAGAAGAAAAATTAGTTTACGAGTTTAATACTGGTGGTGATGATGAAGGTTTTAATACTATACTTGATGCAACAACGACGGTTACAGGTGGTAGTTTAGTTGTCACACCTGATGGTGGTGCAATTGCTAAAGTAACTAATGGAGTTAACTCGGTTAATGCAGCGGCTAACACCCATGTTCATATTATTTACAAAAACAATTCTGCAACAAACAATCAAATCAGATTTCAATTCAGATCAGATGGAGATAATTATGTAGGATTTTTTGGTGCTAATAGTTCAATAAATCAAAGTATGGGATCATTTGAAACACTTGACATTGATTTGGCATCAACTAGACCTGAATGGACGGGAACTGCTCAAGATTTTCAAGTTGCATTAAGAAATACTGCCAATGCTGGAAATGTTACAGATGCAAATGGAACTTTGGAAATTGATAGAATAGTCTTTGATAATAATGCGACTTTAAATATTGAGCAATTTAACGCTAACGAAATTTCTATTTATCCTAATCCTGCAGTAAATTTTGTAACTGTTAAAGGACTAAATACCTTATCTAAAGTTCAATTATTT
The DNA here is from genome assembly GCA_028383925.1 of Winogradskyella sp. Taxonomy (GTDB): domain Bacteria; phylum Bacteroidota; class Bacteroidia; order Flavobacteriales; family Flavobacteriaceae; genus Winogradskyella. The sequence goes on from JAOEWO010000009.1 coordinate 7,205, forward strand.
GATGTTTTAGGAAAAGTAGTTTTTGAGGCAACGGAATTATTAAATGATCAATTTAGTGTTGAAGCATTTAATTCTGGAGTTTATCTGTTGAAACTTACAGATGAAAATAATAGTACAATAACTAAAAGATTAATTATTAAATAATAGTTAGAATAGAACAGTTTATTTAATATACTTAGGTCTATGACATAATTAAAATGATAAAAGTCCAGTTATTGTAATTGGACTTTTATTTTACAAATAGTTAAACAAATTTTATCGATGAAAAAAAGTAGTTTTCTGTTATTAATTGCCGCTGTATCTGCATTAGGAGGTTTGCTGTTTGGTTATGACACAGGTGTTATAAATGGGGCACAGTTTTATCTTACTAAGTTCTTTAATTTAAGTGATGCTTTAAAGGGTTGGGTAGTAGGTAGCGCACTCATAGGTTGTTTTATAGGGGCTATTGTTGCTGGCCCTTTAAGTATTAAAATTGGCCGTAAATGGTCATTAATTATTTCGGCTATATTTTTTACACTTTCTGCTTACGGCTCTGGCTTACCTCAAATTTTTCCTCAGTCTGTTAGTATGTTGGTGTTTTTTAGAATTTTAGGTGGTTTAGGGATTGGAATAGCCTCAATGAATGCTCCAATGTATATCGCAGAGATAGCACCTTCAAATATTAGAGGTCGTATGGTAACATATTACCAGTTGGCAATTGTTATTGGATTTTTTGTTGTGTTTTTATCCACTTATTTTATTGGTAATAATCTTACCGAAGCTGAAAATATTCAAATAGGTTGGCGTCGCATGTTTTGGTCCGAATTAATTCCAAGTGGCTTATTTTTAATTTTATTATTCTTTATTCCTAAAAGTCCGCGGTGGCTTGCTTTAAAAGGCAATGACGCTGAAGCGCTAAAAGTTTTAAGGCGAATAAATGAAGAAAACATAGCTAATATTGAAATTAAACAAATTAAGCAATCATTAAAAACCTCTCGTTCTGCAGTAAATGTAAATTATTTTTCTAAAGCTATATTGGCCATTGTCGCAATTGGTACTGTATTATCGGTTCTGCAGCAATTTACAGGAATTAACGCGGTGTTGTATTATGGTGCAGATATTTTTGAGAAAGCCTTAGGTTTTGGTAAAGAAGATATTTTAGCGCAGCAAATTTTGTTAGCATTTGTTAATTTGATTTTTACGTTTGTAGCCATGTTTACAGTCGATAAATTTGGAAGAAAACCACTTTTATACATCGGGTCTATTGGTATGATAGTTGGATTTTTCCTATTAGGAATAACATTACAGCAAAACAGTGTTGGGGTTTTATCGCTTGTAGGTGTACTTTTGTTTATAGCCTCATTTGCATTATCTATGGGTCCTGTGGTTTGGGTATTGTTATCAGAAATGTTTCCAAATAAAATAAGAAGCGTAGCAATGTCTGTAGCTGTGGCTGCTCAATGGGCGGCAAATTATATGGTTTCACAGTCATTTCCCATGGTTATGGGAAGTGAAACTAATAATTCTGAACCTTGGAATGGGTCATTGCCATATTTTATATTTATTATGTTTATACTAGTTATAGTTTATTTAACCTATAAGTTTATTCCTGAAACCAAAGGAAAGTCGCTCGAAGAAATTGAAGGGTTCTGGAAGTAAATTTAAACACAAAAGCTATAAAAAAAGCGAGTTATTTTATCCGACTCGCTTTTTTTATTGATAACCTAGAAATAAACTTGGTTTGTTTATCTAATTCGTTCAATTGTAAAATATGTTTTTCCATAGGAACTATCTAGCGTCACACCAGTTTGAGAATTGTTAACATAAATCTCTATTGTTTGTCCAGCTGTAACACTAGCAACACAGGAGATTTGTCCGGCTACCTGACTTGCATCTATAGTATTGTAGTAATGATTAACAGAATATTCTTGGTATAATGCACCATTAATGTAAACAGCGATGCCATAATATTCAGTATTGGCCTGAGCATTTACAGTATGAAAGCTAGAATCTATTCTATAAACACCTGTTGTTTCAGCAACAAACCTATTGTTAGCTGTTTGAAACTCTGTAGAACTTGTCGGGTTTAAAGTCACAGAATTAAACGCCACTTTTTGCCAACCACCAGTTCCTAAAGCTTGATTAGTTGTCATGTTGGTCCTAATGATTGGAAATGTATTAACATTTGGTGCTTGGTCTTCAAAAGACAACTGACCTGCACTATCTGTAACTAAAATTTGATCTACAGTGCCATCAACTAAAGCAAATGCGTAGCCATTGTTAGCACCTGGATTTGAAATCTGTAACTCCCCATTTATCCTAACCAAATCATTATCAAAACGGCCATATATGAGAGCTCCATTTTGTCCTGCGTTTGAGTTTTCAATATATAAGCGATCACTATTGATTTCATTAAACCCAGATTGATAACCAATAAATACATTACCACTTTTACTTTCTGAAGTTCCAGAATTATCTTCTGGATTATAATCGCCAGCAACAGCATCATATCTTATATACACATTATTAGAAGCATCTGGACCACCTATATATATGTTTCTATCATTATTGTTATCGGCAACATTATTAATACCGGTTGTATTAGTAGTTAATGTAAATGCACCTAAAGCAATGTTAGATGAACTTGAAGTATTCGTTGATAGTGCTTGTCCACCAACAGCTGTATTATTATCCCTACGTATTTGCATCAAGGGTAAAAGATCCAATACCAATATTTTGCCTCCCAGAAGTATTTAGTCTTAGTGATTGATAACCAATAGCAACATTATTATTATTATTATCTTCTGGGTTATTCACATCTGCTCCAATTACATCTCTCAAAGCTTCATAATCGATTCCAATATTTTTATTATGTGAACTGTCATCGTTTTCACCTGCTGAAATTCTTAAAAAGATTGATGAACCATCATTAGTACCATCAACATCAGGTTTCCCATCTAATAAATCGTTTATTTTTTCTATGCTAGTTATCGGCATCCATCGACCAGCAGTATTCTCCCAATAATGAAACTTTTCAGAATAATTTATACTTACAAAATTAACAGCAGTAGTTAGATAAACCAACATATCATCTTGATTCGCTCCAGGATTTGTTCCGGGAAATGTATCTACTTTATGAATTAAAATACCATCAGTATTTGTAGGTGTAACTTGATTGGAAGATTGAATTTGTAAAGCGGCATTAGGTGCAGTTGTACCAATGCCAACCTGTCCAAAAATGAACAAAGGAAGTAAAAAAATAAGAAACACAATTTTTTTCATAAATGAACTTAATAGACAAAATCAATCAAAAGGATTTCCTCCTGGATCTGGTGGTGAAGATGCTTGTGCCTGTTTTGGATTTAATACAATAAAGGTACCTACTGCCGTTAAAGCAGCATACTTCCCCATTTTTTTTATGGCTTCTTTTCGACTAATTTGTTTTTGCTTCATAAGAATGGAATTTATTTAAATAATGCACGCATATTTGGAATTAGATACTTACTACATTAAATATAACAAATACCTTAGAGGATTAAAAATTGAAATGCTAAGTATGATTTTAATTATACTAATTATGACAAAAATCAAACTGTTTACAATATTGATTTAAAAGATTACAGTAGTGTTATTGATTTGCTTTAGAAGATATTAAGGATTTAAATAATCTCATAGACTGGTTCGAGAATAGGTCAATAGGGTGTACAAAGCGAAACAAAAACTCTATTTTGTCTCGCTTTTTTGTTATCAAAACATTTGCGCGCTTAATGCTTAAGGCTTAATTTTAAAAAAAAAAGAATGGAATGACATTAAAAGATCTTGCCAAAATAGCTGGTGTTTCAATATCTACGGTTTCTAAAGCACTTAATAATAGTGCAGAGATTGGGCAAAAAACTAAAGCGCGCATTCACGATTTAGCTAACCTTTATAATTACCAACCCAATAACTTGGCCATAAACCTAAAAACGGGTAAAACAAAGACTATTGGTGTTATTGTACCTAGTATTCAAAACAATTTTTTTGCTAAGGTTATTATAGGTATTGAAGAGGTGCTTAATGCTTCAAATTATAATATCATTATATCTATTACTAATGAGTCTCAAGAAAAAGAAGTTGCAATTGTTAAGACACTTTCAAATGGTGTTGTAGATGGTTTTTTAGTTGCAGTTGGTGAGGAAACTCAAGTTAATCAGCATGTAGAACATTTTAATTACGCTAATAAAAGAAATAAACCTATTGTTTTATTTGATAGAGTTATTAAGAGTCTAGATTTTAATAAGGTAATTGTAGATGATAAAGGTATTGTAAATTCTGTTGTAAAAAATTTAGTAAAGCAAGATAAAAAAGCCATTGCTTTAGTTTCTGCAATTTATAACCTAAGTGTAGGGCAATCTAGAAAAGAAGGCTACTTAGATGCTATAAAAGGCCAACAAGAGGCTATTGTTTTAGAGGCTAATGTTGAAGATTTAGAACGTGAACTAAAAACACTATTAGATAATACAACTGTAGACGCTATAGTTGCCGCAGATGAAGATGCTGCTTTATTAGCTTTAAGAGTTGCTAAAGCAAAAGGTCTTAGTATGCCAAGAGATATTTCTATAATAGGATTTGCACCAACAAAATTAGCCGAAAATGTGAGTCCGCAGTTAACAACTATAAATCAGCATGGTATAGATATTGGTAAAAAAGCAGCTCAGTTATTAGTTAATAAATTAGAAGATAGCACGTTAGATCCTCAGCGTGTAATCGTTAATTCTACAGTAGTGCACCGAGAAACAACATAGTTATTTACAAAAACAAAATAGTTGTTTTTATTGTAACTTTGGTAAACACAAATACACACTTATTATGTTAGATAATTTTTGGTTTAATGTTAAATATGGCATTAACCATGTATTAGACCTTAACGGTTACGACCATGTACTTTTTTTAATGGTTTTAGCTGTACCGTACGTTTTTAAAGATTGGAAACGTGTACTCCTACTTGTTTCTATGTTTACCTTAGGGCATACAGTGTCACTTATTTTGGCAGCTTATGGTTTGGTTACTGTAAATGGTAAGTTGGTAGAGTTTTTAATACCAGTAACAATATTAATTGCAGCACTTTATAATGTGTTTACTGCTGGTAAAAAAGACAGAGGTAACAAAATAGGATTACTCTTTTTTACAACCTTATTTTTTGGCTTAGTACATGGCTTAGGCTTTGCTAGAGAATTTAAAATGATTTCTGGCCAAACAGATAGTAAATTACTTTTATTAATAGAATTTGCTTTAGGTATAGAAATAGCACAAGTTATTATTGTTTTTATAGTGCTGTTTATTGGGTTTTTGTGTCAAACTATTTTTAGATTTTCTAGACGAGATTGGGTTATGGTACTTTCGGCCATAGTTATTGGTTTGGTAATACCAATGTTAATTGAAAATGATTTTCTTAAATAGAATATAAAGTTTGGTAAAACTTTAACTACGCGTCATAGTTTATAAAATACTATCCTTTTATATTCGTTGTTAATACACTACGATAACACTTTATTAATGTCAATACAAAAACAACTACGTTACGATAAAGCCTATTTACGAATAGCAGAAGAATGGGGAAAATTATCGCATTGCAAGCGTAAACAAGTAGGCGCATTAATAGTTAAAGACAGAATGATAATTTCTGATGGCTATAATGGTACACCAACGGGTTTTCAAAACTATTGTGAAGATGACGAAGGCTACACCAAATGGTATGTTTTACACGCTGAAGCTAACGCTATATTAAAAGTAGCAGCATCTACACAATCTTGTAAAGGTGCGACGTTATATATAACACTTTCGCCATGTAAAGAATGTAGTAAGCTTATACACCAAGCTGGTATTGTAAGAGTTGTTTATAAAGAAGGTTATAAAGACGATTCGGGTTTGCAATTTCTTAAAAAAGCAGGTATATCTTTAGAGCATATAGATGATTTAAAACAATAATGGCTAATAAAAATAAATACATACCCTTATTATTAGGTGTTGCAATTGCAACTGGTGTATTTATTGGTGGTAAGTTAAATTTTACAGACACATCAGATAATCTTTTTACAACAAATAGTAAAAAAGACAAGCTCAATCGGTTAATAGACTACATAGATTACGAGTATGTAGATGCGGTTAATACAGACAGTATTGTAGATGTAACCGTAAATGGTATTTTAGACAATCTAGATCCTCACTCAACCTATATTCCTAAAGAAGATTTAAAGCGTATTACTGAAAACATGAAAGGAGATTTTGTGGGTATAGGCATAAATTTTTATCCTTACAAAGACAGTATTGCTGTAATAAAACCCACAGAATATGGCCCAAGCGAGCGTGCTGGTATTATGAGTGGTGACCGTATTCTATACGCAGACGGAGATTCGCTTTTTGGTCGTGCTATTACTAATGAGTTAATTGCTAAAAAACTAAAAGGTGATAAAAATACCAAAGTAAAACTTACTGTGTTTCGTAAAAGTGAAGCAAAATTACTTGAGTTTGAAGTAAGACGAGAAAACATACCTATTAAAAGTGTTGATGCTGCTTACATGTTAACCGATAACTTGGGTTATATAAAAATAAATCGTTTTGCAGAATCTTCTTATAAAGAATTTAAATCTGCTTTAACCGAGTTAAAAGAGCAAGGTGCTACAAAATTAGCGTTAGATTTAAGAGATAATCCTGGTGGATTTTTAGGTATTGCAGAGCAAATAGCTGACGAGTTTTTAGAAGATGATAAACTCATTGTATTTACAAAAGATAAAAAAGGAAAAGAAGAACGGACTTACGCAACCCGTCGTGGTGATTTTGAAGATGGTGAAATTTATATTTTAATTAACGAAAACTCAGCCTCAGCAAGTGAGGTTATTGCGGGTGCGTTACAAGATAATGATAAAGGTGTAATAATAGGAAGACGTTCTTATGGTAAGGGACTTGTACAACGCGAAATGGCACTTGGCGATGGCAGTGCTGTGCGACTTACCGTTTCTAGATATTACACACCTACTGGGCGCTCTATACAACGTCCTTATACCAATGGAGGTAATAAAAGCTATTATAATGAGTATTATAAGCGCTTAAGAACAGGTGAGTTAGCCGATGAAGGCAACATAGAGGTAGACGATTCTTTAAAATTTACCACACCAAAAGGCAAAGTCGTTTATGGTGGTGGTGGTATTATACCAGATGTATTTGTGCCAGTAGATAAATCTATAGATAATGAAACTATAAACTACTTAAGGCGACGTGGGTATTTTGGTTATTTTGTTTTTGAAGAATTAGACAAAGATCGTAGTGTTTATGCCAATGTTTCTAAATTCGATTTTATAAATAATTTTGAAGTTAGCGATGCTATTGTTGTTCGTTTTCAAGATTATATTAGTAAAAAAGAAAGTGCTAATATTACTTTTGTGGCTTACAACGAAGAAGTAAAACTGTTTATAAAAGCAACATTGGCACGTCAATTATTTGATGAAAATGCGTTTGAAGAGATTAAGAATTCGCAAGATATTATGGTGCAAGAAATTATACTTTTAAGTGCAGAGCAGCCAGATTTTAAACAGTAACTTTATCGTGTATTTTGGTGTGCTTACCACCATTCCACAATGTTAAAATATCTGTAGCAACATGAGAGCCACTGCCGCAAGCTATGGCAAACTGACTTCGCCAACCAGCTAAAGTGCCAGCGACGTACAAATTATTTTCAATAAGATGATCGTTGTTTTTTAACCAAATTCTATCCTTTTCAATCGCAGCTTTTGGGTGTGGTGCTATGTAGTTTTCTAAGCCTTTTATGGTTATTAAACTTGTATAGCCAACAGCAATAACAACTATTTTTGCGCTATATGAGTTTTTGTTTGTTTCAACTAAAAAGTGTTCTGGTGCTTTAGATATTGCTGTTACTTTTTCTGTATCTATTTGGGTAATGTGAGGGTACAAATCTTTAAGTTGTTGTTTGCCTTCTGCTAAAATAGTACGACCAAGAGTTGCTGGTTTTAAACCTAAAACATTGTTAAAAAGAGCATTTTGAAGATGCGATGTTTTTTGGTGTGTAATAATTGCTATTTTTTTGTCTTTAGCAAACGCTTTGTTTTTAGCAGAACCTAAAACCAAGCCACAAGACAAACCTGCTGCGCCACCACCAATAATTAGGACATCAAAAGTCATTAGCGCTTTTTTTCTAGTTTCTCAATTTTTTTCGAAATTCTTAAAATTTGTAAAAGTGTAATAGCGCAAAGTGAAGCGCCAATTGTTAAAATAGCGGTGAAACTTTCTCCCTGTAACAACGCATCAAAATCTAATTTTGTCGTATTAAAAATAATAAGAGCAAGAGCTGTAATAGATAAAATTAAAGTTAATATCTTCATAATCAATAGTTTTTTTAAGCCAATAACGCTTTAATGTTATGGGCAAATAATTTAACTGCAATGGCTAGCAAAATTACACCAAAAATCTTTCTTATAATCTTAATACCGTTAGCACCAATAAATTTTTCAATTTTGGCAGATGTTTTTAATACAGCATATATTACAATAACATTACAAATTACAGCCACAATTATATTTTCTATATCAAATTCTGCACGCAAAGATAAAAGTGTAGTTAAACTTCCTGGGCCTGCAATAAGCGGAAACGCTAACGGAAACACCGAAGCCGTTATAGCATCGTGGTCGTCATCTTTATATAATGTAATGCCTAAAACCATTTCTAAAGCAATAAAAAATATAACAAATGCACCAGCTACAGCAAAAGAATTTACATCTACACCAATAACACTAAGTAAACTTTTACCAACAAATAAAAACACTATCATTATTAGCCCTGCTATTAATGATGCTTTTTCACTCTGTATATGACCAACTTTTTTACGTAAATCAATAATAATAGGAATGTTCCCAACAATATCAATTACGGCAAAAAGTACCATAAAGGCTGTAAAAATTTGTTTAAAATCTAAAGACATTGTACTTGTTTTTCAAATTCGCGGCAAAGGTGCAACAATATTAAAGATTTTCAATATTAAATTAAGATTAATTAATAGTTACTTTACCTTAATGAATTCATTTTAAAACACATACTCGTATAGGTATTAAACACGTCTTAGAATTCTTTTAGTTATCTAAAGTTTAATTATTTTTGTCACATGTTTCAACTTGGAAAAACAATTGTATCTGAAGATATTATAGAGAAAGACTTTCTATGCAACCTTTCTGCCTGTAAAGGGGCTTGCTGTATAGATGGTGATGCTGGTGCACCTCTAGAAAAAGATGAGGTTAAAATATTGGCAGATATTTACCCTAAAGTAAAACCTTTTTTACGAGAAGAAGGTATTAAAGCTATTGAAGAGCAAGGTACTTCTGTAAAAACCGCTTTTGGTGATTTAGAAACTCCATTAATTAATGGTGCAGATTGTGCTTACGTTATATTTGATGAGAAAAATACAGCACTTTGTGCTATAGAAGAAGCGTATAACCAAGGGGAGATTAGTTGGAAAAAACCAATATCTTGCCATCTATACCCGATTAGAGTTAGAGATTATACAGAGTTTTCGGGTGTTAATTACGATAAGTGGGAGATTTGTGACGATGCTTGTTCTCTAGGTAAAGAATTACAAGTCCCGGTTTATAAATTTGTAAAAGAAGCTTTGATTAGAAAATTTGGTGAAGATTGGTATGCAGAATTAGAGAAAGTAGCGCAAAGTAAATACAACAGGTAATTTTTTATATTTTTTTAATCTTTAATAGTTGGGGTTTTTTTTAATCCTGACTTTTTTTGTGCCAATCAATCAAAAAATAAATATAAATAGACCATCTTTTTGTTTAAATATTGTTCAATTTTCATTCTATTAAAACTCCCAATAAACACTAAGCGTTAAGTCTTTTTTTGTACGACAAAGACTACTTTAAAACGCTAAACACTAAATATTTAAATGCTTTAAAATCAAATGATTAATTCTATTTTTCAAAAAATCCTTTGTTAATGGTCTATTCAAACGTTTGTTAAAAACTTGTTGACAACGTTTACTAAATACCCTTTCATTTTAAAGCACAAAAGTCAATCTTTGTTAAAGGCAATATAAAGAAGAGATTTCTGCTTTAGAAAATTGCCTTTTTTACACCTATCAAGGAAATTTATAAAACGTTTTACGGATATGCTAACGAAATCCTGAATGACTAAAAATCATTCTACTGATATCTTAGCCTTTAAATTGAAAAAAAGTATGGAGATTAAACAACTAGAGATTACCCAAATTATTAAAAGAGATTACGAAACAAGTCCGTTTGTTTTAAATAAAATTTCCAATGCTGTAGAAAAAGCGATGCTTTCTGTTGGTAATGGTAGTAAAGAAGATGCAAAGTCTATTTCTGCAAACGTTTTACAAGAATTACTAGAGCGCAAAGAAAGAGATAATAAATATTTGCCAACGGTAGAAGAGGTACAAGATCTTGTAGAGCTTAAATTAATGAATAGTACGTTTCAAGATGTAGCTAAAGCTTACATTTTATATAGAGACGAGCAAACTAGAAACAGAAAAACAAATGTTTTTGAAAAGCGTATTAATTTAAAACCTTACGAGTATCCTGCTCTTAACGAATATGTAGATGCTATTAGACACTCATACTGGATTCATTCAGAATTTAACTTTACTAGTGATATTCAAGATTTTAAAACGAGACTAACCGTTGTAGAGCAAAATGCAATTAAAAATACAATGTTAGCCATTTCTCAGATTGAAGTTGCTGTAAAATCATTTTGGGGCGATATTTATGGTAAAATGCCAAAGCCCGAAATTGGAGCTGTTGGTGCAACCTTTGCCGAAAGTGAAGTACGCCACCATGATGCCTACTCACACTTGTTAGAAATTTTAGGACTTAACAACGAATTTAAGAGACTAAAGAAAAAGCCCGTAATAATGAGACGTGTTCATTATTTAGAAACGGCTTTAAAAAATGCAAAGAGTGACGATAATAAAGAGTATGCTGAGTCTATTATGCTATTCTCTCTATTTATAGAGCATGTGTCTTTATTCTCTCAATTTTTAATAATAATGGCCTTTAATAAACATAGAAATATGTTGAAAGGTATTTCTAATGTGGTAGAAGCAACTTCTAAAGAAGAGCAGATTCACGGAGATTTTGGAATAGACATTATTAATATTATTAAAAACGAAAACCCAACTTGGTTTGACGAGGAGCATAGCGTTTTAGTAAAATCATTATGTGAAGAAGCTTTTGAATCTGAAAGCAAAATTATTGATTGGATTTTTGAAGCTGGTGAATTAGAGTTCTTACCTAAAGATGTTATTAAAGAATTTGTAAAAAATAGATTTAACAATTCATTAGAAAGCATCGGAATTGATAAAATATTTGAAACAAATGAGGCCTTATTAGTGCAAACCGAATGGTTTGATGATGAAATCATTGGAACAAAACATGGAGATTTCTTTGTGAAGCGTTCTATCAATTACAGCAAAAGAACCAAAAGTATAACCAGCGATGACCTTTTTTAAACCATGAACGACAACACTAACTTAGACCTCGACAATAACATGATTAAAGCACAAACTTCAGCAACACCAGCATCTAGCCAAGAGGAATTACTTAATGCTAGAAAAGAAGCTATAAAAGAAGCTAACAAAGAGCCAGAAATTAAATGGTTAACAGAAAATAGTCGAAAGTTTTTAGCTTCGGGTTATTTAACAGAAGGTACCAATCCTGAAGAAAGAATTAGAGAAATTGCTGAAAGAGCAGAAGAGATTTTAAAAATTGATGGTTTTGCAGATAAGTTTTATGGCTACATGGCAGAAGGTTATTATTCTTTAGCCTCACCTGTTTGGTCTAACTTTGGTAAAAAACGTGGTTTGCCAATAAGTTGTTTTGGTTCGCATATTTCTGATGATATGGGCGATATCCTTTATACACAGTCTGAAGTTGGGATGATGTCTAAATTAGGTGGTGGTACATCTGGTTACTTCGGTAAATTAAGACATAGAGGCGCACCAGTAAAAAATAATGGAGAGTCTTCTGGCGCTGTACACATTATGCAATTATTTGAAAAAATGGTTGATGTTGTAAGTCAAGGTTCTGTAAGAAGAGGTCGTTTTTCTCCTTATTTACCAATAGATCATCCAGACATTAATGAGTTTTTAGAAATAGGAACTGAAGGTAACCCAATACAAGAGTTAACACATGGTGTAACCGTGGGTAACGAGTGGATGGAGCAAATGATAGAAGGTGATGCAGATAAAAGAGCCATTTGGGCAAAAGTATTACAAAGAAGAGGTGAGATAGGATACCCTTACATTTTCTTTAAAGATAATGCTAATAATGCAGCACCAGATGTATACCAAGAGAAAAAACATGAGATTTACGCAAGTAACTTATGTTCAGAAATAATGTTACCTACAAACGATAAATGGTCTTTTGTATGCGTATTATCATCTATAAACTTATTGCATTACGATAAGTGGAAAGATACTGACGCTGTAGAAACTATGGTGTATTTCTTAGACGCTGTTTTAGAAGAGTTTGTAACTAAGTTAGAAGAATTTAGAGATTCGCCAGACCGTGATGATAGACAAACGTTTATGTTTATGGAGAAGGCCTATAATTTTGCTAAAGAAAATAGAGCATTAGGAATGGGAGCTTTAGGATGGCACTCATTATTACAATCTAGAATGTTAGGATTTGACTCTAAAGAAGCATTTGATCTTAACAGTGAAATATTTAAAACTATAGGCGAAAAATCTCGTAAAGCATCGGAAGAATTAGCCGTGTTATTTGGTGAGCCAGAGGTATTAAAAGGTTACGGAAGACGTAATACAACATTAAACGCAGTAGCACCAACAACATCTTCGGCATTTATTTTAGGACAAGTATCACAAGGTATTGAGCCAATTTGGTCTAACAGTTATGTAAAAGATATTGCTAAAATAAAGACCACAATAAAAAACCCATTCTTAAAAGCACTTTTAATAGAAAAAGGAATGGATACTGTTGATGTTTGGAAAAGCATTAGAGATTACGATGGTTCGGTACAACATTTAGAAGGACTTACAGATCACGAAAAGGATGTGTTTAAAACCTATTCTGAAATTGACCAAATGACGTTGATTTACCAAGCCGCAAACAGACAAAACCACATAGATCAAGGACAGTCTTTAAACATTATGGTACATCCAGATATGCCAGTTAAAGAGATTAACAAGATTTATGTTACAGCTTGGAAATTAGGTGTAAAATCATTGTACTACCAACACAGTATGAATGCCGCACAGAAATTTAAACAAAAGAAAGAATGTGCTAGCTGTGAAGGCTAATTAAATGCCTTTGAAAAAAGGAATCTTATAAAATTGAATTTAAAAAAAGCATCTCTAATTGAGATGCTTTTTTAATTAAATACTAATAAAAACCTTCAAGTTTGTCATTCTGAACTTGTTTCAGAATCTAAATTTCAAACAAAGTATCTGTACCCAAATAGCTATCATCTTTATTATAATACCAAGCTCTTAATTTAGGCATTTTAATGCCATTAACGATAGCTTCTTCAGAGAGTAATATATATTCTCCGCTTTTGGGTTTTACCTTGCCATTAGCATCTGTTTTAAAAAATTGATACACTTCCATGGCATACGTATTAGGGTTAAAATAGAAGTACCATACGTCGCTACCTACGGCTTCGTTATAAGTTACTTTTAATACCAAATACTCCTTCCCTTTAAACGTTCTTTTTTCAACAGTTTTACTAAGATTAGTGCCAGGGTCTCTTAACTTTATAGGTAAGCCATAGAGGTAAGTATAGTAGTTTTTATAAAGGGTTGCTCTCTTGCAAGACATGTTTTTTTCTTTAGCCGCAATACTATCTATGTTTTTACCATTATACACCATATAGCATTTGCCTTTTGTAAGGGTGTAAACAGTGGTAACCGTGTGTTTAGTGGCTTTGATACTAAAAAACTCATTACGCAGATCTAATCGTATAAGGCTTGTACGTGCTGGTGCATTTGGTGTGGTCATTACTACTTTAAATTTACCTTTAAATGTTTTCCAGCTATCTGTTGGGTCATGATAATTTATAGACTTTTCTAACAACGCTTCTGCCGTTATATTTTGCGCAATACCAGTTAAGGAAAAACAGCACATTACTAATGTTATAATAGTTTTCATTTGGTTTAAATTTTCTACAAATTACAAATTTGGAAATAAAAAAAGCATCCAATGCCGAATTTTACGGGAGGATGCTTTTTTTAATTGCCGTGTATACTTTAAAGGACTATTTTGCTTCCATTAAAGCAAAAAATTTGTCAATATTTGGCATTAAAATAATTCGTGTTCTTCTGTTTTTAGAACGGTTTTCGCGTGTGTTATTATCAACTAAAGGCTGGTAACTACTACGGCCAGATGCAATTAATTGTACTGGGTTTACTTTATATTTGTTTTGTAATTGTCTTATTACAGAAGTTGCTCTTAGTACGCTTAAGTCTCAGTTGTCTGCAATTTTATCTGTATTTATGGTTCTAGAATCGGTGTGGCCTTCTACCATAACATCAATACTTGCTTCTGAGTTTATAACATCAGCAAGTTTTTGGAGAATAGTGTTTGCTTTACTGCTAATTCTATAACTACCAGAGTTAAATAACATTTTATCAGATATAGAAATCATAACTACAGTTTCGTTAATATTAACGGCAATATCTTCATCTTCATTTAAGGCGCTTGTATTTATTGTTTTTTCAAGATTGTATTGCACTGCTAAGTTCATAGAGTCTTTTAATGTTTTTGCCTGTTCTAGTTTAGTAGGATCCACATTTTTTAAGGTTGCTAGCAATTGGCGTTTACTTGCATTAGAGATTACGGTGCCATCTGCATTAATGTTTAGTTTAATGTCATTTTCTATTTTAAGACCTTCAACATCATCATTAAGCGCGTTTAATTTTGAATTGTAATCATTAACTCTAGATTGAATTTTTGCAAATTTAGTTTCTAGGTCTTCTTTTTCTACTCTAGTCTTGGTTAGTTCACTTTTAATTTCACCATTTTCTTGTTGTAAGGCTATATATTTCTTTTTTGAAACACAAGAACTTAATAAAATTACGGTTACTAAAAGGATTGAAATTTTCTTCATATTATTAACTTTAAGTTAAATTAGATTTACACTTTTATATACGATTAAGTGTTAGCTTTGGACGTTGAATGTTTTAAATTTTTATAATGAATTCTAAATTAAAGGAAGTTGCTTTAGTATTTTTTAAGTTAGGTTGTTTTGCTTTTGGTGGCCCAGCTGCACACATTGCAATGATGGAAGAAGAAATTATTGAAAAAAGAAAATGGATGACAAGAGATTATTTTCTCGATCTTATAGGTGCTACTAATTTAATACCAGGGCCAAATTCTACCGAAATGACTATGCATTGTGGTTATGAGCGTGCAGGTAAATCAGGCTTATTTGTTGCTGGTCTTGCATTTATTTTTCCCGCAACCATTATTACAGCATTATTGGCTTATTTGTATGTGGAGTATGGTGAGTTACCAGAAGTAGAACCATTTATTTATGGTATTAAACCTGCGGTATTGGCAATTATAGCTTCTGCAATACTTAAGCTTAGTAAAAAAGCAATTAAGAGTATAGAGTTAGCCCTATTGGGTGTTATGGTTTTAACAGCTAGTTTACTTGGTGTTAATGAAATTGTAGCCTTATTATCTGCGGGTGTTTTTGGGATGTTTTACTTTTACTTAAAATCTAAATCACAATCTACGCTCAACGCATTTACACCACTTTTATGGGTATTTGGTATAAAAGCAACTGCGGCAAAGTTGACCACATTAAAACTCTTTTTAATTTTCTTAAAAGTAGGTTCTATACTTTATGGTAGCGGTTATGTTTTGTTTGCGTATTTAGATGCAGAACTTGTAACTCGAGGTTTACTGACTAGAGCAGAGTTAATAGATGCTATAGCTATTGGGCAATTTACCCCAGGACCCGTATTATCTACATCTACTTTTATAGGTTACCAACTCTCTGGTTTTAGTGGTGCTTTGGTGGCGACAACCGGTATTTTTTTACCGTCCTTTTTGTTTGTGTTAATCTTAAACCCATTTATAGCAAAAATGCAACAATCTAAGATGTTGAGGTACTTTTTAGACGCCGTTAATGTTGCTGCTGTTGCTGTAATGTTAGCTGTACTCTTTATAATGGTAAAAGAAACACTTATAGAATGGCAAAGTATTCTTATTGCTTTAATAGCCGTTGTATTAACGTTTAAAACTAAAGTAAGTACTATTTGGACTATAGTTATTGGTGCAGTTATAGGCTACTTAGTAATTACGCTTTTTTAAATATTTGATTAATAAAAAGCCTCAAATCTTATAAAGATTTGAGGCTTTTGTTATTTTAAAAAAGATTGGTAATTTAATCTTCTTCAGCTGTAATTGTTGCAGGTTCAACAGAACTATCATGAGCGTTGTAGTACTCTTCTAATAAATTCATTGTCGCTGTTAATAAATCTTTAGTTTCTAATAATAAGCCAAAATATAAGGTCGTATTTTTTGGACTAGATTCTTCTGTTCTTGTTCTGGCAACTTGCTTAACAATTTTATCGGTTACCAGGTCAAAGATTTCTTTTTTGTTGTTTATAACAGCACCTATTTGCTCAAATGAATGCGAATCGAATGCTGCTGTTGTTTTATTAAAAAGAATTTCTATAGCATCATCTACTTCTTTTAGTTCTTTTATCTGACTAAATTTAAGCTTCTTGTGATTGTTATTAATATGCTTATGGCTAGTTTTAGAGATGTACTCTAAAGATTGCGTCATGTCTTGTAAATAGCCTAAAATATTAATATAAAAACTACTGGCTCTTAAACTGGTTTCATCTAGGTTTTTAATAAAGTAGAATATATTATCGCGTAGATTATCTACCTCTTCAGATAGCTTATCTATTTGTTTCTTGTTCTTTTTTAATAACGCTAAATCTTGTTTAGCTAAGCCTTTAATTGCATTAGTGTATATTCTGTTTCCACGTTTTACGACACTTGCAATGTTACTAGCACTCTCTAAGATAACTCCTTGTACAGAACTACTTCCTGTTTCTTTTAAGCTATCTTCATCAATAGTTTTGTTAGACTCATTTTTATGAGACATGTAATTTCTGTATAATAGAATACCTGTTAATAACAATAAAATAGGCGTCATTACAGACGGATTCCACTGTATTAAAAACACAACAAAACCAGCAGCTACAAATGCGCCAATTGCGGTACCAAACCAACCACCAATAACGTTTAATACACCAGCAACTCTGTATACTGCACTTTCTCTTCCCCATGCTCTATCGGCAAAAGAGGTTCCCATAGCAACCATAAAAGTTACATATGTAGTAGAAAGTGGTAATTTCATTGATGTAGCAATAGCGATTAATACACCAGCAACCATAAGGTTTACTGCTGCCCTAATCATATCAAATGCAGGCGCATCAATACTTTGATCTTTAGTTAAAGTTACGGCATTTGGTTTTTCAAAACTTCTGCCTATTTTCTCTTGAGTAGATTTAGGTATTACTACGCTAAATACGTTAGATAACCAAGTCGTTCCTTTTACAACGCTTCTAGATAACCCATTTGGTTCAAATTTATCGTGAGTATCACCTTGGCGAGATAAACTTAATTCTGTCTCAGCTACCGTTTTTGCTTTTTTAGAAAACCATAAGGTAAGTACCATAATTGCACCAGCTATAAATAATAGTAAAGGTTCTGCAGGTACTTTTTTCTCTAATACTTGCATAGAAAATAAAGAAGCATCTACACCAGATACAGACCAAGCTTCATAAGAATGGTATGCAGCCATTGGCACTCCTATAAAGTTTACCAAATCATTACCAGAAAAAGCTAATGCTAAACCAAAAGTACCTACGGCAATAACGACTAGTAATATTGTTTTTTTTGTGATGGCCTGAAAAGCAAAAGAGACTAATAACCACATTACAAAACTACCAAGTATGATGTAAATTTCATTTCCTTCTACAATACTTTTAAGATCTTTATAGTATGGTGTCCCTTTCAAGCCTTTTAAAAATATAAAGTAAGTAATAGCAGTTAAACAAACAGCTCCAAATATGGCGCCAAAATTTTTGATTTTATTTTCATATTGAAATGTAAATATTAATCGCGAAACCCATTGTACTAAAGCACCAACTGTAAAAGCAATAAATACAGACATCAGTATACCTCTAATAATTTCTATAGCCTTCTCTGTATTTATATAACTACCTAAATCAGAGATAGTTGCTGAGTCTGAAGCTGTAATTTTAATTAAAGACATTACTACAGCCGCACCTAATAAATTAAAAACAATAGATACCGTTGTAGAAGTTGGTAGGCCAAGCGTATTAAAGAAATCTAATAACAATATATCTGTTATCATTACTGCCATAAAGATGTACATAATATCTTCAAAGCTAAACATGGCGGGTACAAAGATGCCTTTACGGGCAACCTCCATCATTCCGCTAGAAAAAACGGCGCCTATAAAAATACCTAAACTTGCCACAATCATAATGGTTCGCATAGAAATAGCTTTAGAACCAATTGCTGAGTTTAAGAAATTAATAGCATCATTACTAACACCTACAACTATATCAAATACAGCTAAGACGGTAATAGCAATCAACATAAATAAGTAAATATTCTCCATAATTTTTAATTAAAATAAGTTTGCAAATATCTTTATACAATTTTAGTTATACGTTACCTAATTGTTATTTTATTGTGTTTTAAAAATGAATGTCAAAACCTAGTCTAAAGGTAATGTTATCGTTGTTTCCGTCTAAAGAGGTGTAGCTAATATCAGACTGTACTTTAAGTTTGTGCCCAACAATAAATTTATTTACACCAAGCGTATATTGTTTTGTTGGTAAATCTCCGGTAACATCTTCGTAACTTACAGTTGTAAAACGGCCAGCAATTTCGTAATTATTTTTAAACAAGTAACCTGCTTGTAAGTTTAAAGCATTACCAGTTAATACAATGTCACCAGTTGGTGTTGTGCCATCTATTTCTGTTGCGATTTCATCATCTGCGGTACGTTTTGCATATTCACCCATAAATGAAAACCCATTGTATTTAAACATGGCATCTGCAAAAATAGTGGTTTGGTCTGTTTCGTAAATAGTACCATCTGTTCTTATCATGTAAGCTCCAGCAAAACCTCTTTCTCTTACAGCATCTTGGTTATAGTTATAGGTAAAACCCATCATTAATTTTGGTTTCTCTTCGCGTTTTAAGTCAGATTGGCTATAATCTCCTTTAGATTTAAAAGTACCAAATGGTAAAAATTCTAATCTTGCAGTATATTGTAAACCTCCTATATTTCCTTCTGAAACATTACGACCTTCACCTTGTGATACAGAAAATTTTTCGCGCATTAAGAAATCACGTCCTAATTTTGTTTTGTGACGTATTTGAATACCTAAATCACGATCTATATTAAAACGACTATTTAATAGTGAACGGTCTATAAGTTGCATATTAGCAGAAGATACCACACGTTCTACGTTACCAGGTAGTTTGGTTTGACCTGCCCATAATTCCCAATTGCCATAAAAATTCCACATAATTACAGCATCTAAGATATAACGTGGTGTGTTTCTGTTAAATTCATTAGCACCCGAAATATCTCTATTAGATAGACCTAATTCTATTTTGTATTTAAGTTTAGGGCTGTAAGCAAAACCATCAAATTTTAAACGTGCACGACGCACAATAAAATTATGTTCTGGACTGCCGTATTGGGTACCATTATAATCCCAAGAAGAATTTGAACGTACTTGAAAACGTGGAGCAAATTTTACACTAAATGAGCTGTCTTTTGCTACAAAGTTAATTAAACCTTTACCAAAAGAAGTATCACTAATTTCTTGTGCACTAATAGATGTTGTCGCACATAGGATAAGTGCGATTAAAGCTAATCTTAATTTCATTATAATTTTAAGTTTTTGTCGAATGCAAATAACTAACTTTAATGTTAAGTTAATGTTTCTTAAATATTAAGTTTTGGGCATAAAAAAACTGCCTTGGCCAAAGGCAGTCATTAGAAATCATGATAATTAGTCGACAAAAACTAATAGATTATACGAAACTAATATGTCTCATGAGACAGTATCAAAGATAAACGACATGTTTAATGCTAACGTAACGCTATTATTAACGAATCATTAAAATATACTTGAGGGCTGTTTTTTATAACCACCTCAATTACACGTATTTAAGATCGCAATGTAAAATTAATGTTAAGTAAATGTTGTTTTAATATTAACTAATCATTATATTTGGGTAATACGTAATTTTTTAAACCCACAGTTATGAACAAAAGAGTCTTGTTTTTATTCGCTTTATTATTTAGTATTGTTTCTTTTGCGCAACAAGAGCGCAAGTTAGAACTTAACAAAGACACCAACTTAATTGACGTAACTTATTATCATGACAATGGAGCTGTAAGTCAAACAGGTACTTACACTTTAGATGGTAAATTACAAGGTGAATGGTTAAGCTATGATATTGATGGTAATAAGAATATTGCGGCAAATTATGATAATGGGAAAAAAGTCGGCAAGTGGTTTTATTGGACAGATAAAACTTTAACAGAAGTAGATTATACAAATAATGCTATTGCTAGCATTAACGAATGGCAAAAAGGATCTAAATCCTCTTTAGCTAGTCGTAATAAATAAAGCATTTACTTTACATAAATAAAAAAAGCATCCATACTATGGATGCTTTTTTAGTTAAAATCTATTCTAAACTTAGTTACCTACAGTCCAATTGGCTCCCCAAGTTGCAAAATCTGTGCCTGTAGCATTACCAATACCAGATAAGAAGTCTGCGTCAGTAAACGTATCTCCAGTATCATTTTTTAATTGAAGTGTAACATCTACAAAAGTGACGTCTGTTACAGATAAGTCACCATTTATAACTCCGGTACCTGTTGGGTTAAGACTTGTTGCGCCAGCATTACCGTCTAAATCAAAACCTTCTTCAAAGCCTTCTAATAATACGTTTGTAAAAATACCTTGTGTACCTGCTCTTAATCTAATAGCTTCATTACCTGTGTCAGATCCATTACCAACTATAGTTAAGTTAGTTACAGTTGGTTTAGACCAAAATATTGGGCTAGAGTTGTTTCCTATGTCTGTGTTGTAACCATCAGCTTCAATACCTTTATCGTGCTCAGCACCATGAGATACATGTGCATTTGTAATAGCGCCAGTGTAACCTTCTGTCCAATCAATAGAATCGTCTTGTGCGTTAACTACAGATACAAAATCTACGTTTACTGTACCACCAAAAAACTCAACACCGTCATCTTTTCCTTCAAATACTTGTATGTATTGTACAGTTGTGCCATTACCTACACCATAAAAAGAGATACCATTGTTTTCTGATTGTCCATCTGCTGAGCCGCCAGAATACTGTACTCTTAAATATCTAATAATACCAGAATTATTACTTACATCTGTACCACCATAAGGTAAACTTGCAATTTCTGAAGTAGCAGTAGCCGCACCTGTTACGGAGTTAATAGGCGCGTCTCCTAAAAGAATTAAGCCTCCCCAATCACCAGCTTGTGGTGCAGAAGAATCTGATGTTAAAACAATAGGATTACTTGCAGTACCATTAGCGATAATCTGTGCACCACTAGAAATAGCAATGTAAACATCCGATCCTGATGCCTCAGCTTCTAAAACCATACCAGCAGGTATTGTTAATGTAGTACCAGATGCCATAATAAGAGATCCGTTAATTTTGTACGTATTGTTTGCGTCTAATGTTAAATCTTCAGTGTAAGTACCTGCTAAAAATATAGTACCATTAGTGTTGCCACCACCAGAACCTGTGCTATTATCATTGATAATAATGTCTGCTGTATCATCTGTTGTACATGAGTTGAAAAGCATTCCGAAAATAGCTAAACCTAAAAATAATTTATTCTTCATTTTGTTTTGAATTTAATTTCTTATTAATATTTGTTTAAAAATTATATTTGAATTGAAGTCCTATGCCTAGTCCTCGTTTATAGTTTGTGACGTCTTTACCGTTTGGTGATGTTACTAATACATTACCTAAAGAGGTGCCTTCTCTTAAGTATTGTACTGTTGGGTTTAAAATGTTTCTTATACCAAGGTTAAGTTCCATTTTGTCGTTTAGTTTGTTTTTAAGTACAAAATCTAATGTTGGTATACCTTTTTCGATAACATTACCAAGTTGCCCAGAACCTAAAGCATCAATTCTATCTGAGAAGTAAGAAAAGATTAAATTGGCTGTGGGTTTGTAGTTACCAAATGTTGGTGAGTAATTAATATCTGCATTAACAATAATTGGTGATGCTCCTTGTAACTCTTCTTCACTTTTATTAAAACTAACACTGTAAGTACCAATTATAGATTCGTACAAATCTTGTTGTGTGTGCATGTAAGTAAAGTTAAAACCTGCAGAAAGTTTTGCATTTTCTTTTTCGTCATCCATAAGAATGTTTTTTCTTATTTCGGCTTCAAAACCTAATATTTCAGCACGTTCACCGGTTCTAAAAAAACGTTGTGTACCTGTAGCATCAAAGGCTACAACTTGGTTTACAGGATCGTTTATTTGTTTGTAAAATGCACCTATAGAGATAATTTCACTTTTACTCATAAACCATTCGTATTTTAAATCTAAGTTTAAGATTCTAGAATACGATACATCACTTACGTTGGTGTAAGCTATGTTGCTTGTACGTCCTAATAAATCTGGATTACCACCTATGCGCTGAGAAATACTTTCGTAAAGAAATGGTGATACTTCTTTAAATTCTGGTAACGATATGGTTTCACTTGCAGAAAAACGTAAATTTTGATCTTCATTTACACCATACTTTACACTAAGACTTGGTAAAAATACCGTTTCATTAGCGCCAATGGTATTGTTACCTGCGGCACCTAAGTTAATAACGTCATAACTTATCTCTTGTGCTATAGCTTCAACTCTTACACCTGGCACAAATAACCATTTGTCTCCTACTTTTAGTTCTGCATTTGCATAACCAGCATACACATCTAAATTACCATTATAAGTGTTTTCTGGTAGTGCTGGACGGTTTCTATTGCTTTGTCCAGGAATATTATTAATAGCTCTAATACTATATAAACCATTTTGGTTAAAGCTAGTACTTAAATTATCTAAAGAAAAAATACTGTTTAAATTATTAACGTTAGATACTGTTGTATTTGGGTTAGTAATATCGTAACCATATCTAATATTATCAAACTGTCTTTCTTTTGCTCTACCTGCAAAACCGAAGTTTAATTTTAAGTTTTCGTTGGTATTGTAAGCTAAATTTACTCTGCTATTAAATTCGTTATCGTTTATATTTTGAAAATAACGTTGGTTATCAAAAACAACATTACTATAAAAAGTAGGTGTTGTATTTGCATCATTGTCTAGTGCAAATTGGTAGTTTTCTACACTTATACGTTTTCTGTCTGGCTCGTGTGCGTTAACGACATTATAGCCAATGCCCCAATCTAAATCATATTTGTTATCTTCAAATTTATGACGACCAGTTAATTGGTTTACATAAATAAGGTTTTGATTAAATTGAACATTCATTTGGTAAAAACCTTCATCAGTATTTAAAATAGCATCTCTATTTCTACCTTTACCGTCTATACCAAAATAACCCACTCTATCAGATGCGTTATTTATAAAAAGTGAATTAAACTTAAGTGAGTTGTTAGCATCAATTTTATAGTTTATGGTAGCCATTGCTGTAGTTTTGGTAGAATATTCAAATTCTTCAGCATCTTCAAAAGCTTTCTTTTCTACGTTAGTATAATCTACGTTAGAACCTCTTCTGTATTCAAAACCATTTTCAAAAGAACCTGTACCATAAAAGCTTAATCTAGATCCGTTTTCAAAATCAAAAGATTTTCCAAAAGCACCACCAAAATTTATATCTATTGGTGTTTCTGCTTGTTGCGGATCAAAGCCGTGAGATAAAATAACTGCAAAAGGATTATTGTCATACCTATTATAGAATCCAAAATAACTAGTGCCTTCGCTTCTAAAAAATGTTTGATCTGCTGCGTTTGTGTTAACAGAAGAACCTACATTAAATGTAAAAAAGCCTTTCCCTTTGTAATCTTTAGAAGTGATATCTACATTACCAGCAGAAAAATCTCCAAAAAAGCGAGACGAATAGGCTTTACTTATTGATACATTTTCTATAATATCTGAAGAAAATAAATTTAAGTCTATATTTTTTTTGTTAACATCGTTAGACGGTAATGTTAAACCATTCATGGTTGTATTTAAATAACGGTCACCCAAACCTCTTACATAAACATTACTAGAACCTTCTTGTTTAGATACACCAGATATTTTTGAAACTGCACCTGCAGCATCACTAACTCCTTTACGAGACAACTCTTCTGCACCAATACTTTGCTTAATTTCTACGGCCTTTTTTTGGTCTAATAATAGTGCTGTTTCACTTTGTTTTCTTGTAGTTGTAGTAATTACTATTTCTTCGAGACTAGCTGCGCTAGCTAACATAGAAACGTTTAGGGTTATTACTTTATTTGCAATAACTTCTACTGTAATATCTTGCGTTTGGTAACCAACAAAACTGAAACTTATAACGTATGTTCCAGGTTCTAAATCTGTAAGTTCATAAAGACCATCCATATTAGAGGTTGTGCCTTTTGTGGTTCCTTTTATTAAAACATTAGCAAAAGGTAACGGTTCATCGTTATATTCTTTGTCAATTAACTTACCCGCAATAGAGCCTGTGCTTTGTGCAAACGTTGTTGCTGTAATAAGTAAAATAAATAGATATTGTAAACTTTTCATTAGTATGTTTTGTATTTCGATGCAAAGAAACGTTGACAATATCTTTTTTACGTTAATCAATAATTAACTCTTCGTAATAAAAAGGTTAGCTTAAAGTTAGCCTAACATTACCCATAGGTTTGCTTTGTAAACAATTACTTAACATTGAAATTTTTATCTAGGTGTATTATATATTTCTAACTAATTCTATTCCAATTTATATATCTTGCAAACTCTAAGATTTTAACTGTAGATGCGGTGATTTATATTTGTAAATAATCTAAATATTTAAAGCCCAATATCATCTAAACAGACTAAAACATTAAAATTTAAATACATGAACTGGGAGCAACTACTATCCTTAAAGCGTTACGGTGATACACATAAAAGGTTACGAAAAGAACAAGACGAAACACGTTTGGGTTTTGAGGTAGATTATGATCGTATTATATTTTCTTCAGAATTTAGGGGGCTTCAAGATAAAACACAAGTAGTACCTTTATCTAAAACAGATTTTGTGCACACGCGGTTAACACATAGTTTAGAAGTTAGTGTGGTCGGTAGATCTTTAGGGCGTAAAGTTGGTAAATTACTTTTAGAGAAACATCCACATTTAGAAAATGTGCATGGTTATAGAATGAACGATTTTGGGGCCATTGTTGCTGCTGCAGCTTTAGCGCACGACATCGGTAACCCACCATTTGGCCACTCGGGTGAAAAAGCTATCGGTTCTTATTTTAAAGCTGGTGACGGAGCGCAATTTAAAAGTTTACTTACAGTCAAACAATACCAAGACTTATGTGATTTTGAAGGTAATGCCAACGGATTTAAAATTTTAACCGAAAGTAGAGCAGGTAGAGAAGGTGGGTTAAGATTAAGTTATGCCACGTTAGGTGCATTTACAAAATACCCAAAAGAGTCGTTGCCTAAAAAGCCAACAACGCATATTGTAGATAAAAAATATGGGTTTTTTCAGAGTGAAAAAGAGATGTTTAAAAATGTAGCTACAGAGTTAGGTTTGGATGCAAGAAGTAAAGATCATCTTAGTTTTCAAAGACATCCTTTAGCGTTTTTAGTTGAAGCAGCAGATGATATTTGCTACACAATTATAGATTTTGAAGATGGTATTAATTTGGGACTCATACAAGAGGAATATGCCCTAGAGTATTTAATAAATTTAGTTAGAGGAAAAATTAAGACCAAAAATTATAATGCTTTAAAAACAACTGAAGATCGTGTAAGTTATTTGCGTGCTTTGGCTATTGGGACCTTAATAGATGAAGCTGCTCTACTTTTTATGAAACATGAAGACGCTATTTTAGCTGGTAAATTTGAAACCGCACTGTTAGATGTTAGTCAGTATAAAGCACAAATTAAAGATATAATAGACCTAAGTGTTACTAAAGTTTATTGCTCTAAAGAAGTTATAAATAAAGAGATTGCAGGTTACGAAATTCTTAATCAGTTACTAAATGCTTATGGTAAAATGGCATTTAATGTTTTTGAAGATAACTGCTCTAACTATGATGAATTATTGAAAAATATTTTACCAGAAACGGTAAAATTAACCAACGATTCGCTTTATAATAATCTATTGGCGGTTTGTCTTTATATTTCAAAACTCTCAGATACTAACGCTATGTTACTGCATCAAAAGTTAAAAGGGCACATTTTATAGTGTATTTCAACGAATAAATTTGCTATTTACCGATATATTGTTTTTATTTAACTCATAATCAGCCCTAAAAACCTACTTATGAGAAATAATATACTTGGAGGCTTAGTCATCTTCATGGTTGTTTTGACTTGCCTATTGATGATTGATGATATTTCCAATCCAAAAGAAAACACCTCTAATCAAGTTAATACTGAGGTAGAAAAAATTGAGTCTACTACAGACTTAGCAATTATTGATACTGAAGAGTAAATTTTTAATTGTTTTTTTTATAGTTGCAACATCTAACCCTTGCATAGTTTGCAATTGGCTTAGTGTGCCATGCTCAACAAATGCATCGCTTATGCCAAGTATCTTAATTTGATGCTTATAGTTGTGTGAATTTGCAAATTGTAATATACTACTGCCAAATCCGCCAATAACAGTACCATCCTCAATAGTAATAACAGCCTTGTAGTGCTTAAATATGGTATGTAATAATACAGTATCTAAAGGTTTAATAAATTGCATATCGTAGTGGCCAATAGCGTCAATTTCATTTAATTTTAAAAGGGCATCCTCAACGGATTTTGCAATAGTACCAACAGAAAGTACAGCAATATCTTTACCTTGCTTTAGGCAAATTCCTTTTCCTATATCAATAGTTTCAAAAGGTTTTTTCCAGTCTAAAATATGACCTCTACCTCTTGGGTAACGTATCGCAATAGGAAAATTAATGCCTAACTGAACCGTGTACATTATATTACGAAGCGCAACAGCATCTCTTGGTGCAAAAATAACAAGATTAGGAATACAATTTAAATACGCCAAGTCAAAAACACCATGGTGTGTGGCACCATCTTCGCCAACCAAACCAGCACGATCTAAACAAAATACTACTGGTAAATTTTGTAAAGCAACATCATGTATTATCTGGTCGTAAGCACGCTGTAAAAATGTAGAATAGATGTTACAAAACGGAATTAAACCTTGGGTTGCCATACCTGCGGCTAACGTAACTGCATGTTGCTCTGCAATACCTACATCAAAAGCACGATTAGGCATTTCTTTCATCATATATTTTAGAGAACTCCCGGTTGGCATTGCAGGTGTAATTCCTATAATATTTTTATTTTTTTTGGCTAATTCTACAATAGTTTCGCCAAAGACATCTTGGTATTTTGGTGGCTGTTCTAAACTAGATTTAGCAGAAAGCTCACCGGTTTTTGCGTTAAACTGACCAGGTGCATGATAGGTGACTTGGTTTTCTTCAGCTTGTTTTAAGCCTTTTCCTTTTGTAGTAATAACATGCAGAAACTTTGGGCCTTTTACAGTTTTTAAACGGTTTAATTCTGAAATTAATAAAGGTAAATTGTGCCCATCTATAGGTCCGGAATAATTAAAATTTAAAGCTTCAAAAATATTATCTTGTTTCTCAGTGCCTTTTTTTACATTGGTTAAATACTGTTTTAAAGCACCAACACTTGGGTCAATACCAATGGCATTATCGTTGAGTATAACTAACAAATTAGCATCAGTAACACCTGCATGATTTAAGCCTTCAAACGCCATTCCGCCTGCAATAGAAGCATCTCCAATTATAGCAATATGGTGTTTGTTTTCGCCCTTAAGTTGTGATGCAATTGCCATGCCCAAAGATGCCGAAATTGAGGTTGATGAATGCCCAACGCCAAAAGTATCATAACTGCTTTCGCTACGTTTTGGAAAACCACTAATACCGTTAAGTCTACGGTTGGTATCAAAAACAGCTTTACGACCCGTTAGTATTTTATGTCCGTACGCTTGGTGACCAACATCCCAAACTAATAAATCTTTTGGTGTGTTAAAAACGTAGTGTAATGCAATAGTTAATTCTACAACACCCAAACTAGCACCTAAATGCCCTTCTTTTGTGGCCACTATATTTATAATAAACTCGCGTAATTCTTTAGCTAATTGAGGGAGGTCTTTAGCTTTAAGATTTCGTAAATCTTTTGGTAGGTTGATATGTTCTAAGAGTGAATTTTTCACCTTGTAAAAATACGAGATTTTATTAGTCTTCAATTATAAACGAGATTGGTAAAGTAAAGATTGTAGCAATATTTTTACTTCTATGATTTCCAGGTTTAAATTGAGGTAATAAATTTAGAACTCGTTTTATCTCTTCTTCTATTAATAAATTATATGAACCTCTTATTTTTATATCTTTTACAAAGCCTTTTTTATCAATTTTAAATTGTGTATTAATTTTTTCTTTTTCTTCTGAGTTAAGATTATTAATAATAGCGCTATTAAAATTAGCTATTACTATTTCTATTATTCTTTTAGAAAAGTATTCTCTTTTTTCTGAAAGGGTTAAATTATTAGGGGTATCTAAAAATTCAGGAGGATTTTCTATTATCAAGTGCCCTAATAAATCGTCATCATTTTCTGGTGTTTCAATTTCTAAATCATCTATTTGTGTCGGTATTACATCAATTTCACCAACCGGTTCTATAATTATCATGCCATCTTCAACTTTTTCATCTTTAATTTTTGATTTAACTTTTTGTTTTAGTGATGTTGCGCTTGTGTCTAATTCAACTTTTTTAACGTCACTGTTTTTTAAAATTGTATCAATAGATTTTTTATATGTCTCTACGACTTCAATACTATTTATCTTTTGTTTTTTACCGTCAGTATTAGAACAAGTAAACAAGGTTGTACCCATTGTTAGTAATAGTGCTAAAAGAAATAGTCTACGAAAATTCCAAGTTTTATTAAAAATAACTTCAGGTATTTTTAGATTAATTGTATTTAATTGGCTCTGTTTTATATGGCCACAGATGCGTTTATTTTTGTTGTTATGTATATAATTCTGAATCTCATTAACATTCATATGAGTAAAATCAACAACCGTTTTGCAACAAGATTTACAAAAACGACCTTTTTCATTTTTACTCATTTTAGACCAATCTTCATGGCAAGGTTTAGGAATTGAAATAGAATAGTTCAGTTTCATAATTTGTAGCTTTGCGGTTAGAACATCAAATTTCTTGCCGCAATGATTTGTAATTGGTTTGAAATTGTACTTTTACAACTATGATAAATCCATTTGACGATACTTATTTTATGAAAAAAGCGCTTAAAGAAGCTGAAGCTGCTTTTGAAAAAGGTGAAATACCTGTTGGTGCTATTATTGTAGTAGAAGATAGAGTTATTGCTAGAACTCATAACCTTACCGAATTATTAAACGATGTTACCGCACATGCAGAAATGCAAGCCATAACGTCTGCTGCTAATTTTTTGGGTGGTAAATATTTAGCAAAGTGTACATTGTATGTAACTTTAGAGCCTTGCCAAATGTGTGCAGGTGCATTGTATTGGAGCCAGATTTCTAAAATTGTTTATGGCGCTTCAGATGAGCAACGTGGTTTTAAGGCTTTAGGTACAAAGCTTCACCCAAAAACAGAGGTGGTAAGAGGTGTTATGGCTGATGAAGCTTCTGCGTTAATGAAACGTTTTTTTATTGAAAAACGTAATCTAAATTAAAATAAAAGACCATGAGAAACACGATGTTAGTTATAGTACTATTAGTAACTTTTGCTTGCAAAACAAATATGAAAACTTCTAAAAGTGAAACAATACAATCTACATTAATAGCAAAAGGTAATTTATACGGCTCGGGTGCAGAAGGTATAAATGCTCAAAATAGAGTTGTATCTAACCAAAATGATTGGGATGCTTTAATAACTAAAATGAACTTAGTAAATACGGTGACATCTAGTTTTTCTGAAGTAGAAATAGATTTTGTTAACTTTGATGTTGTGGCTGTTTTTGTTGAAGTTAAGGGTAGTGGTGGTTACAGTCTAGATTTAAATTTGACTAAAAATTCTGAAAATATTGTTGTGGCTATAAAGCAAAACGCACCAGATGGGTTATCTACCTCAGTTATGACGCAACCATTTTATATTGTTAAAGTGCGTAAAAGTAATGTGCCAATTATATTTACTAAAACTAACGAATAGTTAAGATTAGAGCAAAAAAAACGCCCAACTAAAAGTTGAGCGCTGAAACTTATAAGATATATACTTATAGTACCTCTACTTGAGCGGCAACCATTCCTTTTCTTCCTTCTTCTTCGCTGTACTCGACTTTATCCCCTTCACGTAATTCTACGTTGTTAAGGTTTGATACGTGTACGAAGATGTCTTCTCCTGTTTCATCGTTGGTAATGAATCCAAATCCTTTAGAGTCATTAAAAAATTTAACTGTTCCAGTCATTATAATATAAATAAAAATTAAAAAACAAAGATATAATTTAAATTAATTGGAATGTTAAGAAATTGTATAATTTTAACACCCTGAAGGTTAAATAATTAAGCGATTTTTTATAAGTCCTTATTAATAAAGGGCTCAACTAATAAGTGTTAAGCTTTATAAAATATATTTATATTTTATTTTCTTTTTGGTTGGCCTTCATTTTATCTAGATTTTCTTTTGTTAGCATGTAATCTCTAAGATCCTTGCCTTTCCATCTGTAATAAGAAAATAGTGGAAATACAACCAAGAATAGCCCAACAACACCAAACCCAACGAGTTTTTGAGCATAAGAAATATCTAGTATTAAGCCAGAAATAATACTTGAGGCTGAAGCTATAAAGGCTATGAATGTTATAATTTTTATGGGTTTCATTAGTCTTGTTTTATTAATTTTTAGAGTCGTCGAGACCCTTATTCGGGTTAAAATATTATAATGTGCTAAATATGAGAGTTACTTGTAAGCTAAGATGTAAAATTAATTAATTCGCGTCTATAAGCCGTTAATAATTTTGACTTAGATACAAAACCGTAATATTTACGGTCTTTAATAACAGGTAAATTCCAAGCTCCAGAAGACTGAAATTTTTTCATAACCACTTCCATAGAGTCATCTTCGTAATGAATATACTCAGGTGGTTTTTGCATAAATGTTTCAACTGTGGTAGAGTTGTAAAGCGACTGATCAAACATTACGGTTCTTATATCATCTAGTAATATAATACCAACAAAACTATTGTCTGTATCAGTAACTGGAAATAAATTTCGGTTAGATTTAGAGACACCATCTTTTAGCATATCGCCCAATGACATATCTGGGTGTAACGAAATAAAATCTTTCTCTATTACAGCATCTAAGGTCATTAATGTTAATACATTTTTATCTTTATCTTGTGTTAATAGCGCACCTTTTTCTAGCAGTTCCTTGGTGTAAATTGTATGGTCTAATCCGTTTTTATTAATAATAAACGACATAGAAGCTGTAATCATTAATGGTATAAATAGGGCATAGCCACCTGTAATTTCAGCTATTAAAAATATGGCTGTTAGTGGCGCGTGCAGTACACCAGCTATTAAACCAGACATACCAATTAAAGTAAAGTTAGCTTCAGAAACAGAAAAGCCCAGACCACAATTATTAATAACCTTAGCAACCACATTTCCTAAAGCACTTCCCATAACTAAAGTTGGTATTATGATTCCGCCAGAGCCTCCTGCTGCAAAAGTCGTGGTCATTGCTATGGCTTTAAAAAGTGTGATGCCAAATAGTAGGCCAATAACAATCCAAATATTATCTAAATAAGCATCAAAAGGGGTGTTTCCTAAAGCTTTAATATCATTGCCAGCCATTAAATCATTTATAAAACTAAAACCTTCACCATAAAGTGGTGGAATAAAAAATAACATCACACCTATGGCTAAACCACCAATAATAAGTTTGTGTTTTGCAGATTTAAAGCGGTTAAAGAAGTTGGTAATACCAAAGTATATTTTAGAAAAATAAATTGAAGCAATACCAGTACCAATTCCTAAAAGGATATAAAATAACGTGTCTTTAATGGCAAACTTTTCTGAGACTGTAAAATCTAATAATACACTATCACCCAAAAAAAAGTATGATGTAATTACAGAAGAGACAGAAGCAATTAAAAGCGGTAATAACGAGGCAAAAGTAAGATCTAAACTAAAGACTTCAATAGCAAAAATTATGGCAGCTATCGGAGATTTAAAAATTGAAGCGATGGCACCTGCAGATGCACAAGCTATAAGCAAACTTCGTGTTTTTTTGTCTACATGTAACCATCTGCTTAAGTTAGAACTTAAGGCTGAAGCAGATAAAATTGCTGGGCCTAACAACCCAACCGAACCTCCAAACCCTACGGTTAAAGGTGCGGTAATTAATGGTAAATAAATATTTTTTTTATCTATAATACCATTGCGTTTAGACAAAGCATATAAAATAGTAGGTATAGCGTGGCCACTTGGTTTTTTAGTTACATATTTTACAAAAAGATACACCAATAGTAAACCAATAATTGGTAAGATAAAGTAAATGCTATTTTGAGTAAGTACAATACCTTTCTCTAAAATAGCCTCTATAGTAAAGGTTATATTTTTTATAGTTACAGAGACGATACCAGCTAATAACCCAATAATTAAGCTTAGTAAAAACACAAAGTTTTTTTCAGAGATATGTTTATATCTCCAAATATGTAAGCGTTTAAAAATCTTTGATTTTGTTGGCACAGTTTAAATCTAATAAAAAATCCTGCAAGAAGCAGGATTTTAATAGTTTATGATTTTAAATTCAATTTTAAACTTAGTTCCTTTAGTTGCTCATCATCAATTGGTGCTGGTGCATCTATCATAACATCGCGACCCGAGTTATTTTTAGGGAATGCAATAAAATCGCGTATCGTTTCTTGGCCTCCTAAAATGGCAACCAATCTATCTAAGCCAAAAGCTAAACCTCCATGTGGTGGTGCTCCATATTCAAAAGCATCCATTAAGAAACCGAATTGCGCTTTTGCATCTTCATCAGAGAAGCCTAAATGTTTTAACATAATGGCTTGTGTTGCTTTATCATGAATTCTGATAGAGCCTCCTCCAATTTCGTTTCCGTTTAATACTAAATCGTAAGCATTGGCTTTTACATCACCAGGATGGGTGTCTAATAATTCTATTTGTCCGGGTTTTGGTGAAGTGAATGGATGGTGCATGGCATGGTAATGCCCTGTTTCTTCATCTAATTCTAATAATGGGAAATCTATAACCCAAAGTGGTGCAAATACTTTAGGATCTCTTAACCCTAAACGTGTTGCTAATTCCATACGTAAGGCACTCAATTGTGCGCGTACTTTATTGGTGTCTCCAGATAATACACAAACTAAGTCTCCTTTTTTAGCTCCTGTAATTTCTGCCCATTTTGCTAAGTCGTCTTGGTCGTAAAATTTATCTACTGAAGACTTAAAGCTTCCATCGTCGTTACAACGGCTATAAATCATACCTAAAGCACCAACTTGCGGACGCTTTACCCAATCTATTAATTTATCTATTTCTTTTCTTGTATAGTTATTTCCACCTGGTACAGCAATACCAACAACCAATTCTGCATTATTAAAAACACCGAAGTCTTTATGTTGTGCAACAGCATTTAATTCTCCAAATTCCATTCCAAATCTAATGTCTGGTTTGTCGTTTCCGTACAAACGCATGGCGTCATCGTAAAGCATTCTTGGGAATTTTTCAACGTCTACACCATTCACCTCTTTTAGTAAATGACGTGTTAAACCTTCAAAAACATTTAAAATATCTTCTTGCTCTACAAACGCCATTTCACAATCTATTTGTGTAAATTCTGGCTGACGATCGGCACGTAAATCTTCATCTCTAAAGCACTTTACAATCTGAAAGTATTTGTCCATACCACCAACCATCAATAATTGTTTGAAGGTTTGAGGTGATTGTGGAAGCGCGTAAAACTGTCCTTCATTCATACGAGAAGGCACTACAAAATCTCGAGCTCCTTCTGGTGTAGATTTTATTAAATAGGGTGTTTCTACTTCTATAAAACCATCACCCGAAAGGTAATTTCTAACCTCTTGTGTTACTTTAGCTCTAAATATTAAGCTTTCTTTTACAGGGTTACGACGAATATCTAGGTAGCGATATTTCATACGTAAGTCGTCACCACCATCTGTTTTATCTTCAATAGTAAAAGGCGGTACTAAAGAGGCGTTTAATATATTTAATTCAGACACTAAAACCTCTACATCTCCGGTTGGAATATTTGGATTTTTAGACGCACGTTCTATAACGTTTCCTTTAACCTGTATTACAAATTCGCGTCCTAACTTAGACGCTTTTTCCATTAAGTCTTTTGAGGTGCGTTCTTCATCAAAGTAAAGTTGTGTAATGCCATAACGATCTCGTAAATCGATATAAATCATAAACCCTTTATCTCTTATTCCTTGAACCCAACCCGAAAGTGTAACTTCTGTATTATTGTGTGATGCTCTTAATTCACCACAATTGTGACTTCTGTACATTGTAATTTATTGACTATAAATAGGCTGCAAATTTAGCACTATTATTAATAATATAAGAGTTGTAAAAGCGCTTTTGTACGTGTTTATTTTTTTATAAACTGTTTAATTGTGCAATAGCCACCACTATAGGCTTTAAGAAAGTAAGTTCCTTTTGAAAATTTAGAGACATCAATAGTAGACACAGTTTTTTTTATTGATTTTAAAATTTCTCCTGTTATAGCGTAAATTTCAATACGCTCAATAGTATTTATTTTAGTAGTGATGGTAATGGTGTTTGTTGTAGGATTTGGGTGTATATTAATTTCTACCCATTTGTTGTCTGGCTCACTTAAAATTACGGCTTCATAATAAGCAATATCGCCATTTGGTGCCATAATTGTTAAGGTACTTAAATCGTTAATAGTATTTATGGTATAAGATAGAGGTATATCTATTGTGTTGTAAAAAAAATTAAAATAGTTAGTTTCAAAACTCAGGTTTTCGGTAAGTCCACAAACTATTAGTGTTTGTGCTAAACCAGAAATTATAAATGTCATTTCTGGGTCGTTATAGGTGATGTTATTACCAGATGAAGTTAAACTATTACAGACTCCACTGCTAAAAGCGTCAGTATTTGGGTCATTATCGTTAGTCAATTCTAAGGTAACACTTGCTACTTCGTTATTACTTGGTGCTGCTATTTCGTTACCACCAATTATAATACGTGTGCAATGCCATGTAACATCTACTAAGCTTTCACTCTGACTAAATAGTAATAGTGGAAAAATGAGTGTAATTATTGAGCTTAGTATTTTCATGATAAAGTATATCTATAAAGATAAAAAATTAAATAAAAGCGCCACAACATTTGTTGTGGCGCTTTCTGCTATTAATATAACCTCAGTAAATTAGCTGCGATTTTTATTTTTAAATAGTTCTTTTTATAAGGCACTTTCGTCTAAGCGCTTATCTATATTAAGGGTGCCTTTAGTTGCTAAATCGTTAGACTCAATTGTTTTAGAATTATGAAACCACATCTTTAATCTCATACTTAAAAAGAATAAAATAGGAACAACTATAAGGGTAAGAAATGTGGCTATAAAAAGACCATAAATTACGGTCCAAGCTAGTGGTCCCCAAAAAACCACGTTATCACCACCCATATAAATATTAGGATTAAAATCTGCAAACAGTGTAAAGAAGTTAATATTTAAGCCAATTGCTAACGGTATTAATCCTAAAATAGTAGTAATTGCAGTTAAAAGCACAGGCCTTAAACGCGCTTTACCTGCTTTTACAATACTATTAAAAAGATCGTCTTTAGTTAAATAATCTTCTTTTTCTAAGCCTAAATCGTTCTTCTTTCTATCTATAAGTAATTGTGCATAATCTAATAATACTACACCGTTGTTTACAACGATTCCGGCAAGCGATATAATACCAACCATGGTCATCATAATAACAAAAGCACTACCCGAAATTACCAAGCCACCAAATACACCAATTAAACTCAAAAATATAGCCAACATAATAATAGTTGGTTTTGAAATTGAATTAAATTGAAAAATTAAAATAAAGAAAATTAAACCAAGACCTGTAAAGAAGGCTCCCATTAAAAAAGCCATTTGCTTGTTTTGCTCTTCAATTTGCCCTGTGTAATCAACCTTAACATCAGAAGGTAAATTATCGTAACTCTTCATTTCATTCTGAATTTGAGTTACAATTGCACCTGCATCTGTATAGCCAGGCGCTAAAGCAGAATATATAGTTACTACACGTTTGGTGTCTCTATGCTTTATAGCGCTAAAACCAGAGTTATTTTTTTGACTGGCAACTGCAGACAACGGAATTTCTTTTATTTTACCCGTGTTATCTCTAAAGGTTATATTTTGGTTAAACAAGGCGCTTTTATTATATCTATTTTCTTCATTGAAGCGTACATAAATATCAAAATCATCACCATCTTGCTTGTAAATACCGGCTTTAGACCCAAAGATAGAATTACGTAATTGACTACCAATTTGGTTAGCACTAACACCTAATTCGCCAGCTTTTTCTCTGTCTATCTCAACCTGCATGGTTGGTTTGTCTTTATTAACATCTATTTTAAGCTCATCAATACCAGGTATACTTCTCGAATTAATAAATTCTCGCATTTGCTCTGCAACAGCTATTAATTGGTTATAGTCATTACCCTCAATCTCAACATTAATTGGCGAGCCAGCAGGTGGCCCATTCGCATCTTTTTCAACAGAAATTAATACTCCCGGAAAAATACCAACTAAGGCTTTTTGTACTTTTTGTCTTAAAATTTCACTGTCTTCGCCACGACGGTATTTGTACTCGCGCATAGATGCTGTAATTTTAGCTTTGTGCGGAATTTCGGCTTCAGAGCCACCATCTGTTTGTGGATTACCAGCACCTTTACCAACCTGCGAAACGGCACTTTCTACTAAGAAGTTTTTACCGTCATCAATATATTGACTCTGGTTAATTACCTCGTAGACGCGTGTTTCAATTTTGCTAGTAATAGCATTGGTTTTTTCTATAGCTGTACCTTCTGGGTATTCTATATAAACAATAATTTGATTTGGTTTGTTGTCTGGAAAAAATTCAATTTTTGTACGTTTCTGGTCTATTGAAGTCCCAAATGCCATAAATGCAGCAATTAATAATAAAAAGGTGCCTATACTTAAAATATAAGGACGCTTTTTAGATAAGGCTCCACTTAACATACGCTCGTACCAGTTTTCAAGTTTTACTAACGATTTTGTTTGAAAGTTATTGGCCCATTTTCTAATAAAGAAACGGTAAGCCCAAAGTAAAAGGGCTGTAAAAATCATTACGGTACCTAGACCACGATATGTACCGCCAAAAATTAAAATTAATAAACCAATACCACCAACAATACTAGTAGTTTTTATAATTTGTTTAATAGGCATTTCTTTATCATCAATCTTCATAAATTGAGATACTAATACCGAGTTAAAAAAGATGGCTACAAATAATGAAGAGCCTAAAACTATAGATAATGTAATAGGTAAAATTTTCATAAACTCACCCATTATACCAGGCCAAAAGGCTAATGGTACAAAAGCTGCCACTGTTGTTAATGTTGAAATTATAATAGGAAATGCAATTTCTCCAATACCTACTTTTGCTGCTTTTAAACGACTTAGGCCTTCGTCTTCCATTAAGCGGTAAACGTTTTCTACAACTACAATACCGTTATCTACTAACATACCAAGTCCCATAATAAGACCAAAAAGCACCATCGTATTTAAACTATAACCAATAGCGCCTAAAATCATTAAAGACATAAACATAGACATTGGTATAGCAAAACCAACAAATAGGGCATTTTTAAATCCTAAAAAGAACATTAAAACCGTCACCACTAAAATAACACCAAAGATGATATTGTTTACCAGATCATCAACTTGGCCAATAGTAACCGACGATTGGTCGTTTGTAATTGAAACTTCTAAATCTTTAGGAAATACATTTTTAACAGCATTTTCTTTTATCACTCTTATTTGTTCTGCGGCGGCAACCATGTTTTTGCCTGCACGTTTTTTTACGTCTAGCATTACTACGGGTTTGCCCGATTTTCTTGCATAGGTTGTTAGATCTTCTTCTTTAAAAGCAACAGTTGCAACATCTTTAAGGTAAATAGCATTTCCGTTTTCAGCTTTAACAACAAAGTTTTCAAGCTCAGATGGTGTTTCTATTTCGCCAATAATACGTATAGTTCTGCGTTGGCCACTTGCTTTTAAGTTACCGGCAGACTGTGTAACGTTTCCGTTACCAATAGCGCTAAGAATATCATTAAAAGTTACCTTAGCGGCCATCATCTTATAAATATCAACGGCAACTTCAACTTCTTTTTCTTGCGCTCCTCTAATGTCTGCTTTTTTAATTTCAGGTAAATCTTCTATTTCATCTTGCAGGTATTCTGCATAATCCTTTAATTTTTCAATAGGATAATCACCAGAAATATTAATATTTAAGATGGGCATTTCTTCAGATAAGCTTAACTCAAAAACATCTGGTTCTACTTTTGCACCATTAAATGTTGGCCAATCTTCACCAGAAGTTTCAGAGTCTATTTCATCTTTTACTTTCTGTTTGGCCTGTTCTACCGTAATGTTTTCATCGAACTCTACCATTAACATAGAGTAATCTTCTTGCGATGTTGAGGTGATTTCTACAACGTTACTTACCGTTTTTAGTTTATCTTCTAACGGATCTGTAACTAATTTCTCAATATCTTCTGCAGTATTACCAGGATAAATGGTACTTATATAGATCTTAGTTTCGTTAACCTCTGGAAAGTTTTCTCGAGGCATACTAAAGAAAGCAGAAACACCAAGAAATAAAAACACAGCGATAAGCACATACATCGTGGTTTTGTTATTTATAGCCCAAGATGAGAGACCAAATTCTTTATCTATATTTTTTTTCTTTTTACTCTCCATCTTCGTCTTCTTTATAATTAATTACATCTACAGATTGTCCGTCTCTTACACTTCTCGCACCTTCTTTAACAATTTCAGCACCATTTAC
The DNA here is from genome assembly GCA_028383925.1 of Winogradskyella sp. Taxonomy (GTDB): domain Bacteria; phylum Bacteroidota; class Bacteroidia; order Flavobacteriales; family Flavobacteriaceae; genus Winogradskyella. The sequence continues at coordinate 46,594 of JAOEWO010000009.1, forward strand.
TAGACCAGAAAGTACTTCAATAATATCACCTTGAGTTTTACCTGTTTTAATAATAACACGCTTTGCTTTACCAATACCATTACTATTTTTGTTACTTACCACATAGACAAATTGCTCACCAGCTGCGTTTTCAGAAATGACGCTTTGCGGTATTAAAAGTGCTTCTTTATTGGTGTAATCGTTAATTTTTAAACGTGCAGTAAGATTAGGTTTAATAGACTTATCTTTATTTGGCACTGCAATTTCTACTTTAAAGGTTCTGTTTGCAGGATTAATAAAATCACTAGCTTGGCGTACTTTAGTTGCTATAGTTTTTCCTAAAACAGGTAAACTTACTTCAACATTTTTACCAGCTACAACGTCTATTACGTAACGCTCTGGCACCTCAGTTTCAATATACATATTATCTAAATTAACAATACGCATTAATGGTGTTTGCCCTGCGCCAACCACGTTGCCTTGCTCTGTTATAATATCATCTATTGTACCAGAAAAAGGCGCTCTCACTGTTGTTTTAGCTATTTGTTTGTTTAATTGATTAACAGCTTCCTTTTGAGACTCGTAAGTAGATTTGGCTTGTAAATATTGCATTTCACTTCCAATATTTTGATCCCATAGACGCTTCTGACGTTCAAAAGTTGTTTTAGCTAATGCAGATTGTATTTTTAACTGCGCTACTTGTTGACTTAAACCTCCATCATCAATTTTTGCCAATATCTGCCCTTTACTAACGTTTTGTCCTTCTTTAACATACACATGTGTTAATATGCCATTATACTCTGGTGTAATTGTAAGAAGATCTTTTGTTGTTACGTTTCCTTGAAGTTCTATAACATGATTAAAAACTTCATTATTTGCTTTAAATGTGGTTATTAATGGAATGTTTTTGGTCGTATCCATTACTTTTATTTTATCATCTAAAAGCTTTATTTGGTCACTAAGTGTTTGTTGCTCATTAACAAGACTACCTCTTTTTTCTCTTAAGGTTTTAAGGTCTCCTTTTTCTAAAACGGTCTCAACAGAATTCTTTTTTTCACCTGAACAGGAAACCAGAATAAGTGCTACAATTAGTATTTGATATATATGTTTCATATGGGTTGGTTAATTAATTATTGATTGGTGTATTTAAAATAGTTTCTAATGTAGCTTTAGAGTTTATAACATCTAACATAGCTTGTAATAACTCTTGTTGTGCGGTATATAATTGTGTTTGTGCTTGTCTTAGTTGAAAGCTTGAACCAATACCTTCAAAGAATTTGGTTTGGTTTTTAGTTTCTATACGCTCAGCAAGTGCTAGGTTTTGTTTTTTATTTGCATAATCTTCAATAGCAAATTGGTAATCGCTTTTTGCCGATGCCATTTGTAGTTTTATACGTTGCTCAGTTTCTGTTAACTGCGTCTCGGCTTTTTCTAAGTTAATTTTTGCACGCTGTGTTGCAGAACTTCGCATGCCAGAGCTAAAAATAGGAATGCTAAGGTTAACGCCAAATAACGACGAACCAAACCAACGTTGGTCGTTATTTAAAAATGAAAAATCATTAGAAAAAGCAGAATAACCACCGTTTAAAAAAGCGTTTAAAGTTGGCAGCGCTTTACTTTTTTCTAATTTTACCATAAGTGCTTTTGCTTTAGTATCATTATTAGCAATGAGATAATCTATAGTTTTTTCAGGGTTGTTTTCTTCGTCTAATAAAGATAAAGACATGTTGTTTTGAGCTAAAGTTTCTAAATTATCGCTAAGCTCTAAAGTGTTGTAAACGTCTCGTCCTAATGTAATATTTAGCATTTGGTAAGCTAAAGTTTTTAGCCTAGTAACATTATTAAGATTGCTTTTTACACTAGATAGGGTAATTTGAAGCTGCTCTACACTTTCTTCATCGCCCAAGCCATTTTTATAAATTTTGGTGGTTTCAAAAAGATTTTTTTCTAAAACAACTATATTTCGGTTTAAGATAATTAGACTTTCTTCTGCAAGTAATACATTGCCGTAAGCATCAATAACTGCTTTTCTTACGTCGAGATCGGTTTTAGTTTTTGCATTTTCAGAAATTTCTAAAAACACCTTTGCAGATTGCAGAGCGACTAAATACGAGCCATCAAATATTTTTTGGTCTACCGTTGCAAATACATTTGCGCTTTGTTGGGTGCCAAAAATAACATCTTGAAATGTGCCTGGTTGCCCGCCAAAAATTTCAGCCGGAATTACAGAAACTTGTTGTTTTAAAAAGTTTTGGTAATCTGCTCTTGCACTTATTTGTGGTAAACCAGATGCTGTAGTTTCCCATTTTTGTTGTTTTGCAGCTGCAATATCTCGAGAGGCGTTTATAGCAGTTCTGTTATTTTCTAAAGCGAAGTCTATGGCTTCTTGTAGTGAAAAGCGTTGCGGTTTTTGTTGCGAAAACCCTAAGCTAAAACACAGTAGTAAAATAATTATTGAAAAGTGTTTCATTATTATTTATGATTGATTTTTTGTTATAAACTGATTTAATATTTCTAATCCTTTTTCTGTAACAATAGCTCTAAGGTGATATTCTAAGTAACTCTCCATTAAATAATCCATTTGGTAGTGCTCTGTCGGAAAAAACATATTGTCTTTAATACCAGTCATACCTGTAAAATACATTCTAGAAATAAAATCGACGTCTATAGTATTTCTAAAAACCTCAGTTGCTACTCCATGCGCTAGGCTGTCTTCAACAGATTTGTGCATTTTATCGAATTGCTTAATTTTTAACTGGTTATGAATTTGAGGGTAGTATTTTTTGAGTTGGTACTGTGGTGATGCCTTTTCGTTTTTAAGATGGTGCATTACAAACATTTTAATGGAGTAAAGCTCTTCAATTGGGTTAGATGCCGTGTTGCATATATGATCTATGCCATTACAAATAGTATCAAATAAGTTAAATGTTACAGCTTCAACTAATTTAGTTTTATTGCTAAAATGTACATAAATAGTCTTTTTAGAAATGCCCATAGCATTAGCAATATCATCCATGGTAACACTCTTAAACCCTAGGGTTAAAAAAAGTTCTGATGATTTATGTAAAATGTTTTCTCTCATATTAGTTGGCAAATGTACGTAAGGAAACTTTAAAAACAAAAAAAGTTTCCTAAGTTTTAGTCTTTTTTTTACAGCCCTAACATTGCAATAAAATATGATGAAAGCATTATTTTTGTGCTATGCAAAATATAGAAGCGTATCAAACATCTTTTATTAACCATTTAAAAGAGTTTACAGTAAATAAAGAACCAAAAAATCTTTACCAGCCCATTAATTATATTCTTAATCTTGGTGGTAAACGTTTAAGACCTGTATTAACTCTAATGACTGCTGAGATTTTTGGTGGTAATGTTAATAACGCAATGAATGCAGCTCTATCTGTAGAGGTGTTTCATAATTTTTCTTTAGTACATGATGATATTATGGATGATGCCCCTTTACGAAGAGGTAAAGCCACAGTACACGAAAAATGGGATATTAACACAGGTATCTTATCGGGTGATGCCATGCTAATAATGGCTTATCAGCTATTTGAAAATTATAAGCCTAGTACATTTTTAGCTTTAGCAAAGTTGTTTAGTAAGACTGCTTTAGAGGTTTGCGAAGGTCAACAATACGATGTAGATTTTGAAACCAGAAGTGATGTTACGATATCAGAATATCTTAAAATGATAGCATATAAAACAGCTGTTTTGGTTGGTGCAGCCATGAAAATGGGTGCTATTGTTGCAGATGCTTCAGAAGAAGACCAAAATGCAATATATGATTTTGGTCGTTATTTAGGTATTGCATTTCAGCTTCAAGATGATTATTTAGATGCCTTCGGAAACCCGGAAACCTTTGGTAAACAGGTTGGTGGTGATATTATAGAAAACAAAAAGACCTATTTATATTTAAAAGCATTAGAGTTTTTGGGTACATCTGAAAGGCTTCAACTCGAAGATTTATTCGCTAAAAATTTTGAAGATAATACTGAGAAAATTAAAACCGTAAAACAGTTTTTTATCTCTAGTGGCTCAGCAGAGGCAACTCAAAGAGAAATTGAAAACTATACGTTAAAGGCCTTTTTAATATTAGAAAATTTAAATATTTCTGCTTCTAAAAAAATGCAATTAGAAGATTTTGGAAACAGTCTTATGACGCGAAATGTTTAAGTCTTTCAGTTTAAAATAAAAATGAAACTACCTGACACATTTCAAGATTTAATAACAGAAGCAAATCAACTAGAGCTCTATAAAAAATTAATAATTCAATTAAATAAAGATTTACGTTCTGCCAATGTAGATTTAGAGTTAGATGAAGATACGTTGCCAACAAGTTTAAAATTAGTATTGCAAGAAGCGCTATTTTATCTTATTCAAAATAAATTTTCAGATTATGTTAACTTACTTTATATCGTAGATGTTTCTGAAATTAAAGTCCGTGAAATTGATGGTAACGACACGGTAAAACTATCTGAAGCTATTGCATTTTTAATCTTACAACGTATTTGGCAAAAGGTGTGGTATAAATTTAAGTATGCTTAAAACCAAAATCTTACAAAAGGCATCCATGCTTCGGGTTGTATGCTTTTATTTCGGTCATATAATAGGTCGTATCTTATACCAATAGTAACATTACCGTTTGTATAACCTAAACCCATAAATAAAGCTGGGTACCAATAGCGTTCTTCAAAACTTGGGTTATTTTGTAATTGAAACAGTGGGTCAAATTCTCTATTAACATGCAGTTGTTCAAACTCTGCAGAGATCTGTATTTCTCTATACGGATTAAATAGGCCAATAGCGCTAGCACCTAAAACAGTAGATTTAAATGTGTCGCGTTGCGAACTGTATTGAAAGTTTAAACCAACACCAGTAGCTATATAAGGATTAAATCTATAAAGTGCATTTGGTGCTAAAGCCGCACTAAAAAAATCATTACCTATATTTAGTCCTAAACCTCCACCAAATTGAACGTTTTTCCAAAAGGATGATGTGTTTTTTAGATCTTGAGAAAATGAAAAGACTGTAAAAAGAAATATTAAAATGCTACTAAAAATCATCTTTTTGTAACGTAACCCAATTAAATTTATCATCTTAATAATTCTTATTTTTTCAATATGTTATAAATATAATAAAACCACATCTATATTTAGCAAAAGTTGTATTTTTGAATAAATTTTGTTGAAGCGATAACGTCTCATAAAAAATAATGGATAAATATTCCTTTCTAAACGCAGCACATACAGCATATTTTGCTGATTTATACGACCAATATCTTAAAAACCCAGATTCTGTTGAGCCAAGTTGGCGTGCCTTTTTTCAAGGTTACGACTTCGGTTCTGAAAATTACGGAATGGAGGGTGAAATCGTTGAGGGTGTATCTGCACAAATACCAGAACAACTTCAAAAAGAATTTCAGATTTTAAACCTTATAGATGGTTACAGAAACAGGGGGCACTTGTTTACAAAAACAAACCCAGTAAGAGCCAGACGTAAGTATGAGCCTACTCTAGAAATAGAAAACTTTGGTTTATCTAAAAACGATTTAGAATCTAAGTTTTCTGCAGGTGAAGTTTTAGGTTTAAGTGCAGCAACGCTTCAAGATATTATAGATCATTTAGAGCGCATTTATTGCGACTCTATCGGTGTAGAATACATGTATATAAGAAAGCCCGAAGAAATTCAGTGGATTCAGAAGAAGCTTAATATAAACGATAACCATCCTACTTTTTCTGCAGAAGAAAAGAAAAATATATTAAGAAAACTTAACGAAGCTGTTTCCTTTGAGACTTTTTTACATACCAAATACGTTGGTCAAAAGCGTTTTTCTTTAGAAGGAAACGAGTCGCTTATTCCTGCACTAGATGCACTTATTGAGACGGCAGCCGGCTATGGTGTTAAGGAATTTGTTATGGGTATGGCGCATCGTGGTCGTTTAAGTACATTAACAAATATTTTTGGCAAATCAGCACAAGATATTTTTAGTGAGTTTGATGGTAAAGATTACGAAGAGGAAGTATTTGATGGTGATGTAAAGTACCATTTAGGTTGGACCAGTGATCGCGAAACCAATAACGGAAAGAAAATAAACCTAAGTATAGCACCAAATCCCTCTCACTTAGAGACTGTAGGTGCTGTTGTAGAAGGTATTGCGAGAGCAAAACAAGATAAAAAAGAAGTTGAAGACGCATCACAGGTTTTACCAATTGTTGTACATGGTGACGCTGCAATTGCAGGTCAAGGTCTAGTATATGAGCTTGTGCAAATGGCACAGTTAGAAGGCTATAAAACTAACGGAACCATACATATAGTTGTTAATAATCAAATTGGTTTTACAACTAATTATTTAGACGGTCGCTCAAGTACCTATTGTACAGATGTTGGTAAAGTGACGTTATCGCCAGTATTACACGTAAATTCTGATGATGCTGAGTCTGTAGTGCATGCTATTTTATTTGCATTGCATTTTAGAATGAAATTTAAACGCGACGTTTTTATAGATTTACTAGGGTACAGAAAATACGGCCATAACGAAGGTGATGAGCCTAAGTTTACACAACCTTTACTTTATAAAGCCATATCAAAACATAAAAACCCCAGAGATATTTACGCAGAACGTTTATTGTCTGAAGGTGTTATTGCTGAAGGTTACGTTGCCAAAATAGAAAAAGAATACAAAGATAAGCTTGAAGAAAAGCTAGAAGATTCTAGAAAAATTGAGAAGACCGTTATTTCTCGTTTTATGCACGAACAGTGGAAAGATTTTGTGCGTGTAGATGAATCAGAAATGATGAAGCCTGTAGATACAACGGTTTCAAAAGATCTTTTAAAAGATATTACTAAAGTTGTTTCTAATTTACCAGAAGATAAAAAGTTTATAAGAAAGATTCAGCGTTTAATAGAATCTCGCCAAACCATGTTCGATGAGAATCGTTTAGATTGGGCAATGGCAGAGCACTTAGCTTATGGTACTTTATTATCAGAAGGCTTTAATGTTAGAATTTCTGGGCAAGATGTAGAGCGTGGTACATTTTCGCATAGACATGCTGTTGTTAAGGTAGAAGATAGCGAAGAAGAAATAATTTTGTTAAAAAATGTTGCTGAAGCGCAAGGTCAATTCAATATTTTTAATTCATCATTGTCAGAATATGGTGTTGTTGGTTTTGATTATGGTTATGCCATGGCAAGTCCTAATACACTTGTTATATGGGAAGCTCAATTTGGAGATTTCAGTAACGGTGCTCAGATAATGATAGACCAGTACATTTCTTCTGGTGAAGACAAATGGAAAACACAAAACGGATTAGTAATGTTATTGCCACATGGTTACGAAGGTCAAGGTGCAGAGCACTCGTCGGGTCGCATGGAGCGCTATTTACAAGTGTGTGCTAAAGATAATATGTTTGTTGCAGATTGTACAACACCGGCCAACATGTTCCATTTAATTAGAAGGCAAATGAAGGTTAATTATAGAAAGCCTTTAATCATATTTACACCAAAAAGTTTATTACGTCATCCAAAAGTAGTGTCGTCTGTAGATGATTTTGCAAACGGAAGTTTTGAGATGTTAATAGATGATGAAACCGCAAATGTAGACCATGTAAAAACATTAGTTTTTGTTACAGGTAAGTTTTATTACGACTTACTAGAGGTCCAAGAAAAACTAGAAAGAACAGATATTGCATTAGTAAGAGTAGAGCAGTTGTTTCCGTTACCAGCAGAAGCGATGCGAAATGTTATTAAGAAATATAAAAATGTAGACGATATTGTTTGGGCACAAGAAGAACCAAGAAATATGGGTGCTTACAGCCATATGTTAATGCATTTAGAGGAAGCAAAACAATTTAGATCTGCAAGCAGAAGACCTTATGGTGCACCTGCAGCAGGTAGTTCTGTGCGTTCAAAAATAAGACACCAAGAAGTTATAGATTACGTTTTTGATAAAACCAAAAACAACCAAAGATAAAAACAATACAACTCAAATTTAGAGCTTAAATAAAGATAAAGCCCATGATTTTAGAAATGAAAGTGCCTTCACCAGGCGAATCGATTACTGAAGTAGAAATTGCAGAATGGCTAGTGCAAGATGGAGATTACGTAGAAAAAGATCAAGCCATAGCAGAAGTAGATAGTGATAAAGCGACTTTAGAATTACCTGCAGAAGCTAGTGGAATAATTACATTGGCCGATGCTGATGGTAATAGATATGAAGAAGGTGACCCTGTTGTGGTAGGTGCAGTTGTATGTTTAATAGATACAAGCGCAGCTAAACCAGAAGGTGGCGATGCTGCTGTGAAAACAGAAATTAAAGAAGCAGCTCCTAAGAAAGCGGAGCCAAAACCTATAGTTGCCGAAACAAAAACCTACGCAACTGGTACTGCTAGTCCTGCTGCTAAGAAAATTTTAGCAGAAAAAGGAATGAATGCAAGTACTGTGTCAGGCACTGGTAAAGACGGTAGAGTAACTAAAGATGATGCTGTAAATGCGGTACCATCTATGGGTACACCAACAGGTGGAAGTAGAGGGACGTCTCGTAGCAAAATGTCAATGTTACGTCGTAAAGTAGCCGAACGTTTAGTAGAAGCTAAAAATACAACGGCAATGTTAACCACATTTAATGAGGTTAACATGACACCCATTTTTGAGTTACGTAAACAATACAAAGAGCAGTTTAAAGCTAAGCATGGAGTGGGTCTTGGTTTTATGAGTTTCTTTAGTTTGGCAGTTGTTAGAGCGTTAAAAATGTATCCTGCTGTAAACTCAATGATAGACGGTAAAGAAATGTTGTCTTACGATTTTGTAGATATTAGTATTGCTGTATCTGGCCCTAAAGGACTAATGGTACCAGTGATTAGAAATGCAGAAAACTTATCGTTTAGAGGTATTGAGTCTGAAGTGAAACGCTTAGCTATTAGAGCAAGAGAAGGTGAAATCACTGTAGATGAGATGACTGGTGGAACATTTACTATCACCAATGGTGGTGTTTTTGGAAGTATGTTATCTACACCAATAATAAATCCTCCACAGAGTGGTATTTTAGGTATGCATAATATTATAGAGCGACCAATAGCTGTAGATGGTAAAGTTGAAATTCATCCTATGATGTATGTGGCTTTATCATATGATCATAGAATTATTGACGGTAAAGAATCTGTAGGTTTCTTAGTTGCAGTTAAAGATGCATTAGAAAATCCTGAAGAATTATTAATGGATAATAATTTAAACAAGGTTTTAGAATTATAAATTAATCTATAATTTTAAAATATAAAAAAGCGCAATCATTTATGATTGCGCTTTTTCTCCTTACAATAAGTAACTAACTAAAATTAACTAAAAAAATTGACTGCAATATTTGCTGATATTACAAGTATAGAACTAAGAATAAGTAGAATTATAACTAGCTTATCTTTTTTTGAATAATTGTCTTTCATTGTCTGCATAGATATATTGGGTTTTTTAAAAAGCTCTAAATTTTAAATTAAATTTAGAGCTTTAGAAACTTAAATTTGGGGCAAAAATTAATAGGCAATGTAAAATTCGGAATAATTTAGACACCATACTATACGTAACTTTACGTATTTTTTGGTTTTTATTACGCTTTTGGCTCATTTTGGTACTTTTTAAAAAAAGTAAAGCCTTGGATTTTCATCCAAGGCTTAATAATCCCTAAGAACTAATTAATAGCTCGTTATTAACCCTAATTAATAACGCTGTAAATATCCGTATAATTTAGATACCAAACTATACGTAACTTTACGTATATTTCATTTATTTTATATTAAATAAATTCGCTATTTTCTTTAGCCCAAATCAGTAAACTATTTTGTTTACGCTCTAGCTTAAGCTTTTTAATAATATTACTCTTATGTTTTTCTACCGTTCTTGTAGATATAGATAATAACGCACCAATCTCAACTCCTGTTTTATTGTTAGAGATATACCTAAGTATGTTTTTTTCGTGTGTTGTTAATGTATTAAGATATTGTGGTTGGTTTTTTAATTCTAAAAAATTAAGTAGTTCTGGGCTAAAATAAGGCCGGTCTTTAATAACTGATGCGATACAATTTTCTATTTCTTCTAAAGCAAATTCTTTTAGTACATAACCAAATACACCAATAGACTTTGCTATATTGTAGGTGGTTTCATCTTTTTCAAAAGTAATTAAGACAATTTTAGTGGCCAGTTTGTCTTTTTTACATTTTTCTGCAATTTCTAAGCCCGTAAGAAAAGGCATTTTAATATCTAAAATTGCAATATCTGGTGCGTGAGCTTTAATTAAAGATAATGCTTCTTTGCCATTTTTGGCAGAAGCTAAAACGTTAAAACGTTGTTCAATAAGATAATCATTTAACCCTTTAAGTACTAAAGGGTGATCATCTGCTATTATTATAGAAGGATTCATGTTGCTATTAATTCTGTTCTATGTTAAAGATATAAAGATTCTCGAGGTTTTATAGGGCTTATAGTTTTAAGTACAAGTTTTTTTTATCGTAGTCTATAATCGCTTTTGCTTTTTTTAAAACATCTGCACCTATAATACCATCTACAGGTTCTGCATTATGTTTTACAAGACCTTCATTAACATGAGAAAGGTTAAATAGTATAATTGCAAAATTTACTTTTTTCCATTTCCCAATCTTCAAGTTGTTAGACTTTGAAACTTTGGTTAACATATTAGATGCGCCAGCACCCACTGCTTTTATTTCAGAATCTTTAACTTTTAAATTAAAACGTTCAATCGCTTCAAAACCTACACAGCTACTAGAGGCGCCAGTATCTAAAATAAAACGTCCTTTAATATTATTAATAGATGCTTTTATTTCAAAATGATTGGTTTTGGTCAGTTTCAATTTTATTTTAGAATAACCTTTGTCTATGAGGTGCGTTTTTAGTGTATTCATTGTTGCAATTTGTGTAAATATAGTAAATGGAATAACGGATTAAACATTTACTTTTGCAGTATGATTATTACAGATACACATACACATTTATATAGTGAGGCTTTTGATGATGATAGATCAGAAATGATTCAACGTGCTATAAATGCTAATGTGAAACGGTTTTTTATACCAGCAATAGACTCAACATACACGGCGTCTATGTTTCAGTTAGAAAAAGATTTCCCAGACTATGTTTTTTTAATGATGGGTTTGCACCCTACGCATGTTAAAGAAAATTATAAAGAAGAATTAAAACATGTTGAAGACCAGCTTGCCAATCGAAAATTTTATGCAGTTGGTGAAATTGGCATAGATCTTTATTGGGATAAAAGCACGTTAGGTATTCAAATAGAAGCTTTTAGATATCAAATTAATTTAGCAAAACAATATAAACTCCCCATAGTAATTCATTGTAGAGAAGCTTTTAACGAAATATTTGAAGTTTTAGAACAAGAAAAATCTGATGATTTATTTGGTATTTTTCATTGCTTCAGTGGCACTTTAGAGCAAGCTAAACAAGCCATTTCTTATAATATGAAATTAGGTATAGGCGGTGTGGTTACCTTTAAGAATGGTAAAATAGATCAGTTTATAAACCAAATAGATACCAAACATATTGTTTTAGAGACAGATGCACCTTACTTAGCACCCAAGCCTTATCGAGGTAAACGTAACGAAAGTTTATATATTAATAAGGTATTAGAAAAATTATCCGAACTTTACCAAATAAGCGAAAAAGAATTGGCTGAGATTACTACAGAAAATTCAAAAGCTATATTCGGAATTTAAAATTATGCAAAAGCAAAATATTTTATTAATATACACAGGTGGTACTATCGGAATGATAAAAGATGCCGATACTGGCACTTTGAGGGCTTTCGATTTTAATAATATCTTAACTAGAATACCAGAATTACGCCTTTTAGACTGTAATATAGAAACTGTTTCTTTTAAGGCACCTATAGACTCATCTAATATGAGTCCTAAATATTGGTCAGATATTGCCAAAATAATAGAAGGTAATTACAATAAATTTGATGGCTTTGTTGTTTTACATGGCAGTGATACTATGAGTTACTCTGCATCTGCATTAAGTTTTATGCTAGAGAACTTAAACAAGCCTGTTGTTTTTACAGGGTCTCAATTACCAATTGGAGATTTACGTACAGACGCTAAAGAAAATTTAATTACATCTATTCAAATGGCATCCTTACATGTTAATGGTGTGCCAGTAATAAGAGAAGTTGCGTTGTATTTTGAATATAAATTATACAGAGGTAATAGAACCACAAAAATAAATGCAGAACATTTTGAAGCTTTCGATTCACTTAATTACCCACATTTAGCTGAGTCTGGCGTGCATTTAAATATTAATAAAGAAGCATTACTAAAACCCAATAGTGGCAAAAAATTAATTGTACGTACAGCTATGGATACCAATGTTGGTATTCTAAAATTATTTCCAGGGATTTCAAAACCTATAATAGAAGCGATATTGACAAGCCCACTAATTAAGGGGTTAATTATAGAAACTTATGGTTCTGGTAACGCTACAAATGAAGATTGGTTTATTACATTACTAAAAAAAGCAATAAGTAACGGACTCTATGTAGTTAACGTTACTCAATGTGCAGGAGGGAGTGTAGCTATGGGGCAATATGAAACAAGTTCTCAGCTAAAATCTATAGGTGTAATTTCAGGAAGAGATATTACAACAGAAGCAGCTATAACTAAACTAATGTACCTATTAGGAGAAAAAATAGGGGCAAATAATTTCCAATTCATATTTGAAACATCGTTAAGAGGTGAAATGACCTAAAATTAACGTAGTAAATTTTACGGTTTGAAGTTTTTTTCGTTATTTGCCTCTCTGTAATTTGTTTTTTAAAATTTAGAGAGAGGTGGCCGAGTGGTCGAAGGCGCACGCCTGGAAAGTGTGTATACTCCAAAAGGGTATCGAGGGTTCGAATCCCTTCCTCTCTGCTTATATTTTAAGGAGTAGTTACATTTATTTTTTTATCTTTAACCCTTTAACTAATAAAATTAAGATTAAGAACAATGAAAAGATTATTTTCTATCCTCGCCATAACATGCTTAATGGCCATCGGAACTGTTAATGCTAATGCAACAACACTAGCTGTAACAAGTGCAACAACTGTAACAAGTGCAACAACTGTAACAAGTGTAATTCAGGCAGATGAAACTGCTGAAGAAAATTTGAGTTTCCATCAAGAATTAAAAAAGCGTTTTATTGAAGGTGGACCTGGTTTTATGGGTATTGTATTACTATGTTTAATTCTTGGATTAGCAATTGCTATTGAAAGAATTATTTATTTAAACTTATCTACAACAAACACTAAAAAATTAACACAAAACGTAGAAGATGCTTTAGCTTCTGGTGGTATTGAAGCTGCTAAAGAAGTTTGTAGAAATACAAAAGGGCCAGTTGCTTCTATTTTCTATCAAGGTCTAGACAGAGCTGATGAAGATATTGATGCTGCTGAAAAAGCTGTAGTCGCTTATGGTGGTGTACAAATGGGACAATTAGAAAAGAATGTGTCTTGGATTTCTTTATTTATAGCTTTAGCACCAATGCTTGGTTTTATGGGTACAGTAATCGGTATGATTTCTGCCTTTGATAAGATTGAAGCTGCAGGTGATATGAATCCTTCTTTAGTAGCAGGTGGTATTAAAGTAGCACTTTTAACAACTGTATTTGGTCTTATTGTGGCTATTATACTTCAAATTTTCTATAATTATATCATCGCTAAAATAGATAGCATTGTAAATGATATGGAAGATGCGTCAATTACATTGATGGATTTATTAGTAAAACACAAAAAATAAGACATTAAATTATGAATTTTAAAACTATATCAAAAATACTAGTAGCGATACTCGGTCTTTTAGGTATCATTTTCTTAGTGCGAATTGTAGCAGCAGGAGATGAAGCTATTGAGACAGGTGGACAAGATGGTTTAGCAGATCCTATGGGATATGTTGCATACATTATGGTCGGATTAGCTGTAGCACTTGTTTTGTTTTTTATCTTGAAAAACTTATTTACAAATACTGCTGGCTTAAAAAATACGTTAATAGGTGTAGGAGCATTTGTTATTGTTTTGGTTATTTCTTACGCTATTTCAGGAGGTGACGGTAAATTATACGACCTACAAGAAGGCGGAGTAGCAACCGAAGGTACATCGCAAATGGTAGGTGCAGGCTTAGTCGCTTTCTATTTATTACTAGCCATTGCGGCGGGAGCAATGATTTTCTCAGGAGCAAAAAAAATTATAAGTAAATAAAGTATTATGGCAAAAAGATCAGCACCAGAAGTTAATGCAGGTTCAATGGCTGACATTGCTTTTTTACTGTTAATTTTCTTCCTGGTAACAACAACGATAGAGAAAGATAAAGGTATATTAAGGAGTTTACCTCCAATTGATGATACCAATTATGATCCACCTATTATTAAACAGAAAAACTTATTTACAGTTTTAATAAATCGTAACAACCAATTATTTGTCGAAGACGAAGTAATGGAAATTAAAGATTTAAGAAAAGCGGCTATTGAGTTTTTAGATAACGCAGGTGGTACAAATGCCGCAGGTGATGTATGTACGTATTGTAAGGGTAAGAAAGATGAATCTTCATCTGATCACCCAGATAAAGCAATTATTTCTATGAAACATGATAGGGAAACTTCTTATGAAAAATACATTGAGGTACAAAACGAACTTGTAGCTGCTTATAATCAGTTAAGAGAACGTGAAGCACGTAGGTTGTATAAAAAATACTACCCAGATGTGGAAAATGTTTTTATAACCATGCTAGAAGAGAAGGAAAAGAATCAATTTAATAAGGATGAAGTTCTTAACGAGCGCATTGAAGCTATAAAGAATTTATTCCCTATGAAATTGTCTGAAGCAGAACCAGATAAAAATTAAAAGTAATAATTATGTCTAAGTTTAAGAATAAAAATAAAGGTGAGTTACCGGCTATTTCAACGGCTTCACTACCAGATATTGTATTTATGTTACTTTTCTTTTTTATGGTGGCAACTGTAATGAGGGATAACTCTTTAATGATAGAGAATACATTACCAAGTGCAGATCAGATAGAGAAACTTAAGAAAGACAGAACTATGTTTATTTATGCAGGTAAGCCATCAAAAGACTATAAGAAATTTGGCGACGAACCACGTATTCAAATTAACGATGCTTTTGTAGGTTTAGAAGATATACAGACGTCTGTATATGAAGCAAGAAATAAGCTAGACGAAAAACTACAAACAAGGTTTGTAGTTGGTATGAAGATAGACGTAAAAACAAACGCAGGTATAGTTTCAGATATTAAACAACAGTTACGAGAAGCTAATGCATTAAAAGTTATGTATATCACAAACACTAAAATTGATTAATCAATTTTAAAACTTAATTTTATAAAAAAAACGCCTTGATAATTTCAAGGCGTTTTTTATGGCTTACATTCTCAGATTTTGTAGATTTATACTTATGAATATTAAATTATCGCTTTTAGTTTTATGTCTTACAGGTATTAGTTTTGCTCAAAATAAAAAAAAGATGATCAATTCTGAGCCCGATAATAACTACAGAGAAGATCAATTTTACGCCTCTGTGACCTATAATCTTTTAAGTAATAAACCAAAAGATGTCTCGCAGAGTGGCTTTTCTACAGGTTTTCATTTTGGGTTTATTAGAGATATGCCTATTAATGAGAAAAGAAATAAAGCTATTGGTCTTGGTTTGGGTATATCTTCAAATTCATACAATCATAATATAGGTATCGTCGAAGTAGATAACAACCTCACTTATGGTATTATTGATGAGAGTGAGATAAATGTATCAAAAAACAAACTTACAACCTATCTAGTAGAAGTTCCTTTGGAATTTAGGTGGCGCACTTCAACGGCTACAGATTATAATTTTTGGCGGATCTACACGGGTTTAAAAGTTGGATACATCGTTTATAATACAGCGACGTTTCAAAGTAACTTAGAAACGATTAAACTTTCAAATTTAAATGACCTTAATAGCTTACAGTATGGTGTAACATTAAGTGTTGGCTATGGTACATGGAATTTTCATGCATATTATGGCCTTAACTCTATCTTTAACACCGATGCCAACCTAGATGATGCTAATATCGATTTTAGATCATTTAAGATAGGTCTCATGTTTTATCTGCTATAACCAATAGTTAACAAAAATTAACTGCGGAAACAAACCTACAAGCGTTCCTATAAGTAATTCTTTATTGGTATGTGCTTTAAGATGCAATCTCGATGTTGCTATTGCACCCAAAATAATCATCATTAAAGAGATTGTGCCATTAATATTTATTTTATAATGAATACTTAATGCCACAGCAAACATAAAAAAACCAGCAGCGCCAATCATATGTATACTTGCCTTTACCTTAAACAATGCTAAAATTAGACAGGTTAAAGTTGAACATAAAATGCCTAAAAAGAAGTAATATAATTCTATAATCTCAGCAGATGTAAGCACACGCAGTATAATTAAGACCACTATTATACAATTAATAAATAAAGGGATAACACGCTCTTTAGTACTTTTTAAATGAATAGATTGTACTTTGTTTATTGTTTTAAGTAAAAAAAACAATAAAATAGGCAAGAGGATAGTTAGTATTATAATTGAGAATATTTTGGCCTTAATAATTGGCTCGGGTATAAAACGAGGAGTTTTAGAAAAATAAAATAAGACACCTAATAATGGCATAATCAAAGGGTGAAACACCAACGAAATACCTTTTAGTACTATATCTTTCATTTAATATGCAACTTAAATTTTTTTTCTCAATCTTGCCACAGGCAAATCTAACTGTTCTCTATATTTAGCCACAGTTCTTCTTGCTATTGGATACCCTTTTTCTTTAAGAATTTTAGAAAGTGCTTCATCGGTTAGAGGTTTCTTTTTGTTTTCTTCCTCTATAACGGTTTCAAGAATTTTTTTAATTTCTCTAGTAGAAACTTCTTCACCTTGATCATTAGTCATAGATTCTGAGAAAAATTCTTTTATTAGTTTAGTACCATAAGGTGTATCCACATATTTACTGTTAGCCACACGCGATATGGTAGAAACATCCATTTCTATTTCGTCTGCAATATCTTTTAAAATCATTGGGCGTAATTTACGCTCATCACCACTTAAAAAGAATTCTTTTTGATAGTTCATAATAGAACTCATAGTAACAAATAAAGTCTGTTGGCGTTGCCTTACAGCTTCTATAAACCACTTCGCAGCATCTAGTTTTTGTTTAATAAACATAACTGCATCTTTTTGGGCTTTAGATTTCTGTTTAGTATCCTTGTAGCCCTTAAGCATATTGTTGTACTCTCTAGAAACATGTAACTCGGGTGCATTTCTACCATTAAGTGTAAGTTCTAACTCACCATCAACAATTTTTATAGCAAAATCGGGTACAATATGCTCAACAATTTTATTATTACCAGCATAAGAGCCACCTGGCTTTGGATTTAATCTTTCAATTTCTTCTATAGCATCTTTAAGTTGGTCTTCAGTAATGCTAAATTTTTGTAATAATTTTTTATAGTGCTTTTTTGTAAATTGCTCAAAAGCTTTATCTATAATAGTTGTTGCCAATTCAACATCTGGGTTTTGCTCTTTTCTATGTAACTGAATACTTAAACACTCTTGAAGGTTACGCGCGCCTACACCACCAGGATCTAATTGGTGTACAATCTGTAGTACTTTTTCAACTTCGTCTTCTGTCGTTGTTATATTCTGAGTAAAAGCTAAATCGTCTGTAATATCAGATAGCGAGCGTCTTATGTAACCACTTTCGTCTACACTGCCTACCAAAAAATAAGCAATTTCTTCTTCTTGCTCAGATAGTCTAAAGGTGTTTAGCTGACTAACAAGATGCTGAGTAAATGATGTGCCAGCCGCATAAGGCACGCTTTTATCTTCATCATCTGCACTGTAATTATTGGCTTGTGTACGGTATTCTGGTATTTCGTCGTCACTTAAATACTCATCAATATTTATCTCATCAGCATCAATAGTGTCATTATTGTTAAAATCATCTTCAGAGTTATCAAACTCATCAACATTATCTTCTGCAGCCTCCGATTCTTTACCAGTATCTAGAGCAGGGTTTTCTTCTAGCTCTTGGCTTAAACGTTGCTCAAAAGCTTGAGTGGGCAACTGAATCAACTTCATAAGCTGAATCTGTTGCGGTGATAACTTTTGCGAAAGTTTAAACGATAAAAACTGTTTAAGAGACATATAATTTCTGTTGATTATAAATGTAGTAAAAATATACCTGTCAAGTTTCTAAAAAACTGACAGGTATATTAAGTAACTACTAAAAGTCTGCATTTTGTGGTGTTCTTGGGTAAGGTATAACATCTCTAATATTTCCCATGCCTGTGGCAAACATTACTAGCCTTTCAAAACCTAGTCCAAAACCAGAGTGAACAGCTGTTCCATATTTACGTAAGTCTAAATACCACCATAACTCTTCTTCAGATATGTCTAAGGCTTTCATTTTTTCTTTTAAAACGTCTAGACGTTCTTCTCGTTGAGAACCACCAACCATTTCGCCAATACCAGGAAAAAGAATATCCATAGCACGTACCGTTTTACCATCGTCATTAAGACGCATATAAAACGCTTTAATATTTGCAGGATAATCAAATAAAATTACCGGACATTTAAAGTGTTTCTCAACCAAGAAACGTTCGTGTTCAGACTGTAAGTCTGCTCCCCATGCTTCAATTATATATTTAAATTTCTTCTTTTTGTTAGGCTTAGAGTTTTTAAGAATATCTATAGCTTCTGTATAACTAACGCGCTTAAAGTTATTATCTACTACAAACTTAATTTTTTCAATTAAGCTCATTTCGCTACGTTCTGCTTGTGGCTTTGTTTTTTCGTCGTCTAAAAGACGTTTTTCTAAAAACTCTAAATCTTCTCTATTGTGCTCTAAAATATAGCTTAAAACAGACTTCATAAAATCTTCGGCTAAATCCATATTACCAGCCAAATCCATAAAAGCAACTTCTGGTTCAATCATCCAAAACTCAGATAAATGACGAGATGTGTTAGAGTTTTCTGCTCTAAATGTTGGTCCAAATGTATATACTTTACCTAAAGACATAGCGTAAGTTTCTGCTTCTAACTGACCAGAAACGGTAAGGTTTGTATCTTTTCCGAAGAAATTTTTAGAATGGTCTATAGCGCCATCTTCCGTTAATGGAGGATTTTTTTGGTCTAAGGTACTTACTCTAAACATTTCGCCTGCACCTTCTGCATCACTACCTGTAATTATTGGTGTGTGCATATGGTAAAAGCCATTTTCATTAAAATACTTGTGTATGGCAAAAGATAATGATGAGCGCAAGCGCATTACAGCACTAAAGGTATTTGTTCTTGTACGCAAGTGTGCGTTGGCTCTTAAAAACTCAAACGTGTGTTTTTTAGGTTGAATAGGGTAGGTCTCTGGGTCAGAATCTCCTAAAACTTCTAAAGTTTTTACTTGTATTTCAACAGATTGCCCTTTTCCCTGGCTTTCTACTAACTCTCCTGTAATCTCTATTGCAGCACCAGTGGTAACACGCTTTAAAAGATTTTCATCAAAATTTTCAAAATCAACAACACATTGTATATTATTTATGGTTGAACCGTCATTTAGGGCTATAAATCGGTTTGCTCTAAAAGTTCTTACCCATCCTTTTACAGTAACATCTTGTGTGGTCACGTTTTGTGCAAGTAATTCTGCTATGGTTTTTGTTGTCATTTTTTAAATTTTATAAATGCTAAGATAAATTTTAATTTTTTGTTTTTATATCGTCTTCAGAGTCATCTTCTGAAGGAATAATATTAATTGAAGGCTTTCGTAATACCTCTTTATTGGCAATATTACGCTCTAAAGATAAGAGTAATGATGGCAATAAAAGTAAATTTGAAAGCATGGCGAAAAGTAATGTAATAGATACTAAAGCACCCAAGGCAACAGTACCACCAAAGCTAGAAATTGTAAATACAGAGAACCCAAAGAATAAAACTATAGAGGTGTAAAACATACTTACACCAGTTTCTCTGAGTGCGGCATACACAGATTTTCTAATTTTCCAATTATTGGCTTGTAACTCTTGTCTGTATTTTGCTAAAAAGTGAATGGTATCATCTACCGAAATTCCAAAAGCAATACTAAATACTAAAATTGTAGATGGTTTTATAGGTACACCAACGTAACCCATAAGGCCTGCTGTCACTAACAGGGGTAGTAAATTAGGAATGAGCGATACAATAATCATTCTAAACGATCGGAAGAGATAGGCCATAAATAACGAGATAAGAAATATGGCTAAGGTGAGCGAGATAACCAAATTACGGACCAAATATTTTGTTCCTTTTTGAAACACCAACGCTTTACCTGTCATGGTAACTTCGTAGCGTTCTTTAGGAAACACTTTGTCTATTTTATTTTGAAGATTTTCTTGAATGCGCTCCATCTTATCCGTCCCAATATCTTTCATAAAGGTGGTAATACGTGCATATTGCCCAGTACTATCTACAAAGTTTTTTAGTAAATCATTTTTGGAAGATGAGTTTTTAGCATAAGATAAAATAAAGCTATTTTCTTGGCTAGTTGGTAGCTGGTAATATTTAGGATTACCATTATAGTAGGCCTGTTTGCTATACTTTACCAAACTTACTACAGAGATAGGTTTAGAGAGTTCTGGTGTTTCTAAAATAAGTTCTTCTAGCTCGTTAATACGTTTTAAAGTTGCGAGCTTCATTACCCCTTTTTTACGTTTGGTATCTACCATAATCTCTAACGGCATAATACCATTAAATTCAGATTCAAAAAAGCGTATGTCTTTAAAAAATTGTTTGTCTTTGGGCATATCTTCAATAAGACTTCCCGAAATTTTAATCTGGTTCATGCCAATCATACTGGCAATAATTAAAACAAGTGCAGTAGCGTATATGGTGATTTTTTTATCTTTTACCATGCGTACCGTCCAATCTACAAATCCACCAATCCAACGTTTATTTAAATGTTCTAAATGGCGTTCTTTAGGATAAGGTAAAAAGGTATAAATAATAGGTATTACAAGTAAGCATAATATAAAAATGGCTAGTATACTTAAGGATGCTACAATACCAAACTCTTTTAGTAGCTTGCTTTCTGTAAGAATAAATGTGGCAAAACCAGAGGCAGTTGTAACATTAGTCATTAAAGTAGCGTTGCCAATTTTTGTAATAACACGTTGTAATGATTTTACTTTATTACCATGAGATTTAACCTCGTGTTGGTATTTGTTAATTAAGAAAATACAATTGGGTATGCCTATAACAATAATTAAAGGCGGAATTAATGCGGTTAGTACTGTAATTTCATAACCTAATAGTCCAATAATCCCAAAGGTCCACATTACGCCAACACAAACTACAATTAAAGAAATAAACGTAGCTCTAAAAGATCTAAAGAATAAGAAAAATATAAAAGATGTAACGAGTAAAGCCGATAAAATAAAAATCGGAATTTCATCAACAATGTTTTGAGCGTTAAGTGTTCTAATATAAGGCATACCAGAAACTCTAACATCTAAGCCTGTTTCGGCCTCAAAGGCTGTTATTTTAGTTTCTAAGTCGTCTATAACAAAGTCTTTTCTTGCAGAGGTGTTAACAATATCTTTCTTAATATAAATTGCTGTACGTATGGTTTTTGTTTTAGCATTAAATAAAAAGTTATCGTAAAAAGGGTACTTGTTAAACAATTCGTCTTGTAGCGTGTCTATTTCTGCTAAAGAGGTAATAGAGTCTTTAATGAAAGGTTCTAAATCAAATTGTTCTTTTTCAGTATTCTTTATTAATTTTTGAAGATCTTTTATTGATAATACCGTTTCAACTTCTTCGTAAGATTTAAAAGATTCTGCCAGGTTATTCCAAGCATTTAGCTCTTTTACTGTAAAAAGGCTAGAGTCTTTTACACCGAGTACAATAAGATTGCCTTCTTCACCAAATACGTTTAAAAAGTCTTTATAGGTAAGATTTACTGCATGGTCATCTGGTAACATGTTAGCTTCTGTGTAAGTGAAGCGCATGTGTTTCCATTGCATACTAAAAAACACAGTAGTTAATACTATAACAATTAAAATGAAGATTTTATTACGAAGAATAAGTCTTGCTACAGCCTCCCAAAATCCTGTGGTAAAAAGTTTAAACATGCTATGGTCATTGTCTTAGAGCAAGCTCTGCCGACATTAATAAAAATTTACGATAAAAGGTCGATGTTACCATCTTAACATTTAAAACGCATTTAGCGCATAAAAATGAGCCGCAAAGGTAGAAAAAACCTAAGGATTAGCTATAGAATTAACAGTAATAAAATTGGGTTGATTGTAGAATTTTGAATTGGTTATCGTAAAGCAACAAACTAGAAAATGAGCATGGATTCTCAATAAACAGCCCAATTTAAAATATTTAAATTGGACTGTTTATTTTTAAAATATGTTGTTCTTATTGCTTTTCCATTATATAAGTGGCATAAGGTTCGTTAAGACTAGTATCTAAACCAACTACCTGAGCTTTGCTAGACATTACTGTTATGATAAAGACACTGAACATTATTTTTATTTATAGTTTTCATAGTTTAAATATAAATCTACAAATTTTTAAATGGCTCTTATGCTTACAACGAAATATTAAAGGTGAATTTAAAAGCCATATTATCTTCTAAATTTGGCAAGTGGTACCCACCATATCGGTAAGCAAAGCTAAGTCCAAAACCAAAGAGAAGCTTGTTAATCTCTAAACCAGATTCTGAGTACACATGCTCTAAGGTATTAAACGATACTCCTTGGTGTCTGTCTATACTGCGCATTGTACCTGCCGCATACCTAGATATTAAAACGAGTTGAGGTTTAAAACGTTCAGAAATATTGAAGGCTTTAAAGGTGTGTTTAACCTGTAATGTCGAAAATTTATCGCTAAAAAATTCATTAAAAAACATGGTTTCAAAACTGTTTAGTCCTGCAACAGAAAAGCGTTGTAAAATAGTTTCTTTTCTAATATTATTTGGGTAGGCATGATACAAATGGGTTAGTGGTGTTTCTCCACCAGCAATACCTGCAACTAAGGTGATTTTAGTTTTAGAGTCGTTTTTATGATTAAATTGTTGAATGGTTCTAAAATCTAACTTAGAAAAATTGAAGTCACTACCTAATATAGATCTAAAGCCTTGGGTAAATTGAAGTGTAAACTTAGGATAGCCATCTTTAACTGTTGCTACTTTATCATCTATAATTTTAAAAGTACTAAACGGACTCCATTGCAAACTAAGTTTCGCAGTACTTAAATCGAATGTATTAAAAACGCGATCATCTAATATGAAATTATAAAAATACGTTGGGTTTATTTTGCTTGTAGCAATTTGTGTTTCAGACAGTAAATGATTAGAAACTTTATGCTCTAAAGATATTGATTTTGTAATATGCCTATGAAACAGATCTATGTTTAAAAGACGAGGCTCAAAAAATGTAAAGAAGCGTTTGTCGGTTAAAAAAGAAGAACTTCCTGTTTCTTGTAAATCATCAGTGTAAGACAGGTTAACCCAAGTGTTAGAGGTTTCATTAACTCTAAAGCCACCACCTATTTTATATTTGTAGCGTTTGTCTTTAAAACCATAAACGAGATAACCATTTAGGCGGTAACGATTAGAAAATCTATTATTAGTTTCGCCACCCAAGCCAGTTCTAAAACCTTCAAACTGATTAAATTTTACGAGGTAACGTAAGTCGAGGTTAAAATAGTTAAAGGGTAAAAACCCATTGCCTATATTTTTTAAAAACTCAACTTTTTTAATAGAGTCTTTAGCTACGTTTGTAGAATCTTTATTTTTTTCACCAAGTTGTTGAGCAAAGCCACATGTTGCACAACAAAAAAGAAAAACAACAAAAAAACGCTTTAGCATTGCCTGTATAAATTGGTGTTAAAAAAACATCCCAACAAAAATTGGGATGAGATCCTTTGTGGTCTAAAGATTAGACAGTCATTATTTCCTTTTCTTTAATGTCTAATATTTCATCTACCCTTTTAACGTAAACGTCGGTTAGAGATTGTACATCTATTTCGGCATTTTTTTGTAAATCTTCTGAAGCATCAGATTTTTTAATATCATTATTAGCTTCTTTACGTGCATTTCTAATACCAACTTTTGCATGTTCCGTTTCAGATTTTGCTTGTTTTGCTAAATCTTTACGACGTTCTTCAGTTAATGGTGGTACGTTTATTATAATAAGATCACCATTATTCATAGGGTTAAACCCTAAATTGGCAAACATAATACCACGTTCTATTTCTTGTAGCATACTTTTTTCCCAAGGCTGTACAGAAATAGTTCTTCCGTCTGGTGTGTTTACATTTGCAACCTGACTTAGTGGTGTTTGAGAGCCATAGTAATCTACCATAACGCTTCCTAACATTGCTGGGCTAGCTTTACCAGCTCTAATGTTTACTAATTGTTTTTCAAGATGCTTTACAGCAGCATCCATAGCTTCTTGTGTTGCGTCTATTATAAATTTAATGTCTTCGTTCATAGTGTTAACTTTTTAATGTGTGTTATCAAAGTTTAAGCCAAAATTTAAACATTTACTTTTGTTCCAATATTTTCACCAGAAATTACTTTTAGTAAATTTCCTCTTTTATTCATATCAAAAACAATGATTGGCAATTCGTTTTCTTGACTTAAAGTAAAAGCAGTGGTGTCCATCACTTTTAGACCTTTAAGTAAAACGTCTTTAAATGAAATATAGTCAAACTTTACTGCTGTACTATCTTTTTCTGGGTCTGCAGTGTAAATACCATCTACGCGTGTGCCTTTTAATATAACATCTGCTTCAATTTCTATGGCGCGTAATACAGCTGCCGAGTCTGTTGTAAAATATGGGTTACCTGTACCACCACCAAAAATAACTACACGTCCTTTTCTAAGATGACTCATTGCTTTTCTTCTTATAAAAGGTTCTGCAACTTCGTTAATCTTTATAGCCGTTTGTAAGCGTGTTTTAACATCTGCATCTTCTAGTGCATTCTGTAATGCCAAACCGTTAATAACAGTAGCCAACATGCCCATATGGTCTCCTTGTACACGATCCATACCATTCATGGCACCTGCAACGCCTCTAAAAATATTTCCACCACCAATAACTATAGCAACCTCTACACCTAAGTTGGTTATTTCCTTAATATCTTGAGCGTATTCTGATAAACGTTCTGGATCTATACCGTATTGACGACTACCCATTAAGGCTTCACCAGATAATTTTAGTAGTACTCTTTTGTATTTCATGTGTTTATATCTATTGTTTTTTAATTGTCACATGGTTTATCCATATAATCATTTGCTTCGAGATCAAAATTACATTATGCATGTTTCATTAATCAGCTTCTATTATGTTTATGGCCTTTTACGATGTTTCAATTAATAGTTATTTAACCTATTCTGACTCATTTTAAGAGTAACTCTAAAAGTTTAACAAAACTACATAATAATTAGCTTCTGTAAAAGTGAAATAAATACCAAAAAAAAAGCTTCTCTTTCGATAGTTATCGAGAAGAGAAGCTTTACTTGTTTATTTTGTTTGTAGATAATTAATTACCCTACTGTAGCACGTTTAAAACCTGTAACAGCGACATCACCATAAGAAGTAACGTAATCAGCCACAGTTTGCTTTTCGTCCTTAATAAACTTCTGATCTAATAAACATTTTTCTTGATCTAAAGTTGTGTTATCAGAGATGAAACGTTCCATTTTACCTGGTAAAATACGATCCCAAATTTGTTCTGGCTTACCTTCTGCCTTAAGTTCTGCTTTTGCAGCTTCTTCAGCTTCAGCAATAACCTCTGGTGTTAATTGAGCCATAGATATGTAACTTGGTACATTTTTTAAGGTCTTACCTAAACGTCCTAGCTCAATATTATCTTTTTCGATAACTGCAATACGCGCTTCAGTCTCTGATGCGATAAATGCAGGGTCAAAATCTTTGTAAGATAAAGTTGTTGCTCCCATTGACGCTACTTGCATAGAAACATCTTTTACTAAAGTTTCTGCATTGTCAACTTTAGAAGATAAACCTACTAACGCAGCAATTTTATTAATATGCACATATTGGCCAACATAAGGTGCATCTAATTTCTCAAAAGATGTAATGTCTAATTTTTCACCAATAACACCAGTTTGCTCAATTAATTTTTCAGCAACAGTCATACCTCCAAAATCAGCCGCTAAAAATGCTTCTTTACTATCGTGGTGTAATGCTATGTCTGCTAATTGATTTGCTAAGGCTACAAAGTTTTCGTTTTTACCAACAAAATCAGTCTCACAACCTAATACAATAGCAATTCCAGATGTGTTATCTGCATTTATTTTAGCAATTGCAGCACCTTCAGAAGAATCTCTATCTGCTCTTTTTTCTGCAACTTTTTGTCCTTTTTTACGTAAAACTTCAATGGCTTTATCAAAATCACCACCAGCTTCAACCAAAGCTTTTTTACAATCCATCATACCAGCACCAGTTGCTTGTCTAAGCTTGTTTACTTCTGCTGCTGTAATTTTTACGGTATTTTCCATAGTAATTAAATTTAAAAAGTCATTCAATTAATTTTCATAACGAAAAGAATTAAATGACTTTAAATGATATATAAATGTTATTTATTCTTCTTCCTCTTTTGAAGCTACAGGAGCTTTTGGTGCTTCAGCTTTTACTGCTTTCTTAGTTTCAGTTTTTTCAGCTTTACCATCTTTGTCTGCACGTTCTGCTTTTCTTTCGTTTAAGCCATCTGCAACTGCAGATGTTACGATAGATAAGATTTTGTCTATAGATTTAGAAGCATCATCGTTAGATGGGATTAAATAATCTACTTCACGTGGGTCAGAGTTTGTATCTACCATTGCAAAGATTGGGATATTTAATTTTTGAGCTTCTTTTATTGCAATATGCTCTCTAATAATATCTACAACAAATATTGCACCTGGTAAACGTGTCATATCAGAAATAGAACCTAAATTCTTTTCTAATTTAGCACGCTGACGGTTTACTTGTAAACGTTCTTTTTTAGATAAAGAGTTAAATGTTCCATCTTTCTTCATTCTATCAATCATAGCCATTTTCTTAACAGCTTTTCTAATAGTTACAAAGTTAGTTAACATTCCACCTGGCCAACGTTCAGTAATATAAGGTTGGTTTACAGCGCCAGCTTTTTCAGCAACGATGTCTTTAGCTTGTTTTTTTGTAGCAACGAATAAGATTTTCTTTCCTGATGCTGCTATTTTAGCTAAAGCTTCAGAAGTTTCTTCGATTTTTGCTGCTGTTTTGTAAAGGTTGATAATATGGATACCGTTACGTTCCATATATATGTAAGGAGCCATGTTTGGGTTCCACTTACGTGTTAGGTGACCAAAGTGTACACCAGCTTCAAGTAATTCTTTTACTTCTACTTTTTCCATTTTGTAATAGTTTACGTTCTGTTAAATTAGCAATGATTAAGTGGTTGCTTTCGCTAGCCTTAGCCATTTAGATGCTAAACTCATAGTCCTGAACTCGTTTCAGAATCTACATTTTTAACCTGAAATTGTTTCAGGTTCTTTTTAATGTTTACCAAATTTACTTTGGTATTTCTCAACTTGAGTTCCCGATTTAAAATCGGGATTAGTTCAACTAACAAATCTTAAAACGTTGCTTCGCAATCTTTAATATTTGAGTTTCACTAAAATAATCCAGAATCTGCCGAAGCAGATTCTGAATAAAAAATTGTTGGATATTAACGTTTCGAGAATTGGAATTTCTTACGGGCTTTCTTCTGTCCGAATTTCTTTCTTTCCACCATACGTGGATCTCTAGTTAATAGACCTTCTGGCTTTAATACTAGTCTGTTTTCAGGGTCAATCTCGCACATAGCACGAGAAAGGCCTAAACGTATTGCTTCTGCCTGGCCGGTGATACCACCTCCATATACGTTAACAGTAATATCAAAGTTGCCATCATTGTTAGTCAAGGCTAAAGGTTGGTTTACTTTATACTGCAATGTTGCAGTAGTAAAATAATCCGCCATGTCTTTTTTGTTCACCGTGATTTTGCCTTCTCCTTTAGCAAGGTACACACGAGCAACAGCCGTCTTTCTACGGCCAATTTTGTGAATTACTTCCATTAGTTAATTTCGTTTAATGTCATTGTTTTTGGTTTCTGAGCTTCGTGAGAATGCGCAGTACCTGCAACAACTGTTAAATTTCTAAAAAGAGCTGCACCTAATTTGTTTTTAGGTAACATTCCTTTTACTGACTTCTCTACTAATCTGGTTGGGTCTTTCTCAAACATTTCAGTAGCTGTCAAACTTCTTTGACCACCTGGATAACCTGTGTGACGGATGTAACTTTTTTCCGTCCATTTGTTACCAGTTAAGTTGATTTTTTCTGCATTAACAACAATAACGTTGTCACCGCAATCAACGTGTGGCGTAAAATTAGGTTTGTGCTTACCTCTTAAAAGTATTGCTACTCTCGAAGCTAAGCGACCTAAAGTTTGTCCTTCAGCATCAACTAAAACCCACTCCTTATTAACGGTAGCTTTGTTAGCTGAAACTGTTTTGTAGCTTAATGTATCCACACTAATTTGATTTGTAACTGCGTTTTAAAGCGCAATTGATTAAACATTTCTCTCTAAAAAAGAGTTTGCAAATTTACGATAAACTATTTGATAACCAAACCTTGAACAAGGTTTTTTTTGTCTGAAAATCAGAGTGTTTTCAGTTACTATTTTATATTTATGCTTTTGTTGCCCTAGAAAGTCTGTCGTTTACAGATTTACCTAGACCATAATTTGGCAATTTTTCGGCAATAATGACATCTAATTGCATTTTGTCTAATTGGTGAAGTATTTGGTATAGATTAGAGGCAGCTTCTACTAAATCACCCGTTTTTGAGAGTGCCATTTGTGCGTCTATAGCGCTATCATTTATTTCAGACTGAAACGTTATAACACCAACGCGCTTGCCATTATACTTATTTATAGTCTCTAAGAGTTGTGTTGTTAAAACTGTTTTTGTTTTTGGTGCATAATGCCGTTCTAACATGCCAGGTGCATCTGGTGCAACTTCTTTTTTATTTTTTATTTCTATTTTTCCTACTACAGCTTCTATAGCTTCAATAGGTGTAGACCCTAATCTGTAAATAACAGGTTCATCATTTATAAAACCAATAATTGTAGACTCTATACCACTTTCACAAACACCACCATCTAAAACCATTTTAATGCTGTCTTTAAAATAATCTTCCACGTGTTGTGCGCACGTCGGACTAATACTGCTAAACGGATTTGCGCTAGGTGCAGCTAACGGAAAAGGTAGTTGTTTTAAAAGTGCTAACGTTGTTGGGTGATTGGGTATCCGTACCGCAACGGTGTCTTTACCTGCTGTAATCATATCTGGTATTATAGCCTTTTTCTTTAAAACTAAAGTAATGGGGCCTGGCCAAAAGGCATCTGCTAACTGTTGTGCTTTTTCAGGAATATAATCTACAATATCAGAAAGCAGATTTATGGATGGAATATGAACTATTAAAGGATTAAAAAACGGACGTTTCTTAGTCTCAAAAATAGCTTTTATAGCCTTTTCGCTATAGATATTACCAGCCAAACCATAAACCGTTTCGGTTGGTATAGCCACCAATTCCTCATTAGTTAAAAGTGCAACGGCTTTAGATATGTCTGTGGAAATAATACTCATAATAACAATCAGACTGCAATATTACTTCAAAAAAATGAAAGATTTATACGTCCTGAAAATATACTATTAACCCATTGTGCATTTTTATGAAATTCGAGAGTTCGAGTGGATTTTACTATTGAAAATGAGTAAAAGTTGTATAGAGAACAAGAATTTCCGTACAAATTTAGTTCTCGATACAATTTTTCGTCCCCCAAAATCATTCGATTTGACGGTAAATTATTTTTTTATTTTCGAACTTTGGTTTTTAGTAGTTTTGCGCCATTAAAATATAGCTTATGATTTCAATAGATAATTTAGCCGTCGAGTTTAGCGGACATACCCTTTTTAGCGATGTGTCTTTTACTATTAATACCGACGATAAAATTGCCTTAATGGGTAAGAATGGTGCCGGTAAATCTACCATGATGAAAATTATAGCTGGTGTTCAAAATGCGACTCGTGGCCATGTGCGTTGCCCTAAAGAAGCTGTAATTGCTTACTTGCCACAGCATTTGTTAACGGAAGATGATACAACCGTTTTTGATGAAGCTTCAAAAGCCTTTAAGCATGTTTTTGAAATGCGTGACGAAATGGAAGGCCTCAACAAACAGCTAGAAACCCGCACTGATTACGAGTCTGATGACTATATGAAAATCATTGAACGTGTGTCTGATTTAGGTGAATTGTATTACGCTTTAGAAGACGTAAATTATGATGCCGAGGTAGAAAAAGCACTTAAAGGTTTAGGGTTTAAGCAAGACGATTTTGCTAGACAAACCAACGAATTTTCTGGCGGTTGGCGCATGCGTATCGAGTTGGTTAAGATACTATTACAAAAACCAGATCTTATTTTGTTAGATGAGCCTACTAACCATATCGATATTGAATCTGTAATTTGGTTAGAAGATTTTTTATTGAATAAAGCCAATGCTGTTGTTGTGATTTCTCACGATCGTGCTTTTGTAGATAACATCACCAATAGAACTATTGAAGTCACTATGGGCCGTATTTATGATTACAAAGCCAACTATACGCATTACCTTCAGTTGCGAGAAGACAGACGTGTACACCAAATAAAAGCGTACCAAGAACAGCAAAAATTCATTGCAGATAATAGGCTGTTTATTGAGCGTTTTAAAGGTACGTATTCTAAAACCAATCAAGTCACATCGCGAGAGCGCATGCTCGAAAAGTTGAAAATTATAGAAATTGATGATGTAGATACCTCTGCTTTAAAACTCCGTTTTCCACCAACCAATCGTTCTGGTGATTACCCTGTAACGGTTAAAGAGGTGTCTAAATCTTATGGTGAACATGCGGTTTTTAAAAACGCAAATTTGTCTATTGCAAGAGGTGAAAAAGTGTGTTTTGTTGGTCGTAACGGAGAAGGAAAATCGACTATGATAAAAGCCATTTTAGGTGAAATTGACGTGCAAGGTACGTGCAGCTTGGGTCATAATGTTAAGGTGGGTTATTTTGCCCAAAACCAAGCCGCTTTATTAGATGAAGACTTAACTATTTTTCAAACAGTAGATGAGGTTGCTCATGGTGATGTACGCACACAGATTAAAAATATTTTAGGCCGTTTTATGTTTAAAGGAGACGATATCGATAAAAAAGTAAGTGTATTATCTGGTGGTGAAAAAACAAGATTAGCCATGGTAAAACTCTTATTAGAACCTGCTAATTTATTAATTCTCGATGAGCCCACTAACCACTTAGATTTAAAATCTAAAGATGTTTTAAAAGAAGCATTATTAGATTTTGACGGCACATTAATATTGGTGTCGCACGATCGTGATTTTCTACAAGGCTTATCTAATAAAGTGTTTGAGTTTAAAGAAAAACGTGTTATTGAGCATTTTGAAACTATTGATGATTTCTTAGCGCGTAACCGTGTTGAAAGTTTAAAAGGTTTGGATTTGTAGTGTTTTGTCTTTTAGAGCGAATATGCCATTCAGAGCAAAGCGAAGAATTTCAATAAGATGAAACGGAATGTTTTAAAATATGACATTCTTTATTTTACACCCCTAAAGTCCCCTCAAGGGGACAATAGTACTAAAGTTTATTTCTTGTATTGTCCCCTTGAGGGGGCTTTAGGGGTGTTATTAAAGAAATAAACCAATACTAATTCTGTTACATTATATTCTACTCTAGTTACAGCAATTTTTAACTACTTTTGCAATGTGAATAATGAATTAAGACTATCGGACTGGTTGCCTACCACAAACAAAGAGGTTAAAATACGCGGATGGGAATACCTAGATGTCATCCTATTTAGTGGAGATGCCTATGTAGATCATCCAACGTTTGGTCCTGCAGTAATAGGACGTCTTTTAGAGAGTATGGGCTTGCGTGTGGCCATTGTGCCGCAACCGAGTGTGACTGATAATCTTCAGGATTTTGTAAAAATGGGTAAGCCAAGATTATTTTTTGGTGTTACAGGTGGTTGTATGGACCCGATGATTAGTAATTACAATGCTAATAAAAAACGTCGCGATAAAGATGCCTACACACCAAATGGTGATATAGGATTTCGTCCAGATTATGCGACATCTGTATATTCTAAAATATTAAAAGAGAAATGGCCAGACACACCTATTTTACTTGGTGGTATTGAAGCCTCGTTACGTCGTGTAACTCATTACGACTATTGGAGCGATACGCTAATGCCAACAATTTTAGAAACCTCTAAAGCAGATATGTTGGTCTACGGCATGGGTGAGCAACCCTTGCGTGAAGTAGTGCGTTTGTTACAAAAAGGAGTGCCTTTTAGTAGCATTACCACCGTAAAACAAACGGCAGTTTTATTAAATGAAGATGCAAAAGTTCCTAAAAATGCGAATTGGGAAGATGTAGAAATAGCATCACATAAAGTGTGTTTAAACGATAAGAAAAAATACGCTTCTAATTTTAAGGTCATTGAGCAAGAATCTAATAAGTTAGCTGCAAGACGTATTTTTCAGAAAGTAGAAGATAAGTTATTGATGATAAATCCGCCATATCCTACCATGACGGAAGCAGAGATTGATGCCTCTTTCGATTTGCCTTATACGCGTTTACCACATCCAAAATATAACAAACGTGGACCGATACCAGCGTTTGAAATGATTAAAACCTCTATTAATATTCATCGTGGGTGTTTTGGTGGTTGTAGTTTTTGTACCATATCGGCACACCAAGGAAAATTTATAGCATCGCGAAGTAAAGAGTCTATTTTAAGAGAAGTAGATAAAGTAGCAAACATGCCAGATTTTAAGGGCTATTTGTCTGATATTGGTGGGCCAAGTGCCAACATGTATCAAATGAAAGGGAAGGTACAGTCTATATGCGATAAGTGTGTGGCGCCGAGTTGTATTTCTCCAGTTATTTGTAGTAATTTAGATACGTCTCACAAACCCTTAACAGAATTATACCAAGCGGTAGATAGTCATCCTAAAGTAAAGAAATCCTTTATTGGTTCTGGAATACGACACGATATGTTAGTACCAGAATTCAATAAAAACGCAGATCCAAAAGAGTTAGATGATTATACCGAAGAGGTGATGACGAAGCATGTGTCTGGCCGATTGAAAGTCGCACCAGAACATACCAGTGACCCTGTTTTAAAACTAATGCGTAAGCCCTCGTTTAGTTACTTTCATAAGTTTAAAGAACGTTTCGATAAGATAAATATTAAGAAAGGCTTAAAGCTACAATTGATTCCTTATTTTATCTCGAATCACCCAGCTTGCGAAGTTGAGGATATGGCCAATTTGGCGGCTGAGACTAAAGACATGGGCTTTCAATTAGAGCAAGTGCAAGGCTTTACACCAACACCAATGACGGTGGCTACGGTTATTTATTATAGTGGTTACCATCCTTACACGCTTAAAAAAGTAAACACGCCGAAAACCCGAAAAGAAAAAGACGAGCAACACCGTTTTTTCTTTTGGTATAAGGATGAAAATAAAGCGTGGATAAAAAAGACCTTAAACAAAGTAGGTCGCCCAGATTTGTTAAAAGTATTACTCCCAGAGAGAACTGAAAAATGGCGTAAAAACAAACCATCTGGTGAGGCTAAAGATACGTTTAATGATGCTGTGCCTGCTCCTGCAGTGCCCTTTAATAGACGAAAAGCTAACGATAGGTTGAAATTTAAGAGTAAGAAGAAGCGGAGGTAATTTTATTGTAAAATTTTCACGAATTCTCCTATTATTCTCATATCAATACTGTTTTCTTCATTAATTATGATGCTTTCAAAACTATTATCATGGGAATTAGGTTGCAATACAATTGAATTATGTTGCCAACCTTCTTCAGTAATGGTTTTTTCACTTGAATATGTTTTAACAGTAAAAGCTGAATTAAAATCTGGGTCCAAAGAATCTCTGTTTTCTATGAGTAAAATTTTTCCACTACGAGAACCGACAACATTCTTTTTGAAGATGCATATTGAGTTATTTGGAATAGTTTTATTCATTGATTCACCTATTACTCGACAGGCGAAATAATCATCTGATGCAAATCTTTCAGGGACAGATGTTAAGTTATATTCTTTTTCGTCTTGCATCTCACTAAAACTACCTGCTGCGGCGTAAAAATTGTAAAGAGGGATTTTAAATTGGGATGTTTTTTCTTGTTTTTCTAATAATTCTATTTCAGGTTTTTGATTTTTTTCTATTATTTTTTCTCTGTTTACAGCTGTTATGTAATTATACAAATCATCTTTTAAAGGTTGTTCTAATTGAAATTTAAAATGAACAACTGGTTGTCCTGAATCAGT
This sequence comes from Winogradskyella sp., assembly GCA_028383925.1. GTDB lineage: Bacteria > Bacteroidota > Bacteroidia > Flavobacteriales > Flavobacteriaceae > Winogradskyella. Next base: position 81,066 of record JAOEWO010000009.1, read on the forward strand.
CATTTTCGATTGCTTGATAGAGTCTTTAATAATCTCTACATCTCCCATAAAATAAAAATCAGTTCCTTCAGCATCTTCTTTTTTTACAAATAATAATATGCGTTTTGAATCTATAACATTTTTTATTTCTTGACTTGATAATTTTCTGTTAGACCTTGATTCCCAGGCAAAAATTGATGGTGAAACAAAGTAATCATTATACTTTATTGTGTCTTCAATGTCATCAGATTTATGGTAAGTTACAAAACAAGGGGTGATTTCATTTCTGGTTCTATATCCATAAACAGTGCTGCTTATGTCATTTTCCCAATTCAACAATCTGCATACATCTTTACGACTATATTTATTGAAAAGTATCAGTCCGTCCTTATAATAATCTTTGTTGAAATTATTATTAAA
>JAOEWO010000090.1 GCA_028383925.1 Winogradskyella sp.
AATATCAAGTTGGTCTTTAAAATCACCTACAATAGCTTTAGCGGTCTCTGTAGAGCCATCTTCTACTAAAACAATCTCATAACTAGCGTTTGTGTCTAAGTTAATGAAACTCTCTAAAAGCTCTTTAACCTCTTTAGGTCTGTTAAAGACTGGTATAATAAATGAAAATTGCAACTCTCTCATAATATACAAATGTAATTAAACCAAAAAGAAAAGCCACCCAATGGGTGGCTTTTACTAATTATATAAGTTTTAAGACTTATTGCTTAATAACTCGTATTGTTTTAGTAACGTTTGCAATTGTTACTTTAACAAAATAAGTACCAGTTTGTAAGTTAGACATATCTAACTCACTATCTATAGTATTAGGCATAACTCTTAATACTTGTTGACCTAACATATTATACATAACCACATTCTCAATTGTGTTTTGAGCGTTTAATGTTAATGTATTTTTAACTGGGTTAGGGAAGTATGTAAAAGCAGCTTGGTTTTCTAAATCAGTAGTAGATAATGTAGCACTAAACGCTGATATTAAGAAATTCATTTCACTATTACCACCATATTCAAATACTCTTACAAGTAGCGTTTCACCGGCTAAACCATCTGCCGATTCTATAACAACTTGAGAAAACGCACCATTACCACCATCATCATCACAAGCTACAGCTACTAATGAACCACAACTTCCAGAATATACTTGCATACCAGAGTCTGTAGACGGACCACCGTTATTATCTACCTCAATAGTTAAATTACCATCAGCAGGTACTACAACACTATACCATACGTCACCACCAAAACCTGTAGTATCAGCTGGATCATATGATGAACAACTAGGTAATGGGGTTTCACCCGAACCAGTAGCCCCAGCATTTGAACCCACAATAGGATTTTCTGTAAAAACAGCACCTGGTGTTAATGCTATTGCGCCAGAACAGTCGTCGTTTGCAATAGGATTTACTATTAATTCAATACTTACGTTTGTTGTACCATCCCAAGTATTATTGTATGCGCCATAAGTAAAACCTGCATTATTTAAACGCCATCTTGAGGCTACGTAATACGTACCTGGTAAAGTAGAAGCTGATGAATATTTGTACTCATCATTGTTACCTTGGTCACTATCATATGTAGCAACTTGCCATACAGCACTATCCCAAGTTGATGGGTCTGTGTTTTCACTATTTATAGCAATCCAACACTCTACACCAGCGCCTGCACCAGCTGCATCTGTAACACCTAACTCATAACCTTGTGCATATACATCTAAAGCAGTACCAAAATCTACGGTTAAAGATACATTACTACCATTAACACCGTCTGTTACCCATTGTACATTGTTAAAATCCATCTCATCTACAGGTGCATCAACAATAGTTACTTTATAATCTTCAACTTCACCTCTTGTGCCACCAAAAGCACAAGCGTTATCATCTGGATTAGAATCATTATAATCTACCATAGTACGCAATCTGTAATCACCGTTTGCAGTACCACTTGGTACAGATATAGTACCTGTAAAAGGGCCACTACCGTAACTTGTAGTATTAAAAACAGTCTCAGTAGCTGCATCAAAAACTAAATCATTGTTCCAATCTACCCATATTGCAAAACCTGCAGTACCACCAACTATAGTTGCTGAGAAATCAAATGCGCCACCGTCAAAAGACTCAACGGCATTAGTATCGTAATAATTAGCATATCCAGTACCAGTATAACCTGTTTCTGTCGTTGCAGTATCAGTTAAACCACCTGTAACCGTAAAAGAATCAGTGTACGTAGCAGATGATGAAGATGAAGGAATACAGTGCCCAGTAAAAAATGATTCTGGACCAACCCAATCACTAACACCACTACCACAATCAGCTTGAACATACACTTCGTAAGTATTCTCTGGATTTAAGCCAGTCAATGTATATGGGTTAGTAACTCCCGTAGATGTTGCAACACCAGTTACCGTACCACCTGCTGTAATATCAACAACTTCTATATTCCAAAGTGTTTCTATATCACCTGCTGTCCATGCAAGATCTACTGTAGTTGTAGTAATATTTGAAAAAGTAAATGCTGTTGGCGCAGGACAAGTTGGTGCTGGTAAACAAGCTACGTCAAAACTTAAAGGAATTCCAGATCCAGAACCTTCACCACAACTAACAGAACCATCAGAAACCATTCTAACCATAACTGTATTACCAGTTGAAACTGCCGAAATACCAGTTGCGTCATTATTAAAGTCTGTATCACTTGCAAATAAAACGGCATCAGTTATTTCACCACCATCATAGATTGTAATATCATCACAACAATCCTCAAAATATCCTTCTAAAAAGTCTACTGTTATAATAGAATCTCCAGAAGCTGTAAATACATAACGTATATCAGAACTACTACCGTAACAAAATGTTGTATTTAATGGAGTATTTAAACTACAGTCAATATCTACAAAAATAGGACAAAGCCCTGTGTCAGAAACTGTACCTAAATCAACATCACATACAGCACTAGTGCCATGTTGTAAAGTAAAAGACACAGGCGTACCTATTGGGTAAGAAAGTGTAAACATACCTACTGCAGCAATTGGAGTTGACGTAGTACCATCAAAAAGAAAAAGACCCCCGTCACCTAAATCTGTGATATCAAAATCAACATTGAAAGTTCCAGCTAAGCAATCTTCTGAAGCAAAAGCAGCTGTACCTATCGGAGATACACAACCTAACTCTTGCTGAGCTACAAAATTATCTACGTAAAAAAAGTAGTCACCCGCAGCCCAAGTATTAATGATTTGCAATTTTACATCAGAACCAGATGGTAAGCTAGCTGCTGGCACAGTTGCCATCATTGCAGCACAAGTGCCTGCCACCACGTGGTTAGAATCATCTATAGTTAATATGGT
>JAOEWO010000091.1 GCA_028383925.1 Winogradskyella sp.
TTAATTTAGTAATTAATCCGTTACCAGCAGTAGTCCCAGTACCGCCATTATCCGTTTGTGATGATGATACAGACGGTTTTGCGTTGTTTGATATGAGTACAATGATCCCTGATCTACTCAACGGTCAGGTAGGAGTCAATGTTACGTTTCATGAGACATTTGCAGAAGCCGATGCAGGTACCGGAGCTTTAGCAGATGGTTATACCAATACAGGAGTACCAAATCAAATTTTATTTGTAAGATTAGACAATGCTACTACGGCCTGTTACAGTATCACAACCTTAACCATCGAAGTGCAGCAAAATCCAATAGCCAACCCAACAACGCCATTACAAGTCTGTGATGATAATGCGGACGGCTTAGGGGTATTCGATTTAAGTTTGCGCGATGCTGAAGTTGTAGGAGCACAAGCGGGTATGGTCGTAAGTTACTATGCGACACCAGCAGATGCTGTGTTAGGTATTAACCCATTGCCAACCAATTACACCAACACCTTTCCAAGTGCTCAAGAAATTTATGTACGTATTGAAAATGTAGCGACAGGGTGTTCAGCTACAACAACACTTCAGTTAATAGTTAATCCACTTCCATTAACTATAGCAGTGTCACCGTTTGAGTTATGTGATGACAACACTACCGGAGACGAGATAGAAGTTTTTGATTTAACAACCAAAGATGCAGAGATTTTAAATGGCCAAGTAAATGTTACAGTCGCTTATTACGAAAATCTAGCCGATGCAACAGCCGGCATCAATGCGATTACAGTTCCTTTTACCAACACGATTAATCCACAACCACTAGTTGCTGTATTAACCAATACTAATACAGGCTGTGTGTCTAGTGTAGATTTTAATTTGGTAGTTAACCCATTACCCATACCAGTAGCACCAACAGTATTAGAGGTCTGTGATGATGGAGTGCCAGACGGCTTTACAGCAATAGATTTAAGTCTTAAAAATATAGAGATAAGTGCTAACAATCCCGACTATGCCGTAAGTTATTATTTAACACAAGCTGATGCAATAGCAGAGCTGAATCCATTACCGATACCTTATACAAATATAGCCAACCCACAAACGATTTTTGTACGTGTTGAGGACATTACTACAGGCTGTTTTGCCACGACAGTTTTAGATTTAGACGTACAGCAAGCACCAGTAGCTAATGTACCACAAGCCTTACGTTACTGTGATCCAGACAATGATGGTTTTGGTGTGTTTGATTTAACTATTGTAGATAACGAAATCACAGGAGGAGTTGGAGGCTTAAGCGTAACTTATCATGAGACGCCAACAGATGCCGCTTTAGGAGTTGTAGCTATAGACACCTCTATCGATTATAATAATATTGTTGCGTTTAATCAATTTCTATATGCACGTGTAGAAAGTGCAACAATAGCGACCGATTGTGCAACTATTGTACCATTAGAATTAATCGTAGAAGATACGCCACAGTTAGTAGCGCCAACACCATTAGAAATTTGTGATGATATCTCTGCAGATGGTTTTGCCCAATTTGATTTAACGACAAAAGACGCAGAGATTTTAAACGGTCAAGACCCAGCTCAATATATTGTGAGTTATTATGAAACCGAAGACTTCGCTAATGCAGCCACTAATGCAATAGCTAACCCAACGGCTTATACCAATACAGACGATTTTAGTCAAATGCTTTGGGTTCGTGTAGATGATACAATGACTTTAGCCGGTTGTTATAAGCTCACGACTTTAGAGTTAATAGTAAACCCATTACCCGTTTTAATAACACCAGCACCTTTAGAACTTTGTGATGTAACCAACCCAGGAGACGAGCAAGAAGCGTTTACTTTAGAGTTGGCTAATGAAGATATTTTAAATAACCAAACCGGTATTACATTAAGTTATTACGAAACACAGTTAGATGCAGATAATGCTACAAATCCTATCTTTAGTCCGTATGTAAATACGGTAAACGCACAAACTATTTTTGTTCGTGCAGTAAATGATAATACAGGCTGTATCAATACAGTTACAGTCACGTTACGAGTTAATCCTATACCATCACCAGCACCAAATCCGACAGAATTACGAGTTTGTGATGATGATAACGATGGTTTTGGTGAATTTGATTTAGAGCTCCGTACCCTAGAAATTACAAACGGAGAGCCAGATATAGTAATCACCTACCATGAGACACCAACAGATGCCGAGATGGGTGACAATGCTATTGTAGGGTTATATACTAACATTGTACCAAATACGCAGTTGATTTATGTACGTGCAGAGAATACCGTTACAGGTTGTTACAGCCTTACTCAAAACAGCTTACAACTGATCGTAGATGCAGCCCCACAAATTCCAACAGTTATAGAAGACTATGTGATATGTGATGCTGATGACAATGGCATCACCCAGTTTGATTTAACGACCAAGGATGATGAGATTTACAACGGAGCAGATCCAGCAGGTTTTACCTTAACCTACCACTTAAATGCGGCCGATGCAGCTACAGGAAACAATCCAATAATAAATACAGGTAATTACACAAATGTTAGTAACCCACAGACTATTTATGTGCGTGTGGTAAGTGATGCTAACGGTTGTGAAGATACTGGTGCGTTTGAGATTAGAGTAGAGTTACCACCAGCTGTAGTACAGCCCACCCCATTAAATATCTGTGATGATTTAGGGGAAGTACCAGGAGATGAAATCACAGTTTTTGATTTAACATTAAAAGACCCAGAAATCACTGCGGGTAATGCAAGTTGGTCTGTAGCGTATTACGAAACAGCTGCAGACG
>JAOEWO010000092.1 GCA_028383925.1 Winogradskyella sp.
CTTAACGCAATGTTTAGAAACGAGGATCACCCAAAATTTATGGAGTGTGGTGACCAAGTTTTAAGAAATTTCTTAAATGCCTTAATTATTCATCTAAGAGGCCCTTTACCAAAGAAAGGTGAAAAACCAAGTACAGATAAACAAAAAAAGAGCAACGATTAATCGTTGCTCTTTTTTAATATTAAAAATTGTTCTTTAGTTTCTGAAACAAGCCAGACTAACAAAACAAATTATATTATGCTAAAACCATCTGTACTTTGTCAGCAGCTTCTTGAAATTCTGTTGCGCTCATTACGTCTAACCCAGAATCATCAATTAATTTCTTAGCAATGTCTGCGTTAGTACCTTGTAAACGTACAATAATTGGTACAGTAATATTACCCATGTTCTTATAAGCATCAATGACACCTTGTGCAACACGATCACATCTTACAATACCACCAAAAATATTTATTAAAATTGCTTTAACAGCAGGATCTCTTAAAATAAGCTCAAAAGCAATTTCTACTCTTGCTGCATCTGCAGTACCACCAACATCTAAAAAGTTAGCGGGCTCACCACCTGCTTGCTTAATTAAATCCATAGTCGCCATTGCTAAACCAGCACCATTTACCATACAACCAACGTTTCCGTCTAAGTCAACATAGTTTAGTCCGTGCTCACCAGCTTCAACCTCTATTTGATTTTCTTCACGTATATCTCTTAAGGCAGCTAAATCTTTATGTCTGTATAATGCATTAGCGTCTAACGTAACTTTAGCATCTACTGCCATTATCTTATCGTCACTAGTTTTTAAAACCGGATTGATTTCAAATAAAGACGCATCAGACTCAACATATGCTCTGTATAATGCAGATACAAATTTTGTCATTTCTTTAAACGCAGCACCAGATAAACCTAAGTTAAAGGCAATACGACGTGCTTGAAAACCAAGTAATCCTAAAGTTGCATCAACTTCTTCATTATGGATTAAATGTGGAGTTTCTTCTGCAACAGTTTCAATATCCATTCCACCTTCAGTAGAATATACAATCATGTTTTTACCAGTAGCACGATTTAATAAAACAGACATATAGTATTCGTTTGGCTCATTATCACCAGGATAATACACGTCTTCAGCAACAAGTACTTGATGTACACGCTTTCCTTCAGCAGAAGTTTGAGGTGTTACCAAATCCATTCCAATAATGCTGCCAGCAATGTCTTTAACTTCATCTAAACTCTTAGCAAGTTTAACTCCGCCACCTTTACCACGTCCACCTGCATGAACCTGAGCTTTTATTACGTGCCAACCTGTGCCAGTATCTTCCGTTAATTTCTTTGCAGCTGCAACAGCCTCATCAGCTGTTTGTGCTACAATACCACGTTGGATACGTACACCAAAACTGCTTAATAATTCTTTTCCTTGATATTCGTGTAAATTCATAATAAATATTCTATTTATAGTTTCCTTTAAACAAGGAAATCTCTCAAATTTATTTCGTTGGGCAAAAATACGCATAGTTAAGCGTTTCTCAAATAAAAATCATATTCTTATTTGCTGATTATTGATGCCATACAAAATCTTAGCTTAATTAATTAGCATTTAAAATTGGGCATATACAACCCCTCTATATTTAGAAAAATTGAACTTAAAAAATCTTAATGCTTTAAACTTTTAATTACAGAAAATGCTTTATCAACTAAAGTATCCTCTACTACAATTGTAAACTCATTTGTAGTAGATACGACTTCGTAAAGGGTAATCTTTTCCCATGCCAAACGCTTAAAAATTTGATAATATAAACCTGCTATTTTTGAGTTTCCTTTTGGCAAGTAAATACTTATAGCAGATAATTGTTCTTGTAAACCTATTTGAGTTTCGTTATGAAATGCTTTTTGGATGCTTTCTTTTTCTGAGGTTGAAATAATGATATTACTCTCAAACATACCTCGTGTAAAGGCATAAAATATTTGATGATTAGCACTGATAGTTTCTAAAACTTTAGAGTGACTATGTATTAACGTTTTAGAATTTTGAAAGGTAAAATCACTTAGATTAGAACGTACCGTAATATCACCTAAGTTTTTTAAAGCAGTCGTTAACCGTGATGTGCTTTTTAAACTCATAGGTGGTTGATAACGTCTTAAAGCCATCATTATAGCTCCGTCTTTTACAGGTTTTCTAAGCATTGACGAGATGGGCTTATTTAAATCTTTTGCTAAAGCAGAGAAATTGATAATTTGTCGAGATAGTCCCTCTTCTAGAAATGGACTAGTGGCTATAATTTCTTCAACACAGGCTGCAATTGTTTTCACGTAGTCAAATTGTTAATTATTAAACATTTTGTGCAAAAATAGCTCTATTTTTTAATTTATATGCTTTTACTAAGCACAACCTATACTTTTGATTTTTTTAATTTAAAATATATTAGACTTAATGGAAAATAACACCTTGTTACAAATTGCTAAAGACTATGGTAGCCCTGTTTATGTTTACGACTCAGAAACGATTATTAATCAATATAACCGATTAACAAATGCATTTGGTAAGGTGAAAAAGTTGAAACTAAACTACGCTGTAAAAGCATTGTCTAATATTTCAATTTTAAAATTATTTAATACTTTAGGCTCTGGTATTGACACGGTTTCTATACAAGAAGTGCTCTTGGGATTAAAAGCGGGTTTTAAGCCTGAAGATATTATATACACACCAAACGGAGTGTCTTTAGAAGAAATTGAAAAGGTGT
>JAOEWO010000095.1 GCA_028383925.1 Winogradskyella sp.
GGTCAAGAAATCAATATTTGGCCCTAAAAGAGATAAAGACTTTAGATAAATTAGATGTACTCATTTCTACTGTGGAACAACCCATCGACCTATCAAGTCCTGATTCTAAGGTCCTTCTCAGTATATATTTAACCCTTCCAGAGGTAGAGAATGATAAAAATTCAATCAGAACCATTGAAGGATCAAGAAGAGCAAGAATAGAAGGTTGCTGGACAGGTTCTGCACCAAGAGGATATAGTAATTGTCGTGTTGGGGTTAAATCAACACTTAATCCAAATGAAGCTGCGCCATACATAAAAGAATGTTTTGAACGGATGGTGCTGGGGGTTTATTCTGCTAATGAAGTTAGAAAATATATCAATGAACAAAAATATCCATACAAGGGTAAACACTTCAATATTTCTAAACAAACGTTTTATAATATTATAAGAAACGTTGCTTACACAGGTAAGATAAAAGTAAAAGAGTACAAAAAAGAAGAGGAACAAATTGTCATAGGATTACACCCACCAATTGTTTCAGACGACCTTTTTAAGAGGGCTAATGATTATTTGAATGGTAGGGTAAGAAAATTCGATTTTAAGTCCGATAAAACGGATTTATATCCCTTAAAAGGGTTTATGAAATGTTCCGAACATGGGAGAACCATCACCGCATATAAGTGTCAAAGTGGTAACAAAAACTGGTATCATTACTATCTGTGTACTAAACCACGTTGCCAAAGATATAGAGTGGACTGGGCACATGAACAAATAAAGAAATTATTAGATACGATTTCATTTACTGCTGGTATGGTAAAAGTTTATAAATCTCAACTCGAGTCACTAATTGACCGAGACGATGTAACAAGAAAAACCGAAATTAAAAGAATGCAGGCTGAGATTGAGAAGTTTGTGACGCGACAAACCAACTTGCAAAACTCATTTCTTGATGGAGATATCACCTCTTTTGATTACAACGAAATGAAGAGTAGAATTGAGTCCGAATTAAGTGATAAACAGGTTAAGTTGGAACGGTTGAAGTCTACGAAGAGTCCTTTTAAAGTGTATTTGAATAAAACTCTTCCTATGATTGAAAACTTAAGCGTCTATTGGGATAAATCGGATGGAAAGACCAAACAAAAGATTCTTGGTTGCATCTTTACCGAAAAATTCGAAAATTTTGATTTCGAGAGTTGCAACAACATTTTCACTCCAGAGATCGAATCTATTATGTTAGCCAGTAAGGTTTTAAAAAGTGGTAAAAAAAGACAAGAGGTCAAAAATGACCTCTTGTCTAATATGGCTCCTCTTCTTAGGCTCGAACTAAGGACCCTCTGATTAACAGTCAGATGCTCTAACCACACAACTAACTGAATAACATATACTTAACAAACTAATAATTAATAGTCTGTCAAAAGTATGTCAAAATCAACAGTAAAGTACCCTAAAATTAAGTCCGATAATAAGCAGAGGTACTCTGTAGTATTCTACAGTAATGAGAAAAGATATAGAATATCCAACGGTTCTAAAATCAATTCTAACTTATACCCTAACTCACACCCTATAAATGAAAGATATGAGATAGCTAAATTGTTATGTGCTGAGGTATATAAGCACCTATTAAGTGGCTTAGGTGTTAATGAACCTAAAAAAGTATTGTACCGCACAGACAAAGAGTATCTATTTAGAGCATTAAATAACAAACTAAAAGGAGATTGCTCACACAAGTATAAAAGTATGTTACAATGGACTTATAATGGCTTTGTCAAGTACATAGAGAATGATAAAATAAGCTCTAATAACGTTAATAATTATCTTAACCAATATACTAAAGGTTCATCCTATAACAGTCTAAGAAGGCATCTAAACGCTCTTATTAATGAAGCTAAATCATTGGGTATGGATAGCAATCCAATGAAGGATATAAAAGCCAAGAAATCTAAGGCTAAACTACACAAACCATATAGAGAAGTAAGTATAGTATTAGACGATATTAGAAAATATAATGATAACTTATATCTGTGTTCATTAATTACCTATGGTTGTTTATTAAGACCTCATAGAGAGATTAGAGAGTTAACTTGGTCTGACTTCAATAGTGACCTAACACAAATTAATTTAAGTGGAGACAGGAATAAAAGTGGTAGAAATAGAATTGTACCAATACCAAAATATGTTTCAGAATTATTGACTAAAGGAGAACCTAATCATAATATATTTACTAATACTACCACACCACCTAATAAAGACTATTTTAAGACCTTATGGAGTAGGTATAAGAAGACATCTAATTGTCTAGAGGATAATCAAACCCTGTATTCATTTAGGCATACAGGAGCAATAAAAGTTTTTAATAATACTAAGGATATAACTAAGCTACAAAAAGCTATGGGTCACGCATCTATTAACGTATCTTTGACCTACTTAAGAGGATTAGAAGTAACTGAATTAGAAGTATCAGATATGCCAACATTATAGACATTCTAACAGATGCTTATGAGGTATTTACTGAAGCTAAATCTAAGTAAATTTAAAAACTATCACAAAATGAGTAACAAGAAACAACTATTAATACAAGAGA
>JAOEWO010000093.1 GCA_028383925.1 Winogradskyella sp.
AGTTATAGATTGGTTGAAAATAAGTTTATTGAGTTTGATATTGATACTCTTAAAAATTTCAGAGAAATAACAAGAATCATTGAGGGAATTGATTGCAAAAAGAATTATGCGGTATTTAAATTGGAAACTGATGAAAAGATTTTTAAAATACAACCATTTCAATTTTGCGAAGATATATTTGATTATAAATTCAGAGAAATAATTTACATAAATATAGATAGTATTACAGTCAATAAAAAATTGAGGTTTCCAATTGATAGTTTAAATATGATTTTAAACTATCACTTAAACAACCCAAAAGACGATAAAGATTATCCTTTGAAAGACGAAAAAAGATTAATAAGTGTAAACGTAGATAGCACGAAAAACATCGTTGAAACCAAAAATCTGCTTCTGAATATAGTATCGCATATTAATGAACTAAATACGAAATCAAACTTCAGTTTTATATTTGAAGATTGAGGATTGATAAAACTTATTGAGGAGTAAAACGTTTTAAAACAATGCATATAATAGCATTAAAAACAAAGGTTTATGCGTTTTTAAAAAGTCTCTAAATTTTTAAATTTGGCTTGTGCTTAATCGGCACTGAAAAAGAATTTGATCATAAATATCAAAAAAAGATATTTAATTATTATCGGACTAATAGTGTTCAAAATTGTTTTGATGTTAATAATACTAATAAGAAGCCTGAAGTTCATATTTCTTCTCAACTAAATAAACAGAATTTAATTAAATAAAATACCATGCACACCAGCATTTGTATTTAATTACTTGGTCACTGCAGACTTTCAAAAATTCTATTAGAATTTTATATCTGTAATTTATCACCTAAATTAGATGCTTAAAACAGGTAATTAATTTATACGCTGAAGCAACATTGCATTTATCTTTAACTTATAAAATACTAACTATGGTAAATAAATTATCAACGTAATCTAATTTTAACCTGTAGCCATGGTTAAGTACAATACATTATGAAAAAAAGAAAATACGCTTTATTATTAATGTTTTTGTGTTCGGTAATAACTTACGGACAAGAAAAAAACAGGACTATTGAAGTCACCTTTGGAGCAGAAAAAGAGATAATACCAAAAATCGGAGATACAATTTCTGAATACTATTTAGGCAACGGAAAACTTAAAAAACAGAAGTTCCGAAATGAAAAAATAGTTACAATAAAAGCGTATAATGAAAGTGGAGAAATTTATAAATCAACGGATTTCCCTATTAAAAATCTTAAACTAAAAACTCTAACAAAATACCACCCAAACGGAAACATTATTTTGATTGCAAATTATGATAATGGAATTGTAACTGGTTATTTCCAAAAATTTTATAACAACGGAAACAAAATGCAAACTGGAAATTATGTTAAAATGAAGAAATTTGGAGAATGGAAATATTTCGATAAAAATGGTAATTTAACAAAAATTGAAAATTACGAAAACTAAAAATTAGTTGAATAAAAAAACGTATTACAACGCCAAAACACAACAAATAAAAGTAAATATTTCGGTTCTACTACATACTCTCAAGCTACTAAAAATCTAAGTAAAAAGCTATTAATTGACGACATAACAAAACACAAAAAAGTCTGTTAATTTCTATATAACAGACTTTATAATTTGTTAATTTTTTTTTAAAATCTAATCACTGTTTAAAAATAAAAGCCAAAACTACCAGTAACACCAAATTGTCTGGCACCAGGATTGTCTAGATAGTTGCCTCTAAAGTTGAAATCTAGTCTAAGTACCTTAAAAATATTGGCAACACCAACACTATATTCGTAATACATACGTGTGTCTGGCGCAACTAACGGAAACTCTACAAGGCTTCCTGTTGTACTTAAAGCGCTATTAGCTTCAGATAGTTCTCCCCAAACGCCTCTTAAGCCTAAAATAGCTCTTAAATTGTATTTTTTAAGAAACGGAATACGAGAAAATACGCGTCCGTTAAAGTTATGCTCTAAATGCACAGAAGTGTAGGTATCTGTTACAAACTCATAAAAATCTAATTGTGAAAATGAGTTATAGATTGAAAAATAGGTTTGGTTACCTGGCACTACACTTAATAGTGCTAATGGGACTTCGCCAAAGGTTTTTCCTAATTCTATTGAGGTTGTTAAGCGACCAAACCCGCCTATTTGCCATGGTTGTATGTATGATAATTGCATCTTGGTATAATCAAAATCGCTTGTAAACCAATTGCGGTCTCCACGACTTAATTGGGCAAACAACCTTGCAAAATTATCATTCTTATTTTTTCTTTCTACTCCAAAACCCGTCATTTGTCGTTTTGGATAATAGCCTAAAGACAGACGACTCTCAAACTGACTGAGCTCTAATGAGACACCAGTTGGCGCTGTTATATCGTTGTAATCTAAGCTAAAACTTGGCGATGCTGAGCTTAATTTTCTAAAACTACCATCTAAGCGCACCTCAAAGTTTCTTAGCGGCTCAAAAGACATTCCAAAATTTGTAAGGTTTACATTGGTTAACCTATTATTAGCACCTGTAACAATGACTGCAGACGATGCTAGACTTCTACCTAAAACATCGGTAGAGCTAGTAAGACTTGCGCCCATTTGCTCTACATCGCGTCGGTTACCACCAAAAATAGTTAATCTACTTTTCTTATCTAAAAGCCATTTGCCAGAAATAC
>JAOEWO010000096.1 GCA_028383925.1 Winogradskyella sp.
GTTTTACCCATTGCTTCTGCCATCTGTGCAATAGTCCAATCGTCATAAGCATATTCTAAGGTTTTTGAAACCGATTCACTTTCTTCATCTACCGGAATAAATCCATATGTCTTATAAGCCTCCAATCCAAATTTATCTCTGGTCGCCGAATGTTTCATCGCTTCAAAAGCCTTTTCCGTATCATAACCGCGAATCCCTTTTAAATAGGCATCTGCAATTACAGGAACAGCATGGTAACCAATCATACAATCCGTATAATTTCCTGCTAAATCCCACATGGGCATAATGCCACCTTCATCATATTTTGCTAAAAAGGTATTTATAAAATCGTTGGTTTTTTCTTGTTCTATAATGGTGTAAAGTGGATGTGCCGCTCTGTACGTATCCCAAAGTGAAAACACGGTGTAATAATCAAAATCCGCAGTATGAATTTCTAAATCCATGCCTCTGTAACGACCATCAACATCTTGATAACGATTTGGTGCCAGCATGGTATGGTATAACGCCGAATAGAAATTTGTTTTTTTATCTAAGTCATTACTTTCAATAACTATTTTTTCTAATTGTTTTTCCCAAAAATCTTGCGCTGTTTTTTTTACTTGCTCAAAAGTTTGATCTCCTATTTCTCCTTCAAGATTTTTTCTTGCACCTTCAATATCAACAGCAGAAATTCCGACTTTAATATAAAGAGGTTCGTTATTAGGGTTTATAAAATTAAGAGCGGTTCGTCTTGCACCAGGTAAACCTTTTTCTAAAGGCGATTGTAACACATCAGTAAAAGGATGCGAGGTTTTTATCACATAAAACAAACGTTGGTCTTTTGCCCAAGCTTCCGAATGTCTGTAGCCAACAATTTCAGTATTAGAAATCTTATCAATTTTGGCATCTAAAACTTTATCACGATGCTCTAAATCGAGAATAACATATTGATTATCTTTTGAAGGAAATTGATATTTATGAATACCACTGCGTTTTGAAACGGTGAGTTCTACATCAATATTAGTAGAGTCTAAACGTACTTTATAATAACCAGGTTCTGCTGTTTCATTATCATGAGAGAAATGCGCACGATAACCTGCTTTTCCGTCTGCTCCGTTATTAAAAATTTGTTTGTTGGTTGGCATTAAAAGGACGTCGCCATAATCGCTAATGCCTGTGCCACTTAAATGTGTGTGCGAAAAACCATAGATGTATTCATCCGAATAATGATAACCAGAGCAACCATCCCAGCCTTCTAATCTGGTATCTGGACTCAACTGCATCATCCCAAATGGCATTGTAGCACCAGGATACGTATGGCCATGACCTCCACTACCAATAAAGGTATTTACGTAATTTATTAGTGGCTGGTCTTTCTGAGCTGTGGTAATTGACGATGAATCTTTACAACTTACGAATAGTACAAGTGCAATTAAAAAGGCGGTTAGTTTAGAGTTCATCAAAAAGATTGTTAATTTTAATGCATCTAATATAGTAAAATGCATTTCAAAACTTTCTTTGGTCTTATAATTTTATCTGTTTTTCTATTCAGTTGTAACCAAGACCAAAATCAATTAGTTGAATCTCAAATTATTCCAATACCGATTTCTACAGAGGTAATTAACGCTGTTTTTGTTTTAAATAAAGATACAGGTATTTCTTTATCAGATGATTTTAGTATCAGTGCAAACTTTCTAAAATATTTTATAGCCTCAGGAAGTGGTATTGATCTAAAATCTGGAAACGATATCATTTTTGTTAAAGATAAAACGATGAAACCTGAAGGTTATAGGTTGAGTATTTCAAAAGATAATATTGAAATAACAGCAGCAACAGACCAAGGAGCATTTTATGCAGTACAGTCCTTACGTCAATTACTACCAGCTAGTTTTGAAAGCGGAACTTTTGATGGCAAAAAAGTTGAAATACAATCGGTAATTATTAATGATGTACCAGAATTTAAATATAGAGGTATGCATCTCGATGTGGCACGACATATGTTTTCCGTAGATTTTATTAAAAAATATATTGATGCTTTAGCGTTGTTAAAGATGAATACCTTTCATTGGCATTTAACCGAAGATCAAGGTTGGCGCATTGAAATTAAAAAATATCCAAAACTACAAGAAATTGCAGCTTTCAGAAACGAAACTTTAATTGGGCACTACAGCGATCAACCGCACCAGTTCGATGGTAAGCGTTATGGAGGTTTTTACACACAAGACGACGTTAAGGAGATTGTGGCTTATGCAACCGCACGTTTTGTAACGGTAATTCCAGAAATTGAAATGCCTGGTCATAGCCAAGCAGCTATTGCTGCGTATCCGCAATTAGGTTGCACAGGAGAACAAGTTGAGGTCGCTACTAAATGGGGAGTTTTTGAGGATATCTATTGTACAAAAGATGAAACTTTCGATTTTCTTGAAGACGTTTTGGATGAAGTTTTAGAACTTTTTCCTAGTGAGTATATTCATATTGGTGGTGATGAAGCACCAAAAACACGATGGAAAACCTGTAATCACTGTCAACAAAAAATTAAAGATGAAGGCTTAAAGGATGA
>JAOEWO010000094.1 GCA_028383925.1 Winogradskyella sp.
AATTACTCTACCTGATGGATCTGTTAGATCATTTGATAAAGATGTAACACCTTACGAAGTGGCTGTAGATATTAGCGAAGGATTTGCTCGCAATGTTATTTCGGCAAAATTCAATGATAATGTTATTGAAACCAACACTCCTTTAACAACTGATGGTAGTCTTACTTTATATACCTTTAAAGATGATGCAGGTAAAAAGGCCTTTTGGCATTCTTCTGCTCACCTTTTAGCACAAGCTCTGGAAGAGTTATATCCTGGTGTAAAACTTTGGGTCGGACCTGCTATTGATAATGGTTTCTATTACGATGTTGATTTAGGTGAAGGGATAATCTCTGAGAAAGACTTTAAAGTAATTGAAACTAAAATGATAGAAATTGCTAGAGGAAAACACGATTTTAAAATGCGTGATGTCTCTAAATCTGAAGCACTCTCTTATTATATTGGTAAAAACGATTATAAAGTTGACCTAATAGAGAAGCTTGAAGATGGTACTATTAGCTTTTGTGATCATTCCACGTTTACTGACTTGTGTAGAGGTGGTCATATACCAAACACAGGAATAATTAAAGCTGTTAAAATACTAAGCGTTGCTGGCGCATATTATAAAGGTGACGAGAAAAATAAGCAATTAACAAGAGTTTATGGGGTTTCGTTTCCTAAACAGAAGGAGCTTACAGAATACCTTAATTTATTAGAAGAAGCTAAAAAACGTGATCATAGAAAACTAGGTAAAGAACTAGAGTTATTTACATTTTCTCAAAAAGTTGGTCAAGGTTTACCTTTATGGTTACCAAAGGGTGCTGCTTTACGTGAGCGCTTAGAAAACTTTTTAAAAGCTGCACAAAAAAAAGCTGGTTATGAAATGGTAATCACACCACATATTGCTCAAAAAGAACTTTATGTAACATCTGGCCACTTCGCAAAATATGGAGAAGACAGTTTTCAGCCCATAACAACCCCTCACGAAGGTGAAGAGTTTTTACTAAAACCTATGAATTGCCCTCACCACTGTGAGATATATAACAGCAAACCCTTTTCATATAAAGAATTACCTAAACGTTTTGCTGAATTTGGTACGGTTTACAGATACGAACAGAGCGGAGAACTACATGGTTTAACTAGAGTTAGAGGCTTTACTCAAGATGATGCACATATTTTCTGTACACCAGATCAGTTAGATGAAGAATTTAAAGAGGTTATTGATTTAGTGTTGTATGTATTTGGATCTTTAGGTTTTGAAAATTTCACAGCACAGGTATCGTTAAGAGATCCTGAAAAGCCTGAAAAATACATTGGAAGTGATGAAAACTGGAAAAAAGCTGAGGATGCCATCTTAAATGCTGCTATTGATAAAGGTTTAAATTATGTAATTGAAACTGGAGAGGCAGCCTTTTACGGACCAAAATTAGATTTTATGGTTAAAGATGCTCTTGGAAGACAATGGCAATTAGGTACAATACAAGTAGATTATAACCTACCTGAGCGCTTTGATTTAACTTACAAAGGCAGTGATAACGAGATGCATAGACCGGTAATGATACACCGTGCACCATTTGGTAGTATGGAGCGCTTCATCGCTATTTTACTAGAACATACTGGAGGTAATTTCCCGCTTTGGCTGATGCCAGAACAGGCTATTATTCTTTCTGTAAGTGAGAAATATGAAAAATACGCTGAAAAAGTTTTAAATTCGCTAGAAAATGACGAAATTCGCGCCCTCGCAGATAACAGAAATGAAACTGTAGGTAAGAAAATTAGGGAAGCAGAAATGCAAAAATATCCGTTTATGATTATTGTAGGCGAGCAAGAAGAAAAAGATAATACAGTAACAGTGCGCCAACATGGTGGTGAAGACCTTGGTACGATAAGTGTATTAGACTTTGTAAATCTTGTAAAAGAAAGAGTAAATAAAAGTTTAAAGACTTTCAAATAAATAATGTTTAATTAAATTACAGAAACCATAGCAATACGTAGAAGAAAGAGTTTTAATAGGCGTGTAGTCCAAGAGGATAAGCACCGTATAAACTCTAAAATCAGATCTGAAGAAGTAAGACTTGTCGGTGATAATGTGGAAATAGGTGTTTACCCTGTTAAAGAAGCTTTATCAATGGCAGATGAACAAGGTTTAGATCTTGTTGAAATATCACCGAATGCAACACCACCGGTTTGTAAAGTAATGGACTATAAAAAGTTCCTTTACGAGCAAAAGAAACGTGAAAAAGCATTAAAATCTAAGGCAACAAAAGTTATCGTTAAAGAGATACGTTTTGGCCCTCAGACGGATGATCATGACTATGAGTTTAAAAAGAAACATGCAGAGAAATTCTTAAAGGATGGTGCAAAGCTTAAGGCTTTTGTATTCTTTAAAGGACGTTCTATAGTGTTTAAAGAGCAAGGGCAGATTTTGTTATTAAAATTAGCTCAAGATCTTGAAGAGTATGGCAAAGTTGAACAAATGCCAAAATTAGAAGGTAAGCGTATGATTATGTTTATCTCACCAAAAAAGAAGTAATAACTGTTAATTCAGTAAGACAATAATAAGCGGAACGTAAATTAAAACTAGGACAAAATGCCTAAAATGAAAACAAAATCGAGTGCTAA
>JAOEWO010000097.1 GCA_028383925.1 Winogradskyella sp.
CTGCATATTGGGATGCGATAAGTAAAATGAACCAATTGCTGGGTTTAATGTAAACCCATTTACGCCATCTCCTGTGGTGTAAACCAACATAGTAGATGTGCCATAAACAATATAACCAGCAGCAACTTGTTGGTTACCTTTTTGTAAAAAATCTGTAATGGTTACAGGTGTGCCAACGGGAGTTACACGTCTGTAAATTGAAAATATAGTACCAACAGAGACATTAACATCTATATTAGACGAACCATCTAATGGGTCAATTAAAACTACATATTTGTTTTGGTTATTTTCATCTTGGCTATTAATAGCAATAAAATCATCTTCTTCTTCACTAGCAATACCACAAACAATATTACGCTTGGTCATGGTTTGTATAAACTTGTCGTTAGCATATACGTCTAATTTTTGCTGATCTTCACCCTGTATGTTTGTATCGCCTGCAGCACCAATAATATCTACTAAGCCCGCTTTATTAACTTCGTGATTTACCACTTTAGCGGCCAATCTAATAGAATTTATTAGTCTAGAAAGCTCCCCAGAGGTGTATTTAAAAGACGATTGATTTTCAATAATAAACTCTCCTAAAGTTTGATTACGTTTTGACATGTAGTGTTATATTGATTAATTACACACAAATATCGCATTTTTTAACAAACTATAACGATTTCGTAAATTAAAAAAATTGTTATGTAAAGTGAGTTTGCGTTATATTTGAATGCTATTTAATATTATATGAAACAACCAAGACTAGCCACTAAAAAAGATATGCCACGAGTGTTAGAACTCATTAATGAATTGGCAATTTTTGAAAAAGAACCTGAAGCCGTAGAAGTAACTATAGAAGATTTACAAAATGACGGTTTTGGTACACAGCCAAAATTTACTTGTTTTGTATTAGAAGATAATGCTGTTATTGAAGGTATGGCTTTAGTTTACCTAAGATATTCTACCTGGAAGGGTGACGTACTGCATTTAGAAGATTTAATTATAAGTAAAAACTCTAGAGGCAAAGGTTTTGGTACAAAACTGTTAGATGCTGTAGTAAAACACGGTAAAGCTATTGGTGTAAAACGTATTAGTTGGGAAGTTATAGATTGGAATGCACCTGCTATAAAATTTTACGAAAGTAAAGGTGCCAATGTTATGAGAGACTGGGATGTGGTACAGTTAGATGAAAGTGGAATTGAAAATTATTTAAACAATATTAACTAAAAGATCCCCATTTACATGGGAAATAAATATGCGCGTTTACAAATTTGGTGGTGCATCTGTTAAGGATGCTGAAGGTGTAAAAAATTTAGCGACGGTTTTAAAAACGACGGGTTATAACAACACCTTGGTGGTGGTTTCTGCAATGGGAAAAACAACCAATGCAATGGAGCTTGTTATTAAAAACTATTTTGAGAATAAAGCCGAATTACAAAGTGCAATACACGATGTTATAAAGTATCATAATCAAATTCTTTTAGATTTATTTGAGAACGAACGTCATGCTGTTTTTACAGCCGTTAAATTACTTTTTGATGAGCTTACACTGTTTTTTAAAAGTAATAAATCCCCAGATTATAATTTTGTTTATGATCAAACTATTGGTTTTGGTGAGCTAATATCTACAACCATTATTAGTCATTATCTTAACGAAATCGGACTTAAAAATAATTGGATAGATGTTAGAGAGTTTATAAAAACAGATAGTTATTACAGACGCTCAAATGTTAATTGGGACCAAACACAAGCCAATATATCATCAAAATTTAATTCTAAAATATTAAATATTACACAGGGTTTTTTAGCAAGTGATGCTAATAATTTTACAACCACTTTAGGCAGAGAAGGTAGTGATTACACAGCGGCTATTTTTGCTTATTGCTTAAATGCTAATAGTGTTACTATTTGGAAAGACGTGCCAGGCGTCTTAAACGCAGATCCTCGTTATTTTGAAAACGCACAGCTATTACACCAAATTTCTTATAGAGAAGCTATAGAACTAGCCTTTTATGGTGCTTCTGTAATTCACCCAAAAACATTGCAACCTTTACAGCGTAAAGAAATTCCGTTATATGTAAAGTCGTTTATTAACCCAACGGAAGCTGGTACTTGTGTTAGTAAAGGTGAAACTCTAGAGCCCCAAATACCCTGTTTTATAGTTAAGAAGCATCAGATTTTAATTTCATTATCATCGTTAGATTTTTCTTATATCATGGAAGAGAATATTAGCGAAATTTTTAGTTTATTGCATCTTTATAAAATGAAAGTTGATGTGATACAAAACTCGGCAATAAGTTTTTCTGTGTGTATAGATAATTTAT
>JAOEWO010000098.1 GCA_028383925.1 Winogradskyella sp.
TTGTTGCTAAATCATCATCATATATTGCAAACTCAAAATCTAGCTTTACGCCTTCTCCCCTTAATTCTCTTTCTAAAAGAATTTCTACTTGTTGTTTTGTAACCCTTTTATAGATTGGTATTCGTTTTAATAAATCTTTAAACGACTCCTCATAGGTTTGTTTATCTATGTTAGACATAGAAGATATTTCTACCAAACGCTGCTTTGGTTTTACAGAGGCACCACCATCTATTTTAGAGTTACTATAAACTTCTGTAACACGTTCTTTTGTACGTTTACGAACATCTATACTATCTGCATCAATTTCAAAGAACAATGAAGGCACTCTAAAGCGCTCTTCTAAAACAGTATTACGATGTATAATAGTTTCATCGGTAATATCATCTTCTGTGGTAATGTATAATTTCTTTATTGTAGCGGTATCTGGCTCTTGTTGGTCTTCTAATAGTGGTCTTATTTTACTTATGTATTCTCTAAGCTCTAAATCTTCTATGTCTCTAGAAACAAAACTTAAAGCCCTTGTTACACTTCTGTTAAAATTGTCTTCTTCATTTTCTAACGTATTATTTATAAAAAATGTTTGGACAAAAATTATTCCTATGAGCGATAAACTCATTAACACTACTAGTAAGACGAATAGCTTTTTACCCATCAGCCAAATTTAACATTTTAACATTTAGAACAAATTATGTTTAACCTTACATTAACACTAGAGCACAGTCTATTTTTACTGAGATAAGCTGGTAAGTGTTTTATGAATTTCTAATGCTTGAGCCTTTGCAGATTCTAAATCTTCGTTAGTTATAACAAAATCTGACTTTTTTATTTTTTCAGAATCTGGTAATTGATTGTCTATTATAGATTTTATTTTACCTCTAGAGGTGTTGTCTCTATTTAAAACACGCTGCAGTCTAGTAGCTTCGTCTGCTACGACTACTATAATAAAATCGTATTGAGATTCTAAATTATTCTCATATATAATGGCAGCTTCTTTAATAATGTAAGGAGCATTTTGCTTTTTTAGCCAACGCTTAAAGTGCGATGCGACTTTAGGATGAACAATGGCATTCATTTTTTGTAAAATATCCTTATTAGCAAAAATTTTTGAAGCTAAAAAAGGTCTATTTAATTCTCCTTTTAGATAAGCCTCCTCGCCAAATAGCGCTGTTAATTTTCTTTTTACAACTTTAGAACTATTCATTAACGCTTTAGCTTCTTTATCTGCGATGTATATGGGCACACCTAAAGATTTAAAGTAGTTAGCAATAGTAGTTTTACCACTACCAATTCCGCCTGTTAATCCAACAATTTTCATTTTATAATTTTATGAAATCAATTCGTTTTTGCTTTATGTTTATACGTTTAATGAGATCTGGCTTTTTAATTAGTTTAGGAACTAAATAAGTCTGATTCTCGCTACGTTCTAAATAATTACACTCTACAATAAAATCATTTGCTGTAATTGAGTTATACGCTTCTAAATCTACATAAAAAGATAATGTTACTGTTTTAGGAAAATGATTAATCTCAACATTATTTGGCTTATTAATAATTGTAACAGGTACATTAACTTTACCCTCTGTAAATCTTGTAACATTAGCACTTACATTAATAAATTTTGGAAATACCTCAATATCACTGTGCTGCGAAACATCTATAGTAACGCGCTCATTTATAGACGTATTTACATCATTAAGAGTTAAGACATCTGTAGATATTGACGTTAGTTTTTCTATGGCTTTAGAAGCACCTACAACTTTTAGACTATCTATATCTAATTTGTAATTGCCTTTAACATCGTAACCTATTGCAAAATTAATTGTCTTATTTAAAACTACAGGAATAACTTTAGTTGCTCTTTTTGAATAACTTAACCTTAGGGTATCTGGCTGAACAGAAAGAAGCTCGTAAGATGTACCTAGCTGACGCTCTATTAAGAATTTGTTTTTTTGCACATTAAATATAAAAACATCTTTTTTGGTTGTAATATCCGTCTTTGCATCTATAACAATAGTCTTATAATCTTTAAATAGATACGGTACTAAAGCAAACCCCTTTGCTTCTATAAAAGCCATTATTGTGGTTAATGAATCATTTTGAAGTATCACCTCATCATCTACATTTTCTAAACTTATTTTAAGTTTTATGGTTTGCTTATAATCATTAGAGAGTTTAGAAAAAATTAAAAACACAAAGGCAATCGCAAAAAACAAGCTAAAACGTTTTACGTTTTTTTGTTTTAGATACTCTATTATGTTTGTTTTTTTAGAATTCATACGACTTAAAAAATAAATGAGG
>JAOEWO010000099.1 GCA_028383925.1 Winogradskyella sp.
TATTAAAGAAAAATCATCTAGTGCAATAGCAGCTGATAGTTTACCAATTAACGTTTCTGTAAGGTCTAATAATTACGAACCAACCTTATATGCGTTTGATATTGTTGCATTTTCTAAAGATTCATCTTCTGTAGTCGTTGATGTTAGTGATTTTTATGGTTCAGATGTTAAAGCAATTAGTGGCTTACCTTCTTATATAAGACAACAATATAAAGTTAGAAATTTAGACAAATCTCGAAGTTTTATAAACAGCATGAAAAGTTATCCTGAAAACATAGAAGTGGTTCAGGATTTTACATATAATGCTGCAGAGCCACCAGTAAACACTGGTGATGAAACCATTAGTGTACAGGTTAATCAATCGATGATTTTATTACCAAAAGTACCAATGCAACCACGTCTTTTTGATGAGCGCGTGGGTTGGTTTACTTTAAGTCAATACGATTATGGAAGCGAGGCATTAAAAGCAGATGAAAAAACATATTTAAGACGTTGGAAACTAATTCCAAAAGATATTGAAGCTTACAAAAGAGGCGAGTTGGTAGAGCCTGTAAAACCAATTATTTATTATTTAGATCCAGCAACGCCACAAAAGTTTAGGTCCTACATGAAAGAAGGTATAGAATTGTGGCAAAAGGCTTTTGAAGCTGCAGGCTTTAAAAATGCTATAATTGCAAAAGATCCACCTACTAAAGTTGAAGACCCAGAATTTAGTCCAGAAGATATAAGATATTCTGTGGTAAGATATGTTGCTAGTACAACAAGAAATGCAACCGGACCAAGTGTTTCTGATCCCAGGAGTGGTGAGATTATAGAAAGTGATATTATTTGGTACCACAACCATTTGCGATCTTACCGTAACCGTTATATGCTTGAAACAGGTGCAGCAAACCCCTCTGCTAGAACTCTAAATACACCAGACGAAGAAATTGGTGAAATGATGAAAATGGTAATTGCACACGAAGTTGGTCATACTTTAGGTTTGCCACATAATATGAGTGCGAGTTATGCTTACGATGTAGAAAGCTATAGAGATGGAGCTTTTACACAAAAAAACGGAATTGCTGCAACCATTATGGATTATGCACGTTACAATTATATTGCACAGCCAGGCGACACAAACATTCGTTTTATTAGACAATTGGGACCGTACGATAATTATGCTATTAATTATGGATACCGATACTTGCCAGAAGCCAAATCTGCCGAAGATGAAAAACAAACACTTAACGGTTGGGTAATGGAAAAATCGGGTAACCCTCTTTATAAATTCGGAAAGCAAAGTAGTCGTTTCGACCCAACTGCGCAGACAGAAGATATTGGTAATAATAGTATTAAAGCGAGTACTTATGGTTTAAATAATTTAAAAATAGTAGCAAAAAACTTACCAAGTTGGACGAGCGATAAAACAAATAATTATGAAGATTTAGAAGAGTTGTATGGCGAACTACAAGGGGTTTGGAGTCGTTATATTGGCCATGTTGTTACGCATATTGGTGGTGTTGTAGAAGATTCTAAAACACCACAGCAAAAAGGTAATGTATATAATCCGGTAGCTAAAACCTATCAAAAAGAGGCACTACAATGGTTGCATAAAAATGCTTTTGAAACACCAAATTGGCTGTTAGATACATCAGTACTTCAAAATATAGATTATGCTGGTTACACTGAGCGCCTAAGACGCTTACAAAGTCGTCATTTAGACAACCTTCTTAATTTTGAACGCCTTGGCAGACTTATAGATCATAACGCCATGGATGCTTCAAATTATTCTGCATTAAATATGTTGAGCGATGTAAGATTAGGCTTATGGAGAGAAACTAAAACAGCTTCAAATGTTTCGGTTTTTAGACGTAACTTGCAACGTGTGTATTTAGATAGAATGATTTATTTAATGACACAAGATTTAGACCCAAGACGAAGCAGACAGTACTTTAACGTTAACCAATCAGACATTAGAGCGCTTGTAAGAGGAGAGCTAAATCAATTAAAACGTGTATTAGAATCGGCTACTAAAATGTCTTTAAACACCGAAACAAAATACCATTACAGAGATTGTATTGAGCGAATTAAAACAACATTAGATCCAAAATAAAAACATGAAAAAAATAGTATTTATCTTAGTGTGTGCCGTATTTACAACTTACGCAACAGCACAACAGAAGCAGACACAACAAGACGCTTTTCAATCCACATATAATAGCATAAAATCGTTAGTTCAATCTAAAGATTATAAATTTAATGGCACATTTGTTTACAGTAATAAAAACAG